>NZ_JAUQOO010000001.1:0-667246 GCF_030580745.1 Pseudomonas serbiensis
CATATAACACCCAAGCAATCTGCGAAGAGCAGGTTGTGGTGTAGTGAAGATGACGAACCGAAAGTTTGCGCCACACACACAAATTACCGAAAGATCTATTACACACCCATTCGCTGGCACGTACTCAGTACGCACCGGCTACCGAATTTCTTGACGACCATAGAGCATTGGAACCACCTGATCCCATCCCGAACTCAGTAGTGAAACGATGCATCGCCGATGGTAGTGTGGGGTTTCCCCATGTGAGAGTAGGTCATCGTCAAGATTCAAATTCAGAACCCCCATCTGCGAAAGCAGGTGGGGGTTTTGTCTTTCAGGTGATGAAAAAACCACACATCCGTAGGACCGGATTTATCCGGGAAGAGGCCACCTGCCTCGCGAATGAATTCGCTCCTGCTCATTGGTGGAGCGCTGTCCGTCTCTTGATTCAGGGCAATAAAAAACCACCGTAAAGGTGGTTTTATATATGAGCTGGCATCACTCGCCGCGATATTCACATCCGCTGGTACAGGTTTCGTGAATACGAACCGCCGAGAGTTCAGGCAGCAGGGGCTTCAGTTCATCCCAGATCCATTTCGCCAGATTTTCGCTGGTCGGGTTTTCCAGGCCCGGGATGTCATTGAGGTAGTTATGATCCAGGCGCTCATACAGTGGCTTGAAGATAGCCTTGATCTCGGAGAAGTCGCGTATCCAGCCAATATGAGGATCGACCTTGCCGGACAGATGAATCCCTACCCGGAACGAATGCCCGTGCAGGCGTCCACATTTATGGCCTTCAGGCACATGGGGGAGCCGGTGTGCAGACTCGAAAGTAAACTCTTTGAAAATTTCCACTGTGTATAAGCCCTGGATAGATGGCGATCGCGTAAGCGATAAATGCAGGGGACGAGTTTAACAGCAATGCTTTCAAACACCATGCTCGGGTAAGGTGCTCGGACAAGTAGTGATGGCATGTAGCCAGAGGGATTCAGCTTGAGTTAAGTTGATACCCTTATCTTGGTATCCGTAGAAAGCACCACTCGACGGAGCCCATAATGAAAAGACTGACCACTTTGCTGACTGCCGTAATGCTCACTGCTTCTGCCGGGTTTGCCCTGGCACGTGATATCGGGCCAGATGAAGCCCTGCGCCTCAGGGATGCAGGAACCATCCAGTCTTTTGAAAAGCTCAATGAATACGCATTGTCCAAGCACCCTGGTGCAACGATCACCGAGACGGAGCTCGAAAACGAATACGGTAAATACGTTTATCAAATCGAATTACGTGATACCGCAGGCATTCAGTGGGACCTGAAAATAGACGCTGTCACCGGGCAGATATACAAGAACTATCAGGATAAGTAATGAAGGTCGAAAAGCGTCTCTGCACACTCCTTGGCTTGGGGCTGCTCTGCACTGCGGCTCAGGCCAAGGACCTGAATCAGGACGAGGCACTCAGTTTGCGACAGCGTGGGGTGATCCTGCCTCTTGAGCAATTCATCGAGCAAGCTTTGAGTCATCATCCTGGTGCCAAGCTGCTTGAGGCTGAGCTGGAAGAAAAAAATGACCTGTACGTCTATGAATTCGAGTTGCTGACCACGCAAGGCGTTGTCCGCGAGCTCAAGTTCAACGCACGTGACGGGCGACTCCTGCAAGACGAGGAAGATGATTGATGCGGCTACTACTGGTTGAGGATCATGTGCCTTTGGCGGATGAACTGATCTCTGCCCTTGGGCGACAAGGTTATGCCGTTGATTGGCTGGCTGATGGCCGTGATGCGGTCTATCAAGGCGTGAGCGAGCCCTATGACCTGATCGTTCTGGATCTGGGGCTGCCAGGTCTTCCCGGTCTTGAGGTGCTTCAACAATGGCGCGCCAAAGGCCTGGCTGCGCCTGTGCTCATTCTTACGGCGCGGGGCTCATGGTCAGAGCGCATAGAAGGTTTGAAGGCAGGTGCCGACGATTACCTGACCAAACCCTTTCATCCCGAAGAATTGCAGTTGCGCATCCAGGCTTTGCTGCGCCGCTCGCATGGGCTGGCCAACCAGCCGACCCTCGAATCAGCAGGGCTCAATCTGGATGAAAGCAGACAGTGTGTTGTTCGCGACGGTGTGGATATTCAACTGACGTCTGCCGAATTCCGTCTGCTTCGTTACTTCATGCATCACCCTGAGCAGATCCTTTCCAAAAGCCATCTTTCCGAGCATTTGTACGATGGCGAAAACGAACGCGACTCCAATGTGATAGAAGTTCATGTCAATCACCTGAGGCGCAAGCTCGGGCGTTCAGTGGTCACGACTCGTCGTGGTCAGGGTTATCTGTTCGGTGGTAATAACGCTTGAAGTCCATACAGAGGCGCCTGAGCCTCGGTCTTATCGCCGTTCTGGTCGTTGTGGGTCTGGTGATGGCTCAGACCAGCCTGTACTTGTTCGAGCTGGGCCTACAGCGCTATCTGGAAGCCGGGCTGCGCAAGGAAAGCGAAAGCCTGCTGGTTGCCTTGGTTCGTGGCCCGGTCGGGATTCAGCTGGATGAGCAGCGCTTGTCTGCGGCCTACCAGCGTCCGCTCTCCGGTCATTACTTCCGTCTGGACTTCCCCCAAGGCTATTGGCGCTCTCGCTCACTATGGGATTTTGAGTTGCCCAAACCCGAGGGGGCAGGGCTGCATGCTGACCTGGAGCTGGGGCACACCGGACAATCCCTTCTGGTATGGAGTGCGGACTACCGAAAGTTCGGGCAGCAGATCACTGTGACGGTTGCGCAGGACTACACGCCAGTCAGGGCCAGCTTTCAGCGCATGCAGCAAATAGGCTTGGGGTTTGGCCTTGCTGCACTCATCCTGGTTCTTGTGCTGCAGCGCGTTACCGTACGCAGAGCCTTGCGACCTCTGGAAACCGTTCGCGAACAGATATCCCAATTGCAGCAAGGCCAGCGCTCGCAGCTGGACAATCAAGTACCCCTTGAGCTTGAGCCGCTGGTGGCTCAGATCAACCATTTGCTTGCTCATACCGAAGACAGCCTCAAGCGTTCACGCAATGCGCTGGGTAACCTTGGGCATGCCCTAAAAACGCCCCTGGCTGTTCTGCTCAGCCTGGCATCGAGCGAACAACTGGATGCCAACCCGGCTTTGCGTAAAACACTGCATGAGCAACTGGAGAATATTCGCCTGCGTCTGGAGCGTGAGCTCAATCGTGCTCGCCTGTCGGGTGATGCGTTGCCTGGGGCGCGCTTCGATTGCGATGCAGAATTATCCAGCCTGTTTTCTACACTGCGCATGATCCATGGTGAGCATCTGGATCTGATCAATGATGTCCAGAGCGGCCTGCATCTGCCGTGGGATCGTGAGGATATTCTCGAGCTGCTGGGTAACTTGCTCGATAACGCCTGCAAGTGGGCAGACAGTGAAGTTCGCCTGAACATTACACCGAAAGCGCAGGGCTTTTCGCTTCTGGTCGACGACGATGGACCGGGGATTCCTGAGTCTCAGCGTGCCGATGTTTTCAGCCGTGGCACCCGTCTCGACGAACAGATCACCGGCCATGGGCTCGGCTTGGGGATCGTGCGCGATATTGTCGAAGCATGGGGCGGCGACCTGCAACTGCTCACCAGCCCCATGGGCGGGCTTCGTGTGCAGATCGACCTACCTGAACGCACCTTGCCCTGAGTCAGTCCCTTCCTACAAAAAAGTGGGGAATATCTTAATTCCCCACTACCTTTGCCGATAAAGGTTGAAACACTCCCCTATAAAAACAACTGAATAGGCGAATCCTATGCGTCTGAGTCTGAAAGCCAAGGTTCTGTCATTGGCCGTCTTACCAGTGTTGTTGTTCGCTGTGGTGATCAGCGCGACAACGGTGTTTATCCTCCACCAACAAGCCGATAGAGAGGTCAGCGAAACACGGGAACGCTTGCTGACAGAGGCTCGTGCCACCCTGAAAAACTATGTGGATATCGCCCTTAGCGGCATCAAGCCCATTTACGACAATGCTGCGCCAGGTGATGACGCTCCCAAGGCCAATGCCATCAAGCTGCTCGCATCTGTCAGCTATGGCAAGGATGGCTACCTGTTTGGTTATGACTCCGAAATCATACGTATCTTTCGCAGCACCAGTGCCGATGGCCTGGGCAAAAGCTTCAAGGACGCGCGCGATCCCAATGGCGTCTACCTGAATAGAGAGCTGGTGGCCGTCGCCAAGGCTGGTACTCACTACACCTATTACGCCTCGGCATTGCCAGGCAAGACTGAACCGGTCCCCAAGGTCGGTTACACCGAATACCTGCCCAAGTGGGATCTGGTCGTGGGTAGCGCAGTCAACCTCGACGGTATCGAAGCCCAGGTCGCCGTGGTCAAGCAGAACGTTGAAGCACGCCTGCAAGACATGCTGTACAGCATTGTCGGCATTACCGTGCTGGTACTGGTGATCATTAGCGTGATCGGCATTGTCCTGACCGGAACCCTGTTGCGTCCTCTGCGTTTGATGAAAAACAACCTGGACGATATCGTCGCCGGTGAAGGTGATCTGACGCGCCGGCTGGCCATTACCAGCCAGGATGAACTCGGCGAACTGGCGGGATCGTTCAACCGCTTTGTCGACAAGATCCATGGCATCGTTCGCCAGATCACCGAGATGACTACGCAGTTGACCGGATTGGTCAGCGAGGTGTCCGATCAGGCACAACGCTCGGAACAGGCAATGGATCGTCAGCGTCATGAAACCGATCAGGTTGCGACCGCCATCAACGAAATGTCTGCCGCTGCCCAGGAAGTCGCAAAAAGCGCTCAGGGTGCTTCTGTGGCTGCCCAGCAGACCGATGAGCAAGGAAAGGCTGCCAAGCGAGTGGTTGATGGCAGTATCAAGCAGATCCACGCTCTGGTAGATGACATCCGCAAAAGTGGTTCATCGCTGGATAGCTTGCAGCAGGATGTTTCCTCGATTGTCAGCGTGCTGGGCGTCATTCGTTCCATTGCAGAACAGACCAACCTTCTGGCGCTCAACGCGGCAATCGAAGCCGCGAGGGCAGGGGAGGCCGGGCGAGGTTTTGCGGTCGTGGCCGATGAAGTCCGGGCACTGGCCAGCAGGACTCAGCAAAGCACCCAGGAAATTCAGGGCATGATCGACCGTCTGCAAAAGGGCACTGAGGAAGCGGTAGGAGCCATGCGCCGTTCCAGCGAGGCCGGTGACGGTACCTCGACTCAGGCCAATGATGCAGGACAGTCGTTGGTGACGATTGGTGAACTGATTGCGACCATCAACTCGATGAACGCCCAGATCGCCAGTGCCGCTGAAGAGCAGACGGCGGTAGCTGAGGAGATCAACCGCAGCGTCCACCAGATCGCCGTAGCAGTCGAAACCGTTGCCGATGAAACCCGACAGGGCGCTCAGACCTCTCGCAGCCTGTTTGACCTTGGCAAACGCCTTGGCGGCCTGGTCGCCCAGTTCCGCGTCTGACCAAGACCCAGGAGCGAATTCATTCGCGAAACGGTATTCCAAACGATGAACATGTATTGGATGCACTGACTCTTCGCGAATGAATTCGCCCCCTGCAAGCCAAAAAAAACCCTGCCGAAGCAGGGTTTTTTGTTTAGTACCGATCAGCCCGCCAGGGCTGCATTCAACACCAGATCCAGCAATGGTTGTGGGTACACACCCAATGCGAAGGTCAGGATGGCAACGGCCAGCAGCATGATGCCGCCTGTACGCTGTGCCCAGTTGAAGGCCGCATCGTGACGAGGCAGCTTGTTATCGACCAGATACATCGTGACCATCACTCGCAGGTAGTAGAACACGCCGATTGCGCTACCAATGACCAGTGCGCCGATCAGCCACCACAGGTGCGATTCAACGCCGGTGGCGATGATGTAGAACTTGCCGATGAAGCCAGCCGTCAGCGGGATGCCCGCCAGAGACAGCATCATCAGGGTCATGACCGCAGTCAGGTACGGACGGCGCCAGAACAGGCCGCGGTACTCGAACATCGCATCGGCATCGCGGCCGCTGTACGGCGAGGACATCATGGTGATTACACCGAAGCTGCCCAGCGAGGTCAGTACATAGGTCGCCAGATAGACACCGATTGCCTCAACGGCCATGCCTTTACTGGCAACCAGCGCGATCATCAGGTAACCGAAGTGGGCGATGGACGAATAACCCAGCAGACGCTTGAGGTTGTTCTGGGTCAGCGCCAGCAGGTTACCGACCAGGATCGAAGCCACGGCGATTACGGCCAGGACGTCATGCAATACGCCGCTGCTGGCTGCCGGGGAAATCTGGAACAGACGCACCAGCACAGCGAAAACCGCGACCTTGCTGGCGGTTGCCAGGAAAGCAGCAACCGGTGCAGGGGCGCCTTCGTATACGTCCGGTGTCCACAGGTGGAACGGGACCAGCGACAGTTTGAATGCCAGACCCACAACCATCATGCCAAGACCCAGGCTGGCAAGCGGGCTGGGCATGCCTGTAGCGGCAATCGCCTTGCCGATACCATCGAAGCTCAGGCTGCCTGCTTCTGCGTACAACAGCGCCATACCGAACAGCAGGAACGCCGAGCCGGCTGCCGAAAGCACCATGTACTTGATGCCGCCTTCCAGCGAGCGCTTGTTGAAGAAGGCGTAGGCGACCAGACCGTAGACAGGTACCGACAGCAGTTCCAGGCCGATGAACAGGCCAGCCAGATGCTTGGCACTCACGAGTACCAGACCGCCAGCCGCAGCCAGCAGGATCAGCAGGTAAAGCTCTTCACGATTGCCCGGATAGCCTTTTTTGTCGTCGCCCAGATAAGCATGCGCCATCGTCACGCACGCCAGGGTCGAGGCGAGGATGATTGCCATGTACAGGCAGGCGAAGCTGTCGATCTGCAGCAATGGCGTAACGGCCAGTGGAGCGACCTTCAATGCCGGGTAGATCGACAGCAATGCCAGGTTGAGCCCTGCTACCGACAGCAGGAATGTTTGCGAGTGATTGCGGCGCCATGCGATGGCCAGCATCACCACCACGACAGTGATGCTGGTAATCAGCAGTGGGGCAAGCGCAATAAAGTGTTGAATCGTCAGGTCCATAGCGCTCTTACCGGGCCGAAGCGAGTTGAGTGAAGGCAGTGCCTAGCCATTGCTGCACGCCGTGCATGGTCGCTGCCGAAGTATCGAGGAACGGCTGCGGGTAAACCCCCAGCACGATCAGCAATACGGCAAGGCCCAGCACCATGATCAATTCCCGTGCATCCATGCCCTTGAGAAGCTCGTCGGACTTGGCAGGGCCAAAGTAGGCGCGGTGGATCATGATCAGCGAGTAGACAGAACCGAACACCAGACCTGAAGTTGCAATGGCCGTAACCCAAGGCGCGTGGACAAAAGAGCCCAGCAGGATCAGGAACTCGCCAACGAAGTTGCCGGTACCCGGCAGACCCAGCGACGCAGCAGCGAAGAACAGGCTGATGGCTGGCAGGTACGGGATACGTGACCACAGGCCACCCATTTGACGCATGTCACGGGTGTGCAGGCGCTCGTACAACTGACCGCTCAGGATAAACAGCGCTGCTGCCGACAGACCGTGGGCAATCATCTGAATGACCACGCCTTGCAAGGCTTGCTGGCTGCCCGAGTAAATACCGATCAGGACGAACCCCATGTGCGAGACGCTGGAGAACGCGATCAGACGCTTGATATCGGTCTGTGCGAAGGCCAGGAAAGCACCATAGAAAATGCCGATCAGGCCGAGGGTCATTGCAATCGGTGCGAACTCTGCCGACGCATTGGGGAACAGCGGCAGGGCGAAACGCAGCAGGCCGTAGGCAGCGGTTTTCAACAGAATACCGGCCAGGTCGACGGAGCCCGCAGTCGGTGCCTGAGCGTGAGCATCCGGCAACCAGGAGTGCAGCGGCACGACCGGCAGTTTCACCGCGAAAGCGATGAAGAAGCCCAGCATCAGGATGTACTCGATGCCCGGTGCCAGCTTCGTCTTCAGCAGTTCAGCGTAAGCGAAGGTGACCACGCCGGTCTGGTTGAAGTTGACCAGTACCAGACCCAGGATCGCCACCAGCATGATCAGGCCGCTGGCCTGAGTGAAGATGAAGAACTTGGTCGCAGCGTAGATACGTGTCTTCTTGCCGTCCGACGAGCTATGACCCCAGAGCGCGATGAGGAAGTACATCGGCACCAGCATCATTTCCCAGAAGAAGAAGAACAGGAACAGGTCGATGGCCAGGAACACGCCGACCACACCACCCAGAATCCACATCAGGTTCAGGTGGAAGAAACCGACCTTGCGCTGGATTTCCTTCCACGAACACAGGACCGACAACACGCCGAGCAGGCCGGTCAGCAGGATCATCAGCAGCGACAGGCCGTCCAGAGCCAGGTGCAGGCTGATGCCGAAGCGCTGGATCCACTGGGCCTGGAATTCCAGGGTCCAGGTGGGAGCGGCGCCCGGGGCAGGGGAGAGGGTGTAGTCGCCGACGCTCCACAGCCACAGGCCGATACCGAGCAACAGAGACATGGTCAGCAGCGCGATCCAGCGTGGCAGTGTGGCGCTTACGCGCTCACACAACCAGCACAGCAGGCCGCCGATAAAGGGGATCAGGATTAGCCAAGGCAGAATCATGACGGGCTCAATTCCTTTCGCAAATTCGCAAGGTTTTCATGTCAGACCGCAACCAGAACGACGGCACCAAGTACCAGAACGGCACCTACGGCTATCGAGGCAGCATACCAACGCAACTGGCCGGTCTCGGTGCGGCTCATGGTTGCATGACCCCCCTTGACCAGACGCGGGATCAAACCAATGGTGCGGTCGAACGGATCGCTACGCAGCACATGGCTGATCGCCAGATAAGGTTTGACGAACAGCTTGTCGTAGATCCAGTCGAAGCCCCATGCAGCGAACCACCAGGCTGACAGGAGACGGCCAGGGCCGCTGTTGGCGATAGCTGTCACCAGCCGACGCTTGCCCAGGAACAGCAAGGCCGCCAGCAGGATACCGGCCAGGGCAATGGCACCCGAAGCGATTTCCAGACTGTGCTTGGCTTCGCCGCCAGCATGGCCGACGCTTTGTGGCAGCACACCGGCCAGCGGAGGCGTGATCATGGCGCCGATGAAGGTCGACAGCACGATCAGCACCGACAGCGGCAGCCAGTGAGCGATGCCATGACCGGCATGGGCTTCGGTCTTGGCTTCACCGTGGAACGCGATGAAGATCAGGCGGAAGGTGTAGATGGAGGTCATGAATGCGCCGGCCAGACCTGCATACAGCAGACCGTTGTTACCGCTGGCGAAGGCTTCCCAGAGAATTTCGTCCTTGGAGTAGAACCCGGCAGTCAGCAACGGCAGGGCTGCCAGAGCGGCACCACCGACGATGAAGCTTGCATAGGCCAGAGGCAGTTTCTTCCACAGGCCACCCATCTTGAAGATGTTCTGCTCGTGGTGGCAGGCAACGATCACCGCACCCGAAGCAAGGAACAGCAGCGCCTTGAAGAAGGCGTGGGTCATCAGGTGGAAGATCGCGCCTTCCCAGGCACCAACACCCAGCGCCAGGAACATGTAGCCGATCTGGCTCATGGTCGAGTAGGCGAGGATACGTTTGATGTCGGTTTGTACCAGAGCTGCGAAACCTGCCAGAACCAGTGTCACGCCGCCGACAATGCCGACCAGATGCAGGATGTCTGGAGCCAGAGTAAACAGGCCGTGGGTACGGGCAATCAGGTAGACACCTGCGGTTACCATGGTTGCCGCGTGGATCAGTGCCGAAACCGGAGTAGGACCGGCCATCGCATCCGCCAGCCAGGTTTGCAGCGGCAGTTGCGCGGATTTACCGACCGCACCGCCCAGCAGCATCAGCGTTGCCAGCACGATCCAGAAGTCACCGACCTTGAAGTGCTGAGGCGCAAGGACCAGCAGTTCCTGGACATTCAATGTGCCCAGTTGCTGGAACAGGATGAACAGGCCGATGGCCATGAACACGTCGCCGATGCGGGTCACGATGAAGGCTTTGAGTGCTGCGTTACCGTTGTTGCGGTTGCTGTAGTAGAAACCGATCAACAGGTAGCTGCACAGGCCCACGCCTTCCCAACCGAAGTAGATGAACAGCAGGTTGTCGCCCAGGATCAGGAACAACATGCTGGCAATGAACAGGTTGGTGTAGGAGAAGAAGCGCGAGTAGCCCTCTTCACCGCGCATGTACCAGGACGCGAACAGGTGAATCAGGAAGCCTACGCCGACCACCACGCCGAGCATGGTGACCGACAGACCGTCCAGATACAGCGCGAAGTTCGGGCTGAAGCCATCAACGTCCATCCATTGCCACAGCACCTGGGTGTAATGGCCACCCTCTGGTGGTGCGACGTTGAATTGCCAGATGACCCAGGCGGTGACCAGGGCCGACAGGCCTACGGAACCGACGCCGATCAGGGCTGCGAGGTTTTCCGAGATGCGTCCACGGGAGAACGACAGCAGCAGAAAACCGATCAGGGGAAATACGAAAGTGAGAAAGAGTAGGTTCATCCGCGCATCTCACTGGCAGCGTCGATATCGAGGGTGTGGAAGCGGCGATACAGTTGCATCAGGATCGCCAGGCCAATGCTGGCCTCGGCAGCAGCAAGGCTGATCACCAGAATGAACATGACCTGTCCATCCGGTTGGCCCCAGCGGCTGCCGGCAACGATGAACGCCAGAGCAGATGCGTTCATCATGATCTCCAGGCTCATCAACACGAACAGAATGTTGCGACGAACTATCAGGCCGACCAGGCCAAGACAGAACAGGACGCCGGCGACCGCCAGACCATGTTCCAGAGGGATAGCATTCATTGGCTTGGCTCCTTCGCGTCTGTGCGGCCCAGATGGAATGCCGTGACGGCTGCGGCAAGCAGCAGCATCGAGGCCAGTTCCACCACCAGCAGATAAGGTCCGAACAGGCTGATACCGACCGCCTTGGCGTCGACTGTGGTGTGACCGATGCCAGCACCGCTCGGGTTGGCGAACAATACATAGAGCAGTTCAGCCAGCAGCAGTGCGCCAAGAATGACCGGACCTGCCCAGATGCCGGGTTTGAGCCAGGCACGTTCCTGCTGAACCGAGGCCGGGCCCAGGTTCAGCATCATTACCACAAACACGAACAGGACCATGATCGCGCCCGCATAGGCGATGACTTCCAGAACCCCGGCGAACGGTGCGCCCAGGCTGAAGAAAGTCATTGCCACTGCAATCAGCGAAATGATCAGGTAGAGCAGGGCGTGCACCGGGTTCGTATTCGTGATCACCCGCAGGGTGGACACGACGGCGATGCCGGATGCGAAATAGAAAGCGAATTCCATCTTTACTTCCTTAAGGCAGCAAGCTCTTGACGTTGATCGGCTCGGCTTCGTTCTGTGCAGAGCCCTTGGGCTTGCCAGCGATAGCCATACCGGCGACGCGATAGAAGTTATAGTCAGGGTTCTTGCCGGGGCCGGAGATCAGCAGATCTTCCTTCTCGTAAACCAGATCCTGACGTTTGAACTCGGCCATCTCGAAATCCGGTGTCAGCTGGATTGCGGTGGTCGGGCAGGCTTCTTCGCACAAGCCGCAGAAAATGCAACGTGAGAAGTTGATGCGGAAAAAGTCCGGGTACCAGCGGCCGTCTTCGGTTTCAGCCTTCTGCAATGAAATGCAACCGACCGGGCATGCCACGGCGCACAGGTTGCAGGCCACGCAGCGCTCTTCGCCGTCCGGGTCGCGAGTCAGAACGATACGGCCACGATAGCGCGGAGGCAGGTAAACCGGCTCTTCCGGATATTGCAGGGTGTCGCGTTTGCGGAAGCCGTGACCGAAGACCATCACCAGGCTGCGCAATTGGGTACCAGTACCCTTAACGATGTCGCCAATATATTTGAACATGGGTCAAATCCTCACTGAACCGAGCCTGCCGGTGTGTTCAACAACACAATCGCAGCAGTCACCAGCAAATTGATCAGGGTCAGCGGCAGACAGAATTTCCAGCTGAAGTCCATTACCTGGTCATAGCGTGGGCGCGGGATAGAGGCGCGCAGCAGGATGAACAGCATGATGAAGAACGCGGTCTTCAGGGCGAACCAGACGAAGGACAGTTGCGGCAGAATGCCGAACGGGCCGTGCCAGCCGCCGAAGAACAGGGTCACCAGCAACGCCGAGATCAGGATGATCCCGATGTATTCACCGACGAAGAACATGCCCCATTTCATGCCGGCATATTCAATGTGGTAGCCGTCGGCCAGTTCCTGTTCCGCTTCCGGTTGGTCGAAGGGGTGACGGTGAGTCACTGCAACGCCTGCGATGAAGAACGTACAGAAGCCGAAGAACTGCGGAATGATGAACCACAGGTTCTGTGCCTGATATTCAACGATGTCGCGCATGTTGAACGAACCGACCTGAACCACGATGCCCATCAGCGCCAGACCCATGAACACTTCATAGGAAACGGTTTGCGCCGAGGCACGCAGACTGCCGAGCAGGGCGTACTTGTTGTTGCTCGACCAGCCGGCGAACAGCACGGCATAGACCGAAAGACCGGCCATGGCAAAGAAGAACAGCAAGCCGATGTTCAGATCCGCCACGCCCCAGGTCGGGGTGATCGGGATGATTGCGAAGGCAATCAGCAAGGCGCTCATGGCCACGATCGGTGCCAGGGTGAAAATCACCTTGTCGGCAAACGGCGGTGTCCAGTCTTCCTTGAAGAACATTTTCAGCATGTCGGCAGCGATCTGGAACATGCCGAACGGGCCAACGCGGTTAGGACCGTAACGGTCCTGCCACCAGCCCAGCAGGCGACGTTCGACAAAGCTCAGCAGCGCGCCGCAGACCACGACGGCCAGCAACACGACAATGGCTTTCACGACCGCGAAGATGGTGTCGATCACATCAGGAGTGAACCAGCTCATTGTGCTGCCTCCTGAAGGCCGTCAACCGATTTGCCGAAGACTGCCGCAGGAATGCCTGCCAGCCCGACCGGCAATGCCACCAGGCCTGCGCCCAGTTCTTCATTGATGCGCAGCGGCAGACGCAGGGTCTGGCCGGCAACGTTCAAGGACAGCAGGGCACCTTCATTGACACCCAGGCGATCGGCTTCGGACTTGGCCAGCGCAACGTAGGCAGCCGGGATGCGTTCCTGGACCGGAGCGGCTTTCGAAGAGTTCTCTTCGCTGCCGAACAGGTGATAGAACGGCACCACTTGCCAGGTTCCCTGAGCAGGGGAGAAGGCCCGTGGAACGCTGGCGAACCAATTCAGGTTGTCGCCCTGGCTTTCGATCAGACGAACACCCGGATCACCGGCGCGCAAGTGACCGCCGACTTCGTCCTGGAACTTGTTCCAGGCCTGAGGCGAGTTCCAGCCCGGAGACCAGGCGAATGGCACTTGCTGACGAGGTTCGGCAGAGCCCGAGTAACCTTCCATGGAGAAGGCGAACGCGGTGTCCTGGTCTTGCGGAGTACGAGGCTCATGCACGCTGATGTTGGCACGCATGGCCGTACGGCCACTGTAACGCAGCGGTTCGCGAGCCAGCTTCATGCCTTTGATGCGGAAGGCAGCAGAAGGCGCAGCATTGATGATGCCAGCCAGTTGCGTACTGCTTTGTGCGCAGGCAGCGGTGACGTGGTCCAGCTGGGTCCAGTCCACCGGCTTGTTCAGCAGGGTAGCGCGCAGGGCATGCAGCCAGCGCCAGCCTTCGTGAACCAGAATGCTGGCGTCCATGTAGGTTGGATCGAACACCTGGAAGAAGCGCTGGGCGCGGCCTTCCAGGCTGACCAGCGTACCGTCGCCTTCAGCGAAGCTGGCTGCCGGCAGGACCAGATGCGCACGGTCGCCCGTCGCGGTCTTCTGGTGGTCGGCCACGATCACCACTTTTGCGGCGCTCAGGGCTGCATCGACCTTGGCGGCATCGGTGCGGGTGTACAGATCGTTTTCCAGCACGACGATGGCGTCAGCCTTGCCGTCGATGACGGCCTGCAAGGCGGCATCCACCGACTCGCCGCCCAGCAGGGCCAGGCCGAGGCTGTTGGCTTCCGGCACGATCAGGCTGATGGAGCCTTCTTTTTCGCGCAGCTTCAAGGCTTTGGCGATGTTCGCTGCGGCTTCGATCAGGGCTTTGGAGCCCAGCGAAGTACCGGCGATGATCAGCGGACGCTTGGCGGCCAGCAGAGAGTCGGCGATGCGCTTGGCCAGTTCAAGAGCTTCAGCGTCCAGGCCTTCGACGGCAGGGGCGCTGGCGTCCAGAGCGTGGGCTACGGCAAAGCCGATACGGGCCAGATCGTCTGGAGCGGCGTGTACACACTCTTCAGCGACGTCGTCGAGTTTTGTTTCAGCAAGGCTTGCAATGAACAGCGGGTTCAGCGCGTGCTGGCCGATGTTTTTCACTGCGGCATTGAGCCATGGCTGTACGCGCATGGCGTCGGCCATGTCTTCGGCCTTGCCCTTGACCGATTGACGCAGGGCCAGGGCCACGCGAGCTGCGGTCTGGGTCAGATCTTCACCGAGGACGAAGACGGCGTCGTGATCTTCGATGTCGCGCAGGGTCGGGATCGGTAGAGGACTGTCCTTGAGCACCTGTGCCACCAGACGGATACGCTCCAGCTCGCTGGCTTCGATACCCGAGTAGAAGTGCTCGGCACCGACCAGTTCGCGCAGTGCGTAGTTGCTTTCCAGGCTGGCGCGTGGCGAGCCGATACCGACGATGTTACGACCGCGCAGCAGGTCGGCAGCCGTGTCCAGCGCTGCATCGAGGCTCAACTTGCTGCCGTCGGCCAGCAGTGGCTGACGTGGACGGTCTTCGCGGTTGACGTAGCCATAGCCGAAACGGCCACGGTCACACAGGAAGTACTGGTTCACCGAACCGTTGAAACGGTTTTCGATGCGGCGCAGTTCGCCGTAACGCTCACCGGGGCTGATGTTGCAACCGCTTGAGCAGCCATGGCAGATGCTCGGCGAGAACTGCATGTCCCATTTACGGTTGTAGCGCTCGGAGTGAGTCTTGTCGGTGAACACACCGGTCGGGCAGACCTCGGTGAGGTTGCCGGAGAACTCGCTTTCCAGCACGCCATCTTCGACACGGCCGAAGTACACGTTGTCGTGAGCGCCGAAAACGCCCAGGTCGGTGCCGCCTGCGTAGTCTTTATAGAAGCGTACGCAACGGTAGCAGGCGATGCAGCGGTTCATCTCGTGAGAGATGAACGGGCCGAGCTCCTGGTTCTGGTGGGTACGTTTGGTAAAGCGATAACGGCGCTCGTTGTGGCCGGTCATCACGGTCATGTCTTGCAGGTGGCAGTGACCGCCTTCCTCGCAGACCGGGCAGTCATGCGGGTGGTTGGTCATCAGCCATTCGACAACGCTGGCCCGGAAGGCCTTGGATTCGTCATCGTCGATGGAAATCCAGGTGTTGTCGGTGGCAGGAGTCATGCAGGACATGACGATGCGACCACGGGTGTCGTTCTCGTCGTTGTACTGCTTGACCGCACATTGGCGGCACGCACCAACGCTGCCAAGGGCGGGATGCCAGCAGAAATAAGGAATGTCGAGGCCCAGCGACAGACATGCCTGTAACAGGTTGTCTGCCCCGTCGACTTCGAGCGCTTTGCCGTCTACGTGGATAGTGGCCATGGTTCAAAGTTCTTCGTTGGCCCGGTGTCAGCGGGCGTGGCTAATGGAATCTTGTTATTCGTGCGACTCGAAACAGCCTCTGAGGCGTCATCGCACGATGGGTGAAGGGCAAGGCCCTTCACCTTGCAAAGCGTTATGCGCCGACGATGATCGGTTTCGCCAGGGGCGGGACAGCGGCGCTGGTGGGCGCGATGCCTGCCTCGAACTCCGGGCGGAAATACTTGATCGCACTGCCCAGTGGCTCAACGGCTCCCGGTGCGTGAGCACAGAAGGTCTTGCCTGGGCCGAGGAAACCGACCAGACCGAGCAGCGTCTCGATATCACCGGCTTGCCCCTGACCGTTCTCAAGCGCACGCAGGAGCTTGACGCTCCATGGCAGGCCATCACGGCAAGGGGTGCAGAAGCCGCAGGATTCGCGGGCGAAGAACTCTTCCATGTTGCGCAGCAGCGACACCATGTTGATGCTGTCGTCTACCGCCATGGCCAGACCGGTGCCCATACGGGTGCCGACCTTGGCGATGCCGCCAGCGTACATTTGCGCATCCAGGTGTTCAGGCAGCAGGAAACCGGTACCGGCGCCGCCTGGCTGCCAGCACTTGAGCTTGTAGCCATCGCGCATGCCGCCGGCATAGTCCTCGAAGAGCTCGCGGGCGGTCACGCCGAATGGCAGCTCCCACAGGCCAGGGTTCTTCACTTTGCCGGAGAAGCCCATCAGCTTGGTGCCGTGGTCTTCACTGCCTTCGCGGGCGAGGGATTTGTACCAGTCGATGCCGTTGCCGATGATGGCCGGCACGTTGCACAGGGTTTCGACGTTGTTGACGCAAGTCGGCTTGCCCCATACGCCGACAGCGGCGGGGAAGGGCGGCTTGGAGCGCGGGTTGGCGCGACGGCCTTCCAGGGAGTTGATCAGTGCGGTTTCTTCACCGCAGATGTAACGCCCGGCGCCGGTGTGGACGAACAGCTCGAAATCGAAGCCGCTGCCCAGGATGTTCTTGCCCAGCAGACCGGCTGCCTTGGCTTCTTCCACGGCACGATTCAAGTGCTTGGCGGCGGTGGTGTACTCGCCGCGTAGGAAGATGTAGCCACGGTAGGTTTTCAGTGCGCGGGCACTGATCAGCATGCCTTCGATCAGCAGATGGGGCTGTTGCTCCATCAGCATGCGGTCTTTCCAGGTGTTGGGCTCCATTTCATCCGCGTTGCACAGCAGGTAGCGGATGTTCATGGATTCGTCTTTGGGCATCAGGCCCCACTTCACACCCGTGGGGAAGCCTGCACCGCCGCGACCTTTGAGGCCGGCATCCTTGACGGTCTGGACGATATCGTCCTGAGACAGGTCGGCGAATGCCTTGCGTGCCGCCGCGTAACCGTTCTTGGCCTGGTACTCGTCGAGCCAGACCGGCTCGGCGTCGTCACGCAGACGCCAGGTCAGCGGATGGGTTTCTGCACTGCGCGCGATGCGGTTGGCAGGGCCGAAGGAAGTCAGGGTCATACGTAGCCCTCCAGCAGTTTGGCAACGCCAGCGGGCTGTACGTCACCGAAAGTGTCGTCGTCGATCATCAGCGCCGGGGCTTTGTCGCAGTTGCCCAGGCAGCAGACCGGCAGCAGCGTGAAGCGGCCGTCAGGAGTGGTCTGGCCAAGGCCGATGCCCAGCTTGCTCTGGATTTCGTCGACTACCGATTCATGGCCGCCGATGTAGCAGACCATGCTGTCGCAGACGCGGATGATGTGACGGCCGACCGGCTGACGGAAGATCTGGCTGTAGAACGTTGCCACACCTTCGACGTCGCTGGCGGGAATGCCAAGGATCTCGCCGATCGCGTAGATGGCGCCATCCGGCACCCAGCCACGTTCCTTCTGGACGATCTTGAGGGCTTCGATGGACGCCGCGCGGGAGTCTTCGTAGTGATGCAGCTCGTGCTCGATGGCCGAGCGTTCGGTTTCGCTCAGGGCGAAACGGTCTGTCTGGATAAGCGTGCTGTTCATGCTTAGCGGTCCACGTCGGCCATAACGAAATCGATGCTACCTAGGTACGCGATCAAGTCCGCGACCATGCTGCCTTTGATCACCGAAGGGATCTGCTGCAGGTGCGGGTAACTTGGGGTGCGAATCCGGGTACGGTAGCTCATGGTGCCGCCGTCGCTCGTCAGGTAATAACTGTTGATGCCCTTGGTCGCTTCGATCATCTGGAAGGATTCGTTGGCCGGCATGACCGGGCCCCACGAAACCTGCAGGAAGTGCGTGATCAAGGTTTCGATGTGCTGCAAGGTGCGCTCTTTGGGCGGCGGCGTGGTCAGCGGGTGATCCGCCTTGTACGGGCCTTCCGGCATGTTGCGCATGCACTGGTCGATGATCTTGATGCTTTGACGCATCTCTTCGACGCGGACCATGCAGCGGTCGTAGGCATCGCCATTGGCCGCAAGCGGGACTTCGAACTCGAAGTTCTCGTAGCCGGAGTAAGGACGGGCCTTGCGCAGGTCGAAATCACAGCCGGTGGAACGCAGGCCTGCACCGGTGACACCCCACTCCAGGGCCTCTTTGGTGTTGTAGGCTGCGACGCCGATGGTACGGCCTTTGAGAATACTGTTCTGCAGTGCTGCCTTGGTGTATTCGTCCAGGCGTTTTGGCAGCCAGTCGACGAATTCCTTGACCAGTTTTTCCCAGCCGCGTGGCAGGTCGTGAGCAACACCACCAATGCGGTACCAGGCCGGGTGCAGACGGAAGCCGGTGATGGCTTCGATGACCTTGTAGGCTTTCTGGCGGTCGGTAAAGGTGAAGAATACCGGGGTCATGGCGCCCACGTCCTGGATGTAGGTACCCAGGAACAGCAGGTGGCTGGTGATCCGGAAGAACTCGGCCATCATGATGCGGATGGTGTCGACTTTCTCTGGCACCTTGATGCCGGCCAGCTTCTCGACCGAAAGCACGTAAGGCAGGTTGTTCATCACACCGCCCAGGTAATCGATACGGTCGGTGTACGGAATGAAGCTGTGCCAGGACTGACGCTCGGCCATCTTCTCGGCACCACGGTGGTGGTAGCCGATATCCGGAACGCAGTCGACGATCTCTTCGCCGTCCAGTTGCAGGATGATGCGGAATGCACCGTGCGCAGAAGGGTGGTTCGGGCCGAGGTTGAGGAACATGTAGTCCTCGTTCTCGCCGGAACGCTTCATGCCCCAGTCTTCCGGACGGAAGCGTGCGGCTTCCTCTTCCAGTTGCTGCTTGGCCAGGTTCAGGCTGTACGGGTCGAACTCGGTGGCGCGGGCCGGGAAGTCCTTGCGCAGCGGGTGACCTTCCCAGGTCGGCGGCATCATGATGCGGCTCAGGTGCGGGTGGCCGGGGAAGTCGATCCCGAACATGTCCCACACTTCGCGCTCGTACCAGTTGGCGTTAGGCCAGATACCGGTGACGCTTGGCAGGCTCAGGTCGCTTTCGGACAGGGCAACCTTGATCATCACGTCGCTGTTACGTTCTACCGAAAGCAGGTGGTAGAACACAGTGAAGTCGGCATCAGGCAGGCCGCGACGGTGAGTGCGCAGGCGCTCATCGACACCATGCAGGTCGTAGAGCATGGAGTAGGGTCTGGACACCTGTCGCAGGAACTTCAGTACCTCGACCAGATGGGCACGGGCGACCCACAGTACCGGCATGCCGGTACGGGTCGGCTGAGCCGTGAAGGCTTCGGCGCCAAAGCGGTTGTTCAATTCTACGACGACGTCTTGGTCGTCAGCCTTGTAAGGCGGGATGTACAGAGCGGTGTCTGCAGTCATAGGTCTCAATCACTTCGGTCAACGTACAGAATCAACCCGGTTCTTGTCTTTTTTATAAGAAGAGCGGGTTGGATCAGACTTCGTCGGGGCTGCGCAGGTTGGTGACCTGGATACGCTGTTCGCGGCGCTGTTCCTTTTGCGACGGCATTTCGGCGCGGTACACGCCTTGATCGCCGACGACCCAGGAAAGAGGGCGACGCTCCTGGCCAATGGATTCCTGCAACAGCATCAAGCCTTGCAGAAATGCCTCTGGGCGGGGCGGGCAGCCGGGCACGTACACATCGACAGGAAGGAACTTGTCCACGCCCTGAACCACAGAGTAGATGTCGTACATGCCACCGGAGTTGGCGCACGAACCCATGGAGATGACCCACTTGGGCTCAAGCATTTGCTCGTAGAGACGCTGGATGATTGGTGCCATCTTGATGAAGCAAGTCCCGGCAATAACCATGAAATCCGCCTGACGCGGCGATGCCCGGATGACTTCGGCGCCAAAGCGTGCGATGTCGTGGGGCGCCGTGAAGGCGGTGGTCATTTCCACATAGCAGCACGACAAGCCGAAGTTGTACGGCCACAGAGAGTTTTTACGCCCCCAGTTGACCGCGCCATTCAGCACGTCTTCGAGTTTGCCCATGTAGATGTTTTTGTGGACTTGATCTTCTAACGGATCGGAAACGGTTTCCCGTTTGCCGATTGGATACTGCTCATTAGGAGCATCCGGGTCGATCCTGGTGAGATTGTATTGCATCGCCAAAGCCTCATTGTTTTAGCTTCGCTTGCCGGTTACGGCGACCTTCAGGAGCCCAATCCAGCGCTCCAACCCGCCATAGGTAGACAAGACCTGCCAACAGAATTGCTATGAAAACGAGTGCTTCGACGAATCCGGTCCAGCCGCTTTCGCGGACGGACACAGACCAGGCAAAGAGAAAAAGGGCTTCAATGTCAAAGATCACGAAGAGCATCGCGACCAGATAGAATTTTGCGGAGAGTCGCAGGCGCGCACTGCCGGTGGGCAGCATGCCGGACTCGAAAGGTTCGTTCTTGCTGCGGCCCCAGGCCTTGCTTCCCAGCAGGCTTGAGACACCGAGCATGAAGGCGCAAAGACCGACAACACCCAAAAGGAAAATGGCGAAGCCCCAGTTGTGGGCAATCAAACCTGTCGATTCGGGCATGCTGGCAGTCCTTAATAGAGAGCAAAGGTCTCTGTGCTTGATAAAGAGTGAGTCCGTGACGATATGTCGCAGCGGGAGCATCGGGGTGATTTTATGTGCAAATACTTGGCAAGTAAATTTTCTACATCAAAATTATTTAATGAATTAATCGAATCTGGCATCTAGTAATGGCTGCAAGGCTTGTGGGCCGGGCCTTACCAAGGTTTTCACTAATTGCTTTTCTTAATAGGGAAAAGCAATAAAAGGAAATTTGAATGATAATTAATATCATTTGAATGAGCGTTTTATAGTTCGCCAGGGGATTCAGTGCTCCTGTTCTGTTTATTAAGACATTACAGTTGTATCACTGCGAACCGCATCAAAGGTTGTCCGGGGTCAATGCGCGGCGTTGAAACATGAAAAAACAGGCCGCCCGATCGGGCGGCCTGCCTGTCCGTTTCCTTGCACGAAGGATCAGTGGAACTGCTCTTCCTCGGTGGAGCCTTTCAGTGCGGTGACCGATGAAGTGCCGCCCTGAATCACGGTGGTCATGTCGTCGAAATACCCGGTGCCCACTTCCTGCTGGTGAGCCACGAAGGTATAGCCCTTGGCAGCATCTGCGAACTCCTGCTCTTGCAGCTTCACGTAGGCAGTCATGTCGTTGCGGGCGTAGTCGTGCGCCAGGTTGAACATGCTGTGCCACATGTTGTGAATGCCGGCCAGGGTGATGAACTGGTGTTTGTAGCCCATGGCCGAAAGCTCGCGCTGGAACTTGGCGATGGTCGCGTCGTCCAGGTTCTTCTTCCAGTTGAAGGAGGGCGAGCAGTTGTAGGAGAGCAACTGGTCCGGGTACTCCTTCTTGATGGCTTCGGCGAAACGGCGGGCTTCGTCCAGATCCGGCTTGGCAGTCTCACACCAGATCAGGTCCGCATAAGGGGCGTAAGCCAGGCCGCGGGAGATGGCCTGGTCCAGGCCTGCGCGCACTTTGTAGAACCCTTCAGGGGTACGGGCTCCGGTGACGAAAGGCTTGTCATAAGGGTCGCAATCGGAGGTCAGCAGGTCGGCGGCATTGGCGTCGGTGCGGGCCAGGATAATGGTCGGTACGCCTGCAACGTCAGCAGCCAGGCGAGCGGCAACCAGTTTCTGCACGGCTTCCTGGGTCGGGACCAGAACTTTGCCGCCCATATGACCGCATTTCTTGACGGACGCCAGTTGGTCCTCGAAATGCACGCCGGCGGCACCGGCTTCGATCATGCTTTTCATCAGCTCATAGGCGTTGAGCACGCCACCGAAGCCAGCTTCGGCATCGGCCACGATGGGCGCAAAATAGTCGATATAGCCTTCATCGCCCGGATTCTTGCCCGCTTTCCACTGGATCTGGTCGGCGCGGCGGAACGAGTTGTTGATCCGCTTGACCACGGTCGGAACCGAGTCCACCGGGTACAGCGACTGATCGGGGTACATGGACTCGGCGGAGTTGTTGTCGGCAGCAACCTGCCAGCCCGAGAGATAGATCGCCTGTATGCCTGCCTTGACCTGTTGCACCGCCTGGCCGCCAGTGAGGGCGCCCATGCAGTTGACGAAGTCCTTGTCTGGGCGGAAAGACGGCTTGGCACCTTGCGTGACCAGATTCCAGAGCTTGTCGGCGCCCATTTTTGCGAAGGTGTGTTCAGGTTGAACCGAGCCACGCAGGCGGACGACATCAGCAGCAGAATAGGTACGGGTCACGTTTTTCCAGCGCGGATTTTCAGCCCAGTCTTTCTCGAGAGCCGCTATTTGTTGTTCGCGTGTCAGTGCCATGGAGATAAACCTCATTGTCAGGTTTTGGTTGGAAGATCCTGCTCCGCCAAAACGCCTCGTTTATCGAAGGCACGGTAGATGGCTGCTCGCTTGTCAGAGGTCAGCAATAAGCGCGGTGCGACGGGGGAGCGAAGTGCTCGGGAGAGGAAGGCGCAGGTGTGGCGGCGCGAGTGAGCAATCCGGCTCGTGGATGCCTTCTTGCTTTGCTCGAACAGCTTTGCCGATCAACCGCTAACGCTTCCGTCCCCAGGGACAACTTCGTTCCAGTCGTAACCTCGTCAAACAGCCTTGTGGGCAATATCGACGGGAATCGGCTCAGGCTTAGAGCTTCGATCCTGAGGCTTTTTGAAGGCCTCTGATTAGCGGGAGCGAGGCAATCATGCCTCGCTCTTTTTTACTCGTCAAACGTTTTGTAGTGCTTTTTTATTGGCACTACATCTTTGGTCTAATGCGACTGTCTGGTCACTAAAAGGCCCGTGTGTGCCGGGTTTCACGCCATTGCCGATTATTCAAGGCTTTCGACCTTGACCCGCAGAACCATGTCGTCGCGACCCTGGGTGGAGTAGCGTTGCGCTATGCCACGCTGATCAGCCACCGATTGATCGCTGGAACCCGCCAGAGTGATCCATTCGCCCAGGCGTCCGCTGACCTGGCTGTCGGTGCTCTGGACCTTGATGGCGTCCGGTCGCTCCTGGCTCAGGCGATCTCGATTGGTGCTGATGTTCAGGTGGACGATATCGCCGGTAACGCTGGCCGTGACATAGAAGCCCTGAGTGACGTTGCGATATTCGGTATTGCTCTGGGGATAGCCATAAGCGTCCGTGCGAGTGGTGGTCAGAGGTACGCTCTGGCCTGTCTGAATCAGTGCAGGCGTGCCTTCGGTGGCTTGCACCTGCTGTACGCCGCCATCGCGGCTGGAGGTGCCGTAGCTGATGATGCGAGTTGCATTGCCGCCGTTGGTGGTTCGTGCGGCACTGTCACTGGTGTCGACGCTGATGAGCAGGCGTTTGGGGGCGGTGTCCAGTTGCGAGATCAGGGCGCGAAGTTCTTCGATCTTGCGTGATTCGGCATTGACGATCAGTTGGTTGCCGTAGGCGCTGACCGAGCCGTCCGCTCCCAGAAAGGATTTGGCGACTGGCAGCAGATCCGCGCTGGTGCGGTAATTGAGCGGTACGATTTCGGTAGCGGCCAGCGTACAGGTGCTGAACGCGACAAGTAATGAAGTGAGCAGGGTACGTAACAACATGTCCAATCTCCGCGAGGGGCGCGTAAAAACCGAGTGTGCCACTTTGTCGGCCAGGGGTGGGGGCAAGTTGAATTGGCAGATGGCAAAACGCCCCGGCATTTCCTGTTCCAGCATAGTCATGCTGCAAGAAAATGGCGGGGCGTTACGTTATGTAGTGCCTTGAAAATCGCCTACATATCGGTCTGGATCAGGCCTGACGCACCATATCGATATGCGGCAGCCCGGCTTCGAGAAACTCGTCGCCGACCACGGTGAAACCAAAGCGCTGATAGAACGCAACGGCCTGAACCTGCGCACTGAGCTTCTGCTGCTTCAGGCCACGGGTCTGTGCTTCTTCGAGGATGGCGGTCAGCAGCATTTCACCGGCTTTCAGGCCGCGCCAGTCCTTGAGGACCGACAGGCGGCCGATCTCGCCGTCCGGCAGCAGTCGGGCAGTGCCGACGGCATAATCGCCTTCACGGGCCAGAAAATGTATGGCGTCGCTATCCTCCGAGTCCCATTCCAGTTCCGGTGGTACCGATTGCTCGGCAATGAACACGGCTTCACGAATACGCCGGATATCGGCGTTATTCTTCTGCCAGTCCGCGACGGATACAGTGATTTTATTCATCGGCAAATCCCAGGCTTCCTTGTTTTACGAGTTCGCAAATCAGATTGCGTCCCTCTTCATCGGCCAACCATTGGCCGAGGTTTTCGCTGTGCAGCGAATCGGCCGCACAAATCAATTTAAGCAGTTCGCGCAGGCTGCCCGGCAAAAGACGACTTTGGCCACTGGCGAACAGTAGCAGATCGTCATCAACTTCAGACCATGCCAGGCGTGCGCTTGGGTTGCGAATGAGAACTGCGCCCTGTTCCAGGCTGTCGAGCAGGTCCTCTTCTTCGAGTTCCGGGCCGACGACCAGCTCCGGGTAGCGAGGCTCGGTCATGAACTGGCCAAACCAGGTCAGCAGCAGGCGTTCGTCGCTCATGTGCTCGGCCAGCAGTGTCTTGAGACGGTCAAGGGCGTCTTTCTGGATCTGATGCGGGTCGCTGGCCGGTTGTGCGTCGGCGTCGGTGTAACGCTCTTCATCCGGGATGAACTGGCTGAGGAAGTCGGTGAAGTGGGTCAGTACTTCCGCAGCGCTCGGTGCCCGGAAACCTACCGAGTAGGTCAGGCAGTCATCCACTGCAACGCCGCTGTGTGCAAGGCGTGGCGGCAGATACAACATGTCGCCCGGCTCCAGAGTCCACTCTTCAGTCATCTGGAAATCCGAAAGGATGCGCAGGTCTGCGTGAGGGAGCAGCGGGCTTTCGGAGTCGCACATCTGGCCGATCTGCCAGTGACGTTTGCCATGACCTTGCAGCAGGAATACGTCGTAATTGTCGTAATGTGGCCCGACGCTACCGCCCGGTGCGGCGTAGCTGATCATGACGTCATCGATACGCCAGCTTGGCAGGAAGCGGAAATTCTCCAGCAGTTCGCTGACTTCGGGAACGAATTGATCCACGGCCTGGACCAGCAGGGTCCATTCGCGCTCAGGCATCTTGCTGAAATCGTCTTCGGTGAACGGGCCGCGACGCAATTCCCATGGGCGTTCGCCGTTTTCGATGACCAGTCGGGATTCGACTTCTTCTTCCAGGGCCAGGCCAGCCAGCTCGTCAGGATCGATCGGGCTTTGAAAGTCCGGCAGCGCCTGACGGATCAGGAGGGGCTTTTTCTGCCAGTAGTCACGCAGGAAAACACGCGCGCTCATGCCGCCCAGAAGTTGAAGAGGAATATCAGGATTCATTTGTAAGCCCTTGAAATGAAAACGCCCGGCACAGCCGGGCGTGTGCAGAAAGTGTTACTTGTCAGATACGCTTGGCTTGCGCCACGGCATTACCGATGTAATTGGCTGGAGTCAGCTTCTTCAGCTCGGCCTTGGCCTCGGCTGGCATGTCCAGGCCGTCGATGAAAGTTTGCAACGCTTCAGGGCTGATGCCCTTGCCGCGTGTCAGTTCTTTCAGTTTTTCGTACGGGTTTTCGATGTTGTAGCGACGCATTACGGTCTGGATAGGCTCTGCCAGAACTTCCCAGCATGCGTCCAGGTCGGCAGCGATGCGCTGTTCGTTCAGTTCCAGCTTGCCGATGCCCTTGAGGCTGGCTTCGTAGGCGATAACGCTGTGTGCAAAGCCCACGCCCAGGTTGCGCAGTACGGTGGAGTCGGTCAGGTCGCGCTGCCAGCGGGAAATCGGCAGTTTGCTCGCCAGATGCTGGAACAGTGCGTTGGCGATACCCAGGTTGCCTTCGGAGTTCTCGAAGTCGATCGGGTTGACCTTGTGCGGCATGGTCGACGAACCGATTTCGCCTGCAATGGTGCGCTGCTTGAAGTAGCCCAGGGAGATGTAGCCCCAGATATCGCGATCGAAGTCGATCAGGATGGTGTTGAAGCGGGCAATGGCGTCGAACAGCTCGGCGATGTAGTCGTGTGGTTCGATCTGGGTGGTGTACGGGTTGAAGCCCAGGCCCAGTTCGTCTTCGATGAAGGCGCGAGCGTTGGCTTCCCAGTCGATGTCCGCATAGGCCGACAGGTGAGCGTTGTAGTTGCCTACCGCGCCGTTGATCTTGCCGAGCAGGGGAACTGCGGCGATCTGGGCGATCTGGCGCTCCAGACGATAGACGACGTTTGCCAGTTCCTTGCCCAGAGTGGTCGGGGAGGCTGGCTGACCGTGGGTGCGCGACAGCATCGGCACGTCGGCGAAGCGCTGGGCCAGTTCGCGGATGGAGTCGGCGATCTGGCGCATCAGCGGCAGCATCACGTTGTCGCGACCTTCGCGCAGCATTAGGGCGTGGGACAGGTTGTTGATGTCTTCGCTGGTGCAGGCGAAGTGGATGAATTCACTGACCTTGTCCAGCTCAGGCAGTTTGGCAGCCTGTTCCTTGAGCAGGTATTCCACGGCTTTAACGTCGTGGTTGGTGGTGCGTTCGATTTCTTTCACGCGCTCGGCGTGTTCCACGGAAAAGTCTTCAGCCAGGGCATCGAGGATGGCGTTGGCTTGCGCGGAAAACGGCGGTACTTCGCTGATTTGCGGGTGAGCTGCCAGGCGCTGGAGCCAGCGAACTTCAACCATCACGCGAAAGCGGATCAGGCCGTATTCGCTGAAAATAGGGCGCAGGGCCTGGGTTTTGCCGGCGTAGCGGCCATCAACAGGGGAAACCGCAGTGAGCGAAGAAAGCTGCATGGGGTGGTCTCGAACAGTCGGGCAACGAAAAGGGGCGCATATCATACATGAAATTTCAGTCCGACTGGGTCGGACTGACCAGCGTAGATAGCGTCGTGCCTGGGTGGTAAGGGTCGCAGTTGCGTGGCGGGTCAGCCGTGCATCAGCGGATAGAGTTCTTTCAATAACTTGCGTCGGTTGAAGACCAGTTGCCAGCGATGACCGCCAACTTGTCGCCACAGACGGGCCGAGCGAATGCCGGCCAGCAACAGGGCGCGGATCTTCGAGGCGTTGTTGGGTTGCTGCAGGTTACGCATGTCGCCATGAACCTGGATGCGCTGGCGCAGAGTGCTCAGGGTGTCCTGATAAAGCGCGCCGGTGGCGGCGATCACGTTTTCATGGGCAATGCCGAAATGCTCCGCCTGGGACTGGATTTGCGGCAGGCGTTTGCCGATCACTTCCAGCATGTCATCCCGTTTGGCCAGCTGCCGCTCAAGGCCCAGCATCGACAGGGCGTAGCGCAAAGGCTCGCGCTGCAGGGTCGCGGGGTCACGCTCCAGAGCGCTGGCCATGGCGCGGTAGCCTTCGCGCAGGTTCAGGTCGTCGCCACCATAAACCTCCAGCGTGTCCTTGGGGTCCAGCACCAGCAGGCTGCCGAGCATGCAGCTCAGCCCGGCTTCGCTGACCTGTCCGGTCTTGGCAATCCTGTCGACCAGCATGGCGGCCTGGAATACGCCGCCCAGAGCGATCAGTTGCTCCTGAATTGGGGTCATCAACGCTTGTCCTTGCTCTTCCAGGGTTCGGCTATTTCAATGACGCCGCCCCCCAGGCAGATTTCACCGTCATAGAACACCACGGACTGACCGGGTGTCACGGCGCGCTGCGGTTCATCGAATAGGGCGCGGTAGCCATCAGCGGTCTTTTCCAGCGTACAGTGCTGGTCGCCCTGGCGATAACGAACCTTGGCGGTCAGTTTCTTCGGGCTGCTCAGGTCTATCGGGTTGACCCAATAGATCTGCGAGGTGACCAGTGCCTGGGAAAACAACCATGGATGGTCGTTGCCCTGGCCGACGATCAACTCGTTGTGTTCCAGGTCCTTGACCAGTACATACCACGGATCATCGCTCGCATCCTTCAGGCCGCCGATGCCCAGGCCCTGACGCTGACCGATGGTGTGATACATCAGGCCGTTGTGGCGGCCGATGACTTCGCCTTCGGTGGTCTTGATCTCGCCGGGCTGGGCGGGAAGGTACTGGCGCAGGAAATCCGTGAAACGGCGCTCGCCGATAAAGCAGATGCCGGTGGAGTCCTTCTTCTTGGCTGTCGCCAGACCGTGTTTCTCGGCGATGGCACGCACCTCGGGCTTTTCCAGTTCGCCGACCGGGAACAGCGTCCTGGCAATCTGTTCGCCGCCTACGGCATGCAGGAAATAGCTCTGGTCCTTGTTCGGGTCCAGGCCTTTGAGCAGTTCGGTACGGCCGTCGATATCGCGGCGACGTACATAATGTCCGGTTGCAATCAGGTCGGCGCCGAGCATCAGGGCGTAGTCAAGGAAGGCCTTGAACTTGATTTCCCGGTTGCACAGGATGTCCGGGTTGGGCGTGCGGCCTGCCTTGTACTCTTCCAGGAAGTGCTCGAACACGTTATCCCAGTACTCGGCGGCGAAGTTGGCGGTGTGCAGCTTTATGCCAATCTTGTCGCACACGGCCTGAGCGTCTGCCAGGTCTTCGCGGGCAGTGCAGTATTCCGTTCCGTCGTCTTCTTCCCAGTTCTTCATGAACAAGCCTTCCACCTGATAACCCTGCTCCATGAGCAGGACAGCGGAAACGGATGAGTCCACGCCGCCGGACATGCCGACTATGACGCGCTTGTTTTCTGGGTTGCAGTGGGCTGGATCACGCATGGGAGTTCAATGGGTGGCCTTGAAAAGGACGCGATTCTATCAGGCTGTGGGCGTCGAGTCTCACGCCTTGTCGCGCAGCAAGGCAAGACTGAAGTGTTCGCCATTCAGATAATCATCGACACAGCGCAGGACCAGCTCGCTGCGCCAGCGATGCTGCTGGGTCAGGAGTTCGTCGCGTGTCAGCCAGAGCGGGCCGACAATGCCTTCGTCCAGCGTGTATTCGGGATGATGGCGCAGGGCCTTGGCGGCAAAGCAGATGCGTTGGTAAGTCACGCCATTGCTGGGCGCGGTGTATAGATAAATGCCGATCACGCTGGTCAGTTCGACGTCCCAGCCGGTTTCTTCCAGGGTTTCGCGCACGGCCGCGTGTTGCAGGCTTTCGTTCGGGTCCAGATGGCCGGCGGGTTGGTTGAGTACTGCTTGTCCGCCCTTGATCTCTTCGACGAGCAGGAAGCGGCCCTGATCTTCGACGATGGTGGCGACGGTAACGTGGGCTTGCCATTCCATAATGTTGCTACTCGTGTATGGGGGTAGGAGGCAGCTTGCTGGCGAAAAGGCCTGTGAAACCGGCAGATATTCTGCGCCTGTACGCTGAAGTCGCCAGCAAGCTGCCTCCCACAAAGTGATTGATGACCTTTGAATTTCTCGGCCCTGAAATACAAAAGCCCCGGTGCGTGGCCGGGGCTTTTGCAGGTCATGTGTCTGACCGGTTTGCCACTTACAACGCAGCGATTGCGGCGTTCAAGGTTGCGCTAGGACGCATGGCTTTGCTGGTCAGCTCAGGGTTGGTGAAGTAGTAACCACCGATTTCCACTGGTTTGCCCTGGACAGCGTTGAGCTCGGCAACGATTTTCTCTTCGCTGTCGGTCAGTGTCTTGGCCAGCGGGCTGAACTGCGCCTTGAGGGCGGCATCGTCGTTTTGAGCAGCCAGAGCCTGTGCCCAGAACAGGGTCAGGTAGAAGTGGCTGCCGCGGTTGTCGATGCTGCCGACTTTACGCGAAGGCGACTTGTTACGGTCCAGGAACTCACCGGTAGCCTGATCCAGAGTCTTGGACAGAACCAGGGCTTTCGGGTTGTTGTAGGCATTGCCCAGGTGCTCAAGCGAAGCGGCCAGAGCCAGGAACTCGCCCAGGGAATCCCAGCGCAGGAAGTTCTCTTCGACGAATTGCTGAACGTGCTTCGGAGCCGAACCGCCAGCGCCGGTTTCGAACAGGCCACCACCATTCATCAGCGGCACGATCGACAGCATCTTGGCGCTTGTGCCCAGTTCCATGATCGGGAACAGGTCGGTCAGGTAGTCGCGCAGTACGTTACCGGTCACCGAGATGGTGTCTTTACCGGCGCGGGTGCGCTCCAGGGTCAGCTTCATGGCTTCGACCGGCGACAGGATCTGGATGTCCAGGCCCGAAGTGTCGTGGTCGCGCAGGTACTTCTGGACTTTCTCGATCATGACGCTGTCGTGGGCGCGTGCCGGGTCGAGCCAGAAAACGGCTGGAGTGTTGCTGGCGCGCGAACGGTTGACGGCCAGTTTGACCCAGTCCTGGATCGGCGCGTCCTTGGCCTGGCACATGCGCCAGATATCGCCGGTTTCGACGTTCTGTTCCATCAGCAGGTTGCCCTGGCTGTCGGTCACGCGGACCACGCCATCGGTCTTGATGTGGAAGGTCTTGTCGTGAGAGCCGTACTCTTCGGCTTTCTGAGCCATCAGGCCAACGTTAGGTACGCTGCCCATGGTGGTCGGATCGAAGGCGCCGTTTTTCTTGCAGTCTTCGATGACGGCCTGGTAGATGGTCGCATAGCAACGATCCGGGATAACGGCCTTGGCATCGTGCAGTTGACCGTCGGTGCCCCACATCTTGCCGGAGTCACGGATCATTGCAGGCATCGAAGCGTCGACGATGACGTCGCTCGGTACGTGCAGGTTGGTGATGCCTTTGTCGGAGTTGACCATCGCCAGTTGTGGGCGAGTGGCGTAGACCGCCTGGATATCAGCCTTGATTTCAGCTTGTTTTTCAGCTGGCAGGGCGCCGATGCGGTCATACAGATCGCCGATGCCGTTGTTCAGGCTGAAGCCGATTTCTTTCAGGGTGTCTGCGTGCTTGGTCAGCGCATCCTTGTAGAACTCGTCGACGATCTGGCCGAACATGATCGGATCGGAGATCTTCATCATGGTGGCTTTCAAATGCACCGAGAACAGAACGCCTTGTTTCCGGGCGTCTTCGATTTCAGCGGCAATGAAGCTGCGCAGGGCTTTCTTGCTCATGACCGAGCAATCGATCACTTCGCCAGCCTTGACGCTGGTTTTCTCTTTGAGAACGGTAGCGGTACCGTCCTTGGCGATCAGTTCGATCTTGACGCTGTTGTCTGCTTCGATCAGAGCGGCTTTTTCGCTGCCGTAGAAGTCGCCGCTGCTCATGTGGGCAACGTGCGCCTTGGAGTCGGCAGCCCATGCGCCCATCTTGTGCGGGTGCTTGCGAGCGTAGTTCTTGACCGAAAGCGGTGCGCGGCGGTCGGAGTTGCCTTCACGCAGAACCGGGTTCACGGCGCTGCCCTTGACCTTGTCGTAACGTGCGCGGGTTTCTTTTTCCGCGTCGGTGGACGGCGCTTCCGGGTAGTCCGGGATCTTGAAGCCCTGTTCCTGCAGCTCTTTGATGGTCGCCTTCAATTGAGGGACCGAGGCGCTGATGTTCGGCAGCTTGATGATGTTGGCTTCTGGCGTTGTAGCCAGTTTGCCCAACTCGGCGAGATGATCCGGCACTTGCTGATCGGCGCCAAGCGATTCGGGGAAGCTGGAAAGAACACGGCCCGCCAGGGAGATATCACGTGTTTCGACGTCGATATCGGAAGAGGCTGTAAATGCTTCGATGATTGGCAGAAGCGAGTAGGTGGCGAGGGCTGGAGCTTCGTCAGTGAAGGTGTAGATGATCTTCGAGCGGTTGGACATTGGTATTAACTCTCTGTTTTGCTGAGCATGCACAAAATCTCGATACGCGCAGGGTATGCACTCTTGCCCAAAGTTCTGTCATGGGCACAAGTCGAGGTTTATTCGCGGTGATGTTAGGTGCATCAGTCGAGCGTCAAGCTGTCGGGCGGGGTAGCAGCCCGACGCATATATAAAGCTGAAAGTCTCATTCCAGAGGCTTCGGCCTTTATGACTCTGCGGTCACGTCGCGAGTATATCAAACCCTTGGCGCCAAGCATTAATGCTATGCGTGCTATCGAATGGCGACTATTCGCCGTTGGTCGAACGAACAGGCTCAAAACCAAGGCTTTCGGGGCTTTTCGGGGTCTTCGGACTGGCGGGCTTTGCCTGTGCCTGTGGGGTTGACTAGGCTCAATGGCTGTCAGGATGTCCACTCAGCCCGCACCGGAGTCCCGCATGGCATATCAAAAAACAATAATTCCCGCCGTCGGTGAGAAGATCACTGTCAACGCAGACCACTCCCTGAACGTTCCCGATAATCCGATCATTCCCTTCATCGAGGGGGATGGCATTGGCATCGATATCACGCCCGTCATGATCAAGGTGGTGGATGCGGCAGTCAGCAAGGCATATGGCGATACACGCAGGATTTCATGGATGGAGGTCTATGCCGGAGAGAAGGCGACCCGGATTTACGACCCGGACACCTGGCTGCCCCAGGAAACGCTGGATGCTGTGAGGGAGTACGTGGTTTCCATCAAGGGGCCTCTGACCACACCGGTCGGTGGCGGCATTCGTTCGCTGAACGTTGCCTTGCGCCAGCAACTGGACCTGTATGTCTGCCTGCGGCCGGTGCGATGGTTCGAGGGCGTGCCCAGCCCGGTCAAGAAGCCCGGCGATGTGAACATGACGATCTTTCGTGAAAACTCCGAAGATATTTATGCCGGGATTGAATGGAAGGCAGGATCTCCCGAAGCGACCAAAGTCATCCGTTTTCTGAAGGAGGAGATGGGGGTCACGAAAATCCGCTTTGATCAGGATTGCGGTATCGGGGTCAAGCCTGTTTCCCGAGAGGGTACCCGGCGTCTGGCGCGCAAGGCGTTGCAGTATGTGGTCGACAATGATCGCGACTCGCTGACCATCGTGCATAAAGGCAACATCATGAAATTTACCGAAGGCGCCTTCAAGGAGTGGGCTTATGAGGTTGCCGCCGAGGAATTTGGTGCGACCCTGCTCGATGGTGGCCCCTGGATGCAGTTCACCAATACTCGTACCGGCAAGGATGTGATCGTCAAGGATGCCATCGCCGATGCGATGCTTCAGCAGATCCTGCTGCGTCCGGTCGAATACGATGTCATTGCAACGCTTAATCTCAATGGGGATTACCTTTCCGACGCGCTGGCTGCCGAGGTTGGAGGCATCGGGATTGCGCCAGGTGCCAATCTCTCGGATACCGTGGCGATGTTCGAGGCGACGCATGGTACGGCGCCAAAATATGCCGGTAAGGATCAGGTCAATCCGGGATCCTTGATTCTGTCTGCCGAAATGATGCTGCGGCACATGGGGTGGGTCGAGGCTGCCGATCTGGTTATAAAGGGCACCAATGGCGCGATTGCCGCTAAAACTGTTACTTATGATTTCGAGCGTTTGATGGAGGGCGCGACGCTGCTCTCGTCATCGGCGTTCGGCGATGCCCTGATTGCGCACATGTGAGCAACCGCTGCCGTGCAGCAGCCAGTTCAGTCATCCTGAACTGGCTGTTTCTTTCATGGCTGGCGTCTGTGGTGGTCTGCTTCAGGCCGACACATTAGCTGGCTTTTGTGCTGCGCTTGAAGCATCTGCGGATGTTGGAACAGTAGCTGTGGACGCAGACGAGATATTCACGGCATGTAATCCCTTTGGCCCTTGAATGATCTCAAATTGGACCGGTTGGCCTGCCTTGAGCGTTTTGTAGCCATCCATTTGTATGGCTGAATAATGAGCAAACAGATCTTCATCTCTGCCATCGGCAAGAATAAATCCATAGCCTTTTGCATTATTGAACCACTTGACTTTACCACTGAGCATAGCCATATCCCTCTGCAAAGGACTCCGTCTGGAGTATCATCCACCTCAATCCGCCTGGCCTAAAAAAAATTTTGGTTGACTGCGCGGACCCTTTTTACCCAATGTGGGCTCTATTGTTTGTAACACCGATTAGCTGATAGTCAAGGTCATGCGGCGGTCGATGTGAAAACCGGTCATGCTGCGACTAAATTATTCAACCCGCTCTTTATACGAACCTTTCTTTACCATGCATGCAATCAGCAAGATTCGACTAACATTCAATCAGGACGGTCCACAGTCACACGAGGACGACTCAGCTGGCATTGCGTTGCAGGACGCCAAGCCCACCCTGCAGGCGCCACCAATGTACAAGGTGGTTTTGTTTAACGATGATTACACCCCTATGGATTTCGTCGTCGAAGTTCTTGAGGTGTTTTTCAACCTGAATCGTGAGCTGGCCACCAAGGTCATGCTGGCCGTCCATACAGAGGGGCGGGCAGTATGCGGATTGTTTACCCGCGACATAGCCGAAACCAAGGCAATGCAGGTCAATCAATACGCCCGGGAAAGCCAGCATCCACTACTCTGTGAGATCGAGAAGGACGGTTAAACGCCGGCCACTTGGGTATGAGGTGAAGCTATGTTAAACCGTGAGCTCGAAGTCACCCTCAATCTTGCCTTCAAGGAAGCTCGCTCAAAACGTCATGAATTCATGACGGTCGAGCACCTCCTGCTGGCTCTATTGGATAATGAGGCTGCAGCCACTGTCTTGCGTGCCTGCGGCGCAAACCTCGATAAGCTCAAGCATGATCTGCAGGAGTTCATCGACTCCACAACTCCACTGATCCCCGTCCATGATGAGGATCGTGAAACCCAGCCGACGCTAGGGTTCCAGCGCGTGTTGCAACGTGCAGTCTTCCATGTACAGAGTTCCGGCAAGCGTGAAGTTACCGGTGCCAATGTGCTGGTTGCGATTTTCAGTGAGCAGGAAAGCCAGGCCGTCTTCTTGCTCAAGCAGCAGAGCGTGGCCCGGATTGATGTCGTCAATTACATCGCCCATGGTATCTCCAAGGTTCCAGGGCATGGCGAACACTCTTCTGAAGGTGAGCAGGATATGCAGGACGACGAGGGTGGCGAGGCTTCTTCCTCAGGCAATCCTCTGGATGCCTATGCAAGCAACCTGAACGAACTGGCGCGCCAGGGGCGAATCGACCCTCTGGTCGGGCGTGAGAGTGAGGTCGAGCGCGTTGCTCAGATTCTCGCCCGTCGTCGCAAGAACAACCCTCTGCTGGTGGGTGAGGCGGGTGTTGGCAAGACGGCCATCGCCGAAGGGCTGGCCAAGCGTATCGTCGACAATCAGGTGCCGGATCTGTTGGCCAGCAGCGTCGTCTACTCCCTTGATCTGGGAGCATTGCTGGCGGGTACCAAATATCGCGGTGATTTCGAGAAGCGTTTCAAGGCGCTGCTCAATGAACTGCGCAAGCGGCCTCATGCCATCCTGTTCATCGATGAGATTCATACCATCATCGGTGCGGGTGCAGCTTCTGGCGGGGTGATGGATGCTTCCAACCTGCTCAAGCCGCTGCTGTCTTCCGGCGATATTCGTTGCATCGGCTCTACCACCTTCCAGGAGTTCCGCGGGATTTTCGAGAAGGATCGCGCCCTGGCGCGTCGCTTCCAGAAAGTCGATGTCTCCGAGCCGTCGGTCGAGGACACCATTGGTATCCTCAGAGGGCTCAAGGGGCGCTTCGAGCAGCATCACAGCATCGAGTACAGCGACGAAGCGTTGCGCGCCGCTGCCGAGCTGGCCTCTCGCTACATCAATGATCGGCATATGCCGGACAAGGCGATTGACGTCATCGACGAAGCCGGTGCCTTCCAGCGCCTGCAACCGGCCGAGCGTCGGGTCAAGTGCATCGATGTGCCGCAGGTCGAAGATATCGTCGCGAAAATCGCGCGTATTCCCCCGAAACACGTCAACAGTTCCGACAAGGAGCTGCTGCGTAATCTGGAGCGCGATCTCAAGCTCACCGTCTTTGGCCAGGATGCAGCTATCGACTCGCTGTCCACGGCAATCAAGCTGTCTCGTGCCGGGCTGAAGTCACCTGACAAACCCGTGGGTTCCTTCCTGTTTGCCGGGCCTACCGGCGTCGGCAAGACGGAAGCGGCGCGTCAGTTGGCCAAGGCTCTGGGCGTCGAGCTGATTCGCTTCGACATGTCCGAATACATGGAGCGTCATACCGTTTCGCGTCTGATCGGTGCGCCTCCGGGCTATGTCGGTTTCGATCAGGGCGGTCTTCTTACCGAGGCCATCACTCGTCAGCCGCATTGCGTATTGCTGCTCGATGAAATCGAAAAGGCGCATCCTGAAGTCTTCAACCTGCTCTTGCAGGTCATGGACCACGGTACGCTCACCGATAACAACGGGCGCAAGGCGGATTTCCGCAATGTGATCGTCATCATGACCACCAACGCAGGTGCCGAGTCGGCAGCGCGGGCTTCGATCGGTTTCACGCATCAGGACCACTCGTCCGATGCAATGGAAGTGATCAAGAAGAGTTTCACGCCGGAGTTCCGCAACCGTCTGGACACCATCATCCAGTTTGGCCGTCTCAGCCACGAAGTCATCAAGAGCGTGGTCGACAAGTTCCTTACCGAGCTTCAGGCGCAACTGGAAGACAAGCGTGTGCTGCTCGAAGTCTCCGACGCTGCCAGAAGCTGGCTGGCGCAAGGTGGCTACGATGCCGCGATGGGCGCTCGACCAATGGCTCGCCTTATCCAGGACAAGATCAAGCGTCCCCTGGCTGAGGAGATCCTGTTCGGTGAGTTGTCGGAGCACGGTGGCGTTGTGCATGTCGATATCAAGGATGGTGAGATCACCTTTGATTTCGAGACAACTGCCGAGATGGCTTGACGGTAGTCTTGCCCTGACACTCAGCAATGGGTGTCAGGCAAACGAACAAACAAAAACGCCCGGCATATGCCGGGCGTTTTTGTCAGTACTAGCTTAGCGGGCGCGGTAGGTGATACGCCCTTTGCTCAGGTCATAAGGCGTCAGTTCGACGCGGACCTTGTCACCGGTAAGAATACGGATGTAGTTCTTGCGCATCTTGCCGGAGATATGCGCGGTTACGACGTGCCCGTTTTCCAACTCCACACGAAACATGGTGTTGGGCAGGGTGTCGACGACAGTGCCTTCCATTTCGAAGCTGTCTTCTTTCGACATGCAGTAAAGCCCTCGGTATACAAATGAGTGGCCCGGTGCAAGTGGCGCCAGGCAAAAGCGGCGTGCATTGTGCCCGAAAAAACCACTTTAAGCCAAGGGCTTCAATACAGAGTGACCCATCTTTGATTGGTTAGCAGCTCGATAGGGCGATATTGAGTCTTGTAATTCATCTTTTTGCAGTTCTTGATCCAGTATCCCAGATACACGGCATGCAACTGGAGTCTGGCTGCTTCGGCGATCTGCCACAAAATGGCATAACGTCCCAGGCTGCGCCGCTCTTCATCCGGTTCGTAGAAGGTGTAGACCGCAGAAAGACCATTGGGCAGCAGGTCGGTCACGGCGACCGCCAGCAGGCGCTGGTCTGCCCGGAACTCATAAAATCGCGAGAAGGGCAGGTCACGGACCAGAAAAGTGGAGAACTGGTCGCGACTGGGCGGGAACATGTCTCCATCGGCATGCCGCTGTTCGATATAACGCTGGTAGAGGTCGAAGTACTCCTCGGTGAAAACCGGCTTTGCCCGGCGTACCTCAATGTCGGCGTTGCGTTTCAGGATGCGCTTCTGCTGTCTGTCCGGAACGAAAATGCTCACCGGGATGCGTGCCGGTACGCAGGCACTGCAGTTCTGGCAGTGTGGACGATAGAGGTGGTCGCCGCTGCGGCGAAAGCCCATGTCAGACAGGTCGGCATAGACCTGAACGTCCATTGGCTGGCTGGGGTCGAGGAACAGCGTGGTCGCCTGCTCTTCAGGCAGGTAACTGCAGGTATGGGGTTGAGTGGCATAAAACTTAAGCCGCGCCAGCTCTGTCATGATCGCCCCCGTTATCAGAATCCATGAATAAGAGTGTATGCCAGCCTTTCAAACTCGACTAGGCAACCAGTCGGCGTTATTGGGTTGATCCAGGTGTTGTTGCAGGTAGTCGGCAAATGTCTGGCGCGGGATCGAGCGGGCACCGAAGCTGTGCAGGTGCTGTGTGGGCATCTGGCAGTCGATCAACACAAACCCCCAGGCATGCAGGCGTTCCACCAGCGTGGCGAAGCCGACCTTCGATGCGTTATCGGCACGGCTGAACATGGATTCGCCAAAAAACAGCTGCCCCATGGCCAGGCCGTAAAGCCCGCCAACCAGCTTGTCCTGCTCCCAGACCTCGACGCTGTGTGCGTGTCCACGCTGATGCAGTTCCATGTAGGCCTCCTGCATCGAGCGGGTGATCCAGGTTTCGTTGGCGTAGCTGCGAGGTTCGGCGCAGGCCTGGATGACCGCTGCGAAGTCCTGGTCGAACGTCACCTTGTAACGCCCCTGGCGCATGAGTTTGCCCAGGCTGCGCGACACATGTATCTCGCTCGGCGGCAATACGGTACGTGGGTCGGGTGACCACCAGAGAATGGGTTGCCCGTCCTGAAACCACGGAAAGCAGCCATGCCGGTAAGCCTGTATCAGCCTGTCGGCGGACAAGTCGCCGCCCGCGGCCAGCAGGCCGTTGGGTTCGCGCAGGGCTTTTTCCAGTGGTGGGAAAACAAGGCTGTTGCGTTGCAACCAGGTCAGCATGGCATCAGAACTTCGCGGTAGGGGAGGGCACGCAGGTGTGTGACGTGCAACTCTGTACGATAAATGCGGTCACAAACGATCGCCATTATGGTGCGTGTCACAATGTTTCGGTAGTGCGGGTAAAAGATGGCAGGCGGATAGCCTCTCATGCTCTGTCTCGCTGATAGAATCACGTCATAAGCCTTTGTCACAAAAGAGAATGCATGCTCAAATTGAGCATCATGAAAAAGGCTTTGGCCTGTAGGCTCCGATCTTTGGCTGAAAACGTCGATCATGGGGCGTTAAAAGCCGATGTGGCGAGTTTTCCTACAGACCTCGGGACTTACAAAGCCGTACAATGCCAGCTTTGCGCGTTATCATTCAGGTCATCTGTTCTGCGGGTGTTTCAGAGGTTCGCGATCCCGTTTTCGGCTGGAGTCAGTCGATACTATTCAACAGCCGTGCATAGTCAATCAACGAGATGTTCGCGCTTGAGCGCAGGAAATAAAGCGTTTTGAAAAAATCCACCACAGCACCCAGCTCTGTGCCGCTCTGGCGGCAGCAACTGCATTATCGGCTCAAGGAAGGTGCACTGATCGCCTTTGGTGCCTTGTGCCTGTACCTGATGATGGCTCTGTTGACCTACGATCAGAACGATCCGGGCTGGAGCCATACCAGCAGCTCCGCGCAGGTCCAGAACGCCGCAGGCCGTGCGGGTGCCTTTTGTGCCGATATCCTGTTCATGGTTCTGGGCTATTTCGCCTACATCTTTCCGTTGTTGCTGGCCATCAAGGCCTGGCAGGTCTTCAGTCAGCGCCATGAACCGTGGCAGTGGAGCGGCTGGCTGTTCTCCTGGCGCCTGATCGGCCTGGTATTCCTGGTGCTGGCGGGTGCGGCGCTGGCGCATATCCATTTCCATTTCGCGGCGGGCTTTCCTGGCTCTGCGGGCGGAGTGCTGGGGGAAGTGCTTGGCGATCTGGCCAAGAAAGCCCTCAATATCCAGGGCAGCACATTGCTGTTCATTGCCTTGTTCCTGTTCGGTCTGACGGTGTTTACCGACCTGTCCTGGTTCAAGGTCATGGATGTGACCGGCAAGATCACCCTCGATCTTTTCGAGCTTATCCAGAGTGCCGCCAACCGCTGGTGGATCGCCCGTACCGAGCGCAAGCAGATGGTTGCGCAGTTGCGTGAAGTCGATATGCGGGTCGACGAGGTCGTAGCGCCTGTCGTCAGCGACCGTCGTGAGCAGGTCAAGGCCCGGGAGCGTCTGATCGAGCGCGAGGAATCCCTGAGCAAGCACATGACCGAGCGCGAAAAACACGTGCCAGCGGTCATTGCTCCTGCGCCTGCGAAGGCGCCCGAGCCGAGCAAGCGTGTCCAGAAAGAGAAACAGGTGCCGTTGTTTGTCGACAGTGCCATCGAAGGCACCTTGCCGCCTATCTCGATTCTCGATCCGGCCGAAAAGAAGCAGCTCAACTATTCGCCCGAATCGCTGGCGGCGGTGGGGCACCTGCTGGAAATCAAGCTCAAGGAGTTCGGCGTCGAGGTTTCGGTGGACTCCATCCATCCCGGGCCGGTCATTACACGCTACGAAATCCAGCCTGCCGCCGGGGTCAAGGTCAGCCGTATCGCCAACCTTGCCAAGGACCTTGCCCGCTCCCTGGCCGTGACCAGCGTGCGGGTGGTCGAGGTGATTCCGGGCAAGACGACGGTCGGTATCGAAATCCCCAACGAAGACCGGCAGATCGTGCGGTTCTCCGAAGTGTTGTCCTCGCCCGAGTACGACAATGCCAAGTCGCCGGTTACCCTGGCGCTCGGGCATGACATCGGTGGTCGTCCGGTCATTACCGATCTGGCGAAGATGCCTCACCTGCTGGTGGCCGGTACGACCGGTTCCGGTAAGTCCGTGGGTGTGAACGCCATGATCCTGTCGATCCTGTTCAAGTCTGGCCCGGAAGACGCCAAGCTGATCATGATCGACCCGAAAATGCTTGAATTGTCGATCTACGAAGGCATTCCACACCTGCTGTGCCCGGTCGTGACCGACATGAAGGATGCGGCCAACGCCTTGCGTTGGAGCGTTGCCGAGATGGAGCGTCGTTACAAGCTGATGGCGGCCATGGGCGTGCGTAACCTTGCCGGCTTCAACCGCAAGATCAAGGACGCCGAGGAAGAGGGCAACCCGATTTCCGACCCGATGTATCGTCGTGAAAGCATCCATGACGAAGCACCGTTGCTCACCACCTTGCCGACCATCGTGGTGGTGGTCGATGAGTTCGCCGACATGATGATGATTGTCGGCAAGAAGGTCGAAGAGCTCATTGCCCGTATTGCGCAAAAGGCGCGGGCAGCCGGTATTCACCTGATCCTGGCAACCCAGCGCCCGTCGGTGGACGTCATCACCGGTCTTATCAAGGCCAACATCCCGACGCGCATGGCCTTCCAGGTGTCGAGCAAGATCGACTCGCGGACCATTATCGATCAGGGTGGCGCCGAGCAACTGCTGGGTCATGGTGACATGCTGTACATGCCGCCCGGTACAAGCCTGCCGATTCGCGTGCATGGCGCCTTCGTTTCCGACGAGGAAGTCCACCGTGTCGTGGAAGCCTGGAAAATGCGTGGCACGCCAAACTACAACGACGATATTCTGGCTGGCGTCGAAGAGGCCGGTAGCGGCTTCGATGGCGGCAGCGGCGAAGGCGGTGAAGACAGCGAGAGCGATGCCTTGTATGACGAGGCGGTGAAGTTCGTTCTTGAAAGCCGTCGTGCATCGATTTCAGCCGTGCAGCGTAAACTCAAGATTGGCTACAACCGTGCTGCGCGGATGATCGAGGCGATGGAAATGGCAGGTGTCGTGACGTCCATGAACACCAATGGCTCACGTGAAGTCATTGCACCAGGCCCGATGCGCGACTGATTTAATCCCATAGCGCCGACAGCGTGCCGGGCACGCTGTCGGCGTTTCATGAATCCAATGAGGAATCCCATGCGTCTTATCCGCATGTTGTTGGCAACTGCACTGACGTTCTCCGCGATCCCGGCTCATGCCGACAGCAAGGACGTGGCGCGCCTGACCCAGTTGCTGGAAAAATCCCAGACCCTGACTGCCCGCTTTTCCCAGCTGACGCTCGATGGCAGCGGCACGCAATTGCAGGAAACTTCGGGTGAAATGGCTTTGCAGCGTCCAGGCCTGTTCAACTGGCACACCGATGCGCCGCAAGAGCAGTTGATGGTGTCCGACGGCAAGAAGGTTTCGCTCTGGGACCCGGATCTGCAACAAGTCACCATCAAGACTCTGGATCAGCGCCTGACCCAGACGCCGGCCCTGCTGCTGTCCGGTGATGTGTCGAAGATCAGCGAAAGCTTCGATATCACTGCCAAGGAAGCGGGTGGCGTGATCGACTTCGTGCTCAAGCCCAAGACCAAGGACACCCTGTTCGACAACCTGCGTCTGTCCTTTCGCAATGGCATCATCAACGACATGCAGTTGATCGACAGCGTCGGCCAGCGCACCAATATCCTGTTCACGGGCGTCAAGGCGAACGAGCCGATTGCGGCCAGCAAGTTCAAGTTCGACATTCCCAAGGGTGCCGATGTCATCCAGGAATAAAGAGGCTTAACCTCAGACCATGGACCTGTTTCGTAGCGAACCGATAGCTCAGCCACTGGCTGCACGTTTGCGTGCGACCAATCTGGACGAGTATGTCGGTCAGGAGCACCTGCTGGCTCACGGCAAGCCTCTGCGTGAGGCGCTGGAGCAGGGTGCTTTACACTCCATGATTTTCTGGGGGCCGCCGGGTGTGGGTAAAACCACACTGGCCAAGCTGCTGGCCAAGGTTTCCGATGCGCATTTTGAAACCGTTTCGGCAGTGCTTGCCGGGGTCAAGGAAATCCGTCAGGCCGTCGAGGTTGCCAGGCAGCAGGCCGGGCAATACGGGCGCCGCACCATCCTGTTTGTCGATGAGGTCCACCGCTTCAACAAGTCGCAGCAGGACGCCTTTCTGCCGTACGTCGAAGACGGCACCCTGATCTTTATCGGCGCCACCACTGAAAACCCTTCATTCGAGCTGAACAACGCCTTGCTTTCGCGAGCGCGGGTCTATGTGCTCAAGAGCCTCGACGAAGCTGCCTTGCGCAAGCTGGTGCATCGGGCGCTGAACGAAGAACGTGGCCTGGGCAAGCATCACCTGAGCCTGAGCGATGAAGGCTTCGAGATGCTGATGTCGGCGGCTGATGGTGACGGTCGGCGCATGCTCAACCTGCTGGAAAACGCCTCCGACCTGGCCGAAGATGGCTCGCAGATCAGTGTCGATCTGCTGCAAAGCCTGCTTGGCGACAGTCGCCGCCGTTTCGACAAGGGTGGTGAAGCGTTCTACGACCAGATATCCGCGCTGCACAAGTCCATTCGTGGCTCCAATCCCGATGCGGCCTTGTACTGGTTTGCACGGATGATCGATGGTGGCTGCGATCCGCTGTATCTGGCGCGTCGTGTGGTTCGCATGGCCAGCGAAGATATCGGCAATGCCGATCCGCGTGCCTTGCCGCTGTGCATGTCCGCCTGGGATGTGCAGGAGCGTCTCGGCAGCCCGGAAGGTGAGCTTGCAGTGGCCCAGGCCATCGTTTATCTGGCCTGCGCGCCCAAAAGCAATGCGGTTTACATGGGCTTCAAGGCGGCGATGCGAGAGGCGACCGAGCACGGTTCGCTTGAAGTCCCGCTGCATTTGCGCAATGCGCCGACCAAACTCATGAAGCAACTGGGTTATGGCGAAGAATACCGTTATGCCCACGATGAGCCCGATGCCTACGCGGCTGGTGAAGACTACTTCCCCGAAGAGCTGGAACCACGCGAGTATTACAAGCCGGTGCCCCGTGGCCTGGAGCTTAAAATCGGCGAAAAGCTCAAACATCTGGCTTCATTGGACGCCGCCAGCCCTCGTCAGCGGAGAAAGTAGTGATTCAGACGATTCTTGCGGTGTCCGTAGCCGGTATCGCTGGTACATTATTGCGCTTTGCTGCAGGAACCTGGGTAAGCGCTAACTGGCCGCGGCATTTCTATACGGCAACTCTGGCGGTGAATATCGTCGGGTGCCTGATAATCGGCGTGCTTTACGGCCTGTTTCTGATTCGCCCGGAAGTGCCCATCGAGGTTCGTGCCGGCTTGATTGTCGGCTTTGTAGGCGGTCTGACGACCTTTTCATCCTTTTCACTGGATACGCTGCGCCTGCTGGAAAGCGGGCAAGTACCGATGGCTCTGGGCTATGCGGGTATCAGCGTGTTCGGCGGGCTGCTCGCAACCTGGGTTGGCCTGTCCCTGACCAGACTTTGATAGACGAGAGAACGATATGCTCGATTCCAAACTGTTACGTACCCAACTTCAGGACGTAGCGGATCGCCTGGCTTCCCGTGGTTTCACACTGGACGTAGCGCGCATCGAATCGCTGGAAAACCAGCGCAAGACGGTACAGACCCGCACCGAACAGTTGCAGGCCGAGCGTAATGCCCGTTCAAAATCCATCGGTCAGGCCAAGCAGCGCGGCGAAGACATCGCGCCGTTGATGGCGGATATCGACCGTATGGCTGAAGAACTCAGCAACGGCAAGAAAGAGCTGGACGGCATTCAGTCCGAGCTGGACGCCATGCTGCTGAGTATGCCGAACCTGCCTCACGAGTCCGTGCCGGTAGGTGCTGACGAGGATGGAAACGTCGAAGTGCGTACCTGGGGCACGCCTGCTGCCTTCGATTTCGCCGTTCAGGACCACGTTGCCCTGGGCGAGAAATACGGCTGGCTGGACTTCGAGACTGCAGCCAAGCTCTCCGGCGCACGCTTTGCCCTGCTGCGCGGGCCAATCGCCCGTCTGCATCGCGCTCTGGCGCAGTTCATGATCAACCTGCACATCAACGAACACGGCTATGAAGAGGCCTACACGCCTTATCTGGTACAGGCGCCTGCCTTGCAAGGCACCGGTCAGTTGCCGAAGTTCGAGGAAGACCTGTTCAAGATCTCCCGTGATGGCGAAGCCGATCTGTATCTGATCCCGACCGCCGAAGTGTCGCTGACCAACATCGTCTCCGGCGAGATTCTCGATCCCAAGCAACTGCCGCTGAAGTTCGTTGCGCACACACCATGCTTCCGTAGTGAAGCCGGTGCTTCGGGGCGCGATACCCGCGGCATGATCCGTCAGCACCAGTTCGACAAGGTCGAGATGGTACAGATCGTTGCGCCGGATCAGTCCATGGAAGCACTGGAAGGCCTGACCGCCAACGCCGAGCGCGTCCTGCAATTGCTGGAGCTGCCTTACCGCGTTCTGGCGCTTTGCACCGGCGATATGGGCTTCAGCGCCGTCAAGACCTACGACCTTGAAGTCTGGATTCCGAGCCAGGACAAGTTCCGCGAGATTTCTTCGTGCTCCAACTGCGGAGATTTCCAGGCGCGTCGCATGCAGGCCCGCTGGCGCAACCCGGAAACCGGCAAGCCGGAACTGGTTCATACCCTGAACGGTTCGGGCCTGGCGGTTGGCCGTACCCTGGTCGCGGTGCTGGAAAACTACCAGCAGGCTGACGGCTCGATCCGTGTGCCTGAAGTGCTCAAGCCCTATATGGGCGGCCTTGAGGTCATCGGCTAAATGGAATTCCTGCCGCTGTTCCACAATCTGCGTGGCAGTTGGGTGCTGGTCGTCGGTGGTGGCGAGATTGCCTTGCGCAAGTCTCGCCTGCTGGCCGAAGCCGGTGCGCTGTTGCGGGTGGTCGCTCCCGACATCGAAGAGCAACTGCGCGAGCTGGTAGAGCGCAGCGGTGGCGAATTGATCCTTCGCGGTTACAGCGAAGGCGATCTGGACGGCTGTGTATTGGTCATTGCCGCCACCGACGATGAGCCGCTCAATGCCCAGGTGTCCCAGGATGCCAGGCAGCGTTGTGTTCCCGTCAATGTGGTGGATGCGCCGGCCCTGTGTACGGTCATCTTCCCGGCCATTGTCGACCGTTCACCCTTGGTGATTGCGGTTTCCAGTGGCGGCGATGCTCCGGTACTGGCGCGTTTGATCCGCGCCAAGCTGGAAACCTGGATACCTTCTACCTACGGCCAGTTGGCCGGGCTTGCGGCGCGTTTTCGCAATCAGGTCAAAGGGCTGTTTCCGGATGTTCAGCAACGGCGGGCGTTCTGGGAAGATGTTTTCCAGGGGCCTATCGCCGACAGGCAACTGGCCGGGCAGGGTGGTGAAGCCGAGAAGCTGCTGATTGCCAAGATCGCAGGCGATGCGCCCAAGGCTCAGGGTGAGGTTTATCTGGTGGGCGCTGGTCCCGGTGACCCGGACCTGTTGACCTTCCGCGCCTTGCGTCTGATGCAGCAAGCCGATGTCGTGTTGTATGACCGCCTTGTGGCTCCAGCGATTCTCGATCTTTGCCGTCGTGATGCCGAGCGTGTCTATGTGGGCAAGCGTCGGGCCGATCATGCGTTGCCTCAGGATCAGATCAACCAGCAACTGGTTGCCCTGGCCAAAGAGGGCAAGCGCGTTGTACGTCTGAAGGGCGGTGATCCATTCATCTTCGGCCGTGGTGGCGAAGAGATTGAAGAGCTGGCTTCCCATGGCATCCCGTTTCAGGTCGTGCCGGGCATCACGGCAGCCAGTGGCTGCGCGGCTTATGCCGGGATTCCGCTGACCCATCGGGACTATGCCCAGTCGGTGCGATTCATCACCGGGCATCTGAAAGACGGCACCAGCAATCTGCCCTGGGATGATCTGGTTTCGCCCGCGCAGACTCTGGTGTTCTACATGGGCTTGATCGGGCTGCCGATCATCTGTGAGCAATTGATCAAGCATGGTCGATCGGCGGACACGCCTGCTGCATTGATTCAGCAGGGCACGACTTCCAGCCAGCGTGTTTTCACTGGCACCCTGGCCAACCTGCCTCAGTTGGTGGCAGAGCATGAAGTTCATGCTCCGACACTGGTGATCGTGGGGGAAGTAGTCGTGTTACGCGAAAAACTGGCCTGGTTCGAAGGCGCACAATCCAGCGTCTGATTCTTGTGATAGCCCATGTGGGAGGCAGCTTGCTGGCGACTTCAGCGTAAGGACGCAGAATATCTGCCGGTTTTGAGGCCTTTTTCGCCAGCAAGCTGCCTCCTGCAAGTTTCTTTGCGCCTTAACTGATCGGCATTGCTTCGTAGATTCCCTTGCCCGGCAAACGCTCGCGGTCATGGATGGCTTCCAGGCTCAATGCCGGGCCTTTGGGGACTATCCCGGTCGGATTGATGGTGCGATGGCTAGCGTAGTAATGGCCTTTGATGTGTTCAAGGTCTACGGTTTCGGCAATCCCCGGCCATTGATACAGCTCTCGCAGCCAGTTGCTCAGGTTGGGATAGTCGGCGATGCGTCGCAGGTTGCACTTGAAGTGGCTGTAATAGACCGCATCGAAACGCACGATGGTGGTGAAGAGCCGAACATCGGCTTCGGTCAGGTATTCACCCGCCAGATAGCGATTTTCCCCCAGCAGCTTTTCCAGCACATCCAGCTCGGTGAACAAGGCATCGAATGCTTCTTCGTACGCGCCTTGCGAGGTGGCAAAACCTGCCCGGTACACACCGTTATTGACGGTGGGGTAAATCTGCTCGTTTAGCAGGTCGATTCTTGATTGCAGGGCGCTCGGATACAGGTCCAGATGATTGTCTGTCAGGCCATTGAATGCCGAGTTGAACATGCGGATGATTTCCGCCGATTCGTTGCTGACGATGCGCTGCTGCTGTTTGTCCCACAGCACCGGCACGGTGACGCGGCCGGTATAGCGCGCATCATCTGCGGTGTAGCGTTGATGGAGAAACTGCAGGTTGTCGAGCTTATCGCCCGTCGAGCCTGTCTGCGGGTTGAAGGTCCAGCCGTTTTCCAGCATCAGCCAGCTGACCACCGAAACATCGATCAGATCTTCCAGGCCTTTGAGTTTGCGCAGGATGAGGGTGCGGTGAGCCCACGGGCAGGCCAGCGATACGTACAGATGGTAGCGACCCGCCTGGGCTGCAAAGCCGCCTTCACCGGTAGGACCGGGTTTGCCGCTGGCCGTGACCCAGTTACGACGCTGGGCGTTTTCCCGTTGGAATGCCCCATCCTTGCTGCTTTCGTACCACTGGTCATGCCAGCGTCCTTCGATGAGAAGGCCCATGTCTGACTCCAATCTGTAAATGAATATAGGTTGTGAGTCAGTCTAATCGAGTTGGTTCGACATAAAAGCGCAAAGAATCGCCTCTCATGATCGAATAAATCGATAGATTAAAGGGCCTTGTCTCGGCGATCCCAGAAGCTTTGGGCTTGCTCGAAGGCTTCCTCGCGCTGGATACCGAGCCCGCGCAAGGCCAGGGCAATGGTGGAAATCAGGGCGAGTTGCGGATAGCTGTCTTCTATTTCACCGCGCCACAAGGCCACCAGTTGCTGTGGTTCCAGCGTTGCGGGTTTGACGTGGCGTCTTGGCGAGAGCGCAGGCCATTCCTCATCCCAGGCTTGCCCGTTGCTGGTGCCATACAAGTGGCTGATGGTGTCGGGGTTGATCTCGATTTCGCCGCCATCGCCCTTGACCACAATGGCATTGTCGCCCAGCAGGGTGCTGGCCTCGCGATGCACGCTTTGGTAGCCAGGGTGAAAGATGCTCTGCAGGCCGCAACGGGCATTCAGCGGATTGAGAACCCTGGCCAGCGAGTGAATCGGTGAGCGCAGGCCCAGTGTGTTGCGCAGATCGATCATGCGCTGCAACTGCGGAGCCCAGTCACCCAGCGGGATAAATGCCAGATTGTGTTGCTCCAGTGCGCTTTCCACCGTTTGCCAGTTACGGCATAGCGGGATATTCAGCAGGCCGAGCAATTGTTCCGTATAGAGCCGCCCGGCGGTATGCGCGCCGCCGCCATGCAGCAGCACCTTGATACCGTTCTGCGCCAGGCACTTGGCGGCCAGCAGATACCAGGGCAGGTGGCGCTTCTTGCCGGCGTAGGTTGGCCAGTCGATATCGACCTGTATGGGCGGGGCCGTGAGGCGCTCGCGAACCGCTTCGGTGAACCCGGCCAGTTCTTCCGGGCTTTCTTCCTTGTGGCGCAATAGCATCAGGAAGGCGCCGAGTTGCGTGTCTTCGACCTTCTCATCGAGCAGCATGCCCATGGCTTCCCGGGCTTCTTCGCGGGTCAGGTTGCGGGCACCGCGTTTGCCTTTGCCCAGAACACGGACGAACTGGGCAAAGGGATGCTCGGCAGGTGTTTCTGTGACGAGGGGAGCGTAATCGTTCATATGCAATTGGTCGGCTTCGGCAGGCCCGCCAGCTTGGCGGCCAGTTTGGCGGGAGTGCCATTGAACAGGCGGTTGAGATGCATGCTGTTGCCTTTTTCCGGCCCCAGTTTGAGTGCGGTGTACTTGATCAATGGGCGAGTGGCGGGCGAGAGCTGAAATTCTGCATGGAAATCGCGTAGCAGCTCCAGGATTTCCACATGCTCGGCGCTCAGGGCAATACCTTCCTCTGCAGCCAGCGCATGGGCCACTTCCAGCGACCAGTCGTGCAGGTCCCGAAGGAAACCATCTTTATCCAGGGCAATGCTGCGTTCGGCAACGATCAACTGTTTCATAACCAGGTATTGACCTTGTCGAAACGGATCGACAGCTCGACGAAGCCCGGATAATCGACGCCAGTTGCACCTTCAGGCAACTGCAGGTTGCGGGCTTTCATATCTTCATCCAGCGCGAACAGCTTGAGCGCGGGCAACTGTTTTTCCAGTGCTTGCAAGGGAGCGCTGGAGGGCATCAAGGCGTAAGTCGCATCGCCGCACAGCAGCAGGCCGTCATTTGGCCCCAGCAGGCTCAGGCAGCTATCCAGCCGCGTGTCGGCGAAGGGCGAGTGAGAAAGAACATGCAAGGTAGCCATCAGATCGTTATCACTTGGTCGTAGCGGTCAATAAGGGCCGATAACTCGGCTCTTGCGGACAGATGATGGATTTCGGCATCCAGCTCGGCATGGGGCATGCCACGTGCTGCCAGGCTTTGGCCGCAGGCATAGACCTCTTCCACGCCAAACATCGCCAGCGCTTTCAGATTGGCGGTGAGGTCTTTTTGTTGCAGCGCCGAGGCATTCTGCTGTGGCAGCAACTGAAACACTCCATCATCCATGAACAGCATCCCCACCGGCAGGTCATAGGCGCCGCCCGCCAGCACGATATCCAGCGCTTCACGGGCACTCGTGCCTGCCCAGGGTGCCTGGCGGCTGATGATCAACAGTGACTTGGCCATTTCAAGGCCCTCCGAAACAGATCAGTCGATCCGCCGATTGCACGGCGTCGTGCAACTGGCCCAGCCCGGACAATTCCCAGGGTTCAAGGAGATTGGCGGACGGGCGCTGATAGCGCTCGGCTTCTTCTGCATTCAGCACGCCACGACGCAAGGCGGCTGCGATGCAGACCACGCCATCAAGCTGGTGCTTCACGATGAAGTCGCGCCATTGCTGTGACAGGTCCTGCTCATCCTGTGGCGACACGACATTGGCCGAAGCGCTGTGAACGCCATCCTGATAAAAAAACAAACGCACAATCTCATGGCCGCCTGCCAACACTGCCTCTGCAAACAGCAGGGCGCGTCGGGAAGAGGGCGCATGGGCCGCGGAAAAAAGGGATATGGCGAATTTCATTGTCGGCTCTGTCAGCGGAACATGCGCAATGATAAAGAATTCACGGAGGCTGGACAGCAAAAAGCCCGCGAAGGCGGGCTTTTTGTTGAAACCGGACAGCTATCAGTCGTCGCGGCTCATGATGCCGAAGATCTGCAACAGGCTGACGAACAGGTTGTAGATCGATACATACAGGCTGACAGTCGCCATGATGTAGTTACGCTCGCCGCCATGGATGATGGCACTGGTCTGGAACAGGATGCAGACCGAGGAGAACAGCACGAAACCTGCGCTGATCGTCAGTTGCAGCCCGCTGATCTCGAAGAACAGGCTGGCCAGTACGGCACCCATCAGAACGAAGAAGCCAGCAGTGATGAAGCCACCCAGGAAGCTCATGTCCTTGCGGGTCATCAGCACATAGGCCGACAGACCGCCGAACACCAGAGCCGTCATTGCGAACGCCGAGCTGACAACTTCAGCGCCGCCCGACATGCCCAGGTAACGGTTGAGGATCGGGCCCAGCAGGAAACCCATGAAGCCGGTCAGGGCGAACGTCGAAACCAGACCCCACACCGAATCACGCAGCTTGTTGGTGAGGAAGAACAGACCATAGAAGCCGATCAGCACCACGAAAATGTTCGGGTAGCCGACGCGCATCTGCTGGGCTACAAAGGCCATGACGCCGCTGAAAGCCAGGGTCAGGGCGAGAAGACCGTAAGTGTTGCGCAGGACACGACTAACCTCTAGCTGGTCGGCCTGCATGCCGGTTTTAAGGGCGTAATCCTGTTCGCGCATTGCGAAACTCCTTCCTGTTGAAATGTTGAGTTGCAAAGATCATAACAGAGGCGCTGCAACTGGCCACCCAGAGAGTTTGACAGCTTGTTTCATTCCGGTATTATGGCGCCCGCAACGCAAGTGGAAGTATGGCCGAGTGGTTTAAGGCAGCAGTCTTGAAAACTGCCGACTGTAACAGGTCCTAGAGTTCGAATCTCTATGCTTCCGCCATATTCGAGACGTCAAAGCCCTGATTATTCAGGGCTTTTTCGTTTCTGGCCTTCAGAGGGCTTCGCGAATGAATTCGCTCCTGCGCGTACTGTGTGGGAGCAAATCGGGCGGCGCTCTGCTCATTCGCGAAAAGGCCTTAACGCACCTCCACCTAGGCCAACGAGCGCTCCAGCTCAGCCTTGGCCATGCCAATCAAATGCGCCACTGAAAATGCCAGGTCGCGTTTTGGGTCGTTGAGGCTGTCTCCGGTTTTGCAGGCCATGGCTGCACACTCAACCTTTGTCCGATGCGACGGAGTGCTAGATGACTGACACCTACAGCGCCCACGATCATGCCAATAATAATCAGGCAGAAATTCTGCTCAGTAGCGAGTGTGCATGCTTTGGCTGTTACGCAGCTTTTCCTGCGCATGAGGTAACTCGCTGGACGGGCTCAACGGCATGGTGCCCCAAATGTGAGGCATTCGGCACCTTGCTGGGGGATGCCTCAGGGTTACCGATGGCTCGGGAGTTCCTGGAGTCGGTCCACGACCACTGGATCGGCCCGCAAGAGTGGCTGGATGAGTTGGCCGAGCAAACCCATAAGGTCGCGACTGCACTCTATAAGCCAGTAGATGGCACGGCTGATGTGAGGAAAAATCGGCCTTGGTGGAGGTTCTGGTAATGGTGGTTGATGCTTGTGTATTTACTGTCCGGGATTGGGTAAAAGCCGATGTTTTCCAGCGTTTGTTCGACGCCGTGAGCAATGATCCAGACATGGGATATGCAATGGCCGACACTACGGTCGTGAAAGTTTATCGTTATGGAAGACGCAAAAGGGGGATTCCAAGTCAGGTCATAGGCAAGTCCAGGTGCGGTATGACGAGTAAAACTCTGGTGCTGACAGATATCTTGGGTAACCTGGTACGTTTTGTCTTATTGCCGGGCCAGCGCCGTGATCAATCTTGCCGCAACGGCCATTAACTCACGACGAGTCTCAACAACCCCTAGTCCTGCAGATAACCAATAACCGGCGCAATGCTGCTCAATGGCGGGGCCTTGGCAATAACGTCGTCTGCCTGGCACCAGGGGTAACCGAGGCCTTGCAGCCAGTTCATCACCGGTATCAGGTCTGCGGCCGGGCTGACCTGCATGTGATCAATGGTAATGGTCAGATGCACGACGAGCCCGGACTGAGAGTCAAAGCGCCAGTCATACTGACCGCAGCCGACACGTACTGCTCCTGTTTCCTTGACGGTCATCCCTACCAGCCATTTGCAGGTGTACGCCGAGGCATCGCTCACCGGTGGTTCACCGAGGCAGAAGGTGTAAACGTTTTCATAGGTCTGGCCAAAGCCGCGCACCAATGTTTGCGCAATGGCACTCAACCCTTCCAGCGTGGACGGAAATGAAATGGCGTCGGTATGCACGAGCATTTCAACCGTGGCTTCGGGGCTGAATGCCTGGCGCAGAAGATCAGGTCGATTGCCATCCTTGGCCAGGATGTACTGTTCTATGGAGTGGCGGTTGCTCGGCATAGGTGTGCTCATTGTTGTAGGTACTCCATCACTACGGTAATAGGGGGAGTCATTGTTTGAGCACCGCGCTGGTGGTGTCTATCCAACAATAATCGCGAGACATGTTCAGTTTAATTGAACAGGCAAGTTGCTCTTCGCGAATAAATTCGCTCCTACGCGGGCTGCGTGGGAGCGAATCGGGCGGCGCTCCGCTTATTCGCGAAAAAGCCCCTAACGCACCTCCACCTGGGCCAACGACCGCTCCAGCTCAGCCTTGGCCATGCCAATCAAATGCACCACCGAAAACGCCAGGTCGCGTTTCGGGCCGTTGAGGCTGTCGCCGGTTTCGTAGGCGGTGGCTGCTGCGCAACGCAGCAGGGCGCTAACGTGCAGAAGGGATTCTTCGAGGTTTTTATGCGGTGGATCGGGGGTTACTTTGATCATGAAGGTTGCCTGTGAGGTAAGGCCACCTGCCATTCGCTGCTAAACAAACAATGGGTGGCGACTTTGACGCGGGTTAGCAGACCGGGGCAACCTACAAATCCGGCGCACTCGAAAGTGCCCCACGCAAAGCCGCCATAAGCGGTACTTGCGCGTTGTATGTCACCCACAGGCTGCTAAACCCGATCACTGATATTCAGCGACGACCGCAGCCTAGAGCCCGAAATCACCCCGCGCAAGGGCTCGGGATTTTCTCGGAAACTTCATGCAGATGAAAGGGAAAAGGGTGTCGGAATGGGTTGTAGGAGGCGGTTTTTTGGTTAGCGGACGTAAAATTCGCGAGGGAAAAAGTCCAGCCCGTCACTCATGCAGCACGGCCCTGAAAAATATTTTCAGAAAAATGTGAGGTAACCACGTCTGCCATCCGTGTAAGTAAATGGGAATTATTCCTTTTACTATGCCGGAGTCATTTACGTGGCCAATACGCTTTCTCGCCTGAACGCTTCTGTTCTTCTCTGTTGTGCGCTGCCTTGTCTTGCGGTGGCTGCCGAGCCTGCCACTGAGCTGCCTGCCAGTGTCATTCAGTCTACCTCCGACGCTGACAGTTACACCCGTACTGAAACATCCACGGCGAGCAAGGGGTCCACGCAGATTCGGGACGAGGCGCAAACAGTCAATACGGTTGCCGCGCAGACCCTTGATGACTATCAGGTCAAGGACCTGAACGATGCGATGCGTTTTGTCAGTGGCGTCACCCAGACCAACACCTTGGGGGGCACCAAGGATGCGTTGATCAAGCGCGGGTTTGGCAGCAACGATGACAACTCGATTTTGCGAGACGGGATTCGCTCGGCAATTGGCCGTAACCTGGGCGCAACTACCGATCATGTGGAAGTACTCAAAGGGCCGGCGTCGTTGATGTACGGCGCACTGGAGCCCGGTGGGCTTATCAATGTCATCAGCAAGCAGCCGCAGTTCAGCCGCAGCACTACTCTGACTGGCTCCGGTTTCAGCGAGGGCGGTGGTTCGTTCGGCATCGACACCACCGGCCCGCTGGGAGATACCGGTCTGGCTTACCGCTTGATCGCTGAGCGCAGCCACGAGGATTACTGGCGTAACTATGGCGTTGACGAGCACACGCTCATCGCGCCGTCGATTGCCTGGGTCGGCGAGCGGGCGAGTTTCTCGCTGGCGTATACCTACAATGATTATTCCAGCCCGTTCGATCGCGGCACGGTATTCGTCAATGGTCGCCCCGCCGACATCAGTTATCGCGATCGTCTGGATGAGCGCTGGGCGAAGACAGTTGGCATCAGCGAGAGCACTACCGCGAAATTCGAGTACCAGCTCAATGATGCATGGCGTAGCCGCCTGACTTATGGCTGGACCGAGGATCGCTACAGTCTGGCGATAGCCCAGCCAAATGCTCTGACCGGCAATAACCTGCGCCGGATCGCCAATGGCGGGCACTATGATTACGAGAGCCGTTACACTGCTCTGGATCTGATGGGTGACCAGCAGCTGTTCGGTCAGCGACACGAGATCACGGTCGGCGTGGACAACGAATCGCTGGATAAATACCGTGGCAAAACCTACCGCAATGCCAACACTGCCGCCGGCAACCTCAACATACAGAACCCGGTGTATGGCAACCTGGCGGAGCCTGCGACCATCAGTTCGACGCAGAGCAACGCAGAAAACAACCTCGTCACTACCTCGGTGTATTTCAAGGATAACTGGCACCTCAATGACCGCTGGATTCTGGTCCTCGGTGGTCGTCAGGAACACTGGGATCAATACAGTGACCAGGGCCTGGGCAGTTCCTATGCGCCTGGAGCCGATTCAAATGGCGATAAATTCATTCCTTTTGGCGGGATCGTCTATCAGCCGACCGAGACGGTCGCACTCTACGCCAACTACAGCCGCTCGTTTGTGCCCAACGATGCTGACGATGCCGGGAACAGCTTCAAGCCCACTGAAGGTCGCAGCTACGAAGTGGGGATCAAATACACCCCTGTCCAGGCACTCAACGTGAATCTGGCGGTGTACGACATCGTCAAGAAGAACCTGGTCAACAGCGTCTTGCAGAGCAATGGCGACAGCCTCGACGAGGCCGTGGGCAAAGCGCGCTCGCGCGGCGTCGAGCTGGATATTACCGGTGAGTTGTCCGAGAACTGGAGCATGATCGGTACTTATGCCTACAACCGTACCGAGGTGCTGAAGAACGAGGAGTCGCCAGAGCAAGAGGGTAATCGCCTGCCGAATGCGCCTATGCACACCGCCAGCCTGTACCTCACCCATCATCTCGCGCTACCGGCTGAAACCGGCAAATGGCATGTCGGTGCAGGTGCCCGATATGTAGGGGAGCGTCCGGGTGATGATGCCAATAGCTTCTGGATGGACAGCTACACCGTGGCCGATGCATTTGTGCGTTGGGATCTGCCGACCCATGACTATAAAACCAGCTTGCAGTTGAACATCGACAACCTGTTCAACAAGGAATACTACCCGTCCACAACCGGCAGCAGCGCGCTGCAGGTGGAGGAGGGGGCGCTACGTACAGCGCGGGTGACTGCCAGCGTCACGTTCTGATGGCGCAGGTCGGCGCCTGATATCCATCAGGCGCCTTCACAGTTTTTTTACATCGGTGCAGGTAATGTCATAACTGCTCCTGAAAGAACCTTTAAGCCCGCTCCCCCCCATCGCGGGCTTTTCTTTGCCTGAAATCTGGCGTGCTACACCGTCTGTATGCAGCAGGGCAGCGGTTTTTCGTTCATTCGGTCGGTGCGACAGTCTGTTGCAGGGACACGAAAGACTCCTGAAGGGGGAAGTTTATGAATGCTATATAATTAGTATTAATTCCCCTTCGCGTAAATGGCTGAATCTATTGGTGTGTAATATAAGAGTCCGAGTTGGAATGACGATTTCTTTTATTAAAAATTTGACACGTAAAGGAGCGGCGCTAAGCTCGTAAGTCCCAGCTATTAATGAAGGAAAGAATGATTTCATTGTGATATCTAAGTCTCTTACGGTTCGGGTGATGCCTTGGTCGGACTCGGCGGTCATTACGAATTTATCGAAGAAAATAATTTTCATGTGAAAATTTCAATTTCCGGGATTGGCGTATGAACTTGCAAGTGGATTTATTATCGGAAGATATCGGCTCACTAAAATTTCTATCGGGCGAACGTTACAAGGCCAAGATTGCTTTTGTTTCACCACACGCCAGGCGCAATAGTTTCGAGCAAGAATCGCAGTGTTTTATCGGGGTAAGTCTGGAAAATAGAAACTTCACGCCGACCCGTTTTCAATCCATGGTGGAGTGGGCGGCACGACGATTTGAAAAATGCGGAATCTTAATAGGAGATCATATCCACCGTCTCACTCTTCAGTCCACCCGAAACATGTCCGCAGAGACGGCTCGCTCCGAGGCCTTGAAGTTAGGTAGTGAGTTTATGGAGGAAAGCCAGATCATTCTCGATGCTTATCGTCACTGTACAGACTTCCACTATTTGACCTGTTCCGACATTCAAGGCAGCACTGAGTATGAAAATTTTTATTCGCTTTTGAAGGCGTTTTTTCTGGAGCATCCCGGCTTTCGGGAGTCGGTCGAAACATTTGGAAGAAATTATCATCGACACCAGTGGAGTCAGTTAAGCGAGGAACAACAACGAGAGTGTCTGGAGTTTTCCTCGCAGTATTTTCTGGAAGAGTTTTCGGTATTTGCGTGCTTGGTCAGGAAGGGCTTTAGAGTCATGGCTTATCCTGGAGCATTTAGTACGCTGGCGGAAATAGCTGCCGGTGACTTTCCAGGAGTGCTTGATGAGCTAAAAGAGTTAACGGTGGTTTCTCTTCAATTGAAAAGGAGATAACGGAATGTCTTCCTCTTCCTCTTCCCTTCCGTCTCCCTGGCAGTTGGACCGCGGTTCGATATACCAGGACGTCTATGATAAAAGGATCGACGCACGGCCCGTTGATACTGAGGCTCAATTGCAGAAAGCGGTTTTGGTGGGCGATCAACTCGTCTTTACCTCCGTGCAAGCACGTGTATCAGCTTTGCGAGATGGGGTTTTCCTGCTCCGTATACCGGATGACTTCGCTGTTGAGACGTGCGACCTTTTCGCCAGCAATTTCTTCAAGGGAGCTGAGACTGAGCCTTACGGGGCCTTTCGTGATCTTAAAGCCGAAACATTCAATGATCCATTGTTAGGGTTTCACGAACGAATCAATCAGATCGAGCAGTTCCTCTTGGAGAGACGCTTCTGGCATAGCCACTATCCAGTTGAAATCTTCCAGGCGGGCGAGGTACTTACCCGTTACAGTCGACAGATCCTTCGTAGTGTTTTGGCACTGACCGACATAGACCCGCAACTCTGGAGTTTAGCTAGTGGCGGTGCTTCTGATGCACAGGGCTCTTACCACTTGACCTTCAATCATTACAGGCCCCTGCTTGAAGGTATCGGATTGGCCTCGCACAAGGATGATGGATTCCTTACGCTTTTGCGAACTACGGAGCCAGGCCTGGAAGTAAACCGAAACGACCGCTGGGAAGCTCTTGAGCCTGCCCCTGAACACTTCGTGGTTAACTTTGGGCTTTCTATGGAAGTGTTGACTCGCGAATCGTCGACTCCTGTCAGGGCGATCATGCATCGGGTCAGGCATCAGACTCATAATCGCTGCAGTTTTGCTCATTTCACTTCCAGTCATTGCGCGCCTGGCGCCGAGTCCGGGATTTACAGCTATTCATCGGAAGGGGGCCTCAGGAGAGTCTGCAGTTCGCGAGACATCATCGATGCGAACGACGAGGAGATCTACCAGGGCACTACAGTAAAGGAGCCGAGAGCATGAGCGTGCTTCCTCTGTTTCACCCTTGTAGGGCTTATCTCGATGGCACGAATGGTCTTGTGTTTCTCCAGCAAGATGGATTGGAACGCGCATTGCGCGATGGCTTCTTCGCCTTGCAGATTCCCCCTGATTTCGACCTTGCTCCCGGAATAAAGCTTGCTCAAGAGTTCTACCGGGAGCCTATTGAAGACCAGGCGCAGGTGGACTCGAGATACCGTGGTTTCAGGAAACATCCGGATATTTACTTTGATCGGGAAAGCTTCCAGACAGAACATATTCTGGCCGATGCCCGTCAGCGGCAGGCAGCATTTCCAGCCGACGTTGTACACATGTGTGAGCAAATGCATGAGATCGCAGGAAGCATTCTGCGCAGCATACTCGGGAGTATCGGTGTTTCTCCGCAGTTGTGGCCTGAAGTCACCGGGAATACAAGTGAAGGAGGTGGCATCCAGTGGTTCGCATTAAGCCACTATCGATCTGAGCGCAGGATGCTGGGGGCGCCTGCGCACAAAGACACTGGTTTCGTGACAGTTCTCTACTGCGACCAACCAGGCTTACAGGCGAAATTGCAAGACGGCTGGGTCGAGGTCGAGCCTGTCAAAGGGTGTTTTCTCATCAATTTCGGTGGCTCTCTTGAGCTTCTTACTTCAAGGCTGCCCAGTCCTACCGCTGCTGTTCTCCATCAAGTGCGGGAGTGTTCGGCCAATGCCGACAAAGGTGATCGTTACTCCTTCGCTGCCTTTCTGAATCCGCCTGCATCAGGATCACTCTACAGCATAAGCGCAGATGGTCAGCGTGCGGAGCCGGTCATCCCGGTGGAAACCTTCCTGCGCGAGTTCAATGAACAGACATGGAAGGATGATTACAATGACTTCGGTATTCCTGAGGAAAAAAATAATCACGGGAAGTGCGCCATCTTACAGGTCGACGGTAAAAGCCTGTCGTCAACTCCAGTGAGCAAGACTCCTTTCCCTGGAGTCATTGCTCACCATCCGGGTACACACTCCGCTGCCGACCATTTTGAAGCATTTCACCATGCTACGATTTGCAAGGGGCTGGATGCTTCAGCCTATTTTGCCCAATCCGGCATCGCCGACCTGGCCGAGAAGAACGGAGGACTCTGCTCTTTCTGGCTCGGCGATGATCTGGCGCTTTACCAGACGACTAACGTGCCATTGGTTGAAGACTCGGATCTCACTCCTTCGATCAATTCAAATGCTGGCCTATTCGGCTCTTTCCTCGGCGCACTGCCTTTGAGTGATGAACGACGCCAAGCTAAACGCGCAGTAGTTGAGCGCGTACTCGGCAGCAACAGGTTCGTTACCGGGCTTGATCAGCATGTGCGCGAAATGGCTCGGGAGTATTTGGCCAAGGTGAGTAGCGAGCGCCTCTCTCTACAGGATTTTTGTTTACATATCGTCGCTCATATCGATAGTGGTTTGCCGGGTGTGCTGGACTTCCATCAGAAGCCTCTGACCGACTATCTGCAAAGTTCTAAATACGGCTCCATTGCCAAAGACTTTTTCGAGATCGCGTCGGACGTCATAAGCAAGATGAACCCCGAGTCGATTAAAAACGCAGACATGATCGTCGACATGACGCGCGACATGCTTGAGTCAAACTACGAATCGATCGTTAACGCGCCACCAACAAACATGGTGCTTGCTCAATTTGCCGTGTTCTCCCGACCTTTCACTCTTGAATCAATACGTTCTCTAGATGCCGATTCGTTAAAGGAGTTGGGCACGGTGATTGTGGCTACCTATGATACGACCGCCTTGAGCTTGCTTTGGACGCTCACTTACCTGGAGGACACTCCAACCGAGAAAGAACGCCTGCTACATGCCATTGACAGTGGCGAAAACGCTCTGGATGTAGCTTACCTGCAGGTGTTGGAGGCGATACGGCTCGGAGGCAGCAACCCTACGGCGCTTTGGCGTAGGACAAACCGTCCGGTAAGCATTCTGCATCGCGAAGTCGAGGTTACGATTCCCGGCAATACGATGCTATGGCTTGATCGTCGGCGTGCCAATCGCGATGCCAGGTTATTTCCCTCTCCTGAGCGATTCGACTCCAACAACATCTGCCAAGCCATGCGCGGCGAAAAAGGCCACGCTGTGTCTTTGCTGGCCCGCAACCGATACGAAATAAATTCGTTCAACATGGTCAACACCCATCGAAGTCCTCGTAAATGCCCAGGACGGCTGTTTTCTGTCAGGCAACAGGCACTGATCTTGACTGAGCTGTATTGCCTGTATCAGGTCAGCGTAACCGAGTCCGACGCTACGCTAGCACCTCACAGAGCCATGCCGCGTCCCAGCCGCTCGGGCACCATCATCATCACAGCCAGGGACACCGCCCATAAATCCGTATCTCATGGAGAAAGCTTGTGAGCAATATTCTTCCCTCTGCCCGGATGCTCGACGGCACGCTGCATTTCAATGAAAAAAATGGTTTCGACCTCGCGCGAAAACTGGGCGCTTTCCATTTGGAACATCCCAGAGGCCTGGATTTTTCCGCCGGCATCGCTTTGGCCCAAAACTATTACTTCGACCTTGATAGTGATAGTAGAGGTGACAACGAATATAGAGGTTTTCGCCAAAGAGATCTTGGAAAGTCTTTATTGGGTTATTCTCATACTGGAAATGATCAGGACGAATTGTTGCAAATAGAGTGCGGTTTATGGCGGGAGTACTTTCCAGACGCGGTCGCTGATTTGTTGTGGGCAATGAACGACCTGAATCGAATGGTTTTGGCACAGCTTTTTAAACAGGTGGGCATTGAGGAGAAATACTTCGATCAAATAACGGGTGGCATGTCGTCCAACGACGCACTCCAGTACTGCATCTTTAACCATTTTCGCTCCAATGCCGTTCACCCTCTCGGTCTCACCGCCCATAAAGACAGTGGCTTCACGACTTTGCTCTACACCACGGAGCCTGGATTGGAGTCGCTGGAGAACGGCTCCTGGATTCCTTTTGATCCATTAGCAGGCCATTTCACCATGGTACTGGGGCATTCCTTTGAATTGCTGATGGAGAAATCTTCTACACCTGTCCAGGCCAGTTATCACCGTGTTCGTAAGATAGAAACGCATGCACTGAAAGCAGACAGGTTCACGTTCGGCTCTTATATTGGGCCGCGCTGGGATCAAGATCTATATCAGTTCAGTGAAGGGAGAGTGAGGCCCGTACAGTCTTTCATCGAGTTTCAGAAGCAGAAAGCTGCGGAGATGGGTTATGAGTTCCACCCTAAAGTGGACTCGGTCCATCGCTGAATTCGGGAACTACAGTCAGGAGGCACCAGTGAATATTAAATCTCAACGCTGTTTATCACCGACATTACGCACACCTGTCGATTTGCCTAACATGCCACTGGAAAGTCAGGTACAGAACTACTCTGCGATAACAATGGCTCGTTCGCAGCTAGTGAATGGTCGGCTTGTCTTCGACAATCCCGCTGGACTTGAACAAGCACTTAGGCAAGGCTTTTTTCTGGTGAAGACTCCAACAGAAATGGACCTTGCTCCAGGTGATTTATTCGTCCGTCATTGCTTTATGCCGCAAAAAGAAGGTGACCTTTCCGACTATTCAGGCTTCAAGAACCGCGAGGTACCGGGAGCTTATCAAGGCTATTTTGATAGAGAGCACGATCAATGGGAGAACTTTTACATCGAGAGGGGCAACTGGAACCTGTTGCCTGAAAGTGTAATCGCGCTCGGCGCGCAGATGGCGAAACTGGGAATTGAAGTCTTGCACTCTATTCTTGCTGAACTGGACATTCCACGTGACGAATGGGCGCGTGTCACCAGTGGCCTTTCAGAGGGTGGGGGGCACCAAATGCTGGGGTTCAATCATTTTCGTACAAACAAACCTGTCAGAGGTTCCAAGTTCCATCGCGACTCTGGCTGGATCACCGTGCTGCGCTCGACCGAACCAGGCCTGATCGCTTATATCGATGGTCGTCTTTGCTCGATTAATCCAGAGCCCGGCCACTTTATCATCAATTTCGGTAGTTCTATGGAGGTGCTCGCGGAGCACCTGCCACAGAAGGTTCATGCCAATGTCCATGGCGTAGCTCGCACAGAACGCAAAAACCAGAATGAACGCTATTCCTATGTTGTGTTCCTCGACAGTGATCTTGCAGGGGATATTTATCGTTATGGGCCCGCCGGTGCCCAGAAGGTGCAGACAGTACTTGAGTTCGCAGAGCAGGAAGTCAGTCGGACCTATAACGATGAAATCCTGCTCTAGTTCGAGCCCGCAGAGTAATCAGCACTTAACTCCTGGGGAAGCCAAGAAAAATGAACGAAAACGATATCTACACTTTAGCATCGGCCGAATTAATCAACAAAAAACTGATCTTCGATACCGCCGATGGTTTTTCACGGGCGATTTCCGATGGTTTCTTCTTCGTCAAGTCGCCGGGGATTGAATTAATGGCTGGCGATTTGTTCGCCCGCAATTTTTACCTGCCCGTAGGCGCCGGGACTTCTGCACCTTACCAGGGGTTTTCGCATTGGACAGAAGATCGCCTGGCATGCAGGGAAGGTTACTTCTCCCGCGATGTTGACCAAGTTGAACAGTTTTTCCTGGAGAGCCGGTTCTGGAAAACGGTTTTTCCCAAACCTCTGCTACAGCAAGCCGGAGAGATGCAGGATTTCGCTTTGGCGTTGCTGAAAGCCGTTCTCGCGGAGCTGGACCTGCCTATCGAACTGTGGGATGAGTCCACAGGACGCTGTCTTTCTATGCAAGGCACTTATCACCTGACGTTCAATCATTTTCGCAACCATGTGCGGGCCAGGGGGCTGAATATTCATAAGGACTCGGGTTGGGTAACCATTCTGCGATCTCTGGAGCCTGGTCTCGAGGTATTTCGAGATGGAGAATGGTTGCCCGTTTCCCCTCGCCCTGGCGAGTTCATTGTCAATTTCGGATGTGCGATGGAAATACTGACTCGTCATTCGGCGACTCCGGTTGCAGCTGTAGCTCATCGGGTCAAGGAGCAACTGCCAAACCAACCTGATCGTTTCTCTTACGCACTGTTTGTGGATAGTAGTCTGGATCCCCGGCTCTGCCCCGGATTGTTTCGGTATGTTCCCGGACATGGCCTGGTATTGGAGGCGAACTTCGAGGTGTTTCTCAACGAAATTCTGCAAAACACTTATCAAGAGAAAACTCAGGGGCTTTATTAACCGCTTGTACGCTTTGGATCAGCCGTCGGACTGGCGGCTTTCCACACTGGTAAAGTCATCTGCTTCGATGTCGGTCCGACGAACGTGTATCGGCCTGGAGTTCGTTCACTATTTTCCCTCACATGGGGCAATTCATGCGCCAAAAAACGCCCTCACCGCCGCAGTCCATCAAAATCGATAGGCTGTTCCTGCTGGCTCTGTCGATGGCCGTCTTCTTTGTCGGTGTGACAGAGTTCATGCTGTCTTCCATGCTAGGGCCGCTTGCTCAAGCCTTTCATACCTCGACCAGTGGTGCCGCGTGGCTGATTTCCAGCTATGCGCTGTCCTTTGCAATTGCAGCGCCTTTGTTGGGGTATTTCTCTGACCGAATGCAACGCAGGAAACTGCTGTTGTTCGCCCTTATCCTATTCGCTGTCGACACCATGGCAATCGTTGTTGCCCCCACTCTGGAGATTGCGATTGTATTGCGGGTGATCGGTGGCATTGCGTCGGCGATCATCATTCCTACGACCTTTGCCATAGTTGCTGACGCGATCTCTCCAGAGAAACAGTCCGGTGCCATGGGCAAGGTCATGCTCGGCATGACCCTGGGTATAGCCGTAGGACCAGCGCTCGCGGGTGTTCTCGCGGACTTTCTCGGTTGGGCTGCGCCGTTCGTCATGGTGTCATGCGGTTGTATCTTGGTTTTCCTGATAGCACGACAGCGCTTACCTATGCAGCCAGTAATACCCCGTGTCGAAGGGCACGCTCTGGGCTGGTGCAAGCGATGGTACATTCTCCGACCACTGATCGCCAAAGGTGCCTGGAACGGGACCGGTGTCGCCGGGTTGCTTCTCTCGGGTGAAGTACTGCGCCAGCGCTATGGCTTCAGTTCTGCCCAGATCGGCATCAGTATTGCGGCATTTGGGGTGGGGCTGGCCGTTGGTAATATTGCGGCAGGGCTTCTGCGTAGCTATATGAGACGCGACGAAGACATGCTTCTGCTGGTTTTAGTGATTCTGGTTCTATCCATGTCTACCTTCATGCTCCTACCCTTACCGTTGCCTGTGGCCTTGTTTTGTTTAGGTGCCTGGGGCGCCGCTTTAGGGCTGGGAGCGCCTGCGGGTACAGTGGTGCTTGCTTCGCGCTCTGGACCGGACAAGGGGGTGGTTCTGTCCTTCGCTGAAACGTTTAACAACATTGCCATTCTTGCGAGTGTTCCCTTGGCTGCGCGGTTACTAGAGGTCAATGGCCCGGCTGCGACGATGTGGGTCTTGGGAGTAGGCTTGAGTATAGGCGCATGGCTGATCGTCCTGGATTGGTTCGCGACTCGCAAGGCTGGGCTCGGAGATCAATGGAGCAGCGAATCCACTTAAGTTTTCAGGGACGCCCGCATCAAGACAATTCTTCAATGAGTATTTCTTGTCTTATGAGCATTGTCTTGATGCTTCTTGGTATTAGACACAAGGGTGCGGTTACGGGAGCGGTTCGTGCTCGAGGCTCTACTGGTGGCGGGACCGCACGTAACTGGTAGTGGGCACATTCACACCTGTTGTGTCAGTGGTCATGAATTGAAGCTGGCCACCAGACGCTGAATGTTCAGTTGAATGCGACGCTGTCCGTCATCATTACCTTGTGAAAAATCTTGCAGTTTGGACTTCAGGCTCATTGGTCATCGGCACCAGGACGCAGGCTATCCCACACCCCCATCACCTGAGTCACCGCAGCATCCAGCGTCTCATGCGGCACACCATCCCGAGCCAGTGTCGACAAGCCCAGAAGAAAGCTATCAAACACAGCAGCAAGTGTCTCCGGCACCACGGTCTCAGGCAGTTCGCCTGCGGCAATGGCGCGTTCGATGCAAGCAGCCATCCCCGCACGGTTCAGGCTCCTCGCCCGAGCAAGAGGCTCGGAGATGGCCTTACTCTCGTCCGAGCAAGCACTCATCAGGCCTAACGACACCAGGCACCCCTTGGGATGATCGGGCTCACATTGCATTTTTGCTGAGCGGCGAAGGGCGAGTGCAATCGCTTCTCTGGGCGGCAGGGTCGTATCAAAAAGGCTGTCGGTGACCCGACCGTGGGTGGTGAGGTAACGCTCCATCACCTCATTGAACAGGGCTTGTTTCGAGCCAAAAGCGGCGTAAAAGCTGGGCGCGGTGATGCCTCCACCAATGATGGCCTTAAGCTGGCTGAGGGAGGTCGCATCGTATCCATGCTCCCAAAACAGATGCAGTGCCTGAGTGATTGCCACGTCGCGGTCAAACGTGCGCGGACGTCCCATCTGTGCCATGTCGGTTCTCCTCCAGAATCACTTAAATACTAATCGATACATAAGTCATTGACCAGTCGGCTGCTCGCGCCCTATATTTATACCGATCAGTATATTAGTGAGAAAAATCGAATGACTACAGATGAGAAACAGCGCGACAAGCTTCCGTTCGGGGCATTACTGGCACTGGCGATGACGGGCTTCATTTGCATTGTGACCGAGACGCTACCTGCGGGTTTGCTGCCTGAAATCGGCACTGGTCTGGGCGTTTCGGCATCATTTGCCGGGCAGATGGTGACTGTTTACGCGCTGGGGTCGCTGCTGGCAGCCATTCCGCTGACCATCGCCACGCAAAGCTGGCGTCGCAGAACCGTCCTGCTGCTGACGATTGTCGGCTTTCTGATTTTCAACTCCGTCACGGCGTTGTCTTCCAATTACTGGCTGACCTTGATCGCGAGGTTTTTCGCTGGCGTCTCTGCGGGCTTGGCATGGAGCCTTATCGCGGGTTATGCGCGGCGCATGGTTGTCCCGCAATTGCAGGGGCGCGCATTGGCAGTCGCGATGGTGGGGACGCCCATCGCATTGTCGCTGGGGGTGCCTTTGGGAACCTGGCTGGGTGGGTTCATGGGTTGGCGCATGGCGTTTGGATTGATGTCCGCCATGACTCTGATGCTGATCGTCTGGGTGCTGATCAAGGTGCCGGACTACCCTGGCCAATCCTCCTCACAGCGCATGGCGTTGCGTCGGGTCTTTTTCACACCTGGCGTGCGCTCGGTGCTGGGCGTCGTCTTCACCTGGATGCTGGCTCACAACATTCTATATACCTACGTCGCTCCTTTTGTTTCCACGGCAGGATTGGCGAGTGACGTTGATCTGGTATTGCTGGCATTTGGTGTCGCCGCGCTGGCGGGCATCTGGGTCACGGGACGGCTGGTTGATCGTCACCTGCGCAAGACCGTGTTGGTCAGCCTCGCCACCTTCGCAGCGGTTTCGGTGTTCCTGGGCTTGTTTTCAGATTCTGCCCTGGCCATTTACGCCGGAGTCTTTATCTGGGGTCTGACCTTTGGTGGTGCTGCCACGCTTCTGCAAACCGCGCTCGCCGACTCGGCAGGTGAGGGCGCTGACGTTGCCCTTTCCATGAACGTTGTTGTCTGGAACAGCGCCATCGCAGGCGGTGGGTTGCTGGGCGGCGTTTTGCTCGGCCAATGGGGAGTGAGTGCTTTTCCCTGGGTCTTGCTGATTTTGTTACTGCTCAGTCTGGCCATTGCATCGAGCGCACGAGTGCATGGTTTTGCAAGCGGTGAAAGGCAGTCCAGCCAAATGGTTGCCGGTCATTGATGTTCAGGCAGCCTTGCGCTGCCTGTCATGGCTTTCAATACACTACAACGACATGCGCTCATTGGTTTTACCTGTCTTCGCTCAAGCGGGAGAGTTTCCCGCTCAATTGAACCCTCTGCTGGTGGACCCTGTCGCCGGCAAGCCGCCTCCCACGGATTGTGACCCCATCATCAAACCGCCCAACGGCATCAAGAAAAAATACCCCACGCCGATCCGGTAAAAACAACCCCTCTGTGGAGTATCCACGCAATGATGCGACGTCTGAGTCTTGCTCCCCGATCTGCCCTGTGCTTTGGCTTCTTCTGCCTGATGCTGTTGCTTCAGGGCGTGTTGTTCATGCGCCAGGCCGACAAGCTCAACGAAGCAGAAAAGCACGTCGAAACCAATGTGTTGCCCAGTGTAAAGCTGCTCGGTTCGATGGACCGTGAGTTCGTCAGTATCCGTGGCAACAATGCACGCTTGCGCAACCCTATGGAGCCGCAGGATCGCAGGACCAAGGCGTCGAGTGATATTCAGCAGTCCCGTCTGTTGATCAGTGAGTATTCCGATGCTCTGGCCAAGCTGCTTGTCACGCCCGAAGGCCGTCAGGCTTTTAATGAACTCAAGCAGGCCATGACGAACTACCACAGTGTTCAGGACCGCTATCTGTCGGAAGTGGCGGCGAGCAATCTGGACGCGGCGGTCACGACGTCCAACACGGACATGAAAGTTGCTGCCGATCTCACGGATGCCGGTCTGAAGAAGCTGATTGGTGTAAACGATATGAAAGCCCAGCGGGCAGGCGACAAAGCTGAGTCTGCCTACAAGAGTACGGTCTTGCTGGTGATTGTGTTTGGTGTATTGGGGGCTGCCAGTACGATATTGCTCGCCTGGTTGTACACCCGCAGCCTTACCTCGCCGATCGGTGAAGCACTGGAGATCGCCCGGCGTATCGCGGCCAATGACCTGACCCAGACCATCAAGCAGGAAGGCACTGACGAGGCCGCCCGGTTGGTGGGTTCGCTGGCCGCCATGCAGTCGAACCTGCGCGGAGCACTGGCTACTATCCTGGACTCGGCGTCTCAACTGGCATCGACTTCGGAAGAGATGCATGTGGTGACCGAAGATGCTTCCCGCACGACCCAGCGCCAGAGTAACGAGATTGAAATGGCGGCAACTGCCGTCAACGAAATGAGCGCTGCAGTCGATGAGGTGGCCAGTAACGCTGCGGCGGCTTCGACGTCGGCGGCTCAGTCCAGTAAGGCCGCGCTGGATGGGCGCGCCCAGGTGGATGAAACCGTGGCGGCGATCAACCTGATGGTGGCCAAGGTGGGAAGCACGTCGGCCGAGGTGCGTGGCCTGGCGACCATGGCCACGGATATCAGCAAGGTGCTGGATGTCATTCGTGCCATTGCCGAGCAGACCAACCTGTTGGCACTCAATGCTGCCATCGAAGCGGCGCGAGCAGGTGAAGCCGGTCGTGGTTTTGCCGTGGTGGCCGACGAGGTGCGGGCGCTGGCACATCGTACCCAGCAGTCGACACGGGAAATCGAGCAGATGGTCAGCTCGATCCAGACCGGTACCCATCAAGCGGTTACGGCCATGGAGCAGACCAGTGTGCAGGCCCATAACACACTGGAGCTGGCTAACGGCGCCGGGCAGGCATTGCTGGCCATTACCGACTCCATCAGCCAGATCAACGAGCGTAACCTGATGATCGCCACCGCAGCCGAAGAACAGGCTCAGGTTGCGCGAGAGGTCGACAGAAGCCTGGTCAGCATCCGTGACCTGTCGGCTCAGACTTCCGAAGGCGCGAACCAGACGACCATCGCCACTGCTGAACTGTCTACGCTGGCGACAAACTTGAGCCGTATTACCAAGCAGTTTCAGGTTTAGTGCAGGTAAAGCCGTCCGGTGATTCGGCCGGACGGCTATCAACACTGTGCTTGCAGTAGCAGAATGGCCGGTAAACAACTTGCTCATTACTTCGTGAGAGCGGACCGGCGTACTTGTTAATTAATAATGAATGAGAAATTTTCCAGATTATTTTATGAAAGACGGCAGGTGAGAAGTTTCTGGTTATTTAAAATCAAGACTGTCTATCTGTTCAGGATGGCGATAAGGATTTTTTGCCTACCGCCATGGTTTTTATAACCGTGATGTCTGTAGGGCTTTTCAAATGTCCGAATTAAATCGCTTTAACGAAAACGCCGATAAATCCACGTCACTCTTCCCGTGAATACAACGCTGGGCCAGTGCCTGCCCAAGCCCGGCGGAATGTTTGAAGCCGTGTCCCGAGCAGGCAGAGACCACGGTGACGTTTTTCAGGCGTGGGTGTTCATCAATTATGAAGTGGTAATCCGGTGTCACTGTATAGGCACATACCGAGGACCTGACGACCCTGGAGGTCAACCCGGCTATCTTGCCGTTGACCTGGGTCTGGAACATTTCCTGTTCTTCCTGCGCAGTAATGGTTCGGTCCAGTGTGTCGGGCTGTGAAACGTCTATGTATTGTTCGGTGGCGATCTTCATGCTGCCTTCGCCTGCAAGCGGCGGGAAGCCGTAGTTGATATCCACTTCGCCCGGTCCGTGAGTCAGGATAAAACTGGGCGACACGGGCGCGAAGTCGGCGTGCTCTTCCAGTTCAAACCAGAACAGTTTTTGTCGACAGACTTTCAGCAATCGATCAAAAGGGGCTCCGAGCAGTTCGGCTGACCACATGCCGGCACTGACGATGACTTTATCGGCCAGGATCGAGCCTTTATCGGTCGTGATGCGCACGCCTTCGCCATGATTCTGCAAGCGGGTGACGGTTTCGTCCGTCAAAACCTTCGCTCCATGCTCTCTGGCCAGCTTGAGTTGCACGGCGATGCAGCGCTCGGGCCGTACATAACCGCCGCCGGGCTCAAAGTAGCCGATGGCGCTATCCAGTACCGGAGAGAACTGCGGGAATCGCTGGCGAATGGAGTGAGCCGACAAGACTTCATGTTCTACGCCATAGGCTTGGGCCAGTTCGATGGTCTTGTGGGTGAAGTCTTCCGGGTCCTGAGGGTCGTAAGCTGGGTTGGAGGTCATCACCAGTACGCCGCATTGCTCGAACAACGACTCGCCGGACAACGCTTCAAGTTCACGCCACAGGACGTGGGAGTTGCGTACCAATGGCAGATATTGCGGGCCTTCACCGACTGAAACGCGAGTGATGCGCGTATCGCCATGGCTGGAGCCCTGAGTATGTGGCGGGCTATGGCGATCTACGCCAATGACGTCGACACCGGCTTTGGCCAGTTGATAAAGGGTTGCCGCGCCCATGGCTCCCAGGCCGAGAACAGCCACTTCACAACGTTGTTCCATCTGCAGGCCGTCCCGAAAAAGCGCTTATTTCAGAGAACGGGTGCAGGTGAGGCAACAGTCAAAAAGGCATAAGCATATGCCTGGATCGTATAGGCTTGCCGAACAGGCTGGTAAAAGGAGGGCGTGCAAAAACTTCGTCCTGTCGATGAATTTTTGACTTGCACTCGCTGGTGTTTTTCAGTTCCGAAATGGTGGAAAAGTTGTCCACGGAAATCGTGGGTATGTCTGTGGGTAACTTTTTGTAAGCCACGTTCTACGTGGCTTGTGGCTGTGTGGTTATTTTATGAACAGCTCCTGATGTACGCCTGTCCGGTGCCCTTCAGAGGGCTGAAAATGGATCCTGAAACAGCGAATAAGCGCACAGAATCCGATTATTTTTTCAGCTTTTTTTCACGCTTCCGGTACCCGCGAGCCGGCTGGCGATCAGGTCCAGTGCCGAGCAGATAATGAAGTACACCAATGCAATGAACAGGAATATTTCGGTGGGGTACACCATGACCCGGTTGCTGACCTGGGTTGCCACGAACGACAGTTCCCCGACACCGATCACGTAGGCCAGCGAGGTATCCTTTATCAGGGAAATCCATTGATTCAGGAAGGAGGGCAGCATGATCGGCAGTGCCTGGGGCAGAATGATCAGGCGCAGCACCTGCCAGGAGCTCATGCCCAAAGCCTTGGCTGCCGCCCATTGTCCTGAGGACAGGCTGATGATGCCCGAATGGACGGAGTGCGCCAGATAGGCGCCGCCAATCAGCGAGAGTGCGCAGACCACGGTGAACAAGGCCGGAACATCGATCTTGAACAGGATTGGCAGCAGGAAGTAGGTCCAGAAGATCAGCATCACCACGGGGATGGCGCGAAAGAAACCCAGCACGCCGAGCAATACCCAGCGTGCCCGGCCGCGCACCAGCACCAGAGCGACGCCCAGAATCAGGCCCAATGCAGCGGCCAGAACGCCCGACAGCAGGCTGAGAATCAGCGTCAGTGCTGCACCACCCAGCGGTCCATCCGGATACGCGCCCACCATCAGGTAGGCGAAGTTGTCGCTTATGACTGAAAAATCCATGGTCAGGCCGCTCCCTGGCGATAACGCTTGCTGTGCTGGATCACCTGACCGATTGCTTCGATCAGCGCGATACTGGCGATGTACAGCAAGGTCGCGATGCCGAAGGCCTGGAAGGCTTTGAAGGTTTCGGTTTCAACCTGGCGCGAGGCATAGGACAACTCGGCCAGCCCGATGGCCATGGTCAGCGATGAGTTTTTCAGCACATTCATGCATTGGCCCAGCAGTGGACCCAGTGCAGTTCGTACGGCCTGAGGCAGTACGACATAACGCCAGACCTGCACGGGACGCAGCCCCAGAGCTTGCCCTGCAATGCGTTGTTGGGGGCGCACCGAAGCGACGCCTGCACGAAACTCCTCGGCGATGAACGCACTGCTATAGAGCGTCAGCCCCCAGAAGCCGGCGATGAACTCGAATGATGGCCATTCGATGAGCAACCCGGCCAGGTTCACCTCATGGGGCATGTTCAGCCAACTGACCAGGTCTTCGGGCAGCAGGGCGCTGACCCCGAAATACCAGAAGAACAATTGCACCAGCAGGGGCGTATTGCGAAACAGCGACAGGTAGCCGCGCGCAGGCCAGGACCAGAAGCGCGAAGAGGAAATACGCGCCAGACATATCAGAAAGCCGAGTGCCGTTGCGATCAGGCAGACCAGAATCGAAAGGCGCAGCGTGAGCAGAAATCCATCGAACAACAAATGCAGGTACTGCGGGCCCAGCAGTTCACCGAACATCAGACGCAACATCCATCCAGAATTGAAAGAGCCCGCCGGGTTGTCCGCGCGGGCTGGATAGTGAAGAGGTTCAGCCCGGATCAGCTCTTGTCGCCGATCTTGAACAAGCGAGCCAGTGGCGTCGGGGTGTCTGGACCGAACCAGGTGTCATAGATCTTCTGGGCCTGGCCTTTGGATTCCAGCTCCACCAGCGTCTGGTTGACGAACTCGGTCAGTGCGGTTTCGCCTTTCGGAATTCCGACTCCGATCAGGTCATTGGAAATGGTGAAAGGCGGTACTTCGTATTTGTCCTTGTCCGGTACGTTGGCCAGCAGACCGATCAGTTTCGGGCCGTCCTGAGTGATGGCTTGCACGTTACCGTTGCGCAATGCGGTAAAGGCAAAAGGCGTATCATCGTAGGCAATCACTTTGGCGCCGGGGAATTTCTCGCGCAGCACGCCTTCGTTGACAGTGCCCTTGTCGACACCCACGCGCCATTTGTTCAGGTCATCCTGATTCTTGAGCGTGCCTTTCTTGACGATGAACTGCTGACCCGAGGAGAAATAGGGGATGCTGAAGTTCACTTGCTCTGCCCGCTCAGGGGTGATGGTGAAGTTAGCCAGGACCAGATCGACCTTGTTGGCCACCAGCAGCGGCACACGGTTTGCCGGGTTGGTCGGTTGCAACTGCAGCTTCACGCCCAGCTTGTCAGCGATGGCCTTGGCATAATCGACATCCAGGCCTTCTATTTGCTTGCTTTTTGCATCTACGAAACCGAACGGTGGATTGCTGTCGAAAGCAGCGACCCTCAGGACACCCGATTTTTTGATGTCTTCCAGTCGGTCGGCGTGAGCCAGACCTGAGAGAACGGCGAGGGACAGGGCAGTAATGGCAGTCAATTTTTTCATGAGTTCTCAACACTTTATGGATGATTCTGATGATGAGTGTTGCAGCTCGTTGGTGATCTTAAAAAGAATATAAAGTAATCTTGTAATTCTTTTTTGGAATATGATGTGCCGTGTGCTCCTTTTCATGATGGGAGCGTCACAGGGCGCTTCTGCGTGCAGTTGTTAAAGAGGACAAGACATGTATATGAATCAAGGCGAGATATGTACCAGAAGTATACGACGGTTGTATTGCGCGTTCGGAAAACCGAATAAGAATGCACTTTGCACACCATAAAAGGCCGGGCTCTTAAACGACTTGAAAAGTTGCAAACCTGCATTGAGGCAATGATGCTTTCGTCCTGGTTTTCTTTACATGTTGCTTGTCATCTCGGTGCCTTACCGAAAAATCAATGGTTTTAATAGAAAATCAAAACGAGATAATTGCTGAACGTTAATTTAAAGTACCCGTTTCGCGGTGTCGGTCGTCGGCAGAGTGCTGAGACCCGTCGGCAAGGGTATTCCTGAGATTCAGCGCAAGTGTTTATCATCGCAAGGAGATGGACGGATGAGGGCTCTATGAATAATGACTCTTCGCAGATGGAGCATGAGGTCCTCGATATCTTTGGCACGCTGCAGTCTTTTATCCGCAAGGCGGCTCCACTCAACGTCGACATGGTACTGGAGGGGGAGACGGGCACCGGAAAGGACACCCTGGCACGGCGGATTCATCAATTGTCGGGGCGCGAAGGACCGCTGGTTGCACTCAACTGCGCGGCCGTACCGGAGCAGTTGGCCGAAAGTGAGCTTTTCGGGGTGATGGCGGGGGCGTACACCGGCGCATCCAAATCGCGGGCTGGCTATATCGAGGCTTCCCATAACGGGACGCTGTATCTGGATGAAATCGACAGCATGCCGCTCCTGCTGCAGGCCAAGCTGCTGCGCGTGCTGGAAATGCGCGGAATAGAGCGCTTGGGGTCGACGCGCTTTGTGGCGCTGAACCTGCGTGTCATCGTCGCGACACAAACGCCGCTGGAAAAACTGGTAGAGGAGGGCAAGTTTCGACGCGACCTGTTTTTTCGCCTGAATGTCATCAAGATCCAGTTGCCAACCCTGCGCTCACGTCTGGATCATCTCCCTTCACTGTTCGAGCGTTTCGTCATGGAGACGGCTCACAAGCACCATCAACCGCTTCCCCCGCGAGATCCGACAGTGCTCAACCGCCTGCTCAGCCACCGCTGGCCCGGCAATATTCGCGAGCTCAAGTGTGCTGCGGAGCGTTTCGTGCTGGGCATGTCGCCTTTGGGTACAGACGAAGATCCACATCTGGAACGCAATGTTCATCTCAAGGGTTATCTTCGCCAGTTTGAGAAGGCGCTCATCCAGGACTGTCTGTCACGTCACCCCAAGAGCATCGAGTCCGTGATCAGTGAACTGGGTATTCCCCGGCGTACCCTTTATCACCGCATGAAAAGCCTCAGCATCAACTCGCCGGAGCCGTAGTTTTTTATTTACTTCCTCATTCGTGCGTTCGCATGGAACCGCTTCTGAAAATCGACCACTCAATATTCGAACACCAATTCGGTGTCCAAACCATCTCGATGATCAGGAGTAATAACTATGGCTGGTACTGCTTCCCTCGGCGCTTCGATGTCCGCAATGACCATGATGGACCAAACCGCTGCTGCAACCACAATGATGAACGCCCAGGCCCAATCGACCAAGATGCAAACAGATACCATCAACGGTATCGCCAGCGCCTACCAGGATTCTGCCACCAAAGCGCAGAACGCTGCTCAGCAAACCGGTAAGGCGATCAACTACTAAGTGGTTATCGCGCCCTCTTGGTTCACGCCAGGAGGGCTTCAATCTGCTCGGTTTTCAAGGAGTAAATATATGATTCCTTCTTCTTCGATAGGCGTTCCACAAAGCGGCGGCTTCCAGAGTACTTTCGCGAGTACGCAAATGTCTGCCGTGCAGTCTGATCCTAACGGCACTGCTGGCAAGGTCGCTTCATTGCTTAGCGATTCGTTGTTTGAAAAGTCTGGCAGCGGTGCCAACATTCGCGACACTGATAATCCATTGCTCGGCATGGTTGCCGATTACATGGACCGCAATCCTGAAGAGTTCGGAAAACCGCACGACGCCAATGGCAAGGTCAATGGCTGGCGCGACGAGTTGTCGGAAGACAAGTACCTGAACAGCAAGGAGAAGGACTCCTTCACTAAAGGGCTTGAAGGTCTGATCAACGAATTCCTCAGCGGTGGCTCCACAGGCCAGAACGTCTCGGGCGGTTCGGGTTTCGGTACGGGTAACTCGGGTTTCAATACCGGCAATACAGGCACCCCCCCTGCGTCAAACTTTGGCGGTTCGCCTGCTGCCAGTGGCGGCGCGGCTTCCGGTGGTGGTCTTCAGGAACTGCTGGCTGCATTGCTGGGCAGCCTGGGCGAGGAAAAGCTCGACAACCTGCTGACGCCCAATACTGCACCGAACGCCAAGAGCGGTCAGATGAGCTTCAACTTTGAGGACAAAGACGTTCTCAAGGAAATCTCGCGCTTCATGGATATGCACCCGGAAGAGTTCGGAAAACCGGACGGCAAGTCGAAGGACTGGATGGGCGAGCTCTCCGAGGGCGACAACGTCATGTCCAAGGCTGAAGGCGAGCAATTCCAGAAAGCCATCAACATGATCAAGGGCGAAATCAAGGACAGCGCTCAAGGCAACTCGCTGGGCGGTCTGTTTCCCAACGCGGAACAGAACTTCCAGAACGGTGGCGCCGGCAACACCTTGAAGACCGATGCCAGCATCGCGGCAGGCAACGTTCTGTCCGTTCTGGTTCAGCAAAGCGTCACCGACTATCGCGGTTGATCTGTAAACCTTCGTCTTGGCAGGAGAAAGCAAACATGGCCGTTACTCGCGTATCAACACATCACACTGGGCTATTCGAGACAGAGGTGACATCGCCACCGCCAGGTCCTACTCCTGCCGAGGCGGACATTGCCTGGTTCAATGCCGCCATGCGTTCTGGAGAACCAAAGACTGCCAGCGATTCACAAATGCTGGTGTCGCCTATCTCCAAGGCATCGACTGCTTACCAGAAAGAGTCCGAGAGGGTTGATCGAGACCTGCAACGAGCAGCCAGATCGAGCGACCCGAAAATGGCTATTGATGCCAACCGTTCTCTGTCTTCTTTTTATCTGGAAAGCCTGCTCAGCGCCAAGCTGGTGAGCAAGGCCGCCCAGAGCGTGGAAAAACTGACCAGTCTGCAATAAGGCCCAACTTATGCACCCCAAGGCAATCAGGCTGGCCATCCTTATGCTTTTGGCGTTATTGATGGCTGGTTGCGGCGACCGTATGGAGCTGCATCGCGATCTGACCGAGCAGGATGCCAACGAAGTGTTGGCAGAGCTTGCGGGTAAAAACATTGACGCGCAAAAGCGCCTGGACAAGGGTGGAGTCGCCGTCCTGGTTTCCACGCAGGATATTTCCCGTGCGGTGAAGGTGCTGGAGGCTGTAGGCCTGCCTCGCCGGTCACGCTCGACGCTTGGGGAAGTCTTCCGCAAGGAAGGCGTCATTTCCTCTCCCATGGAAGAACGGGCGCGATACATCTATGCCTTGTCTCAGGAGCTGGAGCAGACCCTGTCGCAGATCGATGGTGTAGTGGTTGCCAGGGTGCATGTTGTGTTGCCTGAGCGAATCGCGCCGGGGGAGCCGGTTCAGCCGGCCTCGGCCGCGGTGTTTATCAAATACCGCCCTGACCTTGAACCCGACAGCGTATTGCCACGCATAAGGCGCATGGTTGCCAGCAGTATTCCCGGCATGGCCAATGCGGACGAGAAAAAGCTGGCCGTGGTCTTCGTGCCTTCACAGGGTTATCAGGAGTCTGTGCCGATGGTCAGTGTCGGGCCCTTCACCATGACCCGTGAGCGCATGGAGTTCTGGCAGTGGATGGCAGTGCTCTGCACATTCGGGATCGCTCTGATGCTGGCTGGCCTGTGGGCACTCAATCCACAATGGCGGCAACGCTTCAGGCCACGGCCGACGCCTGCTGTAGCAGCGGAACCGCCGAAATGAAAGTGAGTGAGCCACAGGCGCTGGTCTGGGTATGTTGGTGGACCCGGGGCTGGCGCCAGGCCCATGAAAGTTGGCAATTGCACGATTCGGCAGGCATGAGCGCCTCAACCTTGAGGCTTCTGGGGCAGGTCGATGACGCAATGGTCGACCGCTACCTGGGCATGACTTCGACCCTGCCGCCTGAACCCGATGTCCTGTTGTTGCCCTTGCTGGATCTGACCGATGAGCAATGGGCGCTGGCTCTCGAACTGTGTGTGGGGATCTGTGCCGGCAGTCGCATGCCGCGCCCCGATAGTCTGGACGAACCGGCCTGGCTCTGGTGTCGACGGTTGGGCAGGGCCCTGCAACCCGGGCACTGGCTGCCTGAACACTGGGACGCTCGACAGCCCCGGATTGCGGGCCTTGGCCTCTTGAAAGCGTGGGTCGGTGACCGGCTCTGGCAGCGACTGCGGGTCAAGTTCGCTCGCGATGCCGTGGGGCAGGCCGAATGCCTGTCCTTTGATGACATACCCAAAGCCAGATTGTGTGCCTTGTGGCAGGCCGTGGGTGGGTACGTTTTGAGCAACAGCATTGAGGGAAGTCCGCATGTTGACCAGTCGCAGTCTGACGCTTACCAGTAACCGCTCCACGGTTAACGAGCCGCTTCTGCGCCGGGAAGTTCTTGAGCAGAGCCTGCTGGCAGAGGAACTGCTGGAAGATGCCCGTGCCCGTGCCCGGGAAATTCTTGAAACTGCCGAGGCTGAAGCCGAGGCGTTGCGTCGGCGTTGCGAAGAAGAAACCCGTGCCGAGGTCTGGCAGCAGGCCCAGTCACTGCTCGATGATCTGCGCGAGCAACGGGAGCAGACACTGGCAACGATTGTCGAGGCGGCAGAAGACCTGGTGCAGCAGGCATTGCAGCTTGTGCTGGGTGAGTTGCCGGACGGCCAGAAAGTCAGTGCAGTCCTGCGGCAACTGACCTCGGCCAGTCCCAACGAGGAGTCGGCCCTGATCTATTGTCACCCCGACCAGATACCGCTGCTTGCCCAGAGCCTGGAAGAGCAGGGTCAACTGGGCTGGACGTTGCGAGGTGATCCGAATCTTGACCTCGATGCCATCAGCCTGCGCACCGAACATGGGGATTTCAGCCTGAGCTGGAGTGCCCTGCAACGTCATCTTTGGCCTTGACCGGAATATTCTGGAACCAAACTCCTGCGCGTGCCACTCAGTCATGAGTCCCCGAACCTGGAGTATCACCATGCTTTCTTCCGATGCACTCAGACGCCGTCTCGACAGCAACTTCGAAAACACCCAAAAGGATCTGGACTCGGCTGCACTGAGTCTGGACGCCTTCTCCCCGGATGATTGGCATGCCTTCAACTCGGCTATCCGGCAGTCTTCGACTGCCAGCTGGGCTGTGAACCAGGAAATTGTGGTCAAGCACAACCTGGCCAAGGCAATCATCAATGAAATCCGCTGATCTGACCGTTGCTGTCGAGCGTTGGCTCGACAGCAGCACCCCTGTGTTGCTGTTGCAAGTCGATCAGCAGCCGTTAAGCATTAAACGCAGCAATGCAGGGCTGATTTATCTCGCGCCGTTGAGCGCGGCATGGCGCGGTGGCGATGCTGGGCTTGAGGCCGCATTGCGCCTGTCCGGCCCCAGCATCAGGCGTTTTCGCGGGGCGTTGGCACTGGATCCCGAAACCAGCCACCTGTGCCTTGTGCAATACCAGCAGTTTCAGAGCACGGCATCGATCATCCATGACATTGAAGCTCTGGTTAACCAGCGCGATGTCTGGGAATCGATGCTTGAACCCAGGAAGGTGACCCCGCCAAGGCAATTCATGCGTCCTTTGGCACTGAGAGGCTCTTATGTTTAAGCAATGCTTGAAACGATTGCTCTGTCTTGCGCTGCTTGGCATGCAGGCAGAGGTTGCCATGGCTGCTGTACCTGAAGAGTGGCGCCAGTCTGCTTATGCCTACGAGGCAGCCCAGACTCCCTTGAGCACCGTGCTGAAGGATTTTGCCAGCTCCTATGGCGTGGGCCTGGAGATGAATGGCGTCAGCGGTGTTGTCGATGCAAAGATTCGCGCGGGCAATGCCCAGGAGTTTCTGGACCGTATGGCTCTGGAACATCAATTTCAGTGGTTCCTGTACAACGGCAAGTTGTACGTGAGCCCACAGTCGGGGCAAGTCTCGCAACGGCTGGAAGTGTCATCCGATGCCGCCCCCGACCTTAAGCAGGCGCTGACCGATATCGGTCTGCTGGACAAGCGTTTCGGTTGGGGTGAACTGCCGGACGAAGGCGTGGTGCTGGTCAGTGGCCCGTCGCGCTATGTTGAGTTGATTCGCGGTTTCAGCAAGGAAAAGGTCAAGCCTGAAGAGAAGCAGCAGGTCATGATGTTCTCGTTGCGTTACGCTGCTGTAGCGGATCGCGATATCCACTATCGGGAGCAGAGCATCACTATTCCCGGTGTTGCGACACTGCTCGATGGCTTGCTCCAGAGCAAGCAGGTCGTACCGCCTTCTCCCCAGGACCCGATGGCCAATATCCAGGCCATGCAGGGCATGGGAGATATCGGCCGCAACAAGATCATCAATCTGGCCACGGATCGCACCGCTTCGCGTGACAAGTCAAAGCCCGGTAAAACTTCGAGCAACCATAAGGTGGTCGCCGATGTACGCAACAATGCGGTGCTGATCTATGACAACCCGGACAAGCGCGATATGTATCAGCAGTTGATCCAGCAACTGGACCAACCGAGCAATCTGGTGGAGATCGACGCCATCATCCTGGATATCGATCGTACCCAGTTGAGCGCCCTGGAGTCCCGCTGGTCGGCGCGTGCCGGTTCGGTAAACTTTGGCAGCTCGCTACTGACCGGTGGTTCGGCCACGCTTTCCATCAGTGATTTCGATCGCTTCTTTGCCGACATCCAGGCGCTTGAAGGGCAGGGGGTGGCATCGGTGATCGCCAGGCCTTCGGTATTGACCCTGGAAAACCAGCCCGCCGTGATCGATTTCAGCCGCACCGCTTATATCACTGCCACCGGTGAGCGGGTCGCCAATGTGCAATCGGTTACGGCCGGGACCAGCCTGCAAGTGATCCCTCGCACCATTGCCGGTGCGCAGGCCAATCGTTTTCAGTTGATCATCGACATTGAAGATGGCCAGCTCGACCGCTCTCGCGACGGCGAAACTCCGGATGTGAAGCGAGGAACGGTCAGCACACAGGCGGTCATCAGCGAAAACCGTTCACTGGTCATTGGCGGGTTTCATGTAGATGAGACAGGCCAGCATCATGACAAGGTCCCGCTGCTGGGTGACCTGCCTGTTCTGGGGCCCCTGTTCACTTCCAAGCGCCAGGAGGTTTCACGACGCGAGCGTCTGTTCATCCTCACGCCAAGGCTGATTGGTGACCAGATCGATCCTGCGCGTTACATCGCCAACGAAAACCGCCCGCAACTGGACAAGGCACTGGCTCTCAGTGGTTCTCCCAATAGCCGCGAGCGCAAGAAAATAGCCATCTCCAAGGCGTTTGCCGACCTGGTCAAGGGGCGCATTCCGGCTGATCTCAAAGAGACATCGTCTGGTGTGCGTCTAGGGGATCTGTGTAGAGTGGGGAGTGAGTTTTCGATCGATCCTGCGCGAGGCCAATGGTTTGGCGGGGATGGTTTCGATATTGCTGTCGGGGTCGTGCGTAATACCAGTGCAAAGGCTCAGGATTTCTCACTGGCGTCCTGCTCGGGAACTCGTACACTTGCTGTAACAATGTTGCCTGTTGCACGTCTTCAGCCAGGTCAATCAACTGAAGTCTTTGTGGCAACAAGGCCGGTTGCGACGATTGCGACACCGACCAGCCCAGCCAGAGTATCAATACTGCCGCCTTGAAACAGATGTGATGGAGAAAGGTTTTCAGGCACAGTGACATCTATTGTTTTAATAGCGCCATCGCTCATTAACACAGTACTTTTTCAGGGCCGAATTCAGTACAGTCCGTTTGTAGGGAGAATCCGAAATGAAGTTGGTACATGCCGGTGCCTTGTTTATTGTCACTCTATTGTTGAGTGCTTGTGCGACAATGGAAACATCTTGTTTTGCCAGTGAATGCCAGCAAGTTGGCGCCAATAGTTCTAGCCTTAAAGTTTGGTGGTCACCTGAACTGCGTAACGACGCGACTGAATACACTACGGTACATTTGAATGACTGAAACGATTCTGCGTAGTACCGACCAGCGAGATTTCTTCGTCAGCATCGGCGAGCAGCAGCCGAGTACGTGGGAGTGGGCGCCCGGCATCGATTTCGTGTATCGCAGAGACAGCGTGGGCTGGGGGCTGGCGCTGATGATAGAGCGCCAGGCCCAGCGGCCCAATCTGTTCTCCGATACGCTGAAGCGCCGCTTCGAGAACGTTGAGTCCTATGACGGTTACTATATCTGTCTGGACAATCAGCAGCGGTTCGTCGTCTGGCACGAACTGGATCTTGATTATCGTCGCTCAGAGAGCTTGCAAAGCCTGCTCAGTGAGTTCCTCACATTGACCGGTTTTAAACACTAGATTCAGAATATTTATTCCAGCCGGAACCGCTCGCCATTAATTTTCCACTCAGTTGTCGCTATGGATCCATTTTGAGCAACGACAAACTTGAGGAAAATTCAATGGCGAACTCTCAACGCGACGCGCAACGTTTTATTGCTCGTCTTAGTGAAACACTCGGTACATCTTTAACCCTCCAAAATGGTGTCTGTGCGTTGTATGACAGCCAGAACCGTCAAGCCGCCGTTATCGAAGTGCCCAGGCTCAGTGACAATGTGGTTATTCATTGCAGTCTGGGCCAAGTGCGCAAAAGCCAGGAAAACATGCAGCGTCTGCTCAACATCAATTTTGATGTTGCAAGTCTGCGTGGCTGCTGGCTGGCCCTTGATCAGCAAGAGCTGCGTCTGTGTACCCAGCGTGAATTGGCTCGCCTTGACGAAGTTCAGTTCTGCGACCTGGTCAATGGGTTCATCACGCAAGTCCAGCACACCCGAACCACCGTGCAGCCATTGCTGAATTAAGCATTTGCCAGGGAACCGCCTGTCGGCTGTTGCCACACAACGGTGAGTGCCACTACGAAGCCGGACTTCTCGATGGCACCACTCCCGGTCAAGGCGGCATTGATTGCCGTACTCCGGACACTCTCAACGATGGAGCGAGGTAGAAAATGTCTGATATCGCGGGTATTTCGGGTTTTTCCCAAAACGGTCTTTCCGGTCTTTCGGGCTTATCCGGTGGTCTGGGGGGCGCAGCAGCGGGCGCTGCCACGGGGCAGGGCGGACAATCCCCTCTGGAGCAACTGGCCGGCATGCTGGCTGAAATGTTGCTCGGTTCCGGTTCTGGCTCCGGTGGTGCTGGTGCCGGCGCAGGTTCGGGTTCCGGTGCGGGCCAGGCTGGCAAGTCGGGCCAGAGCGACATCGACTCCTTGCTGCAGTCCCTGCAGGGCGGCGAGCAGAAGGATGGCAGTTCCAAGGGTGCTAACGGCACTGGTGACGAATCGTCCAAAGAGCTGCTGACTCAGGTTCTGATGGCCCTGTTCGAAAAAATTCTTGGCGGCTCCGACTCTTCGTCGGGCACTGGTGAAGGCGGCGGTAATGGGTCGGGTTCCGGCTCCGGTTCGCCGGTAAGCGGTGCAGGCGGCACTGGCGGTGGCGGCACCAAAGGCCTTGAAGGTCTGGGCTCAAACCAGGGCCTGGGTGGTGCTCAGGGCGCAGGTGGTGGCTCCGGCAGCGTTGAAGACCTGGTCAACACCTTGATGAAAAGCCTGGGTGGCGGTTCTCTGGATAACTCCATCCAGCCGACATCCGATGGCGGTGGCCAGGTTTCTCAGGATGGCAAGCTCAAGGAACTGCTGGAAATGATCGCCCAGTTCATGGACAGCCACCCGGAAACCTTCAACCAGCCGTCTGACTCCTCCAGCAAGGGGACCGGTGGTGGCGGCGGTGGCGGCGGTGGTTCTCCTGCTCCGTCTGTTGGCGGTGGCGGTGGCGGTGGTGCTCCGGCTCCGGCTGTTGCTGGCGGCGGTGGCGGTGGTTCTCCAGCTCCGTCTGTTGGTGGCGGTGGCGGTGGCGGTGGTGCTCCAGCTCCATCTGTTGGTGGCGGTGGTGGCGGCGGTACTCCGTCTGTTGGTGGCGGCGGTGGTGGTAGCACTCCATCCATCGGTGGCACGACTCCGACCCCGACTCCTGGCACAGGTAGCCCTGCAGGCACTGGCGCTGCTGGCTCATCGACTCCAGTGTCCTTCCCGACTGCTTCGGGCAGCCCGACCGTAGTCAATGAAACGATCAAGGTAGGTCCGGGCGAAGTGTTCGATGGCCAGGGCAAGACCTTCACTGCCGGCCCTAGCCTGGGTGATGGCGGACAGGGCGAAGGACAGAAGCCAATGTTTGAACTGGCTGAAGGCGCCACCTTGAAAAACGTGACCTTCGGTGACAACGCCGCTGATGGCGTGCATGTTCGTGCCGGCAACGAGAAGGCTGTAAACGTCGATAACGTTCACTGGACCAACGTCGGTGAAGACGCGCTGACCGTGAAGGGTGAAGGCGGTGCCAAAGTCACCAACCTGAACATCACCAACAGCAGTGCTCAGGGCGCCAGCGACAAGATCTTCCAGCTCAATGCCGACGCTAACGTGAGTGTGGACAACTTCAAGGCCAAGGACTTCGGTACTTTCATGCGCACCAACGGTGGGCAGCAAGGCAACTGGAACCTGGACCTGAAGAACATCGAAGCTGAAAACGGCAAGTTCTCCTTCGTGAAGAGCGACAGTGAAGGCCTGAACCTGACCACCAGCGGCATCAACCTGAAGAACGTAGAGCACCCTTACGACAAGCTGCCGGGCTCTACCAACCACAAGGAGGTCTGATATGACAGCCACGCAACAAAAGCCTGAAGAAGTCTCCTGGTCGTCATTGGTACGCAAGGGCGGTTACCTGACTCCAGATCAGCGTCAGGCGTTTGAAAATGCAATCGCTCTGGTCAACGAGCGTTTGCAGGCGACTCTCGACAAGCCGGGTAACCGGGTCAATGGTCAGTTCAGTCTGAACAATTACATTGACAGCCTGGAGTCGGACTTCAAGCGTGATGCCGGTGCTGACGAACTGCGTGGCGATGCCTCGCTGACAGCCTTCTGGATCGTGCGGTTGTTGGCTGATCGCTTGCTGGAAGCTGCGGGTGCCAAGCCGGTCGTGCACTGACAGTACGTAAGGCGGGAAACAAAACGGGCTCTTGAAGAGCCCGTTTTTTTATGGGCGCTGTTTGCATTTGCTGACTGGCACTACCCTGGTAGGAGCGAATTTATTCGCGAGAGGCCCGTGAAGCTGAAGAAATCTATCGTCCTCAATGACGTCTCGCGAATGAATTCGCTCCTACGGGAGGGGGGAATTCATTCGCGAAGGGCCATCAAATCCAATAAATATACGTCGTTTGAAACCCCACCTTGCGAATTCATTCTGCTCAAAACACAGACACAAAAAATCCCACAGGCGTTACTCACGCTCTGTGGGACGGGTACAGCGTTTACTTCAATCAATGCTTCATGAACTTCTCTTTCTCGAACTCCATGTAGATGATGGTCCGTGGAACCGGAGTGGCGTTGACGGCGAAATGATCCAGCGAGCCATCGAAAATCGCGCCTGTGCCCGGTTTCTGGTGATAGAACTCGCCCGCCACGTTCAGGTAGGAGTAGTTGGCCTCGTTGGCGGCGCTGAGGGTGATATGCATCTGCAGCAGCCCTTCACCGGTCAGTTCCGGGTGGCGATGCAGGCTCAGCAAACTGTGAGGGGCCATGCGGGCCAGGGCCACGACTTTGATGCCCTTGAGCGGCTGGAACAGCTCCAGCGTGCGGGGCATGGTGGCCTGGGCAGGGCCGATAGGCGTGTCCCTGAACAACAGTGCATATTGCGTCCAGTTGCGGTTGCCCCCTTCGGCACCCCATCCCTTGAGCCAGCCGTAATCGCCACCCTGTTGCAGGTACTCGGTCAGTTCTTCGTGTACTTGCTGATGCTGCTTGTTGGTACGGTCGATATCGAGCAGAGGGGCATCCAGAGTCGCGAGTTCTTCCTGGATCACCGAGCAGTTGGCGACCAGGTTGGCCAGTTCTGGAAAGTCTTCGAGAGCATAAAAAGCAGTAGTCATTTTCAAGGTTCCTTCAAACAGGTAAGAGACAGAACAAGTGAAGGCTCGCATCGTCATTTTTCCTACGCTGCGAGCCTGTTTTTACGTCAGTGAGCAGGGGACAGGAGCCTGTTTAGCTCTTGAGTTCCAGTCCGCTTTTTTTCAGCTCTTGCGCTACGGTTTTCTGGTCTTGTGATGCTCTGGAAATCTCACCATTCACGTAGTAGGCCTTGGGTTTGTCCTGATCTTCGCCATAGCTGAAGTTCACCTTGGCCAGGGTCTGGTTCACGGCCATGGAGGCAGAGCTGCTACCACTGATCAATGGCGTGGGAGTGGTAAAACCGTCGGTCTGTGCTGCGCTCTTGAAGACCGAAATGGCCAGAATCCGCATGTTGTCCCGGTCACTGAGCAGATCGAACATCTCTTTTTGCGTGAGGGTGCCGTCACGGCTGCCAGCATCGACTCTGTCGAAGACATGGTCCTTGGGCTCCAGGCGAACCCGTGCCAGGGTGCCTGGCTGGCTTTGAAACTCCTTGAGTATCGACTTGAGTGCCGGGTCCTGATCGATCAGCTTGGCGATGTTCTCCGCGTTACTGGTCTGATGATCGCCGTAGATCACACTCATGATCTTGGAAGTGAGGTTCTGCGAGTCCAGGCGCGCCAGGTTGGTGTAGTTACTTTCAAAGCGACCATTGTCCAATACGCTGTGCTTGTTGACCGAGGCTTCCTGCTGGGCCGTGGAGCGTTTCAACGCTCGTAATGCTGCATATTGATCATCGTTTTCAGACGTCTTGCCGGCAAAGAAATCATTGAGCCCCTTGAGGTGAATCTGGATCTTCTCCTTGGGGCTGGCGTCCTTGTATTCGGGTTGTGTGTGGTCAGCCAGTCGGGTCAGTTCAGCTTTTGTGGCCTTGTCCTTGAATGCATCGCCCAGGGAGGTGGCAAGTTTGGTCACGTTGGCCGTGGTCAGCGGTGCCGCTTCCTTGAACTGGAACTTGATCCGCTTGGTTGTCTTGTCGTCAATAGATGCGCTTATCGTAACCCCGTTGGTGCTGGTGATCGCCTGGGAGCCCGGTGCCGAGCTTGGGGTCGCATTGGTATGACCGCCGACGACCTGAGCGCGGGCGAAAGCACCGATATTGGCACTGTTGAGCCCACGAACCCGGTTCTGGGACTCTTCATCCATACGACTGGTATCGTTCTCCTGACTCAGTTTTTGCCATGTAAAGTTGGCAAGATTGACGTTGGCGGTGAAACCGGCGCCGAAGCGTGCAGAAGCTGTCAATGGCTTGCTGTCATGATCCGACATGCCCAGTTGCACACGGAACTCGGTGTTGAAACCAGCCGTCAAGTCGACGTTGACCCGCTTCATTTCGTGGGCCTTGTGGTTCGCGCCTTCCTTGAGAACGTCCAGTGCAGTCAGCTTGCCTGTGAACAGGTTGTCGACGAACTGATCGATCTTTTCATCCGGTACTGTAAATGCCACACCAGTACGTTGGGTGTGGGTACCAGCAGCTGTTACATCGCCTCCTATGCGAAAGGCCAGTGCGCCACGTTTTTCATTGCCCAGATCCAGGGTCGTGAGTTTTGCGTACTCTCCTGCGGTCGTGATATCCGGCAGGACATCCTTGCCGGCTCCCACGGTGCCGCTTAACAGATTGGCACGTTCTCGGAGCAGATAGACTTCCACACCCTTGTCGCCGCGTTCGGCTGCGAAAGCGTAATTGCGAGTGTTGCTGTACTGCCCACTGGGGAATGGACCAGTCACGTGTTTGGCAATACCGATGAAGGGCGTACTGAGGGTCATGCCGTAACTGCGTGAAAGGCTGATTTCGTCGTCCGGAAATTCCAGTTGTTTCAGGGCATTCTTGAATTTGTCAGCCAGTTCCGCCTGATCCTTGCTGCCGGTGGCGGCGCGCATATTGACGCTGGTGGCGTGATCCGGTTTGTGGAAACCATTGAGGAAGGCCTTGATCCCGTCGTAGGATTTTTCTATCTGGTAGTGCTCGGTAAAGCCCATGTCCGAGACTTGCTTGATCGGATTTTCCCCATAGGTCTTGTCGCGCAACTGGGTCAATTCGTTCTTGATTGCCTTTATCTGGGCATTCTTATCGGGGCCATCGGGGATTTTTTCGGCTTTATCCAGCAGCTTTCCGACTTCATTGAGGGTTCCGATATCCAGAGCCAGGCGAGCCTTGGTCAGGGCATGCGCATCTGAGCCATGGCGGCGTGTATCCGCTGGCGTATCGGCATCCAGATGTTTCATTTTCAGGCCCATGCCTTGCAGGGACTTGAGTAGGGCACCGGTCGGGTTATCAGAGGAAGGAGAAATCTTGTCCAGGGCACCCTGAGTCAGTGCCATCAGGTCATTCTTGGCTTCATTACGTTTTGGAGGCGTGCCCTCTGCTTTACTGGCGGCTTTTTTCCCCTTCTCCGTAGGCTCGCCATGAAGGTTGAGCAAGCCTTCTTTCTCGCCCAGGGTCATGACGGCCTTGCGGCTATGGTTCTCCAGCTCTTCGCGGAAGGACTCCAGACTTTCGGTCAGTGCCTTGCCTTCTTCCCCGATATCCAGTTTGGCGATACGGGTCTTCAGGTCTTGGCCTGCTTCGGGTGCCTTGCCTGGCGCCTGACGGATGTCCTTCAATTCATGGAACAAGGGGGCCTGGGCGTTGTAGACGTCGGCCAGACCGTCCCGGCCATTGATCTTGTGATCGAAATAGTTCACCACGTTCTTGGCTGGCCGCACTTCCGTGTCGAGCTTGATCACGTGTGCTTTTATGAACTCTGACGTGCTGGATTTATGGCCTTGTTCTATACCACTGCGTCCCAGCAGGTTGGAGGTAACACGTAAGGTACCGACTCCGGGAATGCTCTTGGTTATCATGCCGTCGTCGAGTCGCTTGAACATGTTGCTCAATTCGTTCTGATCGGCAGGGCGATGGTCAATGGTTTGCCATTTCTTGTCTTTGAGCTGGTAGGAGCCGTTATTATTGGGGTCGTTTTTCAGCGTAATGCTGAGCGTGTTATCCACTTCTGTGCGAATACTGGCTATCTCACTCCCAAAATGGAGGGGTATTTTTTGCCATTTGGATTCGCCGTCGGTTTTGGACTCCGATGTTTTGGAGCTTGAAGGTTTGTCCGCTGCTGCAGCGGATGTTGAAGGCTTGGTCTCAGCAGTTGCAGACGTTGACGGTTTAGACTCATCAGGCTTTTTCTGCCAGTCCTCTTTGAGCATGAAAAACAGCTCGCCATTACTGGTCGCAGCATGCACGCCATTGGCGTCCATAGTCAGGTGGGCAACAGTACCTTCCAGGCCATGGCGGCTCATTTCGCTCGGATCACCGTCCTTGTGGTGGGCGGTCATACGGCCTTTATCATCAACAGCGACAAACTGTTTGTCGTTGTACATGGCGAAGTCTTTGATCACGCGGTCCTCCAGACCCGCGATGGCATCGCCCAGTTCGACCTTGGTAGAGCGTGGCGTATCTTTCAGATTGTGGGTGTCATTGAACGTACTCTTGCCGTAATCAGGGGTCACTTTCAGCTCGTGAACCTTGCCGTCCTTGAGCACATAGGCATTGCCGTCGATGCCGCGTTTCAATGCGTCAATGTCTTTGACGCCGCTGTCTTTCCAGGCTTCAGTGGTTGAGTCCCAGGTCTGGATACTGCCATCGACTATCCCGATACGACCGTTCCTGTGAAGGTCGTAGGTGTTTTCCGGGGTAGGCTCGCTTTTTACAGGCAGGCCCTGGGTATTTTCCAGAACCTTCACATCCGAGAGGTTCCAGCCGCTCTGGAGGCTTGAGGTCTTTTCGTCCAGTGTATGAGAGTGAACCTGGCCGGCACCGTCCTTGATCAGGGCATGCAGTTGCCCGTCATCGCCACTCATGAAACCAGTGACTTGCTGACGTCCACCCAGCTTGCCCTCTTCGGGCTGGTAGTTTTTCTCCGGTGAGAGTTTCAGAACCCCGGTATCGGTCTTGAGCTCGTCGCGCGCGGCGCTGTACAGCTTTCCTTCGGTATCGGCGACGAACAGGCGATCCTTGGTCAGGCCGATGCTACTGGCTTCGGATTTGCCATCGTTGAGGTCGAGTGTGATGTGCAGTTCAGGCACTTCCCCCATCTTGCCCAATTGAAGGGTATGGGTGTCCTTGCCCGCAAGCATGGCCACAGTCCCGTCGGAGGCTACCGAATGAGACTGCAGATCCTTGAGTGTCATTTCGGTTTTTTTCTCGCCTGACAGGCTGATCAGCGAGTCGCCGCTACGGGCATAGAGTTTGCCGTCACCTTCTGTCGAAAGGCTGCTGAATTTCTTGTCGCCCGTATCGGGAAGGGGAGCCCACTTGAGCGTGTCAGACTTGAATTGATAAAGCTTTTCGTCATGCACGCGCAGAGTCTGACCACTGCTGTCCTGATGGGCACCGCTCAAGTGCGCGATATGCGCTTTGTCCGGCAGCGCTTGTGTGACAGTCGATTTCAGGCCTTCGAGGTTCATCGAGTTGCCTTGGCGTTGCAATGCTACGCTGCCTGGCTTGCTGCCTGACGGCACATCCAGCGATTTACTGCTGCGCAACAAGGTGAAGCCTGTGTCGCTCTGCTGCATCTTGAGCAGATGCCCCTTGGGTTCGAGCAAGACCTGGTCGTTACCTTTGCCCGTCGTTTGATGGGCCAGGTAAGTCTTATCCTTTTTCCCCACCGTGTTCTGGAGCAGGGTGTTCAAGGCTGGCGGGCTGAAGTTCTCGAAGCTTGCCTTGCCTTTCTTGTCCAGAGTAACGGCGTTGCTGCCGGGTTTGGCAAGAGGCTCCCGGCCATCGTTAAGGCTGGGCCCCAGGCCATCGCCGGCACTCATTCTGGAGTTCGATGTGCGACTGGCATGAACCCCGTTCTGCACCGTCTGCTCAGTACGGGAAAGTTTCGGTGATCCGGCCTGAGTGATCTCCTGCTTCGATGACGTGCCGGCTTCTTTCTGGATTGGCGTCTCTTTGGTGGACTCGCCAGCGATGCGCTTGCCTTCGGCTTTCTTCGATTTCGAGGATTCGGCCTGATCCCCACCCATCAAGGTTTTTTCTATGCTGCTTGAGCGCAGTTGCAGTGGCCAACCCATGCCCTCTGCCTTCGGGGCTACCGGGTCATTCTGAGCCTGGGGGATTGCTTCGGACTTGGCACTGCTCTTTGAGTCCTCGGATTTTTTTGAACTCGTGGACTCAGCCTTGGAGTCTCCCATCAGAGAGCGGCCCAGCTTTTCTCCGGGACGTAAACGCGCGCCCCGGATTTGTTGTGCGGCTGCCTTGGCTACCAGATCCTCAGGATCCTGAGTCTGTATCTCGGACTGTACGCTGCTCTGCACGCCGATCTTTGGCGTGGCCTGCAGATCCTGAGTCACTGGACCGGCTTTTGCAGTTGAGTGCTGACTCATTTTTTCCAGCGATGTGGTTGTACGCTGTGTGGGTGGCTGGTTTTGCTGATTGAGCCCTTGCGGGTTATGGCCTGAGGAACTCGCGCTATGGATCTGGTTTGCGCCAGGCGTATTGTTCAGTGGAATCATTGGCATTCTCCGTGTCATGGACTGATCAGGAACAACCTCGCGATGGATGTCCTGGCCGTAAAGGAAGTTTTCCTTTGCCCTGAGTGGAAACGCCCTGTGACTTGGTTCCAGTTGCAGACACTGCTTGCGATCAGTGCTGTCGATTCGTCTGGCCTGCGTACGTGAATGCCTTTCCTTGAAACACCTCGCTACAACTGTGTCGATATTGATACGTTGGGAAACTGTTATTTTTCTGTCACGAGCGCACCAGTGCTAGTTCGCTGCCACGCAGCTCTCGCTTCATCTGCAACAGCCTTCAGGCTGAGGCTCACGTTTTAAAACACGCCATTTGTACTTGCCCATCACCCCGGCTGACCGGCAGCAGGTGAATGTGACCGGCACCCTGTTTTCAATTTATTCGTCCCAATTATGGGCGCCGACCCCGTTCGCCTTTGAAAAGGCAGCTGTAGCTTCAGGATGAAACATGCAAAACACTGTAATTCGCTATAACTGCGTGGGCTGCGGGATCTGCTGCAAAGGCCGACTCATACCCCTGACGCTGGCCGAGGCCGAGCAATGGCTGGCCCGCGGACATGATGTAGCGGTGGTGCTGGAAGCCTTCAACGAGCTGACCTGGCCAGCCGACTCAAGACAATATGCCCACGGCGCAGGCCGGTCGGTCGCGGTCAATAGTGATGACAGCAGCATCCGCGTTATCGCGGTGTTCGTTGCCAATGCACTCGACCAGTGCCCGAATCTGCGTGCGGATAACCTGTGCGGCATCTATGAAGAGCGCCCGCTGGTCTGTCGGATCTACCCTATGGAAATCAATCCGTTCATTGAGATGAGCAGTGACAACAAGATCTGTCCGCCTGAATCATGGGGCAGTGGTGACATCCTGTGTACAGACGGTGTCGCCAACCCCGAGCTTCAGGCGCTGGTCAATCAGTCCAGACAAGCCGATATCGTTGACGCGGCAACCAAGATAGCCGTGTGCGCGCAACTGGGCATCAAGGTCGCGAGCTGGAAGGAGAATGCCTTCGCTGTCTATTTCCCGGAGCGCTTGACGTTGATCGAGGCGATACGCCGCAGCAAGGAGGTTGTCGTGGATGACTGGGCTGAAGGATGGACAGTTCGGGTCGATGATCCGCAACTGCGTGGACACTTGATCGCACACAATGTCCCTCTGGCCAGCAGTGACGCTGCCGATTATATCTTTCACAGGCTTTAACATTAATTACGTCAATAAATGGATTAATTCAATCCGACAACCCCATCTTATCAAGTAAATGAGTCAGCCCTATCCTAGTGACAACAGGGCACATGCCCTCTGCTTTACACACAAGGCATCGCTGACTCATGACCACTTCATCCTTGCTTAACGGCACTCGCCACACCCTTCACGATCACCAGCAAAGTCATGCAAGGGTGGGCACTAACGAGCAGGCGCGTGCCATCGTCCATCGCACCTATGGCCGAGTGCATGGGCCTGTCACTCGCCTCGTGAGCCCGAGCGACCTTGGCCAGATCCTGAAGCCGTTCGTGTTTCTCGACATCTTCAGCACCCAGCCAAACGCCAGGCCGCAGGGCTTCGGCATGCATCCTCATTCCGGCATTGCAACGCTGACCTTCATGGAGGCCGGTGAAGTGATCTACGAAGACACCACTGGCAAGAAGGGTGTTCTGCCCGCTGGCGGTATTGAGTGGATGAGTGCTGGCAATGGCATCTGGCATTCGGGTACGCCGGTCAGTGAAAAGGCGATGCGTGGCTTCCAATTGTGGGTCGCGTTGCCCGCCGCAGAAGAAAATGCGCCCCCTGAAAGTCATTACCTTGCCCCCGCGCAGATTCCCCGGGAAGGCCCGGCGAGGGTTCTGCTCGGTCGCTATGGCAATGCAGAAAGTGCCATCCCGGCTCCTTCGGACATGACTTATCTCGCCGTGACGCTTAAAGACGGTGAGCGGTGGCGCTTCACTCCGCCATCGGGTCATACCGTGACATGGCTGGCGGTCAGTGAAGGACGGCTTGAGGCCGGTAGCGCTGTGGATACCGGCGAGCTGGCGGTGTTTGAGGAGTCAAACCAGGCCATCGATCTGGTCGCGCAGGGCACAACCTCTTTTGTACTGGGCTCGGCCGTGAAACATCCCCACGAGCTAGTGATGGGTTACTACTCGGTTCACACCAGCAGGGAAGCCCTTGCACAAGGCGAAGCCGAGATACAGCGCATCGGTGCTGCTCTGCGGCGCGACGGGCGACTGGGCTAACCCCCTTCAACATCATTTCAGAACGAATATTTCAGCCAAAGTAAGGAAGTTACCCATGAACATTCTTCACCTCGATTCGAGCATCCTGGGCGCCCACTCGGTCAGCCGCACCTTGTCTGCACAGATTGTCGCGAAACTGCAGGGTGAAACGCCGAATGCCGTCGTGACCTATCGCGACCTGGCAGCAACACCGGTACCACATCTGTCCGCTGCTTATCTCACGGCTCTACAGACCACAGGCGTTGATCACTCGCCGGAGATACAACGCGACCTTGAGATTGGTGCGGCCACCTTGCAGGAGTTTCTGGCTGCCGACACCCTTGTGATCGGTGTCGCGCTCTACAACTTCACTGTGCCTACACAACTCAAGGCCTGGATCGACCGGGTTCTTGTGGCAGGCCAGACCTTCCGCTACACGGAGCAAGGGCCTGAAGGATTGGCGGGTGGAAAACGTGTCATCCTGGCGGTCGCACGTGGCGGCATCTATGGGCCAGACTCGCCGATTGCCAGCATGGAACATGGCGAAACCTACCTGCGCACCGCGCTCAACTTCATCGGCATCACCAACCCCGAGGTCATCCTGGCCGAGGGTGTTGCCTTCGGTCCCGATCAACGCGCTGCTGCGATTAGCGCCGCCGAGCAGCGGATTGCCGAGCTTTCGGTCTGATTCCGTAATACCGCCCTGTCGCGGTCGTTGGAGGGCCGCCCAGACCAGTTTCCTCTCGCTTTACTTCCCTTCCAGGGACAATCCAGGCTGGCTGCAATAGCCGCCTGGACACGGCGCATCCGTCCAGCTTGACGACATTGCTACGACACGCCAGCGATACGATCTGACTCCTCAAAAAACCGCAGGTAGCCCAGGGATGATTTCAGCCTTGAGCACCACTGGCGGTACTTCTTCTTCCCGATACTCCCCCAACTTAGAACACACCCTCTATGACAGTAAGAAACTGTGCGCCCAATACCGGTAAATCAATAGACGAACGCCAGCGTAACTGGGCAATTGCGGCGCTCAGCCTGTTTGCCTTACTGGTTGTCGGGGCTATTTCCTGGCAGGTGCTGTATCTGCGCGAACCTCCACCTTCAGAGCCGACCACTGATGCCTTGGTCGCAATGACGGTGACCGATGCATCCGTGCGGCTGGTTGAATGGCCGGTCCATTTGAATGCCTCCGGTGCGATTGAGCCGTGGCAGGAGGCGGTTATCGGAGGACAGGTCAGTGGGGTTCGACTCACTGAGTTGCTTGTTGGCCCGGGGGATGTGGTGCGTCGAGGCCAGGTGTTGGCTCGATTTGAAACCGAGGCCTTGCGCGCCGATGTTGCGCAATTGCATGCAGCACTCAGGCAGTCGAAAGCTCTGGCAGTACAAGCGGTTGCCAATCGTGAGCGCGCACTCAAACTCAAGGAAGTGGGTGCTATGAGCGAGCAGGACATATCGAACTCGGTGACCGAGGCTGAAACAGCGTTGGCGCAGGTTGAGTCCAGCCAGGCTCAATTGACGTATCGGGAGTTACAGCTCAGGTATGCAACGGTTGTATCGCCCGACGATGGTGTGATCAGTACCCGCACTGCAACGATTGGCACAGTAGGCGCGGTCGGCGACGAGCTGTTTCGGCTCATACGCCAGAGTCGACTCGAATGGCGAGGTGAGCTTACCGCTGCGCAGGCAGGGCAGGTGGCTGCTGGCCAGATTGTGACGTTGGCGCTGCCAGATGGCCAGGTCGCGCAAGCAACTGTCAGGCAAATGGCACCCGCGTTGAACGCTCAAACGCGCCTCGCAATGGTGTATGCAGACATCATTTCGGGCAGCACAGCGCGAGCGGGCATGTATGTACAAGGGCGTATTTCAGTGACGCAGCAGAGTGCGTTGGTGGTGCCCGCTGGTAGTGTCTTTATCCGCGATGGGCATAGCCATGTATTCAAACTCGATACGCAACAAGGTGCTGCGAAGGTATCTCTTCAGGTCGTGAAGACTGGCCGCCGCCAGGCTCAGGATGTAGAGATCGTGCAGGGTTTGAGTGAGGGAGACCGTGTTGTGGTACAGGGCGCCGGTTTTGTGAATGATGGCGACAGCGTAAGGATTGTTCAGGCACCTGCGGTTGCGATTTCTGCTACGACAGTTGCAAACGGAGCAGAGAAATGAACCTGGCTACCTGGTCCATACGCAATCCGATCCCCTCTATCCTGCTGTTTGCACTGCTTACCCTGGCGGGCATATGGGGGCTGTGGAAGTTGCCGATTCAGGATATGCCCGATGTCGATATGCCGGTTGTTCGCATAGCGCTTTCGCAACCCGGTGCTGCACCTGCTCAGCTTGAAACCGAAGTGGCGCGTAAAATCGAAGACTCTCTGGCCACACTGGATAGAATCAAGCACATAAGAACCTTGATCACCGAGAGTTCCGTGAATATTTCGGTGGAGTTCGAGCTGGGCAAGCCTCTTTCCGATGCATTGATGGAGTCCAGGGATGCCGTTGATCGCGTTCGCTCCGACTTGCCTGACGATCTACTGGAGCCGCAGGTAAGCGCTGTGCGTGCGAGTAGTGAAGCTATTCAGACTTATGCCATCGCCATGCCTGCCATGAACGAAGAGGCTTTGTCATGGTTTGTGGATGACACGGTAGCCAAGACGATATTGGGGGTAAAAGGTGTTGGCCGTTTCGAGCGTATCGGTGGCGTGATGCGGGAAGTACGGGTGACTCTGGACCCCGCTTTACTCATCGCCCACGCTGCGACTGTCGGCGAAGTCTCGCTTGCATTGAGCAACGCTCAGCAGCAAAGCTCAGGAGGGCGCGCCAGACTTGGTGGTGGCGAACAGGCGGTGCGGACTATTTCACTGGCTGGCCAGGCTTCCGAGTTGTCGGCATTGCCGATAGCGTTGTCGGATGGACGATCACTGCGACTGGATCAGTTGGCAACGGTCACTGATACGGTTGCCGAACGCAGTCAGATAGCACTGTTGGACGGGAAGCCCGTTGTCGGTTTCCGGATCTACCCGTCCATGGGGCAGGACGTTACTCGAATCGCAGCCGGTGTAAAGGCGGCGCTGGCCGGGTTGCAGCAAAAGCGTCCGGGCTTGCAGGCCACTCTGGTCACTAACAGCGTTGATTACACGCAAGAGCAATTCGATGGTTCGCTGTTCATGCTCTACGAAGGGGCGTTATTGGCTGTGCTGGTGGTCTGGTTCTTCCTGCGGGACTGGCGAGCCATGTTGATAGCCGCTTCGGCGCTGCCTCTGTCGATTCTTCCGACATTCGCTGCCATGGCGTGGTTTGGTTTTTCGCTTAACACGGTAAGCCTGCTGGCGCTGGCAGTCATAGTCGGCATTCTGGTGGACGATGCAATTGTGGAAGTCGAGAACATTGAGCGCCATGCACGCATGGGCAAGCCTATGGAGCAAGCAACGGCTGATGCTGTTACGGAGATAGCGCTGGCGGTGATTGCTACCACAATGGCGCTTGTCGTCGTGTTTCTTCCCACCGCGATGATGGGCGGGGTGCCCGGCCTGTTCTTTCGAGAGTTTGGTTGGACCGCAGTAGTTGCGGTGCTGGCTTCGTTATTGGTAGCCCGGCTGATTACTCCGATGATGGCAGTCCGGTTTCTGAAACCGTATCCCCCTCGTGCGGATGAGTCCGAAGTGTTGGATGGCCGCGTGATGCGCACCTATCTGCGCTTGGCACATTGGTGCCTTATGCATCGCAAATCCACGCTGGCCCTGACATTTGCATTCATGGTCGGTTCGGTGGCTCTCGTACCTTACTTGCCAACGGGCTTAATGCCGGCCTCTGACCGTGGATACACCACAATCAGCATCGAATTACCTCCCGGCAGCGCACTACAGGATACCCTGACAACTGCCGAAGCTGCTCGTGCCCGACTGGCCACGTTGCCTGGCGTCCAGCGGGTGTTATCTACTGTGGGGGCGGCGCAGGCGGACAGTGATAATTTACAGGGTGGAGACGTGCGTCGCGGAGCTTTGGATGTGACGTTGATGCCTCGCGCCGAGCGCGGCGATCAAACGTCGATTGAAAACTCCATACGCGCAGCACTGCAGAGTGTGCCGGGGGCACGTTTTACCGTAGGCAGCGGCAATATCGGCGAACAAATGTCGATCATTCTGACCAGTGATGACGCTGTCGCACTGAAAGCCAGCGCTCAGGCTATCGAGTCTGAGCTTCGAGGAGTACGCGGCTTGTACAACGTCAGTTCTACGGCAAGCCTGGAGCGCCCGGAAATTACCGTCCGGCCCGATCTGGTGCGGGCTTCCGAGTCAGGCGTCAGTACAGCCGCAATTGGCGAGACGGTACGTATCGCAACGGCCGGAGATACGGACTCACGACTTGCGCGGCTCAATCTCGACAATCGACAGGTGTATATACGCACACAACTGCCTGAGGCTGTTCAGCAGGATGTCGAGTCCTTGAGCAATCTTCGAGTGCGGGGCCGCGAGGGGCTTGTGCCGCTTGGGAATGTGGCACACATCAGCATCGGCAGTGGTCCGGCACAGATTGAGCGCTATGATCGGCGCCGCTACGTGACCATCAGTGCCGAACTGGGTGGGACGCCCCTTGGCCAGGCGCTTGCTGACACCCTGGCTTTACCTGTGGTGCAAGCCATGCCGTCGAGTGTGCAGATTGTTCAGGCAGATGATGCCGAACTCATGGAAGAGCTGGGGCTGGGCTTCGGTTTGGCCAGCCTTATTGGTGTGGTGTGCGTTTACTGTGTTCTGGTGCTGCTGTTCAAGGACTTCCTGCACCCGGTCACCATTCTTTCGGCTATCCCTCTGTCACTGGGCGGTGCTTTTGTCGGTCTGCTCGTTGCGGGCAGCGAGTTGAGTATCCCGTCAATGATCGGGTTGATCATGTTGATGGGTATTGTGACCAAGAACTCGATTCTGCTGGTCGAGTACACGATTGTAACGATGAGTGAGCAGGGCGTTGCGTTGAATACGGCGCTGCTTGACGCTTGCCACAAACGTGCGCGCCCCATCGTGATGACAACTATTGCAATGATCGCCGGCATGTTGCCGATCGGGTTGGGATTTGGTGCCGATGCGAGTTTTCGCCAGCCGATGGCGGTGGCAGTGATCGGTGGACTGATCACATCCACTGCTCTCAGCCTGCTCGTCGTCCCGGTGGTCTTTTCCTGTATGGATAGTGCGCAGCGCCGGATTCGCCATTGGCTTTCTCCACGCTCTACGACAGGGCTCCTGCGTACTGCGTGACGGGCAGATCAAACCTCCGATTCCCGCACCTGCGCTATACCCGATCAGCCAGGTGCCAACTCCCTTTACGACATTGTTACGACACGCCAGACGTACGATTCGATTGCTTGAAAACCTTGGGGTGTAAACCCGGCCTGGCACGTTGTCTTGTCAGGTTGCGCGCGCCCCGATCCTGAAACCAATCGGAACTCCTGGCACTTATGAATAAATCCTGCTCAGTCCTGGCCTGCTTGCTCGCCTTGCCAACCCTCGCTACCGCGCAGACGGCCTCACAGGCCGACTCCCCACGCTGGGGCTTGGGGTTGGGCGTTGGGATATCGGAAAGTCCTTACGCGGGTGAAGGGACAAAAATCACCCCGTTGCCACTGATTCATTATGAAGGGGAGCGGTTCTTTGTACGCGGCCTTACTGGTGGCGCGCATCTGATTCGCAATGAAGGCTTCGAGCTGAATGCCATCGCCTCGCTACGCATGGACGGGATAGATACCAAGGATTTTGGTCGTAAGGAGCTGGCCCGTAACGGTATCGACAGGAACCTGCTCGAAGATCGTGACAATGGTCTGGACATGGGCCTCTCTGCCTCGTGGCGGGGGGCAGCAGGCAAGTTTGAATTGCTCGCCAAGACCGACGTAAGTGGTGCGAGCGAAGGGTTTGAGTTGTCGGCCAAGTACGGTTATGAGTTTGAAGTCGGTCGCGGTAGTCTCGAACCGACCATCAGTGTCAGCCACCTCTCCAAGGATATGGCGAACTACTATTACGGCACCCTGAAAGACGAAGTGGCGCGAGGCGTCGTTGACTACAAGCCTGGCGCAGCCACTATCCCCGAGCTAGGCCTGGCTTACGTCCACCCGATCGGCCAGAACTGGCAGTTCATGAGCTCCGTGCAGTACAAGTTCCTGCCCAATGACATTAGCGACAGCCCGCTGCTTGAGGCTGACACCGATGGCGAAGGATCGGTTATGTTTGGCATCTCGCGGCGCTTCTGAGGCAAGGCACCGTTGTCTGTTTTACCCCACCTCTCGTTCGTGGGAAGAAACTGCGATTCGCAACCCCTATTACATTTCCGTTGTGAAAAGGTCTGTCAAATGAACCCCGACCTGGCTCATCCGATATCGCTGCAAGTCCTTATCATCGAGGACAACCGCTTGCTGGCAGCCAACATGTTTGACTATCTGGAAGCCTGCGGACATATCCCGGATGCAGCACCCGATGGCCAGTCAGGGTTGAGCCTTGCGACCCAGAACCGCTACGACGCGATTATTCTGGACTGGATGTTGCCACGAATGGACGGCATGAGCGTCCTGCGCAAACTACGAGAGGAACATGGGTGTGTCACGCCCATTATCATGCTCACTGCCAAGGACCAGCTCGAAGGCAAATTGTTGAGCTTTGAACAGGGCGCAGACGACTATCTTGTCAAACCTGTGGCCTTGCCAGAGCTTGAAATCCGCTTGCGCGTCATGGTTGGTCGCGCCAAGGCCAGTGCGGCAGCAGGGCGCATATTGCGAATACGCGATTTGACATACAACCTGGACAGCCAGGTGGTTGCAAGAGGCTCGCGCACGATAACGCTCTCCGGGACGTTGCGTAATGTCTTGGAGTTGCTGATGCGCGAGTCGCCAAGAACGGTACGCCGTGATCGTCTTGAGGGTTTGATCTGGGGCGAAAGTGTTCCTGATGGAGATCTGCTGCGCTCACATATGCACCTGTTGCGTCGCGCCATCGACCAGAATGGCGAACACAAGCTTCTTCATACGGTTACTGGCACTGGCTATCGTCTGGGTGAGAGCGGCGAATGAAGTTTCCATGGCGTTTGCAGAGTGTGCAATGGCTGGTCAATGTGAGCTTTGCAATGTTTGGTGTGATGCTCACGCTAGCGCTTGTCGTTCAGGGCAGGCTGAGTCAAGGGCTGGTCGAGCACCCAGTCTGGCAGCAAGTGCTGGAGTCGAGCACGCAGAATGTTCTGCACTCTTCCCGAGCAGACTTTAGTGATACGTTGCCCACCGAGGGCGCGGTGAGGGGTTGGCTGTTAACCCGTGATGGAACGCTACCCGCTGACATGCCAGCGTTCCTGGCGACTCTGGCACCCGGATATTACAGGGAAGGCGAACTTGATAGCATCGCGGACTCTTCGCCGCTTTCCGGTGTGCTGTCTATTGTGACACCGAGGTGGGGGCCTTTTGCTGACGCACCCGGTGACACCACTCGTGCCCGCGCTTACACCGCCCTGGTGACCTCTGTGCCGCAGGGGCGATTGATCATGGCAATCGACATGACCGGGCTGGAAGACGAGCAGAACGCAAGCGTACAACTCAGCCTGGTGTTTCTGCTGTTCAATTTCATCCTGATCTGCCTGGTGATCCGATGGTTCCATCTGAGCCTGACCAGACCCATTGCGGACCTGGCATGGCGGATGCGCAAGCTCGATCCGTTGAAACCGTCGCAACGGCTTCCGGCGACCTATCGTAAAAGCGAACTTAATACCATCGCTCAGGAAGCCAACGCGCACCTTGAGCGGGTCGAACTTGCGGTTGAGCGTGAGCGCAGCCTGCTGGATCAGGCCAGCCACGAATTTCGTACACCTCTGGCCATTATTTCCGGCGCTGCGGATGTGCTTCATAAACAACAATTACCCGAACGGGCACAGCGGCCGCTACGCCGGATTGACGAAGCAGTGGATACACTCACGCAGATCATGGAAGCTCTGTTGTACCTGTCACGCGAGCCAAGCCCTCAAGAGCGAAAGCAAGTTACCGTGTTGCACGGGCTGCTTCCTGAACTGGTGAATGACCACACCTATCTGCTTTCTGGAAAACCAGTGCGTTATGTGTTGGGAGATATCGAACCTTTAACCTTGCAGGCCCCTGAATCCATGGTGCGAATCGCGGCAGGCAATTTGCTCAGGAACGCTGCGGAGCATACCCATGAAGGCGAAATCCATGTGTCACTTGTGGATGGAGTATTGTGTATCCGTGACTCCGGCTCGGGCTTCGATGCAACCCAGGCGGCCTATCGTTTCACTGAATCACTCAAGCAATCTGGGAAACGGGCAGGCGGTGCAGGGCTGGGTCTGTTTCTGACCCAGCGCATCTGCGAGCGGTTTGGCTGGCAACTGACCCTTGAGTCGTCCTTGTCTGTTGGAACTTCAGCGATTATTGATTTCATGCCGGATCGCGGGTGATTTACATCGCATCAGGACGACGATTTCAACAGATTCCACAGAACCTCATCATTGAAGTCACGGATCACGCTTTTGGCGCCTGCTTCTCGCAGCTGGTTTTCATCAAGCCCCGACAAGACGCCGAAGGTATGGATGCCAGCGGTATTTGCTGACTGTACGCCCGCCAGCGAGTCCTCGAAGGCAAGCGCGTTGTCGGCGCTCACACCGAGAAGTTCCAGGGCCGTCAGGTACGGCATGGGATGGGGCTTGCCGCGTTCCAGTTCTCCGCCGATGACGATGGTCTCGAAGCGGTCTACGATTCCCAGGCCGGTCAACATGGCCATGGCGTTCTCTCGTGGCGCGTTGGTCACCACGGCAGTGCGCAGGCCGGTGTCCTGTGCATGATCGAGAATGCGCAGCACGCCAGGCACGGGGATGGTTTCTCCCAGTTGAGCGCGAAACATGGCCTCTTTCTGAGCGGCCAGATCAGCGTATTGCGACGCAGGAATATCGGGAAACAGGCCGCCGAAAATCATGTCATCCGGGAAGCCCATGACATGGGCCTTGTAGTAGCCGAGGTCCATCGAGCGATCCCAGCGTGCCAGCAACTGGTTGTAGGCGTTCAGGTGCAGTTCATCGGTATCGATGAGGGTTCCGTCCAGATCGAACAACAGCGCAGAAAGGGCCATTGGTTCTTACTCCTTTAAATGTGCAGTAGTGTTGCCGATGGACCAGACACCCCGCAGGGCCGGCACCAGCGGCAACATGAGAAGGGGATAGACGATCAACAGGCTGAAGGCGGCCTCGACCCCTATTCGCTCAGACAGCAACCCGAGCAGAAACGGCGCCAGCAACAACGCGACGCCTACGGCTTGTGATGCCTGGGTGCTGAGTGCCGAACTTGCGTGGGGCGCGATGCGCATGGCAGAGCCCAGAATCAGCGGGAAGAAGTTGCCCAGGCAGGCTCCGAGCACAAAGGTAAATATTGCTGTACCGACCAGCCCCTCTATCAACGACAGCACCAGCAGTGTAGCAATGGCGCTGAGAATCACCGCCGTCAGCAAGGTCAGCGGTGCTACCCGGCGCAGCGCATAGCTGCTGGCCAGACGTCCGCAGACGGTGCCGGCAAAGTACAGGCTCATCAAGGTCGCGGCGACTGATGCGCTGGTCTGGACATGGGTCTTGATATATTCCGCGCCCCAGAACCCTACACCCCATTCTGCCGAGATCCCCAGAATTACCAGCGCCCACAGGCTGAACCGCGTCAGAGATTGCGCACGCAAGGTGTCCGAGGCCGGTGCCGATGACGCGATCTGCTCAGAGTCCGGCCGATGGATCGTCAGTGGCGCGCAGAACATCATCAAGGCCCACGCGCTGACGATCAGCGGAGCCGTGCGCCAGGAAAGCCCGATGGCCGTCGCGGCGCCCACCAGCAATGCACCGCCCAGCACGCAGAGCCCAGCGACAATGTGCGCTTCCACCAGTTTTGCGGCAGCCTGCTGACGATAGCGTTTGCCGAGCATGGCCTGCCCGACGGCCATGACCAGCCCCCCGGACAACCCCATGAGGACGCTGCCCGGCAGGGTCATGGGCAAGCCGCCCGCGATGGCAAACAGTCCGCTCGCCAGCACAATCGAACCTATTGCGATACGCCCCGTGCCGATTGGCAATGCCCGGCGTTCCAGCCAGCGATACGGAATGCCGATCAGCACCAGCCCCAATGCATAGGCCGCAAAATGCAGACCGGTCCAGCGCAGGTCCAGATCGAATTCGGCACGCAGAAACGGCATCAAAGGGCCGAGCATGCCTTGCTGAGCGCCGAACAGGCCGAACATCAGGTAAATCGACCATGGCCGTCTTTGCGTGTGAGCCATGTCGGTCATAGGCCAGCCTTTGTGTCGAACAGTGAATGCCAGCGTGCGCAACGAGCGACCTTGGCGTTGCTGGCCTCGATGGCATCCAGCGCTTTCAGCTCGACTGCTGCCAGCGTATCGCTCGACACGCCGCCGACCACGACCTTGCCATAGCCTCTGCTGATTGCAGCGGCCTGCGGCGAGAGCATCCAGCCAAGTGCTTGCAGCGCCTGCGTTGCCCGTTGCGAGCCGGCACGGCAGCCGAACACTTCAAACTCGTAACGCCGTGCATCAGCGGGGACGCACCAGTGCAATGAAGGATGCTGCGCCACTGCGCGAGTGGCCGCCGTGGACACTGTCACCCCGACGAATGCCCGGCCTTCAAGCACGGCTTCTATCGGCGCAGTCGAAGACCCGCTGATCGAAGGTCGTAGCTGTGCAACTTCAGCCAGCATGTCCCAGGCCCCGCCGCTGTAATGTTCCAGCAGTGCGCTCAGGTGCAGATAGCCTGCGCCCGAACGCCCCGGGTCTGGCAGGGCAATGCGTTGCGACCACGCCGGTGCGCAAAGCTCTTCCCAGGAGCGTGGAGGCGTCAAACCCTTTGCAGCAAGCACTTGCGGGTCGTAGCAAAAGGCGGGCACGAAGCCTGACGGGCTGAACCAGCGCCGGTCGGCTGCAATCGCCTCGGGAGGCAATGTCGAGCCATCCAGGCCGTCAAGAACCCGCAACTGTGAAGCCAGGGCGGGATCGAGAAGGGCGGTGGCAGCGGTTCCCAGAAGCAGATCCCAGTCACCCGCCGTGCCGTCGATCACCCGCTCGATCAACTCTGACGTGGACCAGCGTGAAAGGCTCACGGGCACGCCGATATGCTCGCTGATACCTGCCACGAACTCGGCAAGCTCGGCGTTTTCCATCGAGCTGATAGCGATAAGTTCATTCATGCCCGGCCTCAATCCAGCAGTCGATGCAGTTTGGCGTATTGCAGGAGCATGATGGTCTTGCCGTCGCAGATCGCGCCGGTATCGATCATCGACAGCGCTTCATCCAGAGGCACTTCGAGGACTTCGATGTCTTCGCCTTCGTCCTCAAGACCACCCCCTGCGCTCAGTTTGTCTTCGTCGAAATATTCCCCGACAAAAAAGTACAAACGCTCGGTCACTGATCCGGGACTCATGAAGGCCTCAAACACCTTGCGCACTTCCTGAATGCGATAACCGGTTTCTTCCTCGGTTTCCTTGCGGATGCAGGTCTGTGGGTCGTCCCGGTCCAGCAGCCCGGCACAGGTCTCGATGAGCATGCCATCGTGTTCGTTGACGAAGGCAGGAAAACGGAATTGCCGGGTCAGGACCACGGTCTGTTTCAGCTTGCTGTAGAGCAGGATGGTAGCGCCGTTGCCCCGGTCATAGGTTTCACGGGTCAGGGTGCTCCAGGTGCCGTTATTGCTCTGAAAGTCGTACGTGGTCTTGCGCAGGACGTACCAGTTGTCCGACAGCACTTCGACCTGCTTGATACGCACCCGGTCCTTGGTGGCGATGGCTTTTTTCACTGTTCGGCTCCCAGATGAGTAGCGTTGGGCGCCACCGTCAGCAGCCGTGCGACCATTTCCGGATCACGATGCTCAGGTGCAGTCATCACGGCAGTATCCAGCGCATGGTCGCACCCGGATGAACAGGCGCCCTGATGCTCACCCAGCCGGGTGACGGCTTCAGTGACCAGACGGCGGGTCAGGGTAAAGGTGTCGGCCATGCGCTGGGCAACCAGGGTGGCGTTCACGTCCTCGTGGGACTCGTGCCAGCAATCGAAGTCGGTGGGGATGGCAATCATCGCGTAGCAAAGCTCCGCTTCACGTGCGAGCTTGGCTTCAGGCATGGCGGTCATGCCGATCACGGTGCCGCCCCACTCACGATAGAGGTGGGATTCGGCGCGGGTCGAAAACTGTGGCCCTTCCATGACCACATAGGTGCCGCCATTGCGGGCCTGCACGTCAGCGGTTTCTGCGGCGCTTGCCAGCACCGAGCGCATGCGCCCGCACACGGGGTCGCCAAAGGGTACATGACCGACCAGGCCCGGCCCGAAGAAGGTCTTTTCACGCTGGATCGTACGATCGATGAATTGATCGATCAGCACGAAGCTGCCCGGCGGTGCATCGTGGGTCAGGCTGCCCACGGCACTGACCGATAACAGTTGGGTACAGCCGACACTGCGCAGCGCAGCGATATTGGCCCGCACATTGATGAAGGAAGGCGGGATGGTGTGTCCGATGCCATGGCGCTGCACGAAGGCCACCGGCACATTGTTGAGCGTGCCCAGTGTGACGGGCGATGAAGGTTTGCCGAACGCAGTCTCGCATTCGACCAACTGGATATCCTTCAAGCCGGGCAGTTGCTGAAGACCACTGCCGCCAATGATGCCGATACGTTGAACCTGTTGGTGTGCCGATGAATTATTCACACGCTGCCTCTCGTCTTCAGGGTGGTTTCTGGTTGTCCGGTGGTCACCAGACGCTCATACAGTTCGGAAAGCGCAGTGGGTGCGCTGCCGCGCTTGAGCAACAGGCCTTCACTGGCGTTGTTGCTGTAGCGTGGTTCATGAATCTTCAGATGCCGGTCGATGGCTGGCAGGTAGTTCCAGCGAACGCCGGGGTACAGCGAGTGCGCCAGATGGTAGGCGTCGGATGTCGGGGCGATGAACACGCGAATCAGCCATCCGCTGATACCGAAGTAATCGGTGGGGCGGCCTGCCAGGTATTCGAGGTCGCGTCGATCTCTGGACGTCCCTTCGACAAACCAGCGGTGCTCGGTGAGCAGCGATACCCAGGCAAAGACCGGGTACGACGTCAGCAGCGGGACCAGCCAGCCAAACAGCACGCCTTTCCAGCCGCCAGCCCAATAGAGCAGGGCAGCGACGGCTATCAGGCACAGCACCCGGACCACCGTCGTCAGGCGCGAGTGGTTCAGCAGGCTGCTGCGTGCCATGGTCGTCAGGTTGACCCAGGCGCCACGCGGCGTCAGCGGGTAGAGCAGCAGCGCGTAGAAGCTGGTGGAGGAAATACCTGCCACATAGCCACCGGCATGCACCCTCGCACGGTTCGGGTCCCTGCTGGGGTGATTGGGGTTGCGATGGTGTTCCAGCGTGTGGGTCTGGTGGCGGCTGCGCATGTCGCGTTTGAACGCCGGAAACTGATAGAAAACGTTACTCAGCCACCACTGCCATTCATGGTTGGGGCATAACGCGAAATGCACGGCGTTGTGTCCGAACTCCTGCAGGGCGCGCAGGCGTCCGCCACTCCAGAGCACCACCAGCAACCACATCAACGGTGTCGAGTAGATCGATGCCAGTACAACGGCGGCTACGATATCCAGCCATGTCCAGATGAAGGGCAGCGGCGCGAACCATTCATCCAGTGGCCGGTAGTAGTGCTCCTTGCGGCCGGGAATCCGTGGCTCCAGCCTTAACAGCCTCAGAATGCGCTGATGGTCGCGGTAATAAAAGGTGACCATCGCGCGTAATGCCAATGTCATGGCAATCAGGCCGATCAGAACCGTGTGCGAGGTGGTCATGGTCAGGCACTCCCGGTTTCGGCGCACCGTGCGCGAGCGGGTGCAAAGCGTTGCAGCAGTTCGTCCAGGCTGCTGAACAGTGGCGCACCGCTGGCGCGCAGGCGTTCGCTGTTCTGATGGCCGGTCGAAACCAGTACCGGCGACCAGCCCACAGCACCCGCCACCTCGAAGTCGTGCAGCGTATCGCCGACGAACAGGGTTCGTGAGGCAGGTGTGCCCAGGGTTTTCTGCAACACCACGGCCTCGGCTGTCTTGCTGGTAGCCTGGTTATGGCTCAGCCCCACGACATGCTCGAAATAGTCATGCAGACCCTTGGCTTCAAGGGTCTGAACCAGCACATCGCAATGCGACGCCGAGAGAATCGAGACGCCGATACCGGCACGTTTTGCGGCGTCGAGAAACTCGATCACACCCGAGTGCAACGGGCAGTGCGCGACATTTGCGTCGAAGTGCTCCAGGTAACGCTGGACGATGGTGGAGAAGGGCACGCGGTCCAGATCGAAGCCGAGCGCCGCGTAGAAGCCGGCAATCGGGAAGTCGAACCTGGCCCGATACAGGTCAGCGGTAATGGGCGGGACATCGAAATGCTCGCCGCAGCGATTCACGGCGAAGACAGCCAGATCGATATCGTCGATCAGGGTACCGTTCCAGTCGAACACCACATGTTCGATGCCGGAAAAATGCAGGGGATCGTCGATCATTGTCGGGTGTTCCTGGGAAATAGGGCATTGAGTGCGATGCGCGACACAATCGCCGGCGAGTAGAGTCGGCTGGGATCTACCACCAGATTGGTCACACCGATTTGTGTCTCCAGCGCCCGGCGATTGCTCGCCGAGAGCTTGCCAAGCCCGGCGCCGTACCAATGGTCAAAGCGGGTGCGCCAGGTGCGTTCACCGGAGGTTTCCGGGAAGCGGAAATCCTCGGTCGTGGCCATGTTCCATGCACCATCGACCACGCCACACAGCAAACCCTGCAACTGATGGCAACTGAGCGAGCGATCCAGCAGCGCGTCAAGGCGGTTGTCGATGCAGTCGGCTTCCAGTGCGCCAATGGTCATGCCCTGACTGTACAGCGGGTTCATGCTGCTCAGGGCATCACCCACGACCAGCAAACCTTCCGGCCAGTGTTCAAGGCGGTCGTAGTGAGTGCGACGGCTGCCGGGCATCTTGAACGTGAAGACTTCCGACAGCGGTTCGGCTTCGCGAATGACTTCATGGATATCCGGCACCGGCAGGTCGGCCAGGGCTTGCAGAAAATCATCCGGGTCCTTGCCGGGAAAATGGCCGAACCAGCCACCGGTGGTCACCATCCAGCGATCACCCTCGATGGGGCTGATCACGCCCATCGAGCGTTGTGCCGGGGCCGTTGGCAGCACCAGCAACACTTGCCATTGTTCGGCGAACGCGGGGAGCCGCTTGTAGATGCGCGATGCATAACCCAGCTCGGTCTTGACCACGCTGTTTTGCACCGTGCCGAAACCGGCCTCTTTCAGCCAGGAGGGCATATGCGTGCCCCGGCCGCTGGCGTCCACCAGCAGATCGCAGGGCAAATGTTGCGCACCCGAACCGTTGTCGATGGTCACGCCGCTTACATGACGTCGGTCTTCGATACCGGCAAACTCGATGCCCGTCACTCGCGTGCCGGAAAGAATATCCACCTGCGGCACAGTCGTCAGGCAACGGCGAAGCTGGTTATCGATGAGCCTGCGGCTGCAATAGTGAGCATGAATGCCGCTGCGGTAACGGTTTTTCCAGCGGCCGCCCTGATACCACTTTACATCGTGCCCAAGGTCCGCCACCTGGGCACCGTCTTGCTCAAGGGCACTCAGCAGGCCCGGGAAAATTCGCTCGATGATCTGCTTGCCGCGCAACAGCAACAGATGCACGTGATGTTCCTGGGGAAGGCTCTGGCGCGGACCGGTTTCGTCGTAGAAATCACTTTTCTCGATCACGGTGACACGCTCGAAGCGTTTCGCCAGCACCGCAGCGGTCAGGCAGCCGGTCACGCTGCCGCCGATCACCACCGCATGGCCCGAGCGCAGGCCCGATTCAGTTGGGAGAGTAGTCATTGAGCACCTTGGCGATGTAGTGCAGGTCGTCGTCCAGCAGACCCGGATGCAAGGGCACCGTCGTCAGTGAGCGCAGCAACCTGGCGGCGTTGGGGCAATCGCGGTGATAGCGGGTCAGTAACGGCAGTTGATACAGCGGCTGGTTGTCGTACTTGCCGATATCCGACTCGATGCCGTGCCGTTGCTGGTAATGCACCAACTGGCGACCGTCATGCCCCACCGATTGCAGTAACAGCGAATAACCGTTCACGACGCCACCGGGGACCACAGGCAGTTCGCGAAACGCCGGGTTGTCGAGCAGGCCCAGAAGCCGCTCGCGGTTGTCCAGACGTTGTTCCAGATGCACACCGAGCTGACGTGACCTGGCCAGGCCAACGGCAGCTTGCAGACCGCCCAGTTTCAGGTTGATGCCCAGAGACTCGCCGGTCAGATTGCCGAAGCGGGTGTAGGCGCGAATCCGCCGTGCCCGCTCATCGTCATCGGTCATCACGAAGCCACCTTCGCCGGTCGAGATGAACTTGCAGTCATGGGTGCTGAAGCAACTGATGTCGCCATGGCGCGCCAGCCATGTTCCGTCCAGACGGGTCATGTGGGCGTGGGCCAGGTCCTGAATCAGCGCGATCCCGGCTTCCTGCGCAAATGCCCAGGTCGCGTCAGAGTTGATCGGATAACCCCACATCGGCACTTCGATGACTGCACAGGTCCGAGGGCTGACACAGCGCCGCAGGTCCTGCGGGTCAAGACCGAAACTGTCCGGCGCGACATCGCAGAACACCGGCACAAGCCCCATGGATAGAATCGGCAGTACCGTACAGATCGGTCCGGTCGGGGCGACGATGACTTCATCGCCTGGCTTGAAGTCGACGCCAGACAGCGCCGCCGTCACCGAAGCGGCACCTGACGACACGGCAATCACATGCTTGATGCCGTACAGCGCAGAAAGCGCTGCTTCGTACTCTTCGACAATCGGCGAGGTGCCGGTCAGGCCCGAGTGCAGGGCCCGCTCCAGTTCGTGCAGGTCGTCAGCCGAGTGCAGAGTGCCTTTCTGGGTAATGGTTCGCAGGCTCATGACGACACCTTTATCCCCACCAGATCCCACAGCGCATCGTCTGCGAAGACTCGGTCTACCATTCGCCGGAAGTTGGGAAACATCTTCAACTCAGCCGTTTCCTTATGGCTGAAGAAGCGCGCGTGTTCGACCTCTCTGTCGTCCGGGCAGGCGAGCAGAGGAGTTGCCGTGACATAGATCAGGTCAAGGTGATAGTGCGGCCCGCTCTTGTCGTCGATGTATTCGCACAGTACCCGATACGGTTGATGCAGCACGGTAACATCGGTTTCGACATCGGCGAGTTCTTCGTCGCGCTCGCCGAGCAGTTGGGCGTGTATCCCCGTCTCCTCGAAAATTTCCCTCAGTACTGCGACGTCGGGGGTTTCTCCCTGTTCGATATGGCCACCGGGATACAGCCAGACACCGAGCTTGCGGTGATGCAACAGCAGCATCTTCCGGTCCGGGTTCAAGACGAACCCGGACGCGGTGAAATGCCGATCCAGTTGTGAGCGATCGAGTGGGGCCGTCATTTACGCGGCACCGTACTGATTGATGCGATCTGCCATGTAGTCCAGTTCCGTCTGGGTAATGTCCGGATGAACCGGAATTGTCGTCATGCCCGCCAGCAAGGCCTCAGCGTTTGGACATTCGTTACGGTATTGGGCGAGTGCCGGGAATTCATAGAGCGCCTTGCAACCATAGCGCTTGATGTCGGAAGGGATACCCGCGTCATCGAGATAATCGATAAAAGCACGGTTGTCGGCAAAGTGCAGTTCAAGATTGAGGAAGTAATAGTTCGGCAGACCGCCATCGATGATCTTCTTCTCGCGGACCTTGCTGTGATCCAGCTTGCTGAGGAAGTAGGCCGTGTTCGCACGGCGTTTCTCGATTTGACCGGCCAATGACGCCAGACGGCTACCGCCCAGGGCGGCCGGCAGTGCAGCAAGCTTGTAGTTGAGGCCGAAGTCCTTGCCATTGAGGTTGCCGAAGCGGCTGTAGTCACGGCAGCGCTGGGCCAGTGCATCGTCATCGGTGAGGATGAAACCGCCTTCTCCGGTGGCCAGTGGTTTGCGCTCATGGGTGCTGAAACAGGACAGGTCACCGAACTGCGACAACGGGCGCCCTTGCAGGGTCGTGCCGTGGGAGTGAGCCAGGTCCAGAATCAGCTTGATGCCCAGTTCATGGGTCAGCAGGCGCAGTTCGTCGACTTCCGTCGGATAACCCCACATCGGAATGTCGATGATGGCCTTGGTGTTCGGTGTGATGCGGGCCTTGATCGAGGCTGGATCTGCGCCGAAGCCGTGGGCGCGGGTATCGACGAAGATGGGGTTGGCCCCGGCGGCAATGATCGGGTAGATGGTGCACAGCGGGCAGCTCGGTGTCAGCAGGACGTCATCGCCCGGGCCTACGCCTGATGCGTAAATGGCCACGCTGAGCGCCGCGCCGCCTGACGAAACGGCAATGGCGTGCTGCGCCTCGAACCACTCGGCGAGCTTGCTTTCGTATTCGCCGACCACATCGCTGGTGCCCGACAGCGGGCGCTCCAGGGTCAACTTCATGGTCAGCAGGTCGTCGGCATACACCGGGCGATATTTATCTGAAACAGGCTTGTGTGCAGTGGCGGTACTGGAAAGATTGGCTGACATGTTCATGGATTCCGTAACAGGCTATGGGTGGGCTCAAGCGCTAAGGGCAAGGTTTGGTTCGGCTGCGTAGCAGATGCTCTCGATTACCCTGTAAGTCGGGAGCAGGCTCTCGAAGCTCGCCTCATAGGCTGTGTTGGTACGTACGGCGTGGAAGAACTTTTCCAGCTCGCCGAAATAACCGCTGCGCTCATAGCCGGAATCCAGTGGCCCTGGCTGCCACGCCCCACGCCAGCGTTTGGCCGTACCGGTGGCACTGGTGCCGTGCTCCGGTTCGTGCATGGTGATGTTCCACAGGTTGTTGAGTTCCACCATCATCGAGTTCGAGCTGACAATCTTCATGTCGAATTCAAAGTAGGGGAACAGGGTGCCGCTGAGCAGGCTGACGCTGGCACCTGTGCTGAATTGCAGCTCAAGGCTGACCAGCAATGAGTCGCCGTGACGCTGCACCCGGGACTCGATATCACGCAGTTCGCCGCCACCGAAGGTCACGCCCAGGTCGATGGTGTGAATGGCCTGGGCCAGCAGGAAGGAACGCAGTGTCGAATCCAGGCCCCAAAGCGGCGACGTGGGTTTGCTTGCATAGTGGTTGAGCTGAACATGCACGATCTTGCCGAACTGTTCAGTGCTGGTCATCTGACGCAACTGCTGCATGGGCTTGGCGAACTTGAAGTTCATGCCGACGCCGGTAACCACTTTGGCATCGTGGCTGGCAGCGATCAGTGCTTCCAGTTCGTCGAGGGTGAAGCAAGGTGGCTTCTCGACAAAGACATGCACGCCCCTGGCCATGGCCTTGAAGGCAAGATCACGATGCGCCTGAGGTGGGCAGGCCATGACGACTGCATCGAGCCCGGGGCAGGCAAGCATCTCGTCGAAGTTATCAGTGATCATCACGTTGGATACGAAACGATTGATTTCTTCTGCACGGGTTCGGTCGCTGTCGCAGACCGCCACGATACGAATGTCCGGCATTTGTAAAAGTGTGGGCAACAGATTCTCTTTCATCTGTGCGCCGAGACCAACGATACCAACTTTGAGTCCAGTCATAATCATCTCCGTCTTGGAAAAATTAATGTGTTCATTGGAATTGCGGACAAGCGCGTACACGAATTCCGTAACGGATTGTCTTGCGGACAAACCGAATGAGTTCAGTGTTCATTCAAGTCGTTAGTGCAGGGCGAATGCCCTGGAACATTGAAGTACTCTAAGAGTGAAAGTGACCATCGCTTATGTGCGGCCGCTGTTGCGCAGGCTCGCTGGACGCTTGGTTTTTCAGGCCTTGAGAGCGGATCTTGAGGATGTTCAAGAGCCGGGGACGCAACGAAATCACGTTGTTCCGGCTGATATCGGGGAGGGTGAACATTCTTGCGAATTGTTCATGTGTTGCTTTGAACGAAGAACGGCAGTTGTTTTTATGATAAGTATTCATGATACGAATCTTCCGTGATTGCCTTATTCAAGCCTCAACATAATCCGTGTTGAAGCAACTGCGTCAGTGTGTCCTGCTGACTGAGTACGGGGCTGAATCTATATCAGCGCTTTGAGCATGGCAACACGGCATATAGATCGAAAAATCATAAAAAAGATTACGTGAGTTATGCCTTTCGTATTAAGCCTTTTTGGTGGTTTGGTAATGACGCTGATTTATAAGGAAATTTCCGGGCGCGTTTGAGTGTGTTTGCCAAAACTTAATAATGCGGCATTTCGATCACGTCCCCCTTTGCCTGTTCATCAATTTCACGCAACAGTCGATAAACCTGCGCCACAGCCTGCAAAGTGGCGCGTGGAATGAACTGGCCTACGTTTTCACGATACAGGGTTCGTGCCAGCCAGACGAAGCGCACCACCGGCACACCGGCCTTGCGGGCGCGCTCGATGAGTTCGCGGGCATCGGCGTCGCGGCCCTTGCAGATAATGCGCGGCAACGGGGTTTGCTCCGGGCGATAGAAGAGGGCCACGGCAAAGTGGGTCGGGTTGACCAGCAGCATGTCGGCGTCTTCGACCGGTGCCCTGGCAGGCGCGGCGGAGGCAGGCTGTTGAGAGATTTCGTGTGCCAGTGACTTGCGGTGCGACTTCATGTGCGGGTCGCCTTCGGACTCCTTGTACTCCTTGCGGATATCTTCATGGCTCATGCGCTGGCCCTTGATGAAGAAGTACTTCTGCAGGGCGAAGTCCACGATGGCCAGCACCAGCAGCAGACCCAGGCAGATGCGTGACAGGCGTCTGAACAGATCGACCAGTGCTTTCCAGTAGCTGTCCAGATCCGTCTGGGCAAGGCCGATCAGGTCGCCCAGTGACGGCGGCAGGAGCCAATACAGCACGAGGGTGATCATCACGGCCTTGCACAGGCTGTTGAACAGGTTGAACAACTGCCGTGAAGAGAACATCTGCTGGAACTGGTTGATGGGGTTCAGGCGCTCGAAGTCCAGCTTCAGGGCTTCGGTGGCGAACAGCGGGCCGAACTGGACCCAGCCGCCGGCCAGGCGCATGACTGCGGCAACACCCAGGACCGGGAGCATGAACAGCAGCAACTCCAGGCCTGCCTTGGTCATCACCTCTCCAAGGGCGGCGCCGAAGGGCCGATCCAGCTCCATCATGGGCAGCATGATCAGCTCTTTCAGGCGTTCCATGCCGGAATCCACCATGGCCAGGATCATCTCGATCAGGGCCGCGAAAATGAACAGTTTGGGAATATCCTGGCTTTGCCCGACCTGACCTTTCTTGCGTGCGTCGTCGAGCTTTTTCTGCGTGGGTTCTTCTGTTTTTTCGCTCATGGTCCGGCTTCCGGCAGAGGGCGGTCAGGGGATCTGCAACATCAGCGGTAGCAAGTGCGTCAAATCTTTCAGCTCATCCAGACGGCCTTCGCCCAGCCAGGTGAGCATGGGCATGTACAGCACCAGGAAGCCCAGGCCTACGAGGCTCTTGGCGGGCATCGCCAGGGTTGAAACCTGTAGTTGCGGGCTGTAAAGGCTGAGAATCGCCATGCCGAATTCGATCAGCAGCAACAGGCCTACCAGCGGTGCGGCGTACAGCACCATGAAGCGGAACGTGCTGGCGACCAGCTTGAGATAGACCTCGAATCCTTCGGGGCCGGTGACAGGTACCCATTGGGTGGCAGGCCATACCAGATAACTGTCCCACATGATCTGGGTCAGGCTGGCGTAACCGCCACCCAGGATCATCAGCAGGATCATGACCTGCTTGAGCATATGGCCCAGTTCCGAAGTGTTGTCGCCCAGTGCCGGGTTGATCTGGCCGCCCACCAGCGCACCACGCTGGTTGTCGAACAGGCAGCCGATGGACTCGAACAGCCAGAAGGGCATGGCCAGCAACAGGCCCAGCAGCAGGCCGATAATGCTTTCCTTGAGCAGCAGCGACGTCAGGTCCAGCCAATCGAGGCTCTGGCCCGCGAGGGATTCGCGAATGGCGGGCATGGGGAACAGCGCCAGGGCCAGGACGATGGTGTGGCGCAGCATGCCTTTGAGTTCGGTGAATGCGAACGCCGGAATCAGGAACAGGCACGGATACAGCCGCGCCATGCCCACTGTGAGGGCAATGATCGATTCGCTGACTTCCTTGAACGGGAGCTCGAACATCTCAAGGCCTCGTCTGACCGATCATGTTGAAAGACAGGTAAGCCAGTTGCATGAGTTCGATACCGATCCAGCGTCCGGTCAGCGCCAGTGCCACGCCTACGGCAACCAGCTTGATGGCGAACGGCAGGGTCTGATCCTGCAACTGCATCACGGCCTGCAGCAGCGAGGTGATGACACCGACAATCACCGCCACGATCAGTGCCGGAGCGGAAAGCACTACCACCAGCAACATGGCCTGCTTGAAAAGCGTCAGGGTTTCCATAAAGCCTCGGCGGATCACATGTAGCTGTAGAAGAGCCCATCGAGCAGGCGGGTCCAGCCATCGACCAGCACGAACAGGAGGATTTTCAGCGGCAGCGAAATGGTCATCGGCGCAACCATCTGCATGCCCAGAGCCAGCAGAATGTTCGAGACAATCAGGTCGATGACGATGAACGGGATGTAGATCAGGAAGCCGATCTGAAAACCGGCCTGCAACTCGGACAATACGAAGGCCGGCACGACAAGCAGCAGGTCATCGCGGCTGGCCTGGGACGACATTTCCTTTGGCCACATGCGCTGGGTGTTTTCCAGCAGGTGGGTCTGAATATCCGGATCGATGTTGCGGGTCATGAACAGGCGCAACGGCTCGATCACATGTTTGCCGGCGCTTTCCATGGCGGCAAAGTTATCCAGGCGTTCGGGGAGTTTCTTGACCCGTTGCCCCATTTCATTGAACACCGGCGCCATGATGAACAGCGTGGCCGCCAGGGCAATGCCATACAACGCCATGTTTGGCGGGGCCTGCTGGACACCGATGGCGTTACGGGTAATCAAGAGCACCATGGCGATCTTCAGGAAGGCCGTGCAGATGATCATCAGCAATGGCACCAGTGACAGAGCCCCCAGAAACAGGGCAAGCGTCAGTGGGTTGGCATCCTGGAGATTCACCGCAAGGCTTCCATGCGGGTGATCTGCAGGCCCAGGCGTCCTTCGACATCCACCAGCTCGCCATGCGCCAGCGCACGCTCGCCATGGAACAGCATGGCATGGCCCGGCGCGCAACCGTTGAAGGTCAGCACGGAGCCGACCGACAGCGAACGCAACTGACCCAGGCTCAGTGAGAGATTGCCCGCACGCAGCGTCAGGGCCAGCGCCAGATCGTTGAAGCGCTCCATATCGTCGCTTCCGTCAGCCGTGTTTTCGGCGAAATCTTCGTGTTCCTGCATATGGATATCGTCGAGCAGAATCGGGTTATCGCTGTCGGAAGCCGCAAAGTGGTCGATAGTGGCATTCATGGTGTCTTGCTCCAGTTCGGTAAGGGTGAAGCACAATGCGTTGGCGGACTCCTGGACCAGGCTCAGGCGGCAGGAGCCCAGTTGCAGTATTCCGTGGCCATCGGGGGTAAACAGTGGATGGTCGGGCAGCAGCACATCGCCGGGGCGCAACCCCTTCAACTGCTTGTAGGTCAGGGCCAGATGGCCCAACAGCAGCGGGGTGTTGATGGGCCACGGCCAGGTCTGGCCGATATGAGTGTGCTGCCATTGGCCGCGATCCAGCAGATCGAGCAGGGTGGCGGGTGGCGCGCTCAGCCTGGAGCAGACCCGCAAACCGTTGATGCGCGCTTCCAGCAGGCAGTCCAGCCCTTGTTCATTGGGCTGATCCAGCGGCTGCAATGTGCCGAACAGGTGTTGCAGCTCGGGGCTCAGGTAATGGTTGTAAAGCTGCCAGTACCACTGATGGTCTTCGTTGTTGTCCGATTGCTGCAACAGGGCCGGGCAACTGGATAACAGGCCCAGCAGGGCTTCGGTATTGGTCAGCCGCAAAGGCCCGGACGCACATTCCAGATGACCTTCGTCGACGGTCTGGCCGGGTGTGGGCGCCAGGCGCAAGGCCAGTTGGCCTTTTTGCCGATTGAGCTGGAAAGGCAGGCTCAGACCGGTGCCTATCCGTTGTCGGATCGAAGCTTCGGTGGTGCTGACGGGTCTGAGGGCAAGTGCCTGTGCATTCATTTCAATGACCTGCCTGATCGAGAGTGAGCCTGACGCGACGTCCCAGCCGTTGGCTGAGCCATTCACGGCTGGCTTCGCGGTTTTCCTGACAACGCTGCAAGGCAGCATCACGGGCAAAGCGCAGGGCAATATCCAGCCCGTCGCTGCGCGGGATGACCTGTACCGTCACCTTGCCCAGTTCCGGCAGCTCGAAGATGGCTTCCATCGGTTCCATTTCGTTGCTGGCCAGGTGTTCTTCTATCGGGTTGAGCAGCGAGTCCCACAAGGCTTCAACCGGTGCCGGTGGCAGCGAGGCATTGCTGCCATGCTTTTCGCCATCGCGCCAGCCATCGCTCAGGCCTTGTGGCTGATCGTTGCCCAGCCAGAAGACGTTGTCGTTCGACGCAGTCATCATCTGCTCGAAGAGTTCGCCTTCTTCCAGAGTTTCGTGAGGCACATGTTCGCCGCGCTCGTGCTTGACCGGCGTGGCGGTGTTCTCGGTGTTGCTGGTGCTGTTGCGTGGCTTGGGCGGCTCCTGCGGGCGTGGAGGCGTGGGCTTGTGCGCCACAGGCTTGGTGTTCATGAGGCCTCCCGGGCGAGATCCATCAGGTAGTCGAGTTTTTCAACATCACGCTGGCGTTTGCGCAGTTCCTTGTGGCTGTCATCAGTCCACATTTGCTGCTGGCGGTGCTCGTGCTGAAGGTTGCTCAGATGCTTTTCGCTGCGCTCGATATGCCGGATGGCCTGACGTTCCTGGGCCAGCCAGTCATTCATTTCGCTCAAGGGCAACGGGCGGTTCGCATGCCGATCGCGTTGCTCGATGCGTGACTGGCGATAGGCCTGATGCAATGACTCGATGTCCCTGGTCATTTGATGCAGGCGGGTCTGCAAGTCGTTGAGCACCTGGTTTTGACGTCGCCATGCCTGTTCGGCCAGGGTCAGACGGTGCCGACGGATCGGCGCCAGGATATCGAGGGTCTGGCCAAGGCTGTTCATTTGCGGATCATTGGCCGAATCCAGCAGGTCAAGGTCATCGTGGGACATCAGCAGTTACCTGTATGAGGTGGTCCAGGGTGTCTTCCAGCGACACCGGGTCTCGTAGCGATTGCTGCAGAAAATCCATGATCTGATCGCGCGATTGCACAGCGAAGTCGGTCAGTGGATCGTTCCCCTGTTGGTACTCACCCAGCTTGATCAACATTTCAACTTGCTGATAAGCAGCCAACAGTCTGCGTATCTGTGTGGCACCCTTGACCTGTTCGGTTCCCACCACATTGCTCATCGTTCGACTCAGGCTCGTCAGAATGTCCACGGCCGGGTAATGGCCGCGCTCTGCCAGGCGCCGAGAGAGCACGATATGGCCGTCCAGCAGGGAGCGAACTTCGTCGGCCACCGGGTCGTTCATCGAGTCCTGTTCGATCAGTACCGAGTACAGGGCTGTGATTGCTCCGGTCCGGGTTCTTCCGGCGCGTTCCACCAGACGCGGCAGCAGGCTGTAGACCGAGGGCGGAAGCCCGCCGCGACCGGCCGGCTCGCCACTGGCCAGGCCGATTTCCCGCTGGGCCCGTGCAAAACGGGTGAGGGAGTCGATGATCAGCAAGGTCGATTTGCCCTGCTGTCGAAAACCTTCGGCGATGGTCGTGGCAGTGAACGCTGCACGGGCACGCTCCATGCTGCTGCGGTCCGAAGTGGAGCAGACCAGCACGGTTCGCGAGCGCAGTTCTTCGTCCAGTTCGTGGTCGAGAAACTCACGCAATTCACGTCCGCGCTCACCGATCAGGCCAAACACGATTGCCTCGCAGGGCGTGTTGCGCGCCATTTCCGCGAGCAATGTCGTCTTGCCGCAACCGGCACCGGCGAACAGGCCGACCCGCTGGCCCTCGCCAAGGGTCAGGAGCCCGTCGATGGCGCGCAGGCCGGTGGACAACGGCGCTTCGATCCTGGGACGCTCGGTGGCAGGTGGTGCATCGCGGATGACGGGCTGGGCTCCCGCCGCGCCGGAAAGCGCAAAGGCCGATGGCCCGTCACCGCTCAACGAACGTCCGAAACCATCCAGGACCGAGCCCAGCAGATATTCACCCACCACCAGACTGTGGGGCTGGAACAGTGGCCGGACCGGCGCACCGATGGCGATGCCGTCCAGCGCTCCGAGTGCCGCGAGCAAGGTGTGCTTGCGGTCGAAGCCCACGATTTCGGCCATCACCTCAGTGCCATCTGCCCGACGGATTTCGCACAAGTCGCCGATGCGTGCCTGAGGCATATGGCTGTGCAAGAGGATGCCGCTGACACCGGCGATACGACCCATGACTTCCACTGGCGCACAACGTTGCAGTCGTTCGCTGTGTTCCTGGCGCCATGTGTTCAGAGGATTCAGGGCTGATTCGCTCACCAGCTCACCTCCACACGCCGTTCACCCTCGAATACCACTTTATGCTCGTTGATATCGACGAAGCGCACGCCATCGACTTCATCGCCCAGGAACAGGCGCCGGCCATCGCTGGTCAGGACACTGGCCAGGCGTGTATTGCTGATCTGAATGATGGTGAAAGGCAGTTCAGCCGTGGCGGCGGGCAGGGCGTTGAGCACTTGCAGCGGGCTTTTGTACTGACGATCGAAGTGCAACAGCATGCGCGAGGTGGACTGCAACAGGTCGTCCTCGTCGAAAGGCCCGTGCAGGAAAATCTTTCCTTCTTCTTCAGCAATGGTGATGCGCTTTTGCAGCTCGCGCTCTTCGAGCATTCTGGTGAGGACTTTCTTTACCTCGGTCGCATCCTTGAGCTCGACTTTGGACGGTTTCAGCGGCGCTGGCGGTGCAGGTTCCTGCTGGTTGACCAGCCAGAACAGCGCGCCCAGAAACACCACCAGTGAACCGGCCAGCAATAAAGGCCCGAGCAGTGAGCGTGGTGCTGCCTTAGGTGCCGGAGCTTCGCGCTCGGCGACCAACTGCACAGGTTCCGGTTCGTACTTCTGTTCGGGCTCTGGGTCGGCAAGAGCGTCTGCAAAGGCTTCGGCAGACGCTTGAGGCTGTTCTTCGTTTTCTTCGTCTTCTTCAGGTGGCCATTCGGTGTTGGCGCTGAGCACTGACAGCCATACGCCATTGAGGGCAAACGGCGTCCCCGGCTCAAGCTGGGTAATGCCTTCTATCTTGTGGCCTTCGCTGTCGGTGACTGGGCCTTCGCTGCTGGCCAGCGACCAGGTGCTGTCCACCAGCCGCAGCATGCAGTGGCTGTCCTTGATGCCGGGATCGTACAGTGAAAGGTCTGCGCCGCTGGATGAGCCGATGCTCCATTGATCGCCGTTCAAGGGCAGTGCCGCGCCCCGATGCAGGCCGGTCAGTACCCGTAGTTCGTAGTGTTTCTTGGTTTCCATAGGGACTCCGTCAGGCTAGCAGGGCTTGTGCTTCATCCAGGTCGATGCGACCCAGGACCTTGACTTGCACCGTGGACAACAACTCGGCGAAAGACAGCACGGGTACGTGGTTGAACTCATCTGCCAGCAGGCTGTGCAAGGGGCTGCGCAAATCCTGTGCAACCAGCAGGACGGCCTTGGGGCTCGATGGCGGGTTCGATTGCAGGGCGAAGGCTTCGCGCAACTGTTCGAGCAGCGCACTGCCCAGCTCGGGCTCAAGGGCAAAGTAGGATTCGTTCTGGGTCTGGCGCAGGGCATCGCGCAGCAATACTTCCGTTTCCGGCGTCACCAGCCAGGTGTGGAGGGTGTTTTCTTCACTGTGTTGATGACAGATCTGCGCCTTGAGGGCGATGCGCACATAGTCGGTCAGGGCATTTAGGTCGCGTTCATGCTGGCCTTGTTCGATCAGGGTTTCGGCAATCGGCCTGACCGAACGCAGGGAAACCAGTTCGGCGGAGAGGCGTTGCAGCACGGCGGCAAAGCGCGCCAGCGGCAAGGTGCGTTGCAGCTCCTGAGCCAGCTCCGGTTGTTCGGATTCCAGCCAACTGAGGATCGCCTTGCTTTCCTGAAGGCCGATGAACTGCGGGCCGGTGGCCTGGAAGGCGCGGCTCATGCGTTCAAGGACAAGTTCATGAGGCCGTATGCCGACGATGTCCTCGTCCTCGAACAGCGGATCGTTGGCATCGACCCAGATCCACTGGGCTTCGTCGCGATCAATCCGTCCGGGGGTGCCGGGCTGGTCTTCCTCGACATCACGAATATCGACGGCCACCTGGGTCAGGGAAATGGTGGCACGGATGAAAGGCACTTCATAAACGCAGAAGCGGAATTCATCGATTTCGCAATTCTCCGTGAACTCTATATCGAAGGAGGGCAGAGTCAGGCCAAAGTTATGAACCAGTGTGTTGCGGCGCTGGCGAATGCCTTGAATCAGCATGTCGAGCTCCATCAAACCCTGATGGCTTGGGTGAAACTGCAACAGGTAAGCCCGCGACGGGTTGAAGCGGCGGATATCCTCGCGGCCATTGAGTTCGGGCGCGCCATTGCGGGCGGCACCGGCCTGATCCTGATAAAGCTCCTTCTGACGAATCCGCCATAACTGAATCAGCCCGCTGAACAGGCACAGCAGGCTGATGCACGCAAACACCATGGTCGGCATGCCCGGAATCAGACCGAACCCCATCATGCCGATGGAGGCGAACACCCAGGCTTTTGGCTGGCTGGTGAGCTGCTCGGCAATTTCGTGACCGATGTTGGCGTCGGCGGTCTGGCTGTCCGGGGCAACGCGGGTGATGATCATGCCCGCAGTCAGCGAGATCAGCAGTGCAGGAATCTGTGCGATCAGGCCGTCACCGATGGTCAGTACCGAATACAGGTGCATGGCGTCACCGGCTTCCATGCCGTGTTGCATCACACCGATGGAAAACCCACCGATCAGGTTGATGAACACGATCACCAGACCGGCGATGGCATCACCCTTCACGAACTTCATCGCGCCATCCATTGCGCCGAACAACTGGCTTTCCTTGGACAGTTGCTCGCGGCGGTGCCGGGCTTCACGTACGTTGATCAGGTTGGCCCGCAGGTCGCTGTCGATGGACATCTGTTTGCCGGGCATCGCGTCCAGGGTGAAGCGCGCGGCGACTTCCGCAACCCGTTCCGAGCCCTTGGTGATCACCAGAAAGTTGACGATGGTCAGGATCAGGAAGATCACCAGACCCACGGCCAGGTTGCCGCCGACCACGAAGCTGCCGAATGCTTCGACGATATGGCCGGCATCCTGTTGCAGCAGAATCAGGCGGGTGGTGGCAATCGACAGGGCCAGGCGAAACATGGTGGTCAGCAGCAATACTGCCGGGAAGGTCGAGAACGCCAGCGGGCGCGGCAGGTACATCGCCAACACGATAAGCAATGAAGAAATACAGATGTTCAGGGCGATCAGCACGTCCACCAGCGCGGTGGGCAAGGGCAGGATCATCATGAACACAATGGCCATGACCATGATCGCACCGACGATTTCCGTGCGCCTCATCACCGCCAGCGCGAGGTTGTTGAGTGCATGGATGATGCGAATCATTGGATGGTTCTCCCGGCGTCTTCAATGCCCATGGCCTTGCGTTCCTGGCGAGACAATTCATCCATGAGGCCCTGCAACAGGCGCAGGCCGTTCTGACGGGTTTTCAGGTCCTTCCACAACGGCAGAGGCAGGTTTTGCAGCAGCGGGTACAGGCCGTTGAAGAACAGTGGTTGCAGGTTGGGCGTGCGACCAATGGTTTCTTCGGCCAGCAGCGTCAGGTCGCGGGCGAAGAAGCCGTTGCCGCAGAAACGCAATACCCGCTTGCTCATGCCCAGTGCGGTCATGCTGCTGCCCGGAGACTTCTTGGCCAGACGCTCAAGCAGCGCCAGGCAGGTTTTCAGCAGGTTGTTCAACTGACCGCTGGCACCCAGGCCGCGCAGCATCGAGCGCAGCACACCGCCCGGCAGTGAAGGGGCCAGTGCGGCGATGTCATCGGCCAATGCCCGTTGCAAGGTGCGCAGGCCGCGGGCGAACTGATCTTCGTTGAAGCGTTCGAGCAAGGCTTCCAGCAGGGTTGCCAGAGGCTGCTGACCGACGATTGCCTTGTAATAAAGCTGACGCATCAGGCTGCGCTGTTGAGGGTCGCTGCTGAACAGGGCAATGGCGCTGGCGGTGTTCAAGCCGGCGCGAATCTTGTCGCCGTGTGTCAGACGCAGCTCTTCAAGCATTGTCTGAGCCTGGTCGTGACCGGCTTCGTTGCTTTCGGCAACGGATATGCGCACCACCTGTTGCAACAGAATGTCGGCCCGCGCCGGGTCGTTGTCGGCCATTTTCAGCAGGTCAGGCATCGAGCTGCCTTGCTGCATCATCTGGATCTGCATTCGCCTGGCCTGTTGCTCAAGGCTGGGTTGCTCGCTGTTATCGAGCAGGCGGTACATCTCGGCCAGTTTCTCGATGCGTTCTATACGTTGCGAACTGCCTGATTCACGAACATGCCGTTCGTCCAGCCCCTTGCTGTGGCGTTCCACGCTTTCGCTGAACTTCATCGCCACTTCTTCCATGGAATCGAGCAACGGATTCTTGGGAGCGAAGGACTTCGACATCTCCTGGACGGGGGGGCGAGGGAACGGCTCCAGTTCAGCGGGCCGCATATCTTGGAAGGAGTTGATTTTCATGGGCTGCGCTATCGCCTCGGAACATGTGTTTCCTGAGTGGCGTTTAAGCGCAACCGGTTCCTGCCATCTGATGCTTTGAAAGCTGTGCCAGTTCTTGCACGGGCTTTGTGTCGAGAATGCAACAAATGGCACAAAGCCACTACTTTTTAGAGTGCAAGTCCTTATAAATCAATGACTTGAAAATAATAAATAGTTGGTACATTCGCTGCTCTCCCTATCTGGCCACTACCGGCAAAAGTTACTTATGGATATGGAGATACAACCGTGGAAGTCAAAGGCATGCAGCGCGAAGGGAAAGTCATCGGTGTTATCGCACTGGACTTGGGTGGCCTTGCTAAAAGCAGCGAGAAAAAGCTGAGAGGTTTCATCGGTAAGCGCGTATTCAATCAGGCGGATGTCGATGACCTGATGCAGATGACGTATCTGGAAGCCTGGCGCAATCAACACAAGTATCTGGGCACCTCACGCCCTGAAACCTGGTTGTTCGGGATTGCAGCCAATCTGGTGAGGAACCATTTCAAAACGTTTTACAACCAGCCTCAGTGCATGGAGCTGACCGACTCCGAACTGGAAAACCTGGAGCAGGGCCATGACCCAAGCCTGATCAGCGATTTCCAGCGCACCCTGGGCCGTACCCTTGAAGCTATCGAAGAACTCTCGGTGGACATGCGCACCGTCATTCAACTGGTGGTCGATTCGGACATCAGTTATCAGGATGCCGCGCGTCATCTGGACATCCCGATTGGCACCATCCGCTCACGATTGGCCCGTGCTCGTGGACAGCTCAAAACCAGCGTTTATTCCAAGGAGATTCACTAATGAACAGTTTTGTCCCTAAACCCGAGCTGCCACGTCTGCCACGCGGTATTCGCGAGTTCACTGAAGACGATCTCGAAGCGATGATGAACATCTTCAACGAAACGGCTGGCAGCGGTGCCAACTCGCCGGTTACCCGGCCGATGACCTACGAAGAAGTGAAGTTCTACGTCAACCTCTACAAGCGCGACGGCTTGCCTGTCTACGTTTACGAGCGTCGTGGTGAAGTGCTGGGCTGGTTGTCGATCAACCGCTTCAGTTGGGGAACCCAGGCCTGCTACAGAACCGGGGAAACGGCCATCTACGTGCGCGGCGACCATTTCGGCAGTGGCATTGGCGTGTTGCTCTGTAAAGCGACGGTCATCCTGGGCCAGCAGGCCGGGCTTGAGAACCTGGTGGCCTGGATCATGGCGGCCAACACGCCCAGCCAGAAGATCGTTACAGCGGTTGGCGCGCATCTGTGGGCTCGCCTGCCCAACATCGCCCGCTTCGGTGAGCAGCGCTCCGACGTTCTGCTGTTTGGCCTGCCATTGGGGCAATCGCTGAACGTGCCGGTGCGGATCAATGTCTCGGAGGCTGTCTGATTCGCCAGCGTTGAAAAAAGGGTATGCACTGGTTAAAGGTGCATACCGTGTTCTCTACCGCACGACCGTTATAACGGTCGATGCGGTGCTGATTCTGGCCAGGACCGGTTTCCGGTCCCGGCAAGCTGACACAAGGTTATCGTTGTGGTTTTCAAAAAAAACGGCGCGGCCCTTTCAGGCCGCGCCGCTCTTTTTTGTGGACGCCGGTCAGACGATAGGCTGGTCGCTCCACTCGCCATTGACCAGACGCTTCAGGCCCAGCGGGTTAGCGTTCTGCAGGGCAGGAGGCAACAGGCTGTCAGCCTGGTTCTGATAGCAGATCGGGCGCAGGAAGCGATCGATGGCCAGGCTGCCCACCGAGGTGCCGCGTGCATCGGAAGTCGCCGGGTAAGGACCGCCGTGGACCATGGCATCGCAGACTTCGACGCCAGTCGGGTAGCCATTGATCAGAATGCGGCCGACTTTCTCTTCCAGCAAAGGCAGCAGCCAGTTGTATTTGCTCAGGTCTGACTGTTCGCCGATCAGGGTCGCAGTGAGCTGTCCACGCAAGGCCAGCAGGGCTTTCTTCAGTTCGGCATCGTCAGCGACTTCGATCACCAGCGTGGTCGGGCCGAAAACTTCTTCCTGCAACAGTTCGTCACCGTTGAGCAGCAGGCTGACATCAGCCTTGAACAGTTGTGCCTGAGCCTGCTTGCCTTCTTGCGGCTTGCCTGCCAGGTGAGTGACGCCCGGGTGCTCCAGCAAGTGCTGGACACCTTTGCTGTAGCTGCGCAGACCGCCAGCGTTGAGCATGGTTTGCGGGGCCTGACCGCCCATGTGCTCGGTCAGTTGCTCAAGGAAGGCCGAGAAGGTCGCAGAGCGCAGACCGATCACCACGCCTGGGTTGGTGCAGAACTGGCCGGCACCCATTACCACGGAAGCGGCCAGGTCCTTGGCCACGGTTTCGCCGCGTGCTGCCAGGGCTTCCGGTAGCAGGACCACCGGATTGATGCTCGACATTTCAGCGAAGACCGGAATCGGTTGTGGACGCTCGGCGGCCATCTTGCTCAGCGCATTACCGCCGCCCAGAGAACCGGTGAAACCGACAGCCTGAATGGCCGGGTGCTTGACCAGTCCTTCACCGACGCCATTGCCGAAGATCATGTTGAACACACCTTTTGGCATATGGGTGCGTTCTGCTGCGCGAATAATTGCACTGCCCACCAGATCGGCGGTGGCCATGTGGCCGCTGTGAGCCTTGAAGACCACCGGGCAACCGGCTGCCAGCGCAGCAGCGGTATCACCACCGGCGGTGGAGAAGGCCAGCGGGAAGTTGCTGGCGCCGAACACTGCGACCGGGCCTACACCGATGCGGTACTGGCGCAGGTCCACACGTGGCAGAGGCTTGCGGTCCGGCAGCGGCAGGTCGATACGGGCACCGAGGTAATCGCCACGACGCAGGACCTTGGCGAACAGACGCATCTGACCGCTGGTACGACCGCGCTCACCCTGGATACGCGCTTGAGGCAGAGCGGTTTCCTGGCAGACGATAGCGACGAAATCATCGCCCAGTTGATCGATCTCGTCAGCGATGGCTTCAAGAAACTCGGCGCGACGGGCCGGGCTCAGTTGACGGAATTCGGGGAAGGCCTCTTTGGCAGCCAGGGCAGCGGCATCGATTTCGCCGTCGGTGGCCTGGAAGAAGCTGTACGGCAGTTCTTCACCTGTCGTGGCGTCGAGGCTTTTCTGCTGGGTCTGACCAAGGGCGCTGCGGCCGCCAGCGATAAAGTTGTGGCCGAGAATGTTAGGCATCGGTATCTCCTGTTGTTTTGACGTTGGAGGCCGGTCCGGATAAATGTGGACCGGTGCTCCTTATGGGTTGCCGAATCTATGAGGTCAGCAGTCATCGTACAACTTGGTCGGCAGCATATGCAACTGCCAAAGCAGGATAGCGGCAGGAACGAATCGCTTACCCGCGAAGCGTATCCAGCACCTTGCGCAATGCCTTGCTTACCGGTTTGTCCTGACGCAACACGATGCCCAGTGTACGGCTCAGCCCCGGTGTCAGGGAATGAACCTGCAACCCGCGCCGATGATGGGTTGCCGCCACCGACATACGGGGCACGATGCTGTAACCCAGACCCGCCGCGACCATTTCCTTGATGGCCTCGATGCTGCCCAGCTCCATGACCGGTTTGATGCGGATGCCCGCTTGCAGGTACCACTCATTAATAAGCAGGCGGGTGCTGCTGCCGGCTTCAAACACCACCAGCGGGTAATCGCTGAGTGCCTGGGGTGTGAAGGCTTCGGACAATGGCTCTTGCTGGCTGGCGAAAATCGCCACGAATTCATCTTCCAGCAGCGGTGTGACTTCCAGACTACGGCCTGAAGCGGGCAGGGTGACCAGAGCCAGGTCAAGGCGGTTCTCTTCCACGGCCTTGAGGATACCGTCGGTATTACCGGTGCTGACTCGCACGTCCAGATCCGGAAAGCGTTGTCGCAGGTTTTGCAGCATGGGCGGCAGCAGGTGAATGCAGGCGGTTGCCCCGGTGCCGATGGCGATTTGTCCGGCTATGCCATGGGCATGGCTGGAAAGCTCCAGCATGGCTTCTTCGACCACCGCATCGATTCGCGAGGCATGTTCCAGCAAGGTGCTGCCTGCCGAGGTAGGTTTGATGCGCTTGCCCACCCGCTCGATCAGGCGCAGGTTCAGATGTTCTTCCAGTTGCCGCACTTGCAGGCTGACCGCCGGTTGGGTCAGGTTCAGGCGTTCGGCTGCCGCCGAGAAGCTGCCGTGAGCAATAACCAGCGAGAAGGTATGCAGATGGTTGAGGTTCAGTCGGCGCATGGCAAAGTTTTACTTATGCTGAGGATGAATGATCATAGCTTTGTTTATGGGTTGCCGCGCTGCATCATTGCTCTCATTCAATAGCACCCGCCAAAGAGTCTTCAAGATGAACGATGCCCTGATCCTGCGTGACGCCCGCGACGATGATATGCCCATGGTCCAGGCGATCTATGCCGAGCATGTGCTGGAGGGGATTTCCAGCTTTGAGCTGGAGCCGCCGAGCCTGGAGGAAATGCTGCGTCGGCGCGCCGAAGTGCTCGCCAAGGGGTTGCCTTATCGGGTTGCCGAGCGCCTGGGTGAAGTAGTGGGGTATGGCTATGTCACGCCTTATCGGCCACGTCCGGGCTACCGGTTTACTGTGGAAGACTCGGTTTATGTGCGCAGTGGCATGGGTGGCCTGGGCATCGGCCAGGCGCTGCTCGCAGAACTGGTCGAGCACTGCGTACAAGGTGGCTGGCGGCAGATGATCGCCGTTATCGGTAACAGCGAGAATACCGCGTCGATCCGCCTGCATGAGCGGTTGGGGTTTCATCGGGTAGGCGTCTTCGAGTCGGTGGGCTTCAAGCACGGACGCTGGGTCGATACCGTGTTGATGCAGCGGGCCTTGGGCGACGGTTCGCTCAGTACGCCTGAACCTGTTGTGTGAAACCGGGTGAACGGCACGGGCTTGCCCCGGCATGCGGTGTTACGACTGGGCGTTGCACAGTTGATCAATTGGGGTGTGACCTTTTACCTGCCAGGGGCTTTTGGCAACGCCATTGCCCATGATCTGGGCTGGAGCGGGCAGCGGGTCTTTGCCGGACTATCAGTCGCGATGCTGGTCATGGGGCTGGTTTCTCCGCTGGTTGCCCGCCTGATCCAGCGTCTGGGCGCTCGGCAGGTGATGCAGGCGGGGGCGCTGCTCAACGCGATGGGGTGCTGTGGCCTGGCGTTGTGCCAGAGCCCGACGTTGTATTTCATGGCCTGGTGCATCCTTGGCGTCGGGATGCGTTTGTCCCTTTACGATGCGCTGTTTGCGGTTCTGGCCGGATTGCTGGCTGCCAGGGCCCGTCCGCTGATGATGCAGATCACTTTACTGGGCGGCCTGGCTTCAGCGGTGTTCTGGCCCTTGGGGCATTACTTGCAGGACGTTTTTGGCTGGCGCAGTGCGTTTGGGGTGTATGCCGCTCTGGCGCTGTTCAGCGGGCTGTTGGCGAGCGGGCTGCCGGACGCCCGTACAGGTTTTGTACAAGAGCGTGTCGAATCCGGCGAGCCGCCCATTGCCACGCCTTGTCTGCCGCAGATTGGTTATGCCTTGAGCATGATGTTGATCGGCTTCATGTCTGCCGGTCTGTCGGCGCACTTGCCAGCGATGCTGGCGGGGTTCGGTGTGCCGCTGGGGCTGGTGGCCTTGTGGGGAATCGGGCAGACCAGCGCCCGCTTGTTGCAGGTGCTGCTGGGGCAATCCATGTCGGCGTTGCGTTTGAATGTCTGGGTGGGTGCCGGTCTTGCGCTGTGCTTTGCCATGGCGCTCATGAGCCAGGGACGAGTCTGGCTGGCCTGTCTGTTCATCTTTGGCTATGGGGCCATGAACGGCCTGTGTACCTTGCTGCGTGCCAGCCTGCCGTTCGAGCTTTTTGCCCATGCCCGCTACACCCAGCTGCAGGGCAGGCTGCTGGCACCGGCTTTTCTGTGTGCGGCGGGCGCACCCTGGTTCTACGCTCTGGTGCGTGAAACTTCGGGGGATCGCGGGCTGGTATTGCTTTCGTTGGCCATCAGTCTGCTGGTGTGGGGCTTGGCGATGGTTCTGCGGCGCCACGCTCAAGTGCTTGTCGGTTGATAGACTATTTGCATATTTATATAGAAGTTAAATGAATTTATAGAATGTTTTGTCCGGTGATATGGTTTTAACCAATTGCTGGATCCATGAGAAAGGTTATTAAAACCTCTCGGTGAAGGCCATCACCGTTTTCATTCTCAAGGAACGACCCGCATGTCCGCTTTTGATTCTTTAACCCGTCGCCGCTTGCTGGGATGGGCCAGCGCCGTTCTGGCCAGTCCTTTGTTGCTGTCGTTGCCGCGTTCCGGCTGGGCAGTGGACGAGCATGCCGGGCATCTGAGTCATCCGGATATCGAGCCTGCCGGCACTGGAGACTTCATTCGTCTGGCCGAGCCGCGAGCACTCAAGCTGGCGGTCAACCTCAACGCGGTCTGCCTGGCGCCAGTGGTCATCGCCCATGGCCAGGGTTTCTTCAAGAAGCACAATCTGGATGTGGAACTGGTCAACTTCGGTAACTCCACCGAAGTGCTGCTCGAAGCCATTGCAACCGGCAAGGCTGATGCCGGTGTCGGCATGGCGCTGCGCTGGCTCAAGGCGCTGGAGCAGGGCTTCGACGTCAAGCTGACGGCTGGCACTCATGGAGGTTGTCTGCGTCTGCTCAGTGCCGCCAACAGCCCGATCAACAAGCTGGAGGACCTCAAGGGCAAGGCCATCGGTGTGACCGACATGGCCAGCCCTGACCGCAATTTCTTCTCGGTGCTGCTCAAGAAACATGGCGTCGACCCGGTGCGGGATGTGGACTGGCGGCTGTATCCGGCAGACCTGCTGGGCACGGCGCTGGAGCGGGGAGAGGTTCAGGCGGTCAGCGGCAGCGACCCTTTCATGTATCGCCTGATCAATGCAGGCAAGGCCCGGGAGCTGTCCACCAACCTGGTTGAGGAGTATGCCAACCTGAGCTGCTGCGTGGTGGGTGTGACCGGCAAGCTGGTACGTGAGGACAAGCGCGTAGTGGCGGCCCTGACCCAGGCGATTCTTGAAGCTCATGATTACGCCGTGAAAAATCCCGAAGTGGTCGCCAAGGGGTTCCAGGCCCACGCCTTGAACACTTCGGTCGAAGAAGTTCAGGCGATCCTTCACGACCACACTCACGGGCATCACGCTGTCGGTGCGGCATTGACCAAGGAAATCCAGACCTACGTCACGGACCTGAAAACCGTCGAAGTGATCCGTCAGAGCACCGATGCCGTTGAGTTCTCCAAGGAGATTACCGCCGATGTCTTCAGTTGAGGCTACCACGCTGGCGACTGACGAATCCCGTCAGGCTTTCGGGTTCTGGAAGCTGGGCGCAGTGGCTGTTTTTGCCTGGATCGTTGTCGCCGCATTGACCCTGTATCTGCCCAATGCCACCCGCAAGTGGCCGATGACCGAAGGCTTGGCGAATCTGTGTCTGGTGATTGCACTGTTGGTCCTGCTGGTCGGTATTGCCGGGCGCTGGTCTGAAGGATTGGCTCGCCGGGCTCAGGCGGCCGGACCATGGCTGATTGCATTGCCGGTCCTGCTGGGTATCTGGGAAGTGCTCACTGCCAAGCTGGGTCTGCTGCCTGTGCCATTTTTTGCACCACCGCAGGCCTTGCTGGATGTGTACGTCGAAGACTGGCCGCGTCTGCTGGAAAGTCTGCTGCATTCGGCTCTGTTGCTGGGCACCGGCGTGGCGCTGGGAGCCGTGACAGGTTTTATCGCCGGGGTCGCCATCGGCTGGTCGAGCAGCATTGGCTACTGGCTGCATCCGGTCCTGCGCATTCTGGGTCCGGTGCCTTCCACAGCCCTGTTGCCACTGTGCTTCTTTCTGTTCCCCACCAGTTGGAGCGCCAGTGTGTTCCTGATTGCACTGGCCACCTGGTTTCCGGTGACTGTGTTGACCTGGTCGGGTGTTGCCAGTGTCGACAAGGCCTACTACGACGTGGCGCGCACGCTGGGTGCCAAACCGGGTTTCCTGATCTTCAACGTGGCGATCCCGGCTGCCTTGCCCCATGTGTTCGTCGGGCTGTTCATGGGCCTGGGCGCGTCTTTCTCGACTTTGGTGGTGGCCGAAATGATGGGCGTCAAATCCGGGATCGGCTGGTACCTGCAATGGGCGCAGGGCTGGGCGGCTTACGCGAATATGTATGCTGCGCTGCTGATCATGGCGCTGGCGTGTTCTGGCCTGATCACGGCGTTGTTTCTGATCCGTGACCGTCTGCTGGCCTGGCAACAAGGAACCATGAAATGGTAGCTACAGCTCAGGCTTCAAACCCTTCATCGCAAGCCGGGCTTGCGTTGCGTATCGATAACCTCAGCCATGGGTTTGCGCTGGATGGCCAGCGTTTGCCGGTGCTGGACAAGGTTTCGCTGGATGTCGCCCCTGGCGAATTCGTTGCATTGCTCGGGCCTTCCGGGTGCGGCAAGTCCACCCTGTTGCGATTGGTGGCCGGGCTTGAACCTGCCGATTCCGGTGCCTTGCTGGCCGATGGCGTCCCCATCGGCGGCCCGGATCCTTCCCGGGTCGTGGTATTTCAGGACCCGACCCTTTATCCCTGGCGTCGGGTATGGGACAACGTGGCGCTGGGGCTGCAAGCTCAGGGCTTGCTGAAAACCCATTCGTCCAAGGTCGATGCGGCGTTGGCGAAGGTTGGGCTCAGTCAGTTCGGGCGGGCTTATCCAAGGCAATTGTCCGGGGGTATGGCGCAACGGGTGGCGCTCGCGCGGGCCCTGGTCAATGAGCCACGGTTGCTGATTCTCGACGAGCCGCTGGGCAAGCTTGATTCTCTAACCCGAATTGCCATGCAGCAGGAACTGATCGATCTCTGGCAACGCCAGGGCTATACCGCGCTGTTGGTGACCCACGATGTCGAAGAGGCGTTGCTGCTGGCCAATCGCGTGATCGTTTTCAGTGACCGGCCAGCCAGTATCAAGGCGCAATTGACCATCGAACGTCCTTATCCACGTCATCGTGACGATCCTTACCTCGTTGACTTGCGTCGTCAGATCCTCGGCCTGCTCGGGCTGGGAGAACGGTGGTAGACGATAGTCGGTGGCGCCACGGGATTGCGGCCTGTGACCTGAGTGAGTAGGGTACGCGCCTGAACAAGAAGGAGCCTGCCATGACCCGGCACAACCCACAGGACACGGGGTCGCCAGCCATCCGGCAACGACGTGCGCCCAAAGGCGAAAAACGCCGCGAAGAACTGCTCGATGCGGCCTTGCAGGTGTTTTCCCTGGAAGGCTACACCGGAGCGTCCATGGCTCAGGTGGCGGGGATTGTCGGCATATCCGTCGCCGGCCTGCTGCATCACTTCCCCAACAAGGTTTCCCTGTTGATGGGCGTGCTGGACCGGCGCGATGAGGTCAGCCGCAAGATCGCCGACGAAATCCGCGCAGAAAACAACCTCACCGGCCTGCTGGGCAGCCTGCGGGCGATCAACCGTTCCAATGCCACGGCACCGGGCGTGATCCGGGCCTTCTCGATTCTCAATGCGGAAAGTCTGCTGGAAAGCCATCCCGCCTGGGCCTGGTTTCAGACACGTTATCAGCGGATCTACGAGCGGCTGCTGGCGCAGTTCTCGGAGTTGGTGGAAAGCGGGGAAGTTCGCGCCGATGTGGACTTGCCAGCGCTGATCCAGCAGATTCTGGCGATGATGGACGGGTTGCAGATCCAGTGGCTGCGTTTCCCGGATCAGATCGATCTGGTGAAAAGTTTCGATGCCTACATTGCGCAGGTCGATCAGGCGATAAGGCTTACCCGGTAGGAGCGAATTCATTCGCGAGAGGCCGATACATGCAAAGCAAATGCATCGTCTTCAATGCCATCTCGCGAATAAATCCGCTCCTGCGACGGTTATTCGGTTTCCTGCTCAAACACCCCACCGGTCTTCACCGCTGGTTTGCTGACATTCACCGAGTTCAGTGCCGAACGTGGCAGCGGGTTGCTGGTGGTGGTCGACAGTTCCTGGCGGAACGGGTTGACCACTTTGGCGTTCAGGCGGATGTCCTGAGACGAGCCACCCAGCGACAGGTTGAAGGTGTCGGCATCGACCACCCACTGCTTGGATTTGACGTCGTAGTAAGCCAGCGAGCGATCATTGAGCTCGATGGTCACACGCTTGCTTTCACCCGGCTGGAGGAACACCTTCTTGTAGCCTTTAAGCTCTTTGAGGGCGCGTTCGACTTTCGGGTTCTGCTGGCCTACATACAACTGAGCCACTTCCGAACCACCGACCTTGCCGGTGTTGGTCAGGTCGAACGAGACCTTGATCGGCGTATTGCCCACCGCTACGCCTGGCGTAACGCTGATGTTGCTGTAGCCGAACGTGGTGTAGGACAGGCCATATCCGAACGGGTAGAGCGGCTTGATGCCTTTCTTCTCGTAACCGCGATAACCCAGCAGCAGGTCATCCTTGTAGTCCATTTCCTTGAGCGCGCCTTCGTTGTCGAATTTCGGGAAGGACGCATAGACCGGGTTGTCTTCGATATTGCGTTCGATACTGATCGGCAGCTTGCCTGACGGGTTGACCTTGCCGAACAGAATCTCGGCCAGTGCCTGACCACCGTTCTGACCTGGATAGAACGCATGCAGCGCCACCGGAACCTGATCGATCCAGTCGCTCATTTTCAGGCCGGTACCGCCAAACATGGTCACCACGGTATTGGGGTTGACCCTGGCGATGCTCTGGATCAGTTCGTTCTGGTATTCAGGCAGATCGAAGCTGTGGTCGAAACCTTCACCTTCGTATTCGGCGCTGTTACCGACAGCAACCACTACCGCATCGTAACCGGACAGATCCTGAGGTGCGTTCAATGCCGCCCAGCTCATCTGCACGCCCACCAGGCCGCCCATGGTCGAGAGGTAACCGGCACGACGCGAGTATTCGAGTTTCACGTCATAGCTCTTGCCTGCTTCCAGGTTGATCTTGGCGTATTCCGGAATGGTCGGCGGGATGCTGTTGTCCGGCAGTGGGTTGCCATCGCCGTTGTCGATGATTTTCTTGCCATTGACGTACAGGCGGATGGCCCCGTCGGCGCGCACCTTGAATACCTGTTCGCCACTCTGGGTCGGGGTGATCTTGCCGCTGTAGCGAATCGAGGTGGAGGAAGTGTCGCCATTGAGCGAACCGGCAGTCGAGCCCTTGCTGGTATACGGATCGGAGGTCGAGGTATTGCTCTCGAACGGCAGGTCGGTGTCGTTGGCCCAGTCCAGGTCGACATGGGTTTCGGTGCGGGTCACCGCTGCATCGCCGGACCAGTTGGCATTGCTGAAGTACTCGACCTTCATGCCTTTCACGTCATCGCCAGCGGTATTGGTGTTGGTCCATTGAGCGGCGGCCGGGTCCAGTGACAGACCATCGATGAACTCGACCTTGGCATTCGGCGCAATCTGTTGCAGGCCGCTCAACTCGCTGACGTAGCGGGTCGCCTGAACGTTGGCGCTGCCGAAACCGGTAGGCGGTGCGTATTTGGCCAGGTTGCCGACAACGGCGATTTTCTTGACCTTCTGCTTGTCCAGCGGCAGCAGATTGTCCTGGTTCTTGAGCAGCACGATGCCTTCGCGGGCAGCGTTCAGGGCGACCTTGTTGCTGGTGGCGCTGTTCATGTTGTGGGTGGTCAAAGGCGCTTTGCTATCGAACTTGTACAGGTAGATCTGCTTGAGGATACGACGAACTTTTTCGTCGATGGTCGCTGCGCTCAACTCACCGCTGTTGAGGTAAGGCTTGAGGATGGTGCTGTTCATCTGATAGCCCATCATGTCCAGGTCGGTGCCTGCCTGGGCAGCATTCAGACCATGGACGACAGCGTTGTAGTCGCTCTGCACGAAGCCTTTGTAGCCCCATTCCTTTTTAAGAATATCGGTGATCAAGTGCTTGTTTTCACAGGCGAATTCACCGTTTATCTTCTGGAAGGCACACATCACCATCGAGACATTGCCGTTCTTGGAGGCGGACTCGAAGGCTGGCAGCGACATTTCACGAAGCACACGTTCGCTCATGATCTGGTTCAGCGTGAAGCGGCTGCTTTCCTGATCGTTGGCGGCGAAGTGCTTGGCGTTGGCCCAGACACCGCGCGACTGGATACCGTTGATGACGCCTGGCGCCAGGCTTGCACCCAGGAACGGATCTTCACCCGAGATGTACTCGAACGCACGGCCGCCGTAAGGCATGCGGTACAGGGTCACGCCAGGGCCGGTAATGAACTGGTAGCCGCCAGTGGCCGTGTCATAACCCAGGGCGCGGCCCAGATCGATGGCGCGGCGCGGGTTCCAGGTGGCCGCCAGGTTGGGGCCGGACGGATAGACCACGCCCTGATCGTTGCCCTCGCTGGTGTAGCGCACACCGACGCCACCATCGGCACCGTGAATCTGCGGGATGCCGTATTGGGTCAGGGGTTTGACATCCCAACCACCCGTACCGCCGATATAGGCCAGTTTTTCTTCCTGGGTCATCTTGTCCAGGGTCTTTTGCGCGGCCTTTTCGGCGCGGGCTTCACGAGCTTCCTGCTGAGCGGCGTCGGTAGCATGTACCTGCGATACAGCCAATGCCAGCAAGGCCAGGGCCGACTGGGCGCCGATCATTTTCCGTTTGTTCATGCGTCTCTCCAACAACTGGGTCAATAAGGATTCATGCAGGGAGAAGCGACGACAGGGTCGCTTACTTCATGACTTTTCTTTGGGCAACAGTTTCCCGTCACCGCGATTCAAAGTGTTTTAACTTCAAGCGGGTGTTGCTGTTTTATGATGTTTTTATCGATTAAATATTATTTAAGTTCTTCTGCTTGTTTGATTCCAAAGAGCCACTACTTGATGGCGCTTTGAACTAACAAATCGCAACAATTAAGACGAAAGAGACAATAAAAAGTCAAACAAAAATGTGTTTTTGTTGGTTTTTGACTTTTTTCTTTACAAATTTTGAACTCTTGTTAAACCTACTGGTCGATGGGTTTAAGAATTTTCAGTGCCGTGTCTGTTGGGTGGTAGCCACCTGATGGTCAGCTGCTTAGTTGCCAGGTCTGATTCGATTCCTTGGCCCTGTTTTATTTAATCCTTGAATTTAGTTGTCTGGAGTATTTGCTATGAAGTTGTCGATTTTTGGTGCGGGTGTTGTTCTGGGTATGGCGCTTAGTGGCGCGGTAGTTGCGGCTGAAGCCACGGATGCAGATGCGACTTCCGGAGCGAGCGATTCCACTGTGATGACCCAGACTCAGGACACCAAGGCGGCGAAGAAACAGACAGTCGAAACAGCCAAGGGTGGGCGCCCGCAGAGCTCGACTACTCAGAAACAGTCTGATTGATCGTAAGACGATTCTGAGCATGGCCTCCCTCGTCATGAGGGAGTGCTGTAGTCTATGCCCCTCCGATGTGTACAGATTTCCTCCCAAATGCAGTCAGATCCCGTCGATGCTACCCAGCTCCTGATTCCCGATGCCGCTCAGGTATGTGCCTGGCTGATGGGCAATGCCGGTCTGAAAACCCAGGATCTTGAACGCGCTCAGCGCTTGCAGCAGGAGTCCGAAGGCACCGAGCTGCTGGCTTTGTTGACGCGCCTGGGGCTGGTTTCCGAATTCGAGCTGGCGCGTGCCTGGTCTGCTTTATTGCAGGCTCCACTGCTGATGGCCGATGCCGCGCCGCCCTTGCTGGACCCATTGCCACCGCTGACCGAACGCTTCATGCGCCACTATCAGGTGGTGCCGGTGGGCTGGAGCGACAACCGCTTGCAAGTGCTGGCAGCCAACCCCGCAGTCTTGTATCCGTTCCAGGCCATTGCCTATGCCTGTAAAGTGCCGGTCGGGTTGTCCATCGGGCCGCGCAATGAAGTCGAAACCCTGATCGAGCGCTATTACGGCCAGGGACGTTCCGCCATGGGCACGCTGATTGAAAACCTCGATGAAGACGGCGGCTCGCTGGAAGACATCGAACACCTCAAGGACCTGGCCTCCGAAGCGCCGGTGATTCGTCTGGTCAACCTGATCCTGCAACGTGCAGTCGAGCAGCGCGCCTCGGACATTCATATCGAACCCTTCGAGAGCCAGCTCAAGGTGCGTTATCGCATCGATGGCGTATTGCACGAAGCCGAAGCGCCGCCGTCCAGTTCATCGGCGGCAGTGATTTCCCGGGTCAAGATCATGGCGCGGCTGGACATTGCCGAACGCCGTTTGCCCCAGGACGGGCGGATCATGTTGCGTATTCAGGGCAAGGAACTGGACTTGCGGGTTTCCACCGTGCCCACCAGCTTTGGCGAGTCGGTGGTCATGCGCCTGCTGGATCGCCAGACCATCGATTTCGATTTCCCCAGCCTGGGTTTCGATGGCGAACGTCTTGAGCATTTCCTTGATGTGCTGGAGCGTCCCCACGGCATTCTGCTGGTGACTGGCCCGACCGGTTCCGGCAAGACCACGACTCTTTATACTGCGCTGTCACGGCTCAACACCGCCGAGCGCAAGATCATCACCGTTGAAGACCCGGTGGAGTATCAGCTCGAAGGCATCAACCAGATTCAGGTCAAGCCCGCCATCGGCCTGGACTTTGCCGGAGCACTGCGCTCGATTGTGCGTCAGGACCCGGACGTCATCATGATCGGGGAAATGCGCGACCTGGAAACCTGTCGTATTGCCATTCAGTCCTCGTTGACCGGTCACCTGGTACTCTCGACCCTGCACACCAACAGTGCGGCGGCGAGTATCACCCGCTTGTTGGACATGGGCGTGGAAAGCTATCTGATCGCGTCCACGGTCAACGGTATTCTCGCTCAGCGGCTGGTCCGACGCCTGGACCCGGCCACCCGGGAGGCCTTCGATGCGCCGCCGGAGCTTATTGCCGAACACGGGCTTGAGCGCTTTACCGATGAACGCCCGATTCGTCTTTACCGGCCTCGTGCCGATGCGCCGGGCGGTGGTTATCGCGGGCGTAGCGCAATCACCGAACTGCTGGTGATGAATGAAGAGTTGCGCAGCCTGCTGATGCGCCATGCCGATGCTGCGACCCTGGAAGAGGCTGCCCGGCGCGGTGGTTTGCGAACCCTGCATGAAGAGGGCTTGCGTCAGGCCGTTGCAGGTGTGACTTCTCTGGAAGAGGTGCTGCGCGTTACTCGTGGTGAAAGCTCATGAGCCTGTTCAAGTTCCGCGCTCTGGATGCCTCGGGTGCCGTGCAGAACGGTGCGCTGGAGGCCAAGGATCAGGAGGCAGCCGTAGCCGCCTTGCAAAAGCGCGGCTTGATGGTGATGCACATAGAAAGTGCCGGTCTGGGCGGTTTGCGCCGTGCATTGGGGCGTGGGCAACTGAGTGGCGCGGCACTGGTCAGCTTTACCCAGCAACTGGCGACGCTGCTGGGCGCTGGCCAGCCTCTGGAACGATCCTTGGGAATTCTGCTCAAACAGCCTGGCCAACCGCAGACCAGAGCCTTGATCGAGCGGATTCGCGAGCAGGTCAAGGCCGGTAAACCGTTGTCTGTTGCGCTGGAAGAAGAGGGCAGTCAGTTCTCGCCGCTGTATATCAGCATGGTGCGTGCCGGAGAGGCCGGTGGTGCGCTGGAAAGCACCCTGCGCCAGTTGAGCGATTACCTGGAGCGTAGCCAGTTGCTGCGTGGCGAAGTCATCAATGCGCTGATCTATCCGGCGTTTCTGGTGGTCGGTGTACTGGGTTCCCTGGCCTTGCTGCTGGCCTATGTGGTGCCGCAGTTTGTGCCTATCTTCAAGGATCTTGGCGTGCCGATCCCGCTGATTACCGAGGTCATTCTCGACCTTGGTCAGTTTCTGGGGGACTACGGTCTGGCGCTGTTCGCCGGGCTGATTGTCCTGGCCTGGGTCATGGCTGTGCGTCTGCGCGACCCGCAGCGCCGCGAACGCCGTGACCGGCGCTTGCTGGGCATCCGGGTTATCGGCCCCTTGCTGCAACGGGTCGAAGCTGCACGTCTGACGCGCACCCTCGGTACGTTGCTCAGCAATGGCGTGGCGTTGTTGCAGGCTCTGGTCATCGCCCGTCAGGTCTGCACCAACCGGGCTTTGCAGACGCAAGTGGAGCAGGCCGCAGAGTCGGTCAAGGGCGGCGGCACACTGGCCAGTGCCTTTGGCGCACAACCGCTGTTACCCGATCTGGCATTGCAGATGATCGAGGTCGGCGAGCAGGCGGGCGAGCTGGACAGCATGCTGCTCAAGGTCGCCGATATCTTCGATGTCGAAGCCAAGCGCGGTATCGATCGCATGCTCGCGGCGCTGGTGCCGGCGCTGACGGTGGTCATGGCGGGCATGGTCGCTGTGATCATGCTGGCAATCATGCTGCCGCTGATGAGCCTGACCAGCAATATCTGAATTCATGAACGAGGAATCACCCCGATGAGTGTTAACCGTACGCGCTTCAAACCCGGACGCCGACAGGACGGTTTTACCCTGCTGGAAATGCTTGCCGTGATTGTTCTGCTGGGCATCGTGGCAACCATCGTTGTGCGTCAGGTCGGCGGCAACGTCGACAAGGGCAAATACGGCGCGGGCAAGGCGCAACTGGCCAGTCTGGGCATGAAGATCGAAAGCTATGCACTGGACGTTGGCTCGCCGCCCAAGACCTTGCAGCAACTGGTGGAAAAACCCGGCAACTCCTCGGGCTGGAACGGCCCTTACGCCAAGCCGTCGGACCTCAAGGATCCGTTCGGCCATGCTTTCGGCTACCGCTTTCCGGGGCAGCACGGCAGTTTCGATCTGATTTTCTACGGTCAGGATGGCGAGCCCGGTGGTGAAGGCTATAGCGCCGATCTCGGCAACTGGGAGTAAGGAGGCGTCATGAATTCCCCTGTCGCGAACCGAGGTTTTACCCTGATGGAAATGCTGGTGGTGCTGGTGTTGATGAGCATCGCCGTGGGCCTGGTGGGTTTTGGTTTGCAACAGGGTCTGAACGCTGCCAGCGAGCGCCGTGCAGTGGGCGACATGGTTGAAGCGCTACGTGCCACGCGGGTCCGGGCGATTGTCACGGGGCAGCCTGCCCGGACAGTGTTCGATTTGCGTCGCATGACATTCAAGGCACCGGGCAAGCGCGTACAGCACTGGCCCGAGCACTTGCAAGTGACCATGCAAACGTCGGCCGATCTGGGGGCTTCGGTTGAGTTCTACCCCGATGGCGGTTCCAGTGGCGGTAACCTTACGCTGGTCAATGGTGATCGTCGCTGGCGGATCGATATCGGCTGGCTGACCGGCAGTGTCCAGGCTCGGGCGCTTTGATGAAAAACGTGCAGTCGGGTTTCACGCTGCTGGAAATGCTTGCGGCCCTGACGGTCATGGCGCTGTGCAGCAGTGTTTTGCTGGTGGCTTTTGGGCAGAGTGCCCGTTCACTGTTGCAGGTATCGCACAGTGACCGGCTGAGCCATGCTGCCCGCACGATTCTGGATCAGGAAAGCGCTGGCCCGCTGGAAAACAGCACGCGCCAGGGAGTATTGGCGGGCATCGACTGGACCTTGAACATTCGCCAGATGCCGGGACAAAGTACCCGGGCGCGTCTGTTTCGTCTTGATCTGACACTTCAGGAAGACCAGCGTCGTGCCCAGTTCAGCACCTTGAAACTGCGCGGCTCGTCACCTGGAGTCGGATTTTGAGATCCGCTCAGCGTGGCTTCACGCTGCTGGAAATCATGCTGGTGCTCAGTCTGTTGGGCATATTGCTGGTACTGATCGCAGGTGCATTGCTGGGCGCGAATCGTGCGGTACTCAAGGCTGAGCGCTACACGGCCAGCCTGGATGAAGTGAGGGCGACACAGGCGTTTTTACGCACCTCCATCGGTCAGGCATTGCCCCTGGATACTTCCGATGACGACAGCGTCAGCAATGGTTTTTTCGAGGGCTCGGCTCACCAGTTGCAATTCGTTGCGACCTTGCCTGGTGAACTGGGGGGCGGTATTCAGCGTCATACCCTGCAATTGAGCGGGTCTGAAGGGCAGCGCGATCTGCAAGTGACTTTTGAGCAGATCAAGACCGGTGTGGGTGGTACGGTCGTACAGCCATGGGGCGAGCCACAGGTCTTGCTAAATAACGTGGAGGGGCTGACGTTCAGTTATCGCGGCTTCTCTCCCAAGGGCAAGCCGACCGGCTGGCTGGCCGAATGGCCGTGGCCAAGTCGTTTGCCCAGTGCCGTGCGCATCGATGTGAAATTGAACGGGCCGGTGGCCTGGGTCAGTGAAGTGGTTGCCTTGCGCCTGGACCTGTCCGGCGGGGCGGGTGGCCAATGAAGCGTTTTTACCGGCATCAGCAAGGCGTTGCGCTATTGGTGGTGCTCTGGGTGCTGGCCTTGCTCAGCCTGTTGCTTGGCGGGCTGGCCGGCTGGGTGCAGCTTGAAAGTCGTCAGGCGCTCTGGTTGCGGCAGAACACCCAGGCGATTCTGGCGGCCGAAGCGGGCATGAACATGGCGATACAAGGCTTGCTCGATCCGGCGCAACGCAAGTCATGGATAGCAGATGGACGTCCGGTTGCCTTGAAGTTCGATGACACTCAATTGCTCGTCAGCGTGCGCAGTGAACAAGGGAAGCTGGACCTCAACAGTGCGCCCGTTGCAGATATTTCCAGGGTCCTGCAGGCCTGTGGAGCGGCGAAAGACCAGGCAAGCGGTATCGCGCAGTTTCTTGAAGCGCAACGCAACGCGGGGCAGCCGCCGTTGCGGGTGATCGAAGAGGTTCGTCAACTGCCGGGCATGAACCAGGCGTTGTATGTCTGTCTGGTGCCGGAAGTCACGCTATGGAGCGGGCTGGAGCGGCCTGATCCCGCATTTGCAACGGCTTTGATACGCCGCAGTCTGAACCTGCCGAACCAGAGCTCCGTCGGGGTCGATCCTGGCGAAGTTCTGTTCATTGACAGTCAGGCACAACAACCGGGTGGTACGTCCGCCCATTTACAAACCACGATTCTATTGAGTCCAGCGGGGGAAAACGCACAGCCTTACAAGGTGTTGCGTTGGCAAGAATGAATTCATTATCAGCACGTCTGGCACCGGTCTTCGCCTTGCGCGACCGGGTTGCCCAGCAGTGGCGTGGCAGTCTGGCCCAGCGTGGCTGGCAATTATGGCTGGCGGAGTTGAAGGCCTGCCTGCCGGTTCGTGTGCGCCAGTGGCTGGTGCATGAAACCGTCGAGCAACTTTACCCGTGGCCGCTGCAATCGTCCTTGCCGAAATCTTCTGTCGAGGCGCGCCGAATCCTGCTGTTGTCGCCGGCCGATGTGCTGGTACAGAGCCTGCAATTGCCGTCGGCGGCGGCCCGTAATCTGTCGACTGTCGTGGGTTACGAACTGGATCGTTTTACCCCGTTCGATGCGGGGCAACTGTACTTTGTCGCTCGGCAGGAAAGCCGCAGCGCCAGTTTCATTCAGGTCACGCTGGTGGCCATTCTTCGCGAGCGTCTGGATAGCATTCTGGCCGAGTGCGCTGCGCAGGGTTTGCAGCCCGATGCCGTGGATGTGGGGCCTGCCGAACAGCGGATGGGCATCGACCTGCTGCCGACACCGTTGCGCTCGAATCAGGTTCGCTCCGGTCATCGAACACAACGCTGGCTGTTGTGGACCTGCGGTGCCTTGTTGCTTGGCCTCATGCTGCTCTGGCTCAACGATCGTCAGCGTTTACTGGAAGAGATGCAGGCCAGCGTACAAGAGCAAAGGACGCAGGTCGCTGAAATCCAGAAGTTGCGCCAGCAACTGACCAACACCCGTGGTGCGGCCAATTACCTGATACGTCGCAAGGCGGCTCAAACGCCTTTGTCAGCACTGCTCAGCGAGTTGACCACTTGCCTGCCTTCGGACACCTGGATCGAACATCTGGAAATCAGCGACAACGCCGAAGTCGCATTCTCCGGCCAGAGCGCCAAGGCCAGCGCCCTGATTGCGCGGGCCAAGAACTGTCACAGCCTGGATAACGCGCAGTTTCAGGGCGTGATCCAGCCCGATACCCGGACGGGCAAGGATCGGTATTCCCTGCGTGCCCATCTGCATCAGGAGAACGCCGATGCGCCGTCCACTGACAAGCCGTGAACGTCGGGGCGCGGCCCTGATCGTCCTGGCGCTGGTGCTTTATCTGGCCTACTGGCTGTTGATAGACAGCTGGTTCGCCGGCCCGCTGCGCGAGATCAACGAACAGACCGAACAACTGCGTGAACAGCAACAGCGCTATGCCGGTTTGCTGCAACAAGGCGATTCACTGCGCCAGCAACTGGCTCACGCGCGCAATGATCCGGCCAGCAGCACCAGCCTGTTGCCGGGCGAAGATCCCAGTGCCGTGGCCGCAGATCTGATGCAGCGTATTGCCGACCTGATCAACAGCCACGCCACGACCGGCGGTGGCTGCACCTTGACCCAGCGCATGCCGATCACCCCCGAGCAGGACAGCGCCGAGCCTTATCGGCAGGTCAAGGTCAGTCTGACGTTGAACTGCGCCATCGAGCCGCTCACGGCCATCCTGCATGCGCTGGAATATCAGCGACCGTTTCTGTTCGTCGATGAAATGAGCATGCGCCGTGATGCCAATGCACCGGCAAACGGTGGTGCGGGCAAGCTGGTGGTGCATCTGCTGGTGCGTGGCTACCTGCAACCGGCATCGGCCGGGGAGGGCGAGCAATGAAGACTCTATTACGTCCTCTGGAGTGGGCGTTGCTGGGGCTGGCAACGCTGCTGGCGGCGCTTGTTGCTCTGGTGCTCAGTGGCGCGGCCCACTCGCCGGACTGGCTGCCCGAAGAGGCTCCGCGCAACCCGGCCAATCATGCGGCACAGGCTCAGCGCGCTCCCGAAGCGACTCTGGAAAGTTTGTCCAATACCTGGAAAACCCCACTGTTCAGCCCCGACCGCAGCCCGGATCGCCAGGTGGAGCAGGCCAATATGCAGGCCACCAGCCTGTCGGGCATGACCCTGAGTGGCGTCATTATCGACGGTTCCCTGAAGGTTGCACTGCTCAAGCAAAACGATGGTCCGCCCTTGAAAATCAAACAAGGCCAGCGTCTGGCCAATGGCTGGATGTTGGACAGTGTCGAGCCGATGCAAGCCACATTCAGTCTCGATGGCCGCACGCAAGCCTTGCGCTTGCCCGCACCGCGTCTGCCGCCGCCCTCGAACACGCCACCAATTACCTTAACCAACGATTCAGCCCCGTGATGGGTACCTTTTCAGGAGTTCCTGCCATCGCTACCTTGCGCACACCCTTGCTTTGTCTGGCCACTGCCGTCGCTCTTGGCGGCTGCGCGACTGCGCCCGACACTCTTGACCCCGACAACGGCATGCTGCAGGAAGCGCTGCAAGGCACGGGTTCACAACGTCCACCGGTAGATCCTCGTACCGAACAGGCGCCTGTCGACACCCAGCCACAAACCTCGGCCATTTCACCGCAACGGCAGATCATCAAAGGCAATCAGCGCTTTGTCCGCACCCCTGCGGCTTCGCCTGCCGCTCAGGCCGAGACCGGCGATATCGTGTTCAACTTCACCAATCAGCCTATCCAGGCGGTGATCAACAGCATCATGGGTGACCTGCTGCATGAGAACTACAGCATTGCCCAGGGCGTGAAGGGCGATGTGAGCTTCTCCACCTCCAAACCGGTGAACAAGCAGCAAGCGTTGTCGATTCTGGAAACGCTGCTGTCCTGGACGGACAACGCGATGATTCGCCAGGGCGACCGTTACGTGATCCTGCCGTCCAGTCAGGCCGTGGCGGGCAAGCTGGTGCCGGAAATGCCGGTGGCGCAACCCGCAGCGGGCATGTCGGCACGGCTGTTCCCGCTGCGCTACATCTCGGCCACGGAAATGCAGAAGCTGCTCAAGCCCTTTGCCCGTGAAAACGCCTTCCTGCTGGTCGATCCTGCGCGCAACGTCCTGAGCATGGCGGGCACGCCCGATGAGCTGGCCAACTATCAGGACACCATCGACACCTTCGACGTCGACTGGCTCAAAGGCATGTCGGTCGGTGTTTTCGGCTTGCAGCGTGCTTCGGTCAGCGAACTGATGCCCGAGTTGCAAAAGATATTCGGCCCCAAAAGCGGCATGCCACTGGCAGGCATGGTGCGCTTTTTGCCCATCGAGCGGACCAATTCGGTGGTGGCGATTTCATCCCAGCCCGAATACCTGAACGAAGTCGGCCAGTGGATTCACACCATCGACGAAGGTGGCGGCAACGAACCGCAGATGTACGTCTATGACGTGCGCAACATGAAGGCCACGGACCTGGCCAAATACCTGCGCCAGATCTACGGCACTGCCGCCATCAAGGATGACTCCCCGGCCAAGGTTGCGCCCGGGCTGCGCACGGCCACGCTGTCGTCGCCCAACTCCAGTGGTGGTTTCGGCTCTGGCTCCGGTTTCAACAGCAACTCCGGCGGCTTGGGCAACAGCGGCGGGTTCGGCAATAACCGTGGCATGAACAACAACGGTGGCATGAATAACCAGAATACCGACGACAGCGAGTCTCAAGAGGAAGATCAGGGTAGTGACTCCACGGGGGCTCAGGGCTCTAACGCCAGCAAGAGCCTGGATTCCGGCACCCGCATCACTGCGCAACGCAGCAGCAACCAGTTGCTGGTCCGTACGCGCCCGGCGCAGTGGAAGGAAATCGAATCGGCCATCAAACGCCTCGACAATCCGCCGCTGCAAGTTCAGATCGAAACCCGGATTCTGGAAGTCCAACTCACCGGCGAACTGGACATGGGCGTGCAGTGGTATCTGGGCCGTCTGGCGGGCAATTCCTCAAGCACCACGGTAGCCGACACCGCAGGCAGCCAGGGCGCACTGGGTTCCGGCGGTGCAGGGCTGGGCGCGACGGATTCGTTGTTTTACTCCTTTGTCAGCAGCAACCTGCAGGTCGCGTTGCGCGCACTGGAAACCAATGGCCGCACCCAGGTGCTGTCGGCTCCGTCGCTGGTGGTCATGAACAACCAGCAAGCGCAGATTCAAGTGGGCGACAACATCCCCATCAGCCAGACCACAGTCAATACCAACACATCCGACACAACCCTGAGCAGCGTCGAATACGTGCAGACCGGTGTGATTCTGGATGTGGTGCCACGCATCAATCCGGGTGGTCTGGTGTACATGGATATTCAGCAGCAGGTCAGCGATGCTGGCAATGTCACCGATGACAATGGTAACCCGCGTATTTCCACTCGCTCGGTGGCGACTCAAGTGGCGGCGCAAAGCGGCCAGACCGTGTTGTTGGGGGGGCTGATCAAGCAGGACAATGCCGAAACCGTGAGTTCGGTACCGTATCTGGGGCGTATTCCGGGCTTGCGCTGGCTGTTTGGCGCGACCAGCAAATCCAGGGATCGTACCGAGCTGATCGTGCTGATTACGCCACGTGTCATTACCAGCAGCAGTCAGGCGCGTCAGGTCACCGATGACTATCGCCAGCAGATGCAATTGCTCAAACCACAAGTCTCACGAACCAGCATGCAGAACTAAGCAGCTATCATGAGGCTCGACGCCCACTCACGGCACTGCCCGCTTTCAGGCAGTGCCCCATAGAGGTCATGAATACATGCTTAAGTTTTTTGCTGTCTTGCTTTTTGCGTTCTCGGGTCTGGTTCAGGCAGAAAATACGTTGCACACCGATCTGCCCCTCAAATACCTGGCTCAGGCCAGTACCGATGTGCCGAACAAACCACTGGTGATCTTCATTCACGGTTCAGGCAGTAATGAAGCGGATCTGTTCGGCCTCAGGGATCTTTTGTCCCCGGACTACAACTATCTGTCCGTGCGGGCACCCATCGAGGTAAGGCCCGGTGGCTACAAATGGTTCAATCGCCGGATCGAGGCAGGCAACTACGATGGCGAGACCGAAGACCTGAAAAACAGCGGTGACTTGCTCAAGGCATTCATCAAACAGGCCACCCAGAAATACCGGACCCAGCCGGCCAAGGTGGTACTGATAGGCTTCAGCCAGGGCTCTGTCATGAGCTACGAAGTGGCGCTACGCGACCCGGATATGGTCGGCGGCATTGCGGCATTGAGCGGCCCGGTATTGTCAGTGTTGAAATCCAGTCTCAAGCCCGAAGAGCGTTTCAAGACATTCAACGTGTTTGCCGCCCATGGCACCGAAGACCCGGTATTGCCTTTCAGCGGAGCAACCCGCACCGAAGAAACCTTGAAGGGGTTAGGCATCAAACCGGAGTTTCATGCCTATAAAGGGATGGGGCATACCATCAATCAGGAAGAAGTCGCAGATTTGAAGCGGTGGCTGGAGCATTCGTTCTAGCGCTGTCGCTTAGCAAACAGGTAGGAGTGAATTCATTCGCGAGACGTCATTGAAGGCGATAGATTTTCTGGCGCCTCGCGAATGAATTCGCTCCTACGGAAATTCCATTTAATTCATGATGTTGCGTTTTTTTGTAGAAGCGAATGCCTTCTCGAAAAAACCTACCGCCGCGAATCCCTCAAAAAAACCAGCAGTGCAATCAAGGGCAGGGCAGTGCCCACGACACTGATCCACACCCAGCCTCCATGATCGAACAGCACGCTGGCAACCGACGATCCAATCGCTCCGCCGATAAAGATACTGGCCATGTACAGCGCATTGAGCCGGCTGCGGCTTGCGGCATCCAGTGCATAGACAGCGCGTTGTCCCACCACCATATTCATCTGCACGCAGAAATCCAGCACGACACCAGTCACGGCAAGGCCGATCAGGTTGTAGGGTGCAGGAATCAGGCCCGGCAGGAAACTCAAGGCCCCAAACAACAAGGCACCCAGCGTGGCGATGCGGCTGTGGCCCGCATCCGCAAGGCGTCCGCTGATGGGCGCAGCAATCGCACCAATGGCACCGATCAGCGCGAACAAGGCAATCTGGCTTTGGGATAAACCATGGTTACGCGCCAAATCCAGCGGTACGGCCGTCCAGAACAGGCTGAAAGTGGCAAACATGCAGGCCTGATAAAACGCCCGTTGCCTCAGTACCGGCTGCTGGCGCAGCAGAACCCAAAGGGAAAACAACAGCTGGCCATACGACGCCCGATGATCCGGCACACGCCTCGGCATGGTGGTGGCCAGTACCAAACTGATGCCTGCCATCAACACCGCCGCCGAACCAAACACCGCACGCCAGCCAAAATGATCGGCCACCACACTCGATACCGGCCGGGCCAGCAGAATTCCCAATAGCAGCCCGCCCATGATCGAACCGACGACCCTCCCGCGCGTTTCCTCTGGCGCCAGATGCGCAGCCAGCGGAATCAGCATCTGCACCGAAACCGAACTGAACCCCACCAGCAGTGACACCACCAGAAACAGATTGGGCTGCTCGGCAAACGCCGCGCCCAACAGGCTGAGAATCGCAACCCCGGTGGTCAAGAGCATCAAACGCCGGTTCTCCAGCAGATCCCCCAACGGCACCAGAAAGAACAGCCCCAGCGCATAACCCACTTGAGTCAACGAAACGATCAGGCTGGCCATAGTGCTCGACAGACCAATGTCCGGCGCAATCAGCTCAATGATCGGCTGGGCGTAATAGATGTTGGCAACGATAGCGCCGCAGCAGAACGCAAACAGCATCACCAGACCCCTGGTCATGGTGACAGCGCCGTGCCGGGCGTGGATCGAAGTACTCATGAATATTCTCGCTTGTGCAAAAGACCGGAAAGCCGCGTAAAGCAAGCCTGCCAGAGCGGTCGGGACTGGATGCTGAGCAGGCTAACGGCTTTGGGGGAAATTAAGTAGGTGCGGCTGATTGATACAAGATATTTCTGAAAACAATAGTCGGTCGAAAGTCATCGGTTCGCTCGGGTCGGCCAAGGAAAAACCTTCTGCTTGTGACGAGCCTCTTGAAATCGGCGCCTTTAAACGTCTGTTTAAATCTATTTAATTGTTTTTACTTATTTTTTTGAAAAAAGGGTCTGTTCGCACGTCTTCCTTCGGGTGTGTCGATTTTGTATCGACTCCGGTACGGGGTGCGACCGCTTTGTTTGCCGTTGCTCAAGCAAGGCGATGCATGTAAGCGCTTATTTAGTGTTTTAACTTAAGGATAGAACGATGGCAGGCGGCACTATAAATTTACCCAGTATTCCAGTAACAGCTCCCGCACCCGGTACTCGAGGAGGCAGCGGCGGGGGAACAGGACAGGTATACAATGTCACGATCGACGGTTGTACTTTCCGCTGCTCTGATGATGCTTATATTCTGGACCAGGCCGAAGAGTATCGGCTTGACCTGCCGTATTCTTGTCGTGCGGGTTCTTGTTCGTCGTGTGTTGGAAAAATCATGAGTGGAACAGTCAATCAGTCAGATGGTTCATTTCTGGATGATGATCAGTTAGCCGAAGGATTTGTATTGCTGTGTTGTGCCTACCCGACCAGTGATGTCTATATCCAGGCCCATGCCGAAGAGGAGCTGACATCATGATGGAAGATACGTGTGCGGTATATTCCAGGCGTCATGTATTGAAAGGCGTTGTGTTGGCCGGTACGTGCGCGCCTTTGAATATACTGGCAGATGATGAAAAACGTATGCCTGATATATACAGGTTGAATAAAGGTGGCGATGTTCTGTCCGGACGGATCAAGCATTTCTTTGGACGCTGGGTTCCACAGGGTGTGGTCACAGGAGAGTATGGATTACCCACAGTTAACCTCAAGATTAATGTTGTTGACTCGGCATTTTCTCCCGTGGAAGGTGGCGACCTTATCGTGCTTCAGGCTGACTCTTATTTAAGAGAGAAGTCTCGACCACTGGTGTCTACCCGGGTCAAGACACGTCCTGATGGTTCTGCGGATATAAATGTATCCTTTCCTATTCTCTCGGATCGCATTATAGCTTCTACAGCCTCTCGGTTTTCTTCTGGCTTTGATGTGTTCGTACTGCGTGATGGCCATGTGTTTGGCACTCGGTTGCTGGCCAGTAACGCATGCTGTGGTATTGCACACACTGCAATGAATAGTGCCGTTCCCCGATTGCAGGCAGTTACAGTGATTGATAAATATTTCTCCGACTTTCAGCACGGCAATCTGGCGATAAGGCCTGTGAATCTGGAATGGGTCAATGGATCTGCTAACGCAGCTTTTACAGTCGTATTGCAAGGTTGAACATGGACGATACTATAAAAAAACCTATTCGTGCTTTAAGGCAATTCTGGGTTTACGCGCTATCTGCTTTTCTATTGGCCAGTTCTCCGATGAGCGTTTGGGGAATGGGGTGCGACATCGTTCTTCCCTTGGATGATGAGGTGGGGGGCGGCGACGATGACGTCTTGAATGATGATGAACCTCAACCTTGCGGTATGGTGGGGAATCCTATAAATCTTGTTTCGGGAAACAAGTTTCAGGAGGAAGTTGATTATATTGGTAAAGGTGTATCACCAATAAGCTTGACGCGGGTTTATAACAGCTATGACGGTGTATGGCGTCATAACTATTCGGATAATCTGTCTATCGGCCAGTTTGTGATCACTTATGTACGGGCTGATGGAACCCGCCGTGTGTTTATGAAAAAGGGGCTTACACCCTTGTACGGCGCTGCTGGCAAGCTGTCGTCAAGTGGGACTGGATATTTGTACACTGCCATGGATGGCAGTCAGTTGGCATTTGACTCGGATGGAAAGCTGATTTCAACCAAGGACACTGAGGGGCTTACGCAGACGTTGACCTATTCGGCTAATAATACGGTCACTGTGAAAAATATTTTTGGACAGACCCTTGTCATGACGCTGGGCATGCTTTCGCAGTTGACGAGCGCCAAGGTAGGGGGGCTCAGCATTACGTATAACTACGCTGCCGACGCCACACGATTGATGTCCTTGAGCAAGATCGTGGATGGTAAAACGTTAACGCGCCAATACCATTATGAAGTTCCCAATGCGCGCTGGCTTTTGACCGGTATAACGGATGAACGGGGGATTCGTTTTGCAACCTGGAAATATGACGACTCATACCGTGCCATTTCCAGCGAACATGCCGAGGGTGTAGAGTCCAGCAGGCTGGACTATAAAGATCACTTGATAACGGTAGTGACGAATGAACTGGGTAAGCAGACGACTTATAAGTTCAAGGAGGTTTACTACAGTCGGCGAATAGTGGAAATTATCGGTGAGCCTACACCGTCCTGCCCTTACTCAAACTCAAAGTTTGAGTATGACAAAAAAGGGCGGATGTCGGCAAAGATCGATAATATGGGTGTCCGTTCTGAATATTACTACAATGATCGGGACCTGTTGGTGCGCACCGTTGTTGCAGTGGGTACGAGCGTGTCCAAAGAAACATTGACAGAGTGGCATGCCACTTTTCAAAAGCCTATCAAGGTCACTACGCCTACCCGTATAACGACTTACAGTTATGACGCTCAGGGGCGGCTGGTCAATACTTCAGTTGTCAGTCGGGTATGAATTCATGGAACTGAACGTGTCTGTTATGGAGTCTGATTTGTGAGCGTTATCAACTATTTCAATCTGTCGTCGTTGTGGGTGGCTTTGGCTGTCGTCACTCTGTCTGATAGGGCGTTGGCCGTCGCGACGGATTACAGTTATACATCACTGGGCCAACTGGAAACGGTCAACGGACCTCGTACCGATTTAAATGATATAACCCGTTTTACCTATGATGCTCAGGGTAATCTGGCCTCGGTGACCAATGCGCTTGGGCATGTGACGAGGCTGACCAGTTATGATCTCCAAGGTAACCCACAAAAAATTACTGACCCCAATGGGGCGGTGACAACGCTGTCATATACAACGAATGGTCTATTGGCGAGCACGACGCTCGGCAGCAGTACCACTCGATTTGATTACAATGCCGTAGGCGATGTCATTAAAGTGACCGGTGGTAACGGTAATTGGGTTGAGTACAGTTACGATAGTGCCCGACGTTTGACGGGCGTCCGTAATATTCTCGGTGAGAGTCTTACTTATACACTGGATAAAATGGGCAACCGCACTGCCGAAGTTACCAAAAACAGCAGCGGAACTGTAGTTCGCCAGCAACGGCGTGCATTCGATGAATTGGGTCGCCTGGTTCAGGTTGTGGGTGCTGCCAACCAGACTCGACGTTATAGCTATGACCTGAACGACAACCTGTCTACTGATACCTCGGCGCGAAGCAACAAGACCCAACAGTCTTTTGATGCCTTGAACCGTGTCATCAAGATTGTCGACCCGCTTCAAGGTTCTACTTCATTGGCTTACAACGCTGATGATCGGGTCACTCAGGTTGTAGACCCTCGCGGTGTAACGACCCAGTATGCCTATGACGGCCAAGGCAACTTGCTCAAGACGGTCAGCCCGGACACCGGGACCAGCGCCTTTGTCTACGATGAGGCCAATAACCTGATTCGCAGCACGGATGCACGAGGTGTTGTGACCGAGTACACCTACGATGCGCTAAATCGGCTGATCACCAAAAGCTACCCGTCCACACCAGCATTGAACGTCAAGTTTCTCTACGACCAGGCCACTGGCGGCAATTACGGCATTGGTCGCCGTACGGGCATCCAGGACAGCGCCGGGCTGTTGAGTTACTCCTACGATGTTCAAGGCAAACTGGCCGGGCAGCAGCGTTCGGTAGCTGTCAACAGCGGTAGCTATAACGAAACTCTGACGTATGGCTACGACGCGGCCGGTAATCTTGTAAAGATGGGTTATCCGTCCAGTATTGGTGTGACGTACACCCGAAATACCGCCGGGCAGGTAGCAGGTATACAACTGACAGTGGCAGGTAAAACCGTCACCCTGGCCAGCAATATCGCTTACCAACCCTTTGGCCCTGTCAGAACCTTGACCTGGGGTAACGGCATCCTGCTGTCGAAAACCTACGATCAGGACTATCAACTGACACAGCAACAAGTTGGTAACTGGCAAACGACTTATGGCTATGACGCTGACAGCAACATCAGTTCGACGACCAATAGCCTCTGGGGGGCGGTGCAGTACGAGTACGATGCCCTGAGTCGTCTGACTCAGGAGCAGAACAGTACGATCAAAAAAGCCTATACCCTCGATGCGACCGGCAACCGCACACGGCGCACTACCAGTAATCTGGCCAGTAGCAGCACCACTGAAACCCAGACGCTAGTCTATGCCAGCGACAGCAATCGACTGACCAGCATCAATGGCGCTACGGCCCCTGTGGATGTATCCGGCAACCATACACAGGTCAACGGATTGCGACTTACCTATGACAGTCAAGGGCGTCTGAGTCAGGTCCACCAGGCCAGCATCTATCAGATTGCTGAATACAAATACAACGCTTTGGGTCAGCGTGTCAGCAAGCGTGTCTACGAGATGGGTAGCCAAGCGCTCATTGGTACAACGACATATTTGTATGATCCGAATGGCAAGCTCATTGGCCAGACTTTTTACGATGCAAACGGCTTGAAAACCAGCGGCCAATACTGGTTCTGGCTGGATGACATGCCTCTTGCCCAGTTGACGGCCAATTTCTCATCGTTGGGAGAAGTGAGCAGCAGCAAACTGGTTTACCTGCATTCAGATCACCTGAATACTCCACGACTGGCAACCGACAGCACACAGGCTTTGCAATGGCGCTGGAACAGTGATGCCTACGGGGTCGGCAAGCCTGATGAAGATGTTGACGGCGATGGCGTGGCGACCAGCGTAGCACTGCGTTTTCCGGGGCAGATTTATGACGCTCAGACGCAGCTGAATTACAACTATTACCGGGATTACAATCCGGAAACCGGGCGGTATGTGCAGAGTGATCCGATTGGGTTAGAAGGCGGAATTAACACTTATGGTTATACCGGCGGAAACCCAATAAGGTTTTTTGACTCAACTGGTACAACGCCCATCGCTGGTGGAGTTGTAGGTGCTGAGTTAGGCACGTTGGTGCTTCCAGGATTAGGGACCGTTGTGGGGGGCGGAATAGGTCTTATCGCAACTTTTGTGCTTGCAGACCAGATCGCTCAGTGGACCAAAAGCGAAAGCACTGATGGTCCAGCCCTCCCAATAGATCTTCCAGATAAAATTCCTGACTTTGACTTTGAAAAGCCAGAGCAATGTCCTGTTGATTCTGATGGAGTCGCATGGCCTTGGAAGGGACAATTACCACAGGGTGGAAGCAAGGGGGGTTATAAAAATCCGAATGGTCCTGAAAGCTTGCATCCAGATCTTGATCATGGTGGTGATATAGGCGCTCACTGGGACTTTAATGATAGGGCTTCAGGCGGTTACAGAATCGGTCCTGATGGTACTATTACGCCAAAATAATACGGAGGTATTTATGGATATTTTGGAACCGCTGAAAAGCTTGGCGATTTCGCACATAAACAAAGTTCTTGAGGTGGATAGTTGTTTGAGTGCTTTGGTAAAGCCAGTGTTTAATAGAGAGGGAGGCAGGTTTTTTACTGTGCCTCCAGGTGAAGTGAGTGTAGATAAAATAGTTGATTTCTCTTGGGGGTTTGGAAAAGGGAGAGATACCTCTGTAGGTGGTCGACTACTAGGAAGTTTGCAAGAAAAATCTGGCAGATTTTTGATAATTGATGACGTTATGGCTGGCCCCGAAGAGATGGCTGGATCTGCTTTTGGGCTGCTCGTTGGGGATAAGGTTTGTCATGTTTTAAGTGCTGAAGGTCTCGACGAAAATATTATCGATAAGTATGTAAAAATGGCTGGGGTTTCTTGGCATTTTTTAGCTGTGATTATAGAGGGGAGCAGTATTGATGCTGTCCATGAATTTCTTGGCTCTCGTAAGATCATAGATCCACTAGTTGTCGTAGAGGTTGTGGTCGGTGCTTATGATGGAGAGGGGTTTATTCATTGGTACCCTAATGCTTGAGCGTGTTTTTTTGATTTTGGAGTTTTAGGTGCTTCATGGCTGCTGTGCTTGATCGCATGGCAGCTATGAATATCAGCGAGTTTTTGGTGTGGGTTGATGTGGTTTTTCAAAAGTTAATATTGTCTGCGGTCGTGTATGAAATGCATTTGTAAGAGTGGCTAATTGGTCTATAGGGTATAAATATATGCACTCCTTTGTCTTTTCAGTTTCTCTGCGTTTTTTCAGCTTGAATATTGACCCGGATATCATTTGCCAGCAGCTCCAGTGTGTTCCCAAGTGGAAATATAAAATGGGCGATTTAAGAAAAACACCGGACGGACGTGTGCTTGGTGGTGTTTACGATAGAAGCTATTGCTCTTTCAAGTTGGCGGGCAGGCAGAGTGTTGAATTTCATGAGTTTCTGGAGGAGACGATAGCTGATCTTTTCAAGTATAAGTCTACGTTTGACTGGGTTGCTGATAGCGGAGGTAGATCCGAGCTTTTCATCGGTTGGGACTCGCCAGGTAATACGGGGGGCGTTTTTGAGAGCGCCTTGCTGAGGAAGTTGGGTGAGCTGAATATTGATTTGGCGCTTGATGTCTATGGCTCCTGATAGGGTGGATATGCAAGTGCCCTATAACATGATGCTTGCTTTGCTTGAGATGAAGCGCTGTGAGTGATTTTTGTAGCCTGCTCATCCTGATCGTCGCCTGCTCTGCCTTGCCTCACCTCCACACAAGAGCATTTCGTACAAAGCCAAGGTAGGTCGTCACGCGGCGGAACGCCAATGATGGCAATCTGTCCATCAAATCCTTGACGTTCATTTGTAACAGATGAATACTGTCCATATTCATATATATGACTGGATGAATCAGGGAATGAATAAGCTTTCAAGTGATGAACGCCTTCCGCTTTACCAACGTCTGCGCGATTGTCTGGCTGAGCAGATCGCCAATAACCGCTGGCGTCCAGGTGAGGCGATTCCTACCGAGGCGGCGCTTTCCGCCGAGTATTGCCTGTCGACCGGCACGGTGCGCAAAGCCATCGACATGCTGGTCAATGACAACATCCTTGAGCGTCAGCAAGGTCGTGGCACCTTCATTCGACGTGCTCAGTTTCAGTCTTCGCTGTTTCGCTTCTTCCGTTTCCAGACCGAGTCCGGTGTGCGTCAGGTTCCGCAAAGCCGGATTCTGTCTGTCGAGCCGGTTACTGCGCCTTCGGCGGTCAGTCATGCGCTGGGGTTGATCCCGGATGCGCCGGTGATTCGCATGATTCGTCTGAGGCTGCTGGATGCTCAGCCGGTCCTCACCGAAGAAATCTGGCTGCCTCGGGTTCAGTTTCAGGCACTGCTGGAGGTCGATCTGAATGCTCAGGGGCCTTTGCTCTATCCGATCTATGAAGAGCTGTGCGGCCAGGTCGTGGCGTATGCCGAGGAAACCCTGACTGCCGAGTCGGTCAGCGATGTGTATGCCCGCATGCTTCAGGTTCAGACCGGCAGCCCGGTCGTGGTGATCGAGCGCCTGGCACGCAATTACGCCGGTGAGCCGCTGGAGTGGCGCCGCTCGCGTGGGCATGCCAGCCATTTCCGTTACAGCGTAGAAATTCGCTGAGTCTTCAATCTCGTCATTCACTGCACGCTTCATAAGGATATTGCGCATGTTCAGTTGGTATCGCGAAGTCACACCACGGGAACGCAAGACGTTTTGGGCCTGTTTCGGCGGATGGTCGCTGGATGCATTGGAAGTTCAGATGTTCGGTCTGGCGATTCCGGCGCTGATCGCCGCTTTTGCCTTGAGCAAGGGCGATGCGGGCATGATCAGTGCCGTGACCCTGGTGACTTCGGCATTGGGCGGCTGGGTAGGCGGTACTTTGTCTGACCGTTATGGTCGGGTTCGTACCTTGCAGTTGATGATTCTGTGGTTCTCGTTTTTTACCTTCCTGTCGGCGTTCGTGACCGGCTTCAACCAGTTGCTGATCGTCAAGGCCATGCAAGGTTTCGGCATCGGTGGTGAGTGGGCGGCGGGTGCTGTGCTGATGGCCGAAACCATTCAGTCCAAGTACCGCGGCAAGGTGATGGGCACTGTACAAAGTGCCTGGGCCGTGGGTTGGGGCATGGCGGTGCTGCTGTTTACCCTGATCTATTCGTTCGTGCCGCAGGATATTGCCTGGCGGGTGATGTTCGGCATCGGTCTGCTGCCTGCCTTGCTGATCATCTGGGTGCGCCGCAACGTTGAAGAGCCGGACAGCTATCAGCGCATGCAGAAGGAAAAGACCCCGCCGGGCAATTTCTTCAAATCCATGGCGGGCATTTTCCGTCCTGAGCTGGTGCGTGTGACGTTGCTGGGCGGTCTGTTGGGGCTGGGGGCCCATGGCGGCTACCATGCGGTGATGACCTGGCTGCCGACTTTCCTCAAGACTGAACGCAACCTCTCGGTGCTGAGTTCCGGTGGCTATCTGGCAGTGATCATTTTCGCTTTCTGGTGTGGCTGCATCACCAGCGGCATGCTGATCGATCGTATCGGCCGCCGCAAGAATATCGTGCTGTTCGCTCTGTGCTGCGTGATTACTGTGCAGTGCTACCTGATGTTGCCGCTGACCAATACGCAAATGCTGTTCCTGGGCTTCCCGCTGGGTTTCTTCGCGGCAGGCATTCCGGCCAGTCTCGGCTCGTTCTTCAATGAACTGTACCCGGCGGATGTGCGCGGGGCAGGGGTCGGTTTCTGCTACAACTTCGGCCGCGTGCTGTCGGCAGTCTTCCCGTTCCTGGTCGGGCACATGAGTGAGTCGATGTCGCTGGGCACCGCTATCGGTATCGATGCCGGTATTGCCTACGGCGTGGCAATGCTTGCCGCGCTGTGCTTGCCGGAAACCCGTGGACGCACTCTGGAGGGCGCGCCTGTGACGGCGGATGCCACCGACAAGGGCGCGCCACAGCAGGCTTGATCTGGCCATTATCTGCGCGGTGTCACGGCACCGCGCTCACTTCGTAGATGAGTTCCATGACTGACCCCTGTACTTCGCCGATTCTCGGTATCGATGGCCATGCCCATGTCTTCGGCAGCGGCTTGAGCCTGACTTCGGGTCGACGTTATACCCCCGATTACGAAGCCACTCTGCAGTCTTATCTGACGCACTTGCGTGAGCATGGCCTGAGCCATGGTGTGCTGGTGCAGCCCAGCTTTCTGGGCACTGACAATCAATACCTGCTTGATGCCATTGCCCATGCGCCGGGACAACTGCGCGGTGTTGCGGTGGTGGACAACACAATCAGCCGTTCAGCGTTACAGCGCATGAGCGATCAGGGTGTTGTCGGTATTCGTCTGAACCTGATGGGCAAGCCTCTGCCGGATTTCAGCGAGCCTGGCTGGCGAGATCTGTTCAAGAATGTCTGGGCACTGGGATGGCATATTGAGTTGCATCGCCATGTAGCCGATCTTCCGGGGCTGATCCGCGATCTGCTGCCGTTTGGCTGCAAGATCGTGGTCGATCATTTCGGCCGGCCCGATGCGCGTCTGGGTGTCGATGATCCGGCCTTTCAGGCCTTGCTGGAGCTGGGCCTGAGCGGGCAGATCTGGATGAAGGTTTCTGCCATCTATCGTCTGGGCGGCAATGATGAGCAGAACATGGACTTCGCCAATGCCGCGTTGCCTTTGCTGATTCAGGCTTTCGGTGCGCGTCGTCTGGTGTGGGGCAGCGACTGGCCGCATACCCAGCATGAGCATCACGTCAGTTACGCAACAGTGGTCGAGCAGTTCCGCAGCCTCGACTGCCCGGCCCCGATCAAGCAGAGCATGCTGGTCGAGGCCGCGCAGGCGTTGTTCGATTTCTCCACGGTCGAGCTCTGAGCCGAGAGTTTTCCTATCAGCTTTTGGGTGCCTGGATCCGGTAGCAGACCATGTACAAGGCTGGCAGGAAGAACAGCGTCAACACGGTGGCTATCGCAATACCGCCGATCATGGCGTAGGCCATCGGTCCCCAGAAAACCTCACGGGCAATGGGGATCATCCCCAGGCTGGCCGCAGCGGCAGTCAACAGAATCGGTCGGCAGCGGTGCTCGGTGGCCTTGACCACCGCATTCCAGGCATCTTCACCCGCTGCCATGAACTCATCGATTTGCGTCACCAGAATCACCGAGTTGCGGATGATGATGCCGATCAGCGCCAATATCCCGAGAATGGCCACAAAGCCCAGCGGATACCCCGTCAACAGTAGCGCGGCGACCACGCCGATCAGGCCCAGCGGCACGACACTGACCACCAGCAGCAGTTTTTTCACGCTATGCAGCTGGATCATCAGAAAGGTTGCGACCAGTAACAGCATCAGCGGCACCACTTTGAGGATCGGCCCTTGCGAACGGGCGCTGGCTTCTACCGCGCCACCGGTGGCTACGGAGTAGCGTACCGGCAGCGCATCGGTGAATGCCTTGACCTGCGGCTGCAACTGCTTGACCAGCGCCGCCGGTTGCAGATGCCCGATGACGTTGGCCTTCAGCGTGATGGTCGGCAGGCGGTCACGACGCCAGACCAGTGGCTGCTCCTGTTCGTAACTCAGGGTGGCAAATGCCATCAGTGGCACTGTGGCGCCGTTGGGTGTCGGGATCTGCAGGCTGCTCAGGGTTTGCAGCGAACTGCGCTCCTGATCTTCGGCACGGCCGATCAGGTCGATCAGGTAAGTGTCATCCCGCACCTGAGTGATGCTGGTGCCCGTGACCAGGCTATTGAGGATCTGCGCGACGTCTTCGGATGACAGGCCGAACTGACGCACCTTGTCCTGGGCGATATGGATCTTGAGTACCTTGCCCGGTTCGTTCCAGTCATAGATGACCTGCCCGATATTGGGGTTGGCATCCAGAATGGCAGCCAGGGCCATGGCGTTGCTGCGAACCTGCTCGATGTCCGGGCCGCTGACCCGGTATTGCACCGGCCAGCCCACGGGCGGCCCCATGTTCAGGAGCTGGACGTAGCCGCCCACGCCGACAAAATCATCGCGAAAGCGTTGGCGCAGACGTTCGATCAGGCGGTCACGGCCTTCGCCGCCACGGCTGACAATCACCAGTTGCCCATAGAAAGGGTTGTTCAACTGCTGGTCCAGCGGCAGATAGAAACGCACGGCACCTTTGCCCACATAGGAACTCCAGCGCAGGATGTCCGGATCGTCCTTGAGCGTGGCCTCGAAGCGGTCCATGGTCTGGCGTGTGCCTTCGATCGAGCCGTTCTGCGGCATGTAGATATCCACCAGAATTTCCGGGCGATCGGAGTCGGGGAAAAACTGGTTTTGCAGCAGCTTGCCCGCAAACAGCGCCCCGACAAAGGCCACGGCCGTGATGCCGATCACCCACCAACGATGCTTGAGAGCCTGCAGCAGCACACGCTGGAAGGCTCGCATCCAGGCACTGTCATGTGCCTGATGGCCTTCGGGTTTCTTCAGGATATAGATGCCGATCAGCGGCGCGAACAACACCGCTACCAGCCATGACAGCAGCAGGGCAACGGCAATCACGGCAAACATGGTGAAGACGTATTCACCCGCCGAACTGGAGTTCAGGCCAATGGGTACGAAACCGGCGACGGTCACCAATGTGCCGGTCAACATCGGAAAGGCGGTCGAGGTGTAGGCAAAGGTTGCAGCCTGCTGCAAGGAGTCTCCGCCTTCAAGCCGGGTGACCATCATCTCCACGGTGATCATCGCGTCATCCACCAGCAGCCCCAGGGCAATGATCAAGGCCCCGAGTGAAATACGCTGCATGGTGATGCCGCTGTATTCCATGAAGACAAACACCAGCGCCAGTACCAGCGGAATCGAACAGGCCACCACCAGCCCGGCGCGGATACCCAGGCTGATGAAACTCACCACCAGCACGATCAGGATCGCCTCGAACAATGCGCGGGTGAAACCGCCGATGGCCTTGTCGACCACATCGGCCTGGCTGGACACCAGATGCACATCGATACCCAGCGGCAGTTCGCCGGTCAGTTCATCGATACGCTGCTGCAGGCGGTTGCCGAACTCCTGAATATTGCCGCCTTGCTTCATCGCCACTGCCAGCCCGATGGCAGGCTGGCCGTTGAAGCGGAAAAGCGAGGAGGGCGGGTCTGCATAGCGACGCTCCACCGTCGCCAGATCGCTCAGGCGAAAGAAGCGGTCGCCAAAGCGCAGGTTCACCGCCAGCAGGTCCTGCTCGTTGGTGAACTGGCCGCTGGTACGCACGGCGATACGTTCGGGGCCGGCTTCCATGACGCCGGCAGGTGTGACCGAGTTCTGCGCTTGCAGGCTCTGTAGTACCTGACGCTGGTCGATGCCCAGCGCGGCCAGCTTGCGTATCGAGAAGTTCAGATAGATGACTTCGCGCTGGGCGCCGAGCAGTTCGATCTTGCCCAGGTTCGGCACGCTGCGGATATCCGCTCGAACCTGCTCGACATAGTCGCGCAACTGACGGAACGACAGGCCATCGGCAGTAAAGGCATAAATGCTGCCGAACACGTCGCCGAATTCGTCGTTGAAGGCCGGCCCTTGGATACCGCTGGGCAGCTCGCCGCGCACGTCCATGATTTTCTTGCGCACCTGATACCAGGCGGCAGGAATGTCGGCGCTGCGGGTTTCACTCTTGAGGAATACGAAGATCGTCGATTCGCCTGCCAGCGTGTAGCTGCGCACGTAGTCCAGTGCATCGATTTCTTCGAGTTTCTTTTCCAGGCGGTCGGTCACCTGCTGCAAAGTGTCGGGCAGGGTCGCGCCTGGCCAGCGGGCCTGGATTACCATGGTCTTGATGGCGAAAGACGGATCTTCCTCGCGGCCCAGATTGAAGAACGACATGCTTCCCATCAAGAGGGAAACGAACATCATGTACCAGACCAGTGTGCGATGCTTGAGGCCCCAGGCAGACAGATTGAAGCGCTCTCTCACAAACTGACCTCTCGTTCGACACGGATTTTCTGCCCAGGCCTCAGGCTGTTCACACCAGCGATCACCACTTTGTCGCCGTCATGCAATTCGCCGCTGACACGCACAGAAGAGCCATGACGTGTCAGTACCTGCACGGTGCGCGGGTTCAGGGTTGCAGTCTGCGGGTCAATGACCCATACCTGCGCCTGACCGTTGTGTTCTTGCAGTGCGGTATCGGGCAGTTCGCGGAAGGCGGGCACGTTGCTGCTGATTTCTACGCTGACTGTCGAACCCAGACGGAAACTGTCCGGAATCTGCTGCAAGGTCAGGCGCACACGCTGGGTGCGGGTGGCGGTATCGATCTGCGGGGATAACTGGCGAACCTGAGCGCTGACGAACACCTGTTCGTTCAGCTGGGAAACCACCTTGATCTGCATGTCCTGATCCAGATTCGTTGCCAGATCCACTGGCAGGTCCACCACGGCTTCGCGGCTTTCCGGACGCGCCAGGCTGACGACGGAATGACCGGTGACCATCACCTGGCCGACTTCGGCATGCCAGCCGGTGACGACGCCGTCGAACTCGGCCAGCAGGCGCGTGTAGGAAAGTTGGTCGCTGGCCTGCTCTGAGGCAATCCGTGCCTGATGCAGGATGGCTTCCTGGCTGCGCAAATCGCTGCTCAGCCGGTCCAGACGCGCTTGCGAGCCCACACCCCGCTCGAACAGTTGCTGGTAGCGCAACTGCTCATCGCGGATCTGTTGCCACGAGGCCTGGGCCTTGCTCAGCTCTGCCTGTTGCGCACGTAAACGGTTCTGCTGATCGCTGGGCTCAAGCGTGGCCAGCAGGTCACCCTTGCGCACCAACTGGCCGGTTTCGGCGTGTCTGCTGGCGATGCGCCCGGCGACACGAAACCCCAGAGCCACTTCGTATTGCGGCTGGATGCTGCCTGCGAAACGTCCATGCAAGTCGTTACGCTGATCGACGATCTCGGTGAACAGCACAGGCCGCTCGATGAACTCGCGAACCGGCTTGTCACGACAGCCCGCCAGAAACATGATCAGCACGCAAAACAGCCACAGCTGTATGCAGGTCTTTACGGTCAGACTCATAGCGTGTTTTCCGATGACACGGCGGCGGTCGATGCGCTGTCGGTTGTGTGTTCAACGACATCGACTTTTTGCCCGGGATAGAGGAACTGAGCGCCTCTGGAAACCACCCTGTCGCCATCCGATAAACCGGAGGCGATGACAACCTGCCCTTGTTCGTAACGCATCACCTGCACCCTGGCCAGCCTGACCTGTGACTTGTCGTCCAGCAGCCAGACGGCAGGCTGCCCGTGGATACGACTCAAGGCGGACCATGGAAGGGCGAAGGCCCGTTGCGAATGGGTAAGAAGTCGGGCACTGACGACGGTTCCCAGCGCCAGCGTTGGAGAGGTGTCCGGCAGGGAAACCCGCACCCTCAACGTACCGCTGGACGCGGATACGATGGGGGTGATTTCACGGATCTTGCCAGGCACTTCGATATCGGGCAGGCCTAGAGTCCTGACCAGCACGGCACCGCCAGGCTGGTCGGAACTCAGTAAAGACTCATAAGCGGCAAATACCGCTTCACGTTCGCCATCATGGGCAAGGCTGAAAATGGGCGTAGCGGCCTGTACCACCTGGCCTTCTTCTGCATGGCGAGCGGTGATGACCCCATCGGCCACCGCAACCAGTTCGGTATAACCGACCTGATCACGGGCATTGGCCTGACGGGCTTTCAACGAAGCCAGGTCCCCGCGGGCACTCTCCAGAGCGGAGAGTGCCTGCTGGTATTCACTGAGATTGGTATAACCTTTGGGCAGTAATGTCTGCTGACGCTGATAGTTGTTTTGTGCAAGGCGCAACCGTGATTCCCGGGCTGCCACTTCGGCATTTGCCGACTCAAGGTCGGTCTTTTGTTCACGCGGGTCCAGTCTGGCTAATACCTGATTGGCCCGCACCCGATCCCCCACATCCGCAAACCGCTGTACAAGCTTGCCCGACACGCGAAAGGACTGATCGGTCACTTTGCGTGCCTGGATGTCGCCTGTGAGCACGACACTGGTCACGACATCACTGGATGCCACTTGCTGGACCGCCACCCGGACCCGTGCTTTTTCCGCAGGTTTCCCGGCAGAACAAGCACTGATCGAGAGCGCCAGAACACAGTGAAGCCCCAGGGTCAGCCAGGGCCGGCTCAGAAACGGTCTGTGGTGCGAAGATCGGATTTTTCCGGTAACACGGCAAAACGAACGTAAAAGAGTTTCAGGGTTAATAGTCATCAACAACACAGCCACTGCCTTGTGGAATAAGCCAACACCGGTGAATCACCGTTTCACGGGTGTTTCAGGCAATAGCGGTTGCGTCAGGCCATACGTGCTGGCTGCTGGTTTCCTCGGTGCCGAAAAACTCCAGCACGTTCTTTTGCGATGCCAGCCAGGCTGCCTTGCTCTCCAGGTCCAGGAAGTGCCCGGTATCGGGGACTACCTTGAAGCTGCTCTGGGCGATGTAGTTTGAAAAACTACGGGCATCTTCGACCGTGGTGTATTCATCTTTGTCGCCGTTGATGAACAGCACCGGGATCTTGATCGAGGAAAAGCGCTCGACATAGTTGCTGGCGCTCAGTTTGCGGATCTGGCTGATATGGAAGTCGATCTGCTTGTATTCGTGCTCGGCAAGGCTGATCAGGTGCTTGTAGTTATAAAGCTTGAACAGGCGCGGCAGGTACTTGCCAACGGTATCGTTGAGCAGGGAGCCGATTTTCCGTTTTTCGCGGGCAGCCAGATAGATCTGTGCCTTGTCGATGTAGTCGAGCATTGGCTCGTTCAGCACCGGGGAGAAGGAGGAAATGAGCGCCTTTTCTACAGTCGGTGGCGATTCGGCCAGTGCCAGCAGTGCCGATACACCGCCCCAGGAAACCGAAAGCAGGTAATTGACCTGGAAACGATCGATGAGCTGAAGAAGGATCTTGACCTCATCTTCCTTGGTCACGATCAGGTCGTCGCGGTTGTGCTCACGGGACTGCCCTGCAAACGGCAGGTCGAATAACACGAGGTTGTAGTGCGGTTGTAAATACTTGACCGTCTGGCCAAAAGATCCGGTAGTGGACAGTGCACCATTAATCAGCAGAATGGTTTTTGCAGCACTGCTTTTCCAATAGGTTTCGGTGTAGAGCTTGAACTCTCCAACGCTTACGATCTTTGATTGCGCGCCCATAAATAGAAGCCTCCCAGGCTAAGTCGATCCTACTAATTGATACGGTTTTCTCTGCTCTAGCGGCCATGCCAAAGCCTCGCCTGGTTAGTGGCGAAATCCATTGAGTTTTTATTGTTATGTAGTGCGGTGTGGTAAGAACGTGAATCACGGTGGCTATTGATAACGCACAGCACACCAGAACGACAAGTGGATGACGCCATAAAAATGTCAATGCGCTGTGGTCCCCCTTTTCAGGGACGAAGGACGGGGAGTGATGTCAAAGGGATATTATTCGGTGAAAAGCAGCTTATCGAGCGTGAAAAACTCATCTATGGGGTGGAACTTGTGCTTGCTGAATCGGTCCAACAAAGTCACTTTTTGAAATTATTTGTTACAAATTAGCACTTGCCAGCGTGCGCCAGATTTACAGCGAAGTGTCTTTAGCCGCGGGTTAGAGCCTTTATCTTCGTCAAAATGCAGGCACGGTACGGCTTTTATAGAGGGAAGGCCCTGCTTTATACCAGGGTATTAACGTGTTGGCACTCCAGTATGATGCTGGCTCCTCCGTACTGGCTTGTGCCGATCTGCAAGTTGAAGCCGTGCAGGTTGACGATGGCAGCAACCACCGACAGGCCAAGGCCGAAGCCGCCTTGCTGGTTGTTGTCTTCGCAACGATAGAAGCGCTGGAAGACCGCTTCACGTTCAGAGGGCGGGATACCCGGGCCGGAGTCCTGAACCTCGATACAAGGGCTGTTGCCGACGCCTTTGCTGTAGGCGCTGATCAGGACAGTGCCGCCGGGCGGTGTGAACTTGATTGCATTGCTCAGCAAGTTGGCCAGAGCTTCAAACAGCAAGGCCCGATCACCGACCAGCGTCGGTAATGGCTCATTGAGTTGCAGAATCAGTAACACCTCGTCTTCTTCGGCAAGTGGCAGGTAAAAGTCGTGAAGTTCCTGCAAGAGCGGACGCAGATCCAGCTCAACGAATGCCGAACGTCTTTGGTGATCCTCTATTTCCGAAATACGTAAAAGTCCGCGAAAACGCGCCATCAGCGTATCGGCTTCGGCAATTACCTGCGCCATCTGAGCCGCTTGCGGTGAATCGTCCGCCGATTGCTGCTGGATGCGGTAAAGCTGGGCGCGCATGCGGGTCAGCGGGGTGCGCAAGTCATGGGCGATGTTGTCGCAGACGCCCTTGACCTCGTTCATCAGTTTTTCGATGCGGTCGAGCATGGCGTTGACGATTACTGCCAGCATGTCCAGTTCGTCACGTTTGTTGGACACCGGCAGGCGTCCCGACATGTCGCCGGCAATGATCGACTCCGCGCTGGCCTGTATGGCGCGGATGCGGCGCAAAGGGCGGCGGCGCAGTAAATGCCAGCCGGCCACGCCGGGGATGATGGTCAGGGAAATGCCCCACAGCAGGGCCTTGAGGATCAGGGTCGAGACAGCGAACAAGGAACCGTTGTCACGTACCAGTACCAGCCAGCGGCCATCGGGAGTTTCCGTCGCGATGGCATCGCAACTGTCGCTAGGCAGTTCCGGGTCATTGGATTCGACGCAATTGCTCAGTTGATGGATGCTGCCATCGAGCGGCAGGCTCGGGGGGATTTGCCGGATCGGCCCGGCCAGCGGTTGCAGATTGGCATCGAACAGGCCGTAGGCATCCACGGAGCGCATGTCGAAGGTCATGCTGGTGGCCAGCGCATCCACCAGTTCATGGCCTTCAAAGCGGGCAAACAACTGCTGGCGCTGCATCAGCGAATGGCGGGCGAGGTTGCCCAGATAGGACGTAACCTCCCAATACAGCACGCCCAGCAGAATGCCGCTCCAGGTCACGAACAGAAAACTGTACAGCGCCAGCAGGCGGCTGCTTGAAGAACGCCAGCCCTTAGACGGGTTCGGCAATGACATAGCCGGAGCCCCGAACAGTCTGGATCAGCGGTATGTTGCCGGGCGGGTCGATCTTCTTGCGCAGGCGGCCGATATGCACATCGATCAGGTTGGTGCCCGGATCGAAGTGATAACCCCAGACTTCCTGGAAAATCATCATGCGGGTGATGATCTGCCCGCTGTTGCGCATGAGAAATTCCAGCAGTTTGTATTCGGTAGGCAGCAGGGTGAGCGGCTTGCCGCCCCGGCAGGCTTCACGGCTGATCAGGTTCAATTCAAGGTCTGCGACCTGCAACACGGTCTTGGCCGCCGCCACAGGATTGCTGCGGCGCAGTAATACTTCAACCCGCGCTGCCATTTCATCGGAGGCGAAAGGTTTTGGCAGGTAGTCATCGCCCCCGGCCCGCAGGCCGCGGACGCGCTCGTCCACATCCGACAGCGCGCTGATCATCAGGATCGGGGTGGCAATCCCCTGGGCGCGCAGGTTGGTGACGATACTCAGACCGTCCATTTCCGGCAGCATGCGATCCAGCGTGATGAGGTCATAGTCGCCGCTCGCGGCCCGCGCGAATCCGTCACGACCGTTATCCACCCAGTCCACTTCAAGGCCATGGCTGCTGAGTTCCGCAACGATTTCCCTTGCGGTGACAGCATCGTCTTCGATTGCCAGGATTCTGGTCATGATCTTTGCCTGAATAAATACGGGAAAACCGTAGTTTGCCTATTAATGCCCGGGTGTTTGCTGAATAAAAGTTTAAGAAGCTTTCAATTGTCGTTATCTGCTGTTGCCGGGCTACGTACTTTCAGTACGCTTTTGTTCTTTTCGGGCCAGGGCTTCGGCCTGGCGTTTCTTGCGATCACGTTCCCATTTGGCAGTCGTGTCCTTTTCACTGCGGATCTGCGCATGGCTGAGCAGTCCGAAAATGAAACTGCCGCCGATGATATTGCCGGCCAGGGTAGGGCCGGCGAAGACCAGCCAGAAATCTTTCCAGGCAATTTCGCCTGCAAATACCAGATAGGAGACTTCTGCGGAGCCGACGACGATATGGGTGAAATCACCCAGGGCCATCAGGTAAGTGATCATCACAATGATGGCTATCTTAGCGTTCTCCATGGAGGCGATCATCCAGACCATGGTCGCAATCATCCAGCCGGAGACGATGCCTTTGGAGAACATCTGATTGACGTCGTTTTCCATGATCTTGCGCCCGATCTCCAGAAACGCCTGATCGGTTTTGCCATCGAAAATCGGCAAATGCAGCATCACGTAGGCCACCAGCAAGGTACCGGCCAGATTACCCGCCAGGACGATGGTCCATAGCCGCAGCAGTCTGGCGACATTGCCAAGGGTCAGCTTGCTCATGACCGGCAGTACGGCGGTAAGGGTGTTTTCCGTGAACAGTTGCTGGCGAGCGAGGATCACCGCCAGAAAGCCTGCCGAATAACCGAGGCTGGCGATGACATGGCTGGCTTCCACATCCGCCAGCCGCGACTTGAAAAGCCCCATGGCCATCAGCGACAGCCCCATGGTCAGGCCTGCCGCAAACGCCGACCACCACAGGGCCGCAGCACTGCGCTCAAGTTCATGGTCGCCCTGGATGCGAATGGTTTCATGCAGGACCGCCGCACGAGGCGGCTGGTTTTCATCGATTTCGCGTTGTTCTTCGGCTGACAAGCCTGGGGTCTTGCCGTCTGGGGACTGGTCCATGGAACTCAACTTCCTGCGCATGAGGGGCTGTTGGTTCAGACACGGACCAGCGGTCGTTCGTTCGCCTGTTTCCAGGTAGGGGCGAATTCATTCGCGAAGGCCGCTTGCACGCTCCAGAAACACATTGCTCTGCACCCGATTTACCCCGCTCGCCAGCATCGCCTGCCAGGCATTTTCCAGCGACCCGTTCATATCGATGGCGCGGCAGGCGTCCTCGATCACATAGGTGGTGAAGCCTGCCTTGCGAGCGTCCTGCGCCGACCACGAAACGCAGAAATCCAGCGCCAGGCCGACCACGAACAGCGTGTCGATACCGCGCTCCTTCAGGTAACCGGCCAGCCCGGTCGTGGTGCTGCGATCCGCCTCCATGAATGCGGAGTAACTGTCGATGTGCGCATTGAAGCCCTTGCGCACGATCAACTGCGCATGGGGCAGGTTCAGGTCGGTATGCAATTGCGATCCCTGGCTGCCTTGCACGCAATGATCCGGCCATAACGTCTGAGGGCCGTAGGGCAGGGTGATGATTTCAAAGGGCGTGCAGCCCGGATGGCTGGAAGCAAAGGAAATATGACCGGCCGGGTGCCAGTCCTGAGTGAGGATCACCCGTGTGAAGCGTTCGCCCAGGCGGTTGATCAAGGGCAGAACTGCCTCGCCGTCGGGTACTGCCAGTCGGCCGCCGGGCATGAAGTCATATTGCATGTCGATGACCAACAGGGCGCAGTTGGGAGCAGTGGACAGGTGGGAAAGTGGCATTTGGGGTGGCTCCTGATCGGGCGTGTGCAGGCCGCCAGTTTGCCTCTTTCTCGCTGCCTTTGCGAAAGGGGTGCTGCTGTCCATTTTTATTTATTAGCAATTTGTATCAAGTACTAATGAGAATCTGTACTATTCGCGCAAAAAAACCTGCCGGGTCCTATGAAGGCCTGGTTTTCATCGGGGATATACACGTTCATGCGTCGTACTTTAGTTTCTCTCTGCGTCATTCAAGCCATCAGCCAGGCTGCCTGGGCTGATCCGGTTACTGCCGATAAAGCGTCGATCGAGTTGCAGAATATCGACATCCAGGGCGCTGCCGACACCGAGCAAGCGACAGGCCCGGTCCAGGGCTATCGTGCGACCCGTTCTGCCAGTGCCACTCGTACTGACACCTCTTTGCACGAAACGCCGCAGTCGGTCAGCGTTGTCACCCGCGAAGCGGTGGAAGACATCGGCGCGATACGCCTGCAGGATGCGCTCGACTACGCCGGTGGCGTGGGCCGTGCCAACAACTTCGGCGCGCAGGGACTGACGACCTTCACCGTGCGTGGTTTTACCACCGGTGAGTTCTACCGCAATGGCTTCCCGATCAACCGCGGCTATCCGAGCATGCCCGATGCCAACACCATCGAGCGTCTTGAAGTTCTGCGCGGCCCGGCGACCACACTGTATGGCCGTGGCGATCCCGGCGGTACTTTCAACGTGGTGTCCAAGCAGCCGCTGGCGGAAAGAGCCGTTACCCTGGGCACCCAGATCAACGATCAGGGCATGAAGCGCGGCACTCTCGATGCTACCGGCCCGCTGGATGACGAAGGCCGTTTTGCCTATCGTCTGAACGTGGTGGGCGAGGGTGGCGATACCTTTCGCGATCACGTTGAAACCGAGCGTTACGGTATTGCGCCGGTCTTGAGCTGGCAGGTCAACGATGCGACCCGCATCATCTTCGAGGGTGATTTCATGCGCAACAATGCGCCCCTCGACCGTGGTCTGACACGCTATACCAACCAGACGCGCACGGCTTCGCGTGACTCGTTCTTCGGCGAAAAGGACGCGGGCAAGCTGCACACCGACACCAGCATGGCGCAGGTGCGTTTCGAGCATGACCTCAACGACAACTGGAAGCTGGGCGGTGGTTTCCAACTGCTTGATGGCACCATGCAGGGCGATGCAGTCGAGGCCAATGGCATGGGGGCCGATGGGCGTACCCTGGGGCGTAACTACAACTATCGCAAGCTGGAGTGGACCGACCGCGACCTGCAGTTCAACGTGACGGGCAACTTCACTGCCGGTGGCTTCGACCACACACTGTTGGCTGGCGTGGAATATGAGGATTATGACTACAAGTCCATCATCCAGCGCTCCGCGGCAGGTGCGAACGTCTACACCATCGATATCTACGACCCGGTCTACGGTCAGGCACGTCCGGCGTTGACCCGCACCACGACCCATGACAAGGAAAACCTCAAGACCTACGCCGCGTTCCTGCAGGATCAGGTTGCGCTGACCGAGCGTTTGAAATTGCTGGCCGGTGCCCGCTTCGAGCGTTTCGAGCACGACTATGATTCTTATGTCTCCGATGCCGAAGACTTCACCAAGGCCGACAACGCGGTCACTCCTCGTCTGGGTCTGGTCTATGACCTGACCGACACGGTCGCGGTCTATGCCAACACGGCGCGCTCCTTCAAGCCAAACACCGGTGCGAGTCGCCTGGGCGGTGGTTTCAAGGCCGAAGAAGGCAAGTCCTATGAAGTCGGTGTGAAGTGGCAGGCGCTTGATCGTCAGTTGAACGTCGATGCCGCTGTCTATCAGATTGACAAGAAAAACGTCCTGACCAGCGATCCGGTTGATCCGAACTTCAGTGTTGCAGCGGGTGAGGTGCGTAGCCGAGGTTTTGACCTGAACGTGGTCGGCAACCTGACTCCCGAGTGGCGTCTGATGGGTAACTATGCCTATGTGGATGCCGAAGTCACCAAGGACAACTCGCTCAGAAAAGGCACTCGCCTGGCGAATATCCCGGAGCAGAGCTTCAGCCTGTTGAACGTCTATGAGTTCCAGGACGGCTTCTTCAAAGGTCTGGGTGTTGGTGCCGGTGGTCGTTATGTGGCTCAGCGTGAAGGGCGGACGGTCAACGAGTCGTTTGATATGGACAGCTACACGGTTTTCGACCTGCTCAGCTACTACAAGGTCAACGATCGTGTGAAGCTGAATCTTGATGTGAAAAACCTCTTCAACAAAGAGTTTGAAGAAGGGGCTTGGGGCAATGCCTTCGCTTACCCAGGCGCACCGCGCACTGTGCAGGCCGGTATTTCCTACAGCTTGTAAGGCATGAAGTCTTCGCGAGCCTGCTCGCGAAGGCTTCCCTTTACGTCAGGCAAACACTCGAATTGGCGCGCCCGCATGCCAGGCCTGGATATCTTCAATCATCTGACTGAAGAAGGTCCGGTAGTTGTTTTCGGTGACATAACCGATATGCGGGGTCGCCAATACGTTGTCCAGCGTGCGGAACGGATGCTCGGCTGGCAATGGTTCGATATCGAAGACGTCCAGCGCCGCACCGGCAATCCTGCGTTGTTGCAGGGTCGCAATCAGCGCCGCCTCATCGATGATGGGGCCACGCGACGAGTTGACGATATAGGCACTCGGCTTCATACAGGCCAAGGCTTCAGCATCCACCAGCCCGCGACTGCGGTCGCTGAGCACCAGATGCACCGACAGCACGTCGGCCTGCTTGAACAATTCCCGCTTGCTCACATAAGTGACACCCGACTCGGCGGCTGCCTCGGCTGTCAGGTTCTGGCTCCAGGCTATGACGTTCATGCCGAACGCCTGCCCGTAACGGGCAATCCACTTGCCGATGCTGCCCAGCCCCAGAATCCCCAATGTCTTGCCATGCAGATCGCTGCCCAGGCCGACTTGCCATTTGCCTTCGCGCAATGAATTGGCTTCCGCGACCAGATTGCGGGTGATGCCCATGATCAGCGCCCAGGTCAGCTCCGGTGCGGCATGCTTGTAGCTTTCGGTGCCGCAGACTTCGATCCCCAGCCGTTTCGCAGCCTTGATATCAATGGCGGCGTTGCGCATGCCGCCGGTCACCAGCAGCTTGAGGCGTGGCAACTGGCTGAGCAGGGCTTCATCGAACAAGGTGCGTTCGCGCATTACGCAAATGATCTCGAAACCCTGCAGGCGCTGCACCATGGTTGCGGTGTCGGCCGGGAAGTCATGAAGAAAACTCACTTCGCCGATGGGCGCCAGCACTGACCAGTCCACAACGTCGCGAGCAACGTCTTGCCAGTCATCGAGCACTGCAATGGTTGTTTTTGTCATTCGGGGGCTCCAGTGGCCTGGTTTTTCAGTTTGTCAGCCAAACAGGCTGGCAGCGATGTTGATGGAAAACCCAAGGATCGCGGTATTGAACACAAAGCCGATCAGGCTCTGGGCCAGGACGATCCTGCGCATGTTCCGGCTGGCTACGCCTACATCCGAGGTTTGCACGGCGACGCTCAGGGTGAAGGAAAAATACAGGAAGTCCCAGTAATCGGGCCTGGTTTCGCCATCGGCAAAGCGCAGGGCTGGCTCCTTGCCTTTCCATGTATAGAACAGGCGGGCGTAATGCAGGCTGAAGACCACCCCGATCATCAGCCAGGAACTCACGATGGTCATGCCGGTAAAGGCGTAATGCAGCAGGCGCTGGTTGCTGGTCATGTCCTTGCTGCCAGCCAGTTCGAGGAAAATGGCCGCCAGACTGGCCAGGGCTGCAATGCTCACGGTCATCAGGATCACGCCGGCATTCTCGTCCTCGATCATGGCGATTCTTTGGACGTCTTCGGCGTTGCTGCGCAGGGTGTGAGTGAAGATCAGGATCAGGTAAAGCCACACGCCGAGGTTCCAGCCGGTCAGGCAATTGCTGGTAAAGGTGGCGTGAGGATAGAGGAAGACTGAAGCGATGCCGCCAGTCAGGCCCAGTAGCGTAGCCAGGCTCAGGCGTGGGTGAGTACGAGCGATATGCAACATGACGGTCAGTCGCGACAAAATGTTGCACACACCATAGCACGTCATGATCCGGGCAAAAAAACGGCGCGTAAGGGGGTTACGCGCCGGTTGCCATGAGTAGAGAGGGCAAGACTGTTGATCAGGTATAACGGGGTCAGCGCACCAGGCAAGGCTGCTTGTTGTTGAACTCCCAGTTCGGAATCAGGAACTGCATGGCAACTGCGTCGTTGCGTGCGCCCAGGCCCATGCCTTTGTAGAGTTCGTGAGCCTTGTTGAGCTGGTCCACATCCAGCTCGATACCCAGCCCCGGTTTTTTCGGAACCTGCACATGGCCACCGATGATCTGCAATGGCTCTTTGGTCAAGCGCTGGCCGTCCTGCCAGATCCAGTGGGTGTCGATGGCGGTGATATCGCCCGGTGCAGCGGCAGCCACATGGGTGAACATCGCCAGTGAAATATCAAAGTGGTTGTTGGAGTGCGAGCCCCAGGTCAGGCCCCACTCGTTGCACATCTGGGCCACGCGCACCGAACCTTGCATGGTCCAGAAGTGCGGGTCGGCCAGCGGAATGTCGACGGACTGCAACTGGATCGCATGGCCCATTTCACGCCAGTCGGTGGCGATCATGTTGGTGGCGGTCTTCAGGCCCGTGGCGCGGCGGAACTCGGCCATGACTTCACGACCGGAGAAGCCGTTTTCAGCACCGCACGGGTCTTCGGCATAGGCCAGCACATGATGCTGGTCGCGGCACAGACGAATCGCTTCTTTCAATGACCAGGCCCCGTTCGGGTCCAGGGTGATGCGCGCATCGGGGAAACGTTCGGCCAGCGCGGTCACAGCTTCGATTTCCTCGTCACCGCGCAATACGCCGCCCTTGAGCTTGAAATCCTGGAAGCCATAACGGCTGTGAGCGGCTTCTGCAAGGCGCACCACGGCTTCGGGAGTCAGTGCTTTCTCGTGACGGACCCGGAACCAGTCGTTATCGGCATCCGCTTCGCTGCGGTAGGGCAGGTTGGTCTGGTGTTGGTCGCCGACATAAAACAGGTAACCGAGCATTTCCACGGCATCGCGTTGCTGGCCTTCGCCCAGCAGGGCGGCCACGGGTACTTCCAGATGCTGGCCGAGCAAGTCCAGCAAGGCGGCTTCCAGTGCCGTGACGGCGTGAATGGTAATGCGCAGGTCGAAGGTCTGCTGGCCGCGGCCTCCCGAATCGCGTTCGGCAAATGCCTGGCGCACATTGTTGAGAATCTTCTGATAAGTGCCGATGCTGCTGCCGACCACCAGAGAGCGGGCGTCCTCCAGTGTCTGGCGAATGCGCTCGCCGCCGGGTACTTCGCCAACGCCTGTGTTACCGGCGTTGTCCTTGAGAATCACGATATTGCGGGTGAAGTACGGGCCATGCGCGCCGCTGAGGTTGAGCAGCATGTCGTCGTGACCGGCCACCGGCACGACCTGCAGGCTGGTGATGACCGGGGTTTTGCTGGCGGTATGTACGTTCTGAGTGTTCATGGTCTGATCCTGTAAAAATGCTCGTCCGGGCGAGTGATCAATGGCTGGTCGATGTCTGGACGGCGGCAACCGGTGTGGCGCCAGGCTTGGGCTTGTTGCGGGCGGCAAAGACGATGATCGCGGCAATGATCGAAGTTGCGGTCAGGCCATAGAGCCCGCCCTGAATCGAGCCGGTGTTCTGCTCAAGGAGCCCGAAAGTCGTCGGTGCCACGAAGCCGCCCAGGTTGCCCACCGAGTTGATCAGGGCGATGACTGCCGCGGCGATCCGTGCATCCAGATAGGCTTGCGGGATTGGCCAGAACAGTGACGATGCCGACTTGAAGCCCAGTGCAGCGAAGCAGATGGCGACAAAGGCAAAGATCGGGCTGCCGGTGGTGGACAGGAACATCCCGGCGGCTGCGATCAGCAGGGCGGCGGCAACCCAGGCCTGCTGGTTTTTCCATTTGGCCGACAGCGAAGCGAAGGCGTACATGCCGATGATCGACAGCAGCCATGGGATCGAGTTGAAGAAGCCGACCTGGATATCGCTCAGATCGCCCATTTTCTTGATGATGCTGGGCAGCCAGAACGTTGCTGCATAGATCGTCAGCTGAATGAAGAAGTAGATCAGGCAGAACAGAATGATCTGGCTGTCCTTGAGCAGCTTGCCCAGCGACGGCTTGATGGGGGTTGCCGCCTCGCGAGCCAGTTGCTCGTCGTCGATGGCCTTGACCAGGGCGTCCTGTTCTTCACGGGTCAGCCACTTGGCGTCGTGAGGCTTGGAATCCAGCCAGAACCAGACAAAGAAGCACAGCCCTACCGAGAACATGCCTTCGATGAAGTACATCCACTGCCAGCCTTTCATGCCCAGGCCACTGATCTGCAACAGCAGGCCTGAGAGCGGACCGGCAATCAGCGAAGCAATGGCCGAGCCGCTGAGGAAGATGGCAATGGCCTTGCCGCGTTCGGCTCCCGGCAACCAGCGCGTGAAGTAGTAGATCACGCCCGGGAAGAAGCCGGCTTCGGCCACGCCCAGCAGGAAACGCAGGATATAGAAGTGGGTTTCGTTCTGAATGAAAGCCATGCAGGAGGCGACGATGCCCCAGGTGAACATGATGCGTGTCAGCCAGATTCGGGCGCCGACTTTTTGCAGCAGCAGGTTGGACGGTACCTCGAACAACGCATAACCGATGAAGAACAGGCCGGCACCCAGGCCATAGGCCGCAGCACCAATGCCCAGATCATGCTCCATGTGCGAACGCACGAAGCCGATGTTCACTCGGTCGATGTAGTTGACGATAAACATGATGACGAAAAGCGGCAGGACGTGGCGCTTGACTTTGGATATGGCCGAACTCAGGACCGGATCCTTGTGGTCAGCTATCCCGGGATTGGATGTGCTCAAGGTTGAATCTCCCACTCGTTGTTTTTATGCGGGTCTTTGCAAGATGTGTCCCTTGCATTGTCGGTCATCATACAAGTAAAAGTGTGTTGCGCAAGCCCCCTCGTCGCTTGGTCTGAGTCATTTTTTTCGTTCATGGAATGAGTGATGTTCTGGGGGAAGAGTGGAATGTGTCAGGGTTTTTATCGATTTATACCCTTTATTTGTTGGGTTTTATGGTTTTTACGGGATTTTTGATTGTGTCGTGGCGGGTGTTGGTGAAGCGGTTTTGTTGAGTGGGTCGCACAAAAGAATCAGGTGGCGCGAAAGACGGTATTTTCAAGGATATGATTACTTGTCTGACAAGTTAGACAAGTGCCGATCCCTTGGCGAATGGGCACTTCGGGTTCTATCCGGTGTTATGATCTGGCCTATCGCCGACCTTGCATCTGTTGTTTCAGACAAGTGAGAAGGTCAGAAACCCGGTGTTTCAGGACATGATCGCCATGCAAGAACCCAGCATCGCTTCCTCAAAGCGTCGTCAACACAGCCTGGCCACCGATCTGGTCACGGAACTCAGCCAGCGGATTCTGCTGGGCAAGATTGCTCCCGGCCAAAAACTGCCGTCCGAGAACGAGATCGTTCGTGAGCATGGCGTCAGTCGCACCGTGGTGCGTGAAGCGATTTCCAAGTTGCAGGCGTCCGGGCTGGTCGTGACCCATCATGGCGTCGGCACTTTCGTGCTGGAGCGCAGCGACCAGACCGGGCTGCGGCTCAAGGTTGAAACGGTTTCCAGGGTGCGGGACATCATCGAGTTGCGCATCGGTCTGGAAACCCAGGCAGTGGCACTGGCCGCGCTACGGCGCACCGATGAGCAACTGGCGGCGATGCGTCAGGCGCTGGATGACTATCAGGATCTGCTGGCCAACGAAGACAGTTGTGTAGAAGCCGACAAGCGTTTCCACATGCTGATCGCCGAAGCGACAGGCAACCCGTACTTCATTGAAATCATGCAGCACCTGGGCAGCGCGATCATTCCCCGCACACGCATCGCCTCAAGCGAACGCGCCGGTGCCAGCATGGCTCCTCACGGCTATCTGGCCAACCTCGAACATGAAGCCCTGCTCAGTGCCATTCGCCGCAAAGACCCCGATGCAGCAAGGGCTGCAATGTGGACTCACCTGAGCAACAGTCGCGAACGCCTGGTCCCGCTGTAGGAGCAATCGGGCGGCGCTCCGCTCATTCGCGAAGACGGGCATTTCGCGAATGAATTCGCTCCTGCGCCGTCTGCCTTGAGCTACAGACAAGCACCAAACTTGCAGGCACACTCCAGACCTCAATAAATCCAAAAATGTATCCCATGTCTATCCAGTCAAAGCCTTTCCCACAGCAGGTTTCCCTCCATGTTCGCCCTTGATCGAGTGCTGGCTCAGGACATTGTCGACCGGGCCATGGCGATTCTTCCGTACAACGTCAATGTCATGGACTATCTGGGCATCATCATCGGCAGTGGCGATCCCGAGCGTTTGTGTACCCGGCATGAAGGGGCGCAACTGGTACTGGCCAACAGTCGGTTGGTGGAGATCGATTCCCAGGCGGCACTGCATCTGGGTGGCGTCAAACCTGGCGTGAACCTGCCACTGATGCTCGACCACAAACTGGTCGGCGTGCTCGGCATTACGGGGGAGCCGGACGAGGTTCGGGTCTACGGCGAGCTGGTGCGCATGACTGCCGAGATGCTGATGGAGCATCGTCGTCAGCAGGCTGATCGTCAGTGGCGTTTGCAGCGCAGTGAAGACCTGCTGGCCCGGTTACTGTTGCAGGATTGCCCGGAAAGCCTGGTGGATGAAGCCCGACAACTGGGCCTGCAACCTCACTTGCCGCGCCAGGCGGTGTTGATCCGTCTGGCCGAGCAGACTTCCACAGCGAGCCAACTGGTTGCCTGGCTCAATGGTCGCTACGCCGACAGTTGGTGTGTGATGCGCGAGCCGACGCTCTTGTACTGGTGTCGGGCGCAGGGCAAGGATCGGGATGATGCCTTGTTGCTCAAGCAGTTCGACGAACATGGCTGGCCGGTGCTACGCATGGCCACTGCCGAGCCATCGGCCGATCTGCCTGCCTTGCGCCATGCCTGCGTCGCTGCGCAGGATCTGCTGGATTACGCCAGTCAGTCGCGCCCCGATCAACGTCTGCTACGCCTGGGGGCTTATCGCCTGCCGGTGCTGTTCTGGCGTCATCGGCACGACTGGCTGGCTCAGGAAGTCGCCGAGCCGATTGGCCGTTTGCACAATCATGGCCAATTGCTGGAAACCCTGTGCAGCTGGTTCGAGTACAGCGGTGAGAGTCAGGCGTGCGCCGAAGCCTTGGGCATCCATCGCAACAGCCTGCGCTACAGGCTGGAGAAGATTGCCGAGCTTACCGGGTGCGACCCATACAAGACGGATGATTTGTTGCGTTTGTACCTGGGTGTACAAATGACGCCAAGGTCTGGTTGAGCGCGAAGTTTTGTTCAAATGACCGATAACCTTTGAGAATCATTGTGCGAAGGGCAGGCGGAAAATCCATGGCGGAGTGAGAACATCCCTGCATCGGATATGGAGAACAACAATGAAAATCGTCATCGCACCCGACTCTTTCAAGGACAGCCTCAGTGCCCAGGCTGTCGCTACTGCCATTGCCAGCGGCCTCGCCGAAGTCTGGCCGACTGCCGAACTGATCGAATGCCCGATGGCCGACGGTGGCGAAGGCACCATCGAAGCCGTATTGGCCGCCTGCAACGGACAATTGATGAGTGCTGAAGTCCGCGGGCCTCTGGAAAGCCCGGTTCAGGCCCATTGGGGCTGGCTGCCGCACAGCCGCACCGCGATTATCGAAATGGCCATGGCCAGCGGCCTGCAATTACTGACCCTCGAACAACGCAACGCCTGCATCACCACGACTTACGGCACTGGCCAATTGATTGCCGCCGCGCTGGATGCCGGAGCGCAGCGTGTGATCCTGGCCATTGGCGGCAGTGCGACCAACGATGCAGGCACTGGCATGCTATCGGCGCTCGGTGCTCGCTTTCTTGATGGCAACGATCAGCCGCTGGCAGCGGGTGGCCTGGCATTGGCGCAACTGGCTCGCGTCGATCTGAGCGGGTTTGATCCGCGTCTGTCCGATGTACGCTTTGAAATCGCCGCCGATGTGGACAACCCGTTGTGCGGCCCGAACGGTGCGTCGCACATCTTCGGCCCACAGAAAGGCGCATCTCCCGAACAAGTGCTGGCGCTGGATGCTGCGCTGGGGCATTTCGCTGATCTTTCCGTGCAGGCGGTTGGCCAGGATCTGCGTGACAGCCCCGGCAGCGGTGCCGCTGGGGGCATGGGCTTTGCTGCCAAGGCCTATCTCAAGGCTTCATTCCGGGCGGGTGTGGAAGTGGTCGCCGATCTCACCGGCCTCGAACAGTCGCTGGTGGGGGCTGATCTGGTGATTACCGGGGAAGGGCGCTTCGATGCCCAGACCCTGCGCGGCAAGACGCCCTTTGGTGTTGCCAGGGTTGCCGCCCGTCATCATGTGCCGGTAATCGTGCTGGCCGGTACTCTGGGCGAGGGCTATGAGCGCTTGTACGAACACGGTATCAGCGCCGCGTTCGCCCTGGCCAGCGGCCCGATGACCCTGGACGAAGCCTGCCGCAATGCCGCAAGCCTGCTGCATGACCGGGCGCGTGATCTGGCGCGGGTCTGGCGTCTGGCGGGGTCTTGAACTGCATGGTCGGCCTGTGACCGCACAAGTAACACTCAGATCGCTGTCGCGGCCAAGGCCCCTCCCACAGTGGTGGATTGCACCCAGGCAGTTGGGCATTAACCCAGCCGTTGTGTCAGTTGTGGGAGGCAGCTTGCTGGCGACATGGCCTCTTATCACCGTCCTCTGAAACCAGGCGCAGCCGTGCTGTTACGTAACGTCAATTCAAACGGCAGTACGATATGGCGCTGTTCAATGGGCTTCTTTTCAATCAGTGCGATCAGCATCTCGACGGCAGTCTGACCGAACGCTTCGGCAGGCTGGGCGATGGTGGTCAGGGGCGGGTCGCAATAGGCCGCCAGCGGAATGTCGTCGAAGCCTACCAGTGAAAGGTCTTCAGGCACGCGCAAGCCTTGTTCCTTGATGCGTTTCAGTGCGCCGATGGCCATTTCATCGTTTTCGCAGAAGAGCGCGGTGGGCCGTTCGGGTAACTCCAGTATGGCGCTCGCACCGTCATAGCCGGCTTTGAGGCTGAAGTTGCCGTGGCAGATCAGCGTGGGGTCGAAGTCGATGCCGGCCTGTTCCAGTGCATCGAGGTAGCCGGCCACGCGGTCGCGGGTCAGCGGGCTGCTTCTGGGGCCTTTGATCAGGCCGATTCGGCGATGTCCCAAGGCTATCAGGTGCTCGGTCATGGCTTTGGCCGCCGCATGATTATCCAGGCTGATGGTGGGATGGCGGCCATCCCTGATCACTTCGCAGGCGTTGACGATAGGCGGCAAGTCGGCGCTGGAGCAGGGCGTGTCATAAGGATCGTAAGCGCGCAGTTGAATCACGCCATCTGCCTGATGGGCATAAACCAGCTCGGCGAATGTCCGTTCGATTTCTTCGCGTCCCTGGGTGTCGCACAGGAGCAGTCGATAACCGGCAGCCTGGGCGGCCTGCTGAGCGCCGCTGATCACTCGGGCAAAGAAGGTGTTGGCGATGGTCGGCACCAGAATGACCAGATTGGCAGTCTTGCGAGAGCGAAACTGTACCGCCATGAGGTTGGGGCGATAACCGGCCTGTTCCACGGCAGCATTGACCTTGTCGCGAGTCTCGGGGAGCACGCGCTCGGGGGACTTGAGCGTTCGGGACACGGTGGCTACCGAGACGCCTGCCAGGCGGGCCACTTCACGGATATTGGACAAAACCACCTCGTTTCAAGCTGTGTGGCCTGCGAGCTTACCGCAGGTTGGTCGTGTTCAGAAAACTTCCCGGACCCCGATTCGGGGTTTGACACCCGACATGGGAGGGGATAACTTCTCGCCACGATGTAACCGGTTACATTTCTGTAAAATCTGGGCTTGGCCTTGCTTCAAACAGAGAAGGTTCGCGATGAATGCAGCAATTCCAAAAATAAGAATGGGGTTTGTCGGCGGAGGTGAGGGCGCGTTCATTGCCAAGGCTCACCGTCAGGCCGCGGGGCTCGATGGGCGCTATGAGCTGGTGTGCGGCGCGTTCAGCCGGGATGCACAAAACAATCGCAACACAGGCGCGGCGCTGGGTTTGCCAGGGTCACGCTGCTACGACGACTGGCAGCACATGCTCGAAGCCGAGCGTGCGCTACCGGTAGACCAGCGCATGGAGTTGCTGGTGATCGTCACCCCCAATCATCTGCATGCACCCATTGCCAGCCAGGCGCTGAGCGCGGGGTTTCATGTGTTCAGCGAAAAGCCCGCAGCGTTGAATCTGGCCGAGTTGCTGGCCTTGAAAGACGTTGTCGGTCGCAGCAATCGTCTTTATGGCCTGGCCCACACTTATCTGGGTTATCCGATGGTCTGGCAGGCCCGCGAGATGGTGCGCAGCGGCGTGATCGGCGAACTGCGCAAGGTCATTGTCGAGTACCCCCAGGGCTGGCTCAGCCAGGATGTCGCGGGGCAGGGCAACAAGCAGGCCGACTGGCGAGACCGGCCCGAGCAGTCCGGAGCAGGCGGTTGCATTGGCGATATAGGCACCCATGCCTTTTCCCTGGCGGAATTCGTGGCGGGTCAGTCGATTGTGCAGTTGTGCGCGATGCTGGGTGTACACATCGAAGGCCGACAACTGGACGATGATGCCTCGATGCTGTTCAAGATGGCCGAAGGCGCCAGCGGCGTGCTGATTGCCAGTCAGGTCTGCGCCGGTGAAGAGAACCCGCTCAAGATCCGCCTCTACGGCAGCAAGGGTGGTCTGGAATGGCGCCAGGAAGATCCCGCCAGCCTCATTCATCGTTCTCTCGATCAGCCTTTAAGCATCTTGCGTTCGGGCCTCGGCCAGCCCTGGTTGTGCGACGCCGCCAGTCAGCGCATGCGTTTACCCGCAGGACATCCCGAAGGCTATCTAGAAGCCATGGCCAACCTCTATGGTGATTTCGCCACTGCCATTCGTGCCGATATCACCGGCAACGATGCCGCCGGTGTGCCTGGCATCGACGTCGGGTTGCGCGGCATGGCCTTTATCGAAACCGTGATCGCCAGCCATCGCGGCGACGCCAAGTGGACCGGACTGGTCTGCACCCAAGGAGCACAGTCATGAGTCAGGCATCCACACGCTTGCGTGGGCCGGGCATTTTTCTCGCTCAGTTCATCTCCTCGGACGCACCGTTCGACACGCTGGCCAATATTGCCCGCTGGGCTGCGTCCCAGGGTTACAAAGCGATTCAGTTGCCGACGCTCGGCACGCAGTACATCGATCTGGCACGCGCCGCCGAAAGCCAGAGTTATTGCGATGAGTTGAAAGCCGTCTGCGCCGAGGCCGGGGTCGAGATCAGTGAACTGTCGACGCACTTGCAAGGCCAGTTGGTGGCCGTGCATCCGGCCTTCGACACGCTGTTCGATGACTTTGCACCGGCTCACCTGCGCGGGAAGCCACAAGCCCGTACCGAATGGGCAATCGACCAATTGAAGCTGGCCGCACGAGCCAGTCAGCGTCTTGGGCTGACGGCGCACGCGACTTTTTCCGGTGCGTTGTTGTGGCCTTATGTCTATCCCTGGCCGCAACGCCCCAGCGGTCTGGTGGAGCAGGGCTTTGCCGAGCTGGCGAAACGCTGGTTGCCGATCCTCGATTGTTTCGAGGAGGCGGGCGTCGACCTTTGCTACGAGATTCATCCCGGCGAAGACCTGCACGATGGCGCTTCGTTCGAGCGTTTTCTCCAGGCCGTCGATCACCATCCACGGGCGACGATTCTGTATGACCCCAGCCATCTGCTGCTTCAGCAAATGGACTACCTGGGCTTCATCGACCGCTATCACGACCGGATTCGCATGTTCCACGTCAAGGATGCAGAGTTTCGTCCCGACGCCCGCTCCGGTGTTTACGGGGGCTATCAGGGCTGGGTCGAGCGTGCGGGCCGCTTTCGCTCTCTGGGTGATGGACAGATCGATTTCAAATCCATCTTCAGCAAACTGACGCAATACGATTTTTCAGGCTGGGCCGTGCTGGAGTGGGAGTGCTGCCTCAAGGACTCCGTACAGGGTGCCGCTGAAGGTGCCGAATTCATTCGCCAGCACATGATCACCAAGACACAGAAGGCATTCGACGATTTCGCCAGCGTGGCCGCCGATGAGCGATCCAATCGGCGGTTATTGGGGTTGCCCCCCGACGCCTGAACCTACACCTGAACTCAATGCTGTTTACCGCTATAAAAATAAAACGGTGACTGTTATGACCAATATGACTGTGCGTCTTAGCACAATGATGTTCCTGCAGTTCTTTATCTGGGGAGGATGGTTCGTCACTCTGGGTACTTTTCTCTCCACCAGCCTGGATGCCAGCGGCAGCCAGGTCGGGATGGCATTTTCTACACAATCATGGGGCGCGATTATCGCGCCCTTTGTCATCGGCCTGATCGCCGACCGCTATTTCAACGCAGAACGTATCCTTGCCGTGCTGCACCTGCTGGGCGCGGTGTTGTTGTATCAACTGTATCGTGCGCCTGACTTCAGCCAGTTCTATCCGTACCTGCTGGGCTACATGATCATTTACATGCCGACCCTGGCCCTGGTGAACTCGGTGGCGTTCCGGCAGATGAAAGACCCGGCACTGGAATTTGCCCGTATCCGCGTCTGGGGAACCATCGGCTGGATCGTGGCTGGCGTTGTGATCAGCTTTGTATTTGCCTGGGACTCCCAGGCCGCCATTTCGTCCGGTGCTCTGCGTAGCACCTTCCTGATGTCATCCATTGCGTCTCTTGTACTGGGGCTCTACAGCTTTACCTTGCCAGGTACGCCCTCGCAGAAGTCCGACTCGCGCCGTGACGGTTTCAGGCAGTTGCTCGGGCTTGATGCCTTGGGTCTGTTGAAGGACCGCAGTTATCTGGTGTTCTTTATCGCTTCGATCCTGATCTGCATTCCGCTGGCTTTTTATTACCAGAACGCCAATACGTTTCTGGCGGAAATCGGTGTGGCCAACCCCACGGCGAAAATGGCTGTGGGTCAGGTTTCCGAAGTGGTGTTCATGCTGCTATTGCCGCTCTTCATTCACCGCTTCGGTATCAAGATTGCCTTGTTGGTGGGGATGCTGGCCTGGGCGTTGCGTTATCTGCTCTTCGCTTACGGCAATAATGGCGACCTGGCTTTCATGCTCTTCGCGGGCATCGCCTTGCATGGCATCTGTTATGACTTCTTCTTTGTCTCGGGCCAGATCTATACCGACGCCAAAGCCTCGGAACGCTTCAGAAGTTCTGCCCAAGGGCTTATTACCCTGGCCACCTACGGCGTGGGAATGCTGATCGGCTTCTGGGTTGCCGGGCATGTCTCCGATTATTACGCAGGCCCCGAGGGGCATCTATGGCGCAGCATCTGGTTATTCCCTGCGACCTTTTCACTCGGTGTCGTGCTGGTCTTTCTGCTGGCGTTCCGCGATTCGCGACCTGCCGGTATTGCGCTTTCCAAGTCGTGAATATACCAATAACCAATAAAGGAAGTTGCCATGGGTTTCATGAAGTCTGCCGCACTGTCTGCACTATTTATCGGGGTCGTATCTGGAGGAAACGCAGCGATGGCTGCGCCGCCTTCAAGTGCAACCAGCCCGATTGCCCTGCAAATGTATACGCTGCGCAATGCCGGTACGCTTGAGCAGCAATTGGCGATGGCAAAAAGTGCAGGGTTTCGCTCGGTCGAGGTCGTGGGCAATCAGGGCGTTACTGCCAATGAGCTCAAGTTCCTGCTGGACAAGTATCAGTTGAATGTCGTTTCTTCCCACGAACAGCTGGCGACCTTGCGCAACAATCTTCCCGCTACCATTGCCTTCAACCAGACCATTGGCAATAAGGTTCTGGTACTGCCCTGGCTTGATCCGGCCGACCGGCCAACCGATGCTGCTGGCTGGCGCAAGCTGGGTGGGGAGCTGGATCGTCTGGGTGCCAGGCTGCGCGAGTACGGCATGAAGCTGGCATACCATAACCACGACTTTGAAATGAAAAAGTACCAGGGCAAAACCGCCTTTGAGTGGCTGGTCAGTTCTACAAGGCCCGAGAACCTTTTGCTTGAAGTCGATGTGGCCTGGATTTATCGCGGCGGCCACGATCCGGCGCGTTTTATCAGACAATATGCCGGCCGACTGTTTGCCATCCATGCCAAGGACAACTCCGGCATCGGGGTGCGTGACGACGAAATGAATTTCGCACCCTTGGGAGAAGGGTTATTGAGCTGGAAAGAAATCATTCCCGCTTATGAGCGCACCGATAGACCTCTCTATATCGTCGAACATGATCTGCCAAAGGACCCGGCAGCGATCATCACGACCGCAAGACAAAACCTGCTTGCCGAGTTGGCTGCTGAGCGGGCTTCCAGCAAGTGAAGGTATAAAACCGGGGCGGAGTCTGTGGGCGACAGGCTCCGTCGCAACAATGTCATTGACGTAAAGAGTGTTGTGGCTGTTTGAAAAATGATGTCGCCCGGCTCTCAAGAAGCGTCATGGCACGTCGATATGTTAGGTGGTTGTCTGACAACGCTGCTGCAAAACTGCCTTTCAAAATATAAGAGTCCTCGCCATGAACTTACGCAAATTGACTATCGCTCGCCGTGCGGGCCTGGGTTTTACCCTGATTTCCCTGCTGGTTGCGTTGTTGGGTTGGTTCGCGCTGGTGCAGATGTCTGCGATTCGCCAAAGCGAGATCGCGGTTGAGACCAATTGGCTGCCTAGCATGCGCGTAGTCAACGACATTCGTGAAACCATGCTGCGTATTCGTACGATTTCCCTGCGTATGGCTCTGGACCCGGACCCGAAGAATATTCCTACCTATCGCAGTCAGATGGACGTGCGTAATCAGGATCTGGCCAAGAAGCTCGATATCCTCGACAAGTTTGTCGATACCCCGGAAGAAAAGACCCTCGCCGACCAGTTCCGCGTCAGCCTGGCTGAATATCAGAAAGCTCTGGAGCGCTCATTTGTGCTCGCTGGCCAGAATGACAGCGCCGGCTTGAACAAGCTGCTGCTGGTCGATATGAAAACCATTGTCGATGGCTCGGGCAAACAACTGAGCGACATGGGGGAGTTCTACAACCAGAAGGTCGATGCCGAAGGCAAGGCCGCCGAGATTCAATATGACCAGTCACGCAATATCGTGATTGCGTTCGTGATCCTTGCCGCTCTGGGCACTATTGGTCTGGCTCTGTTGCTGACCCGCAGTATCGTCAGGCCGCTGGAGAGTGCAGTGTCTGCCGCCGAACATGTGGCCAAGGGTGATCTGACCCATGACATCGTGGTTGATGGCAGCGATGAAGTCACTCGCCTGCTGCGTGCGCTGGAGCAGATGCAAGCCAACCTGCGTCTGGCCATGCGCAATATCAGCAGCTCCGCCACTCAGTTGGCATCCGCTGCTACCGAACTCAACTCGGTCACTGAAGACAGCTATCGCGGCCTGAATCAACAGAACGCCGAGATCGATCAGGCGGCTACGGCCATCAACGAAATGACCTCTGCTGTCGAAGAAGTGGCACGCAACGCGGTGTCCACCTCCGATGCTTCCAACCATTCCAGTACCTCGGCCAAGGCCGGCCAGGCGAGGGTGATCGAGACCGTTCAGTCGATCCAGACCCTGACCACCAACGTGCAGGCCACTTCGGCACTGGTCCAGAACCTGGCCGATCAGTCTCAAGACATCGGCAAGGTGCTGGATGTGATCCGCTCCATCGCCGAGCAGACCAACCTGCTGGCGCTCAACGCGGCCATCGAAGCTGCGCGGGCCGGTGAGTCCGGTCGTGGTTTCGCGGTGGTGGCTGATGAGGTGCGGGCACTGGCTCATCGTACCCAGCAGTCGACCCTGGAAATTGACACCATGGTCAGCGCCATGCGTAATGGTTCGGCACAGGCCCTGGAGTCGATGATGACCAGCCGCGACCGTGCAGATTCCACGCTGTCGCTGGCTCAAGGTGCGGGTGAGTCCCTGAGCGAAATCACTTCGTCGATCAATCAGATCTCCGAACGCAACCTGGTGATCGCCAGCGCTGCTGAAGAACAGGCCCAGGTGGCCCGTGAAGTGGACCGCAATATTGTCAATATCCGCGACCTGTCCATGCAGTCGACTCAGGGCGCGAACCAGATCAGCGCCTCCAGCCATGAGCTGTCGCGCCTGGCTGCCGACCTGAATCAGGTCGTGTCCAACTTCAAGGTCTGAAGCAGAACCTTTACAGGTCCGCTTGCCGCTGACCGACCGTGGCGCGCATGATTGCCCACGGTCGGAAAGACCACCGGTAAATTTCTTATCGTTGGAGGCGGCATCGCGTCATGGACAATAACAACTACAACTTCAGCAGTTGGCTGCTTTCGCAACGTCATCATCAATGGCTGGCGCAGGAAGGTACTCGCCTGCTGACCTTCGCCAAGGCCTCGAAGCTGGAAAACGGCTTCGGCAGCCTTGATGGCTATGGTCGGCTCATGGTCGGCGCCACGGCCCAGACCATGAACACCGCCCGCATGACCCACAGTTTCGCCATGGCCCACGTTCAGGGTATTCCCGGCTGCGCTGCGCTGGTGGATCATGGCATCGCAGCCCTCAGCGGCCCCTTGCGTGATGCCGAGCACGGTGGCTGGTTCAGCGCTGCGCTGGAAGAGGGCGGCAAGACGGACAAACAGGCGTACCTGCATGCCTTTGTCGCCCTGGCTGCCAGCTCGGCAGTGGTGGCGGGGCGCGAAGGCGCACAAGCGCTGCTGTCCGATGCGATCCAGGTTATCAAGACCCGTTTCTGGAGCGACGAAGAAGGTGCCATGCGCGAGTCCTTTGCCCGGGACTGGCAGAGCGAAGAAGCCTATCGTGGCGCCAACAGCAATATGCACAGCACCGAAGCTTTCCTGGCCCTGGCGGACGTCACCGGTGACGTGCAATGGCTCGATCGGGCGCTGAGTATCGTCGAGCGCATCATCCACCAGCATGCAGCGACCAATGGCTTCACGGTCGTCGAGCATTTCAGCCAGTCCTGGCAGCCTTTGCCCGACTACAACCGCGACAATCCCGCAGACGGTTTCCGGCCTTTCGGCACCACGCCGGGGCATGCCTTCGAGTGGGCGCGTCTGGTCCTGCATCTGGAGGCCGCACTCAAGCGCGCAGGCCGTGCGACACCGGACTGGCTGCTGAGCGATGCCCGCCAGTTGTTTGCCAATGCCTGTCAACATGGCTGGGATGTCGATGGCGCGCCGGGCATTGTCTACACCCTGGACTGGGAAAACCGCCCGGTCGTGCGTCATCGTCTGCACTGGACTCATTGCGAAGCGGCGGCCGCAGCTGCCGCGTTGCTGCAACGCACCGGCGAAAAACACTACGAGGATTGGTACCGCCGCTTCTGGGAGTTCAACGAAACCCTGTTCATCGACCATGAACACGGTAGCTGGCGTCATGAACTCAACGAACAGAATGTGCCCAGCGCGGACATCTGGCCGGGCAAGCCGGACCTGTATCACGCCTATCAGGCCACTCTGCTGCCGGTATTGCCCCTGGCGCCAAGCCTGGCCAGTGCGCTGTCGGGCATAGGCTGACCGGCGTCAGTGCGCCGGCAGACGCTTGTCGGTCAGGCGGATGATCTGGCGGGCCAGGAAACTGCCGGTCAGGATCACCCCGAACAGGCGCAGGGTCTGCATCGCCAGTACAAAGCCAACGTCGGCGTGGGTGTCGATGGCAATGATCGCCATCGCATCCAGGCCGCCGGGGCTGGTGGCCAGGTAGACCGAGAGGTAGTCCTTGCCCAGCATTGCTGCAATCAACCAGGCTGAAAGGGCGCACAGCACGATCAGCAGCATCGAGGCGAAGATCATCATTGGCAGGCGTCGCCAGACGTAGCTGATGGTGTCTCGGTCAAAGCGCAAGCCGATGTAGCAACCAATGGCGCCATACCCCATGGCCAGCAGCCAGGTGGGTATGGTGATCTGCAGCAGGCCGCTCAATTGCAGGGCACCGCCGAGCACCAGCGGCACCAGCAAGGCGCCGGCCGGCATTCTAGAACCCAGCAGCACACCGATCACGATGACCCCGAGGCTCAGCCCAAGGTCCAGCATGTTCATGCCTTGCAGCACCACTTCGCTACTGTGCAGATCGGCGCCGCTGTCAGGCGCGCCCATGAAGCGGCTGACCAGTGACCCGACCACCACGACACACACGACGCGCACATATTGCATGGTGGCGACCACCCGTGAGTCGGCGCCATAGTCCTCGGACATGGCCACCATCGCCGATGCCGCGCCCGGCGAGGTTCCCCAGGCGGCCGTGTTGCTGGGGATGCCGGCAAAGCGCACCAGCACCAGCCCGACTACTGCGCTGAGTATGACGGTCAGGAGCGTGGCGAATAACATCACATGCCAGGACTGCATGGCGGTGATCAGCACGCCCATGGTCATGGCATGGGCGATCAACACACCCACCGCGCCCTGGCCCAGTTGAAAGAGCTTTTTATTCATGCGAATGGTTGCGCCCGAGACGCCGAAGCCAATGGCTACCAGCATCGGCCCCAGAAACAGTGCTGCGGGAACATTCAGGAATTTGAGGAGTTGCCCGAAGGTGCCTGCAATCAGCAGCAGGCTTGCCCATTGGGCCAGAGGAGACAGCGTGGATAACGACAGGCTTGAAGCACGTGGCAAGGAGGTTCTCCCAGACTTTGGCTGGCCGGTCAGGAACTGATCGGACAGGGAGAGTATCGACACTCTAATCAATCAAGTCTATTTTCTAATAATCATGAATTGATAACTTTGGTTGATAGATATGGACCTGCGGGACCTCACTTATTTCGACACCATCGCCGAGCTGGGCCATCTGGGTCGTGCAGCCGAAAAGCTCAATCGCAGCCAGCCTGCACTGACCAAAAGCATCCAGCGCCTTGAGGAGTCTTTTGGTACGCGGCTGTTCCAGCGTGACGGGCGACGCATCAAGCTGACGCCAGTCGGCGAACTGTTGCAGGCCCGTGGCAAGGAGTTGCAGCAGAGCATTGCCCAGACCCAGCGCGAGGTCCGGGATTTCGCCAGTGGCATGGTCGGTAACATCCGCGTGGGGTGTGCCGCTACCATGGCCGAATACCTGATGCCCAAACTGACATCGGCCCTGCTGCAACGGGCACCGGACGTGACCTTCAAGCTGGTGGTCGGACAGGATGACCTGCTCAGTGAATCCCTGCGTTCGGGGCAACTGGACATGATTATCTGCTCGTTGATTCCTGATGACGAACAGGTCACCAGTTTCCCGATTCTCAAGGACGAGGCGGTGGTCATTGCCAGCGAGCATCACCCGATTTTCAAGGCGCCCATGCAGATGAGCGACTTGACGGCCTATCGCTGGGTGTTGCCGCCCATAGGCGTGTCCTCGCGCAAATGGCTGGATGCAATCTTTGCTGCCCAGGGTTTGCCGCTGCCTGTAGTGCAGATCGAGGCGAATTCGATTTCCCTGCTGCCGGGGTTGATTGCTCAAAGTAACCTGCTGAGTTTTATTGCCCGGGAATCGCTGGAGTTTGGCAAGAACATGCAGCATCTTCGCGAAGTGCGCCTGGAACAGACCACGATGAAACGCACCATCGGCGTGACGATGCGCAGAGGGGGGTATCTGTCTCCGGCGGCCCAGAGCATGTTGCAGATGTTGCGTGATAACGGAGGCGATTTTGTGAGCTGGGCCTGAGGTTTTGCGCTTTTATCCGCGGCTGCGTTAGCCTGTGGTTATGCAGATGCGTAGGACGTGTCTGATTTCATGAGATAAAACAGGAGCCCGACAGCGATGCAGACATTTTCACATTCACCGGACCTCTCTCTGTTTCCCCGTCCGGCACAGCATTTTGGCGGTGACCAGTCGCCTTTGAACGATGCCGATGCCGATGAAGACAATGACCCGGAAGGGTATCTGGACCTGGATATCCTGGGCCTTGATGATTTTGTCGATGCCGACAAGCTTGACCCGACGATCACGGGCGATATCGGATCAGCGACATTGGGGTGAGCCTGATTTTACCTACTCTGATTCGCAATCCGTGAGAGGGGCCGTGGCCGCGACAGCATGTGTGAAGATACTGAAAATGTGTTGCCTGTCAGCAGGCCGTCGCGGCCAAGGCCCCTCCCACAAGTGACATGCCTACCTTGACTGATCGGCATTACGCCTACTGTGCCAGATACCGGGCCAATGCTTCGACGCCTGACTCCGCACTCGGGCTGTTTCCCGCCCAGGTGCAGGCGAGCATCAGGTTGCGGGGCAGGTTGAAGTCTTCCACGATAAAACCCTGGCTGTCGAAGCCGTTTTCATCGTGAGGCACCAGTTCGAGCAAGGATGCCACAGGCTCGAAATATCCCCAGACCGGCTTGTTCAGCGCCACCGCCATGCCGACCTCGAAAGCGGTGCCGGAGTCGGGTTCCAGGCCGCGAAAGACATTGAGGTTGGCGAGTACCGCCGTGCAGCGCTGGATCATTGCGATGTTCATTGTGCAGATCAGTTGCGCGGTGTCGTGAGGGGAGAGGCCGGACGGCACTTCATTGTCGAACGGGTACAGGCCCTCAAGGCCGTGGCTGGCACACAAGGCTTTCAGATAGCGGCCATGTTCGATGGCGTCCTGGCGGAACACATCGAAACCTGCGAGGTAAACCAGCGGCGCTTGCATATCTGCTCCTTTGTCAAAAAAGTCGATCTTACGGCCCGCAGGCCTTTTCCCGAAATGCACCATTTATCGGCCAAGGGGAAAACCGGTGGATTCATGGCTGGAATCTGTACGGATAACCAGTATCCTTGGCCGCCTGTCCCTGCCGTATGTGACCGTATCCTTGAGCACTTCACCTCTCGACAATCCGTTTTATTACCTGGAAAACTTTCGTCAGGTACTTGGCTGGATCGTTCAGCGTTACGACGATTTGCTCGATGAGCAGGAGCGCCGGTTCATCAGCGATTTTTCCGGGCTGCCGACTCCCGCTCAGGGTTTGCTGGTGCGCATGGTCATGCGCAAGGGGACGCTGTTCCGGGCCAGCAAACTGAACTATGACGAGATTGGCGACACCCGCGAAGCCGCGTTGCCACTGCTGGCGCTGGGTTGGGTCGACTCACGTCCGGCCCTGGACCTGGAAGCGTTGTTTCAACTGCTGCGCAAGGACGAGCTGAGCCAGTGTTTCAAGGCCCATGCGGTCAAAGGCCCGGAGCGCAAGGCAGAGTGGTTTGCGCGCCTGCAGGCTGTGTATGACGTCGCCCAGCCTCTGGATCAATGGCACCCGGATCTGGACGATCAGGTATTCGGGCTGACGGTGATGCCGCTGTGTGATCGCTTGCGCCTGCTGTACTTCGGCAACCTGTATCAGGAATGGTCGGAGTTCGTGCTGGCGGATCTGGGAATCTATCGCTACGAAAAGGTCGAGTTTTCGCCGGACTCACGAGCCATCAGCGAACGGGTGGACATAGACGTCTGCCTCCAGTTGCATGCCTGTCGGGAAGCGCTGGGGCAGGGCGTGGAGCTGGCGTTGCTGGCTGAACAGGCGATAGCCATCGAGACACGCAACCCGTGGCTGCAAAGACGCTGCGCCAGGCTGTTGTTCCATATCGGGCAGCAGGCCGAGCGTTTACAGGAGTGGCCGCTGGCACTGGAAGTCTATCGCCAGTGCGATTACCCCGGTGCGCGTTCGCGACAGATTCGGGTCCTGGAACTGAGTGCCGAATACGCCCGGGCCATGGAATTGCTTGAACAGGCAAGGGCCGTTCCGCAGAACGATGCCGAGCTTCAGCATCTGCAACGCATTCTGCCGCGTTTGCAGCGCAAGCTGGGGCTGGCGGTCGAGAAGCGTGCAGCCGCTCGCAGCGTGTCACGTCTGGATCTGAGCGTGGTGCCGGTGCCGGGTCTGAGTGTCGAGTTCCTGATCCGCGAGCATCTGGCAGAAGAGGGCAGCGAGGTGCATTACGTCGAGAATGCGCTGATCAACTCATTGTTCGGCCTGTTGTGCTGGCCTGCGATATTCGAGCCGTTGCCTGGGGCGTTTTTCCATCCGTTTCACAGTGCTCCCAGTGATCTGCTCAGCCCGGATTTCTACCAGCGTCGTGCCGCACTGTTTGACGAGTGTCTGGCCCAACTGGAAACAGGTGCCTATCAGGCGACGATTCGTGAGCACTTCCAGAGCAAATCCGGCCTGCAATCGCCTTTCGTGTTCTGGAACGTTCTGACCCCTGAACTGCTGGAACAGGCGCTGCATTGTCTGCCTGCCGAGCATCTTGGCCACTGGTTTCGTCGACTGCTGCAAGACATCAAGGCCAATCGCACCGGTATGCCGGACCTGATTCAGTTTTTCCCCGAACAGCGTCGTTATCGCATGATCGAGGTCAAGGGGCCTGGCGACCGGCTACAGGACAACCAACTGCGCTGGCTGGATTTCTGTGCCGAGCATGGCATGCCTGTAGAAGTCTGTTACGTGCAGTGGGCACCCGATCAACTGGACTGATCTCAGTGATCCGAGGGTTTTTTATCATTGGCGGTACTGCTGTCGTTATCGCCGTTCGAGCCCTGAGTGCTGTCGCTGCCCATCCCGTTGGTTTGCTCCGGGTCAGGGACCCTGCCGTCTGCTTCGGGGCTGCTGCCGTCGGTGTTGTCTTCCTGATCGCTTTTCAGCTCCATGGCCGGGCTGTCCGGGTCATTGCCTTCTGGATGGGTAGGGCCGGTCGATCCTGCCCATGCACCTGCGCTCATCCCTGCCAGTAAGGCCGCAAGGCCCAAAGCCGCTATTCGGTTGCCGATCATGATGTGAGTCTCCAATGTTGGGTCGTTACCTGTCATTGGTCTGGCCTGGGAAAAGATAGGTGCGACGCTTCCGACCGATGGGCGGATCAAGACCTTGTCGCTATAAAAAACCATCTCCTGCCTGACATTGGTTCTAAAAAGACGTGCTTTCTTACAATTAAAAAACAGAGATGGCTCTGCGCCATCCTGATGAGATGGCAGATTGATACTTTTCGGGATTCAGGAGGATACCCCTGTAAATACGGGGCTTTGCCGGTTTTTTATTGTGGGTGGGCGTAGGAGATCGACTACAAAAAACGCTCATTTCTGACACGAGTCGACTGATTGTCATTAAACAGCAACATTTCAGGTTTTAAATCCGCCTCGGGCCTCCTTAAGTGGACCACCACATTTTCTCCTGGACTGAGGTATTACCGTGATACTGCTGACTAAAAAACGCTTGTCGCTTCTGATCGCTTCGTTGTGCCTGAGTGGTGCTGCACATGCGACTGATGTCACTGGCGCTGGTTCGAGTTTCGTCTTCCCGGTTATTTCAAAGTGGTCCCAGGACTACAGCAAGGATTCTCCAAACCGCATCAACTATCAGTCGATCGGTTCGGGTGGCGGTATCGCCCAGATCAAGGCAGCAACCGTTGACTTCGGCGCATCCGATGCCCCTATGTCGGCAGCAGACCTGGAGGCCGCTGGCCTGGGTCAGTTCCCTAGCGTGATCGGTGGCATCGTGCCAATCGTCAACGTTGAAGGTGTTGAAAGCGGCGAGCTGAAACTGGACGGCGAGACGCTGGCCAAGATCTTCATGGGTGCTGTAAAGACCTGGGACGACGAGGCTATCAAGGCTCTGAACCCAGGCGTGACCCTGCCTAAAACCAACATCACTGTTGTTCACCGTTCCGACGGCTCGGGCACTTCCTACAACTTCACCAACTACCTGAGCAAAGTCAGCCCGGAGTGGAACGAGAAGCTGCAGTTCGGTTCCACCGTCAAGTGGCCGGTGGGTGTGGGTGGCAAGGGTAACGAAGGTGTTTCTGCCTACGTCAAGCAGATCAAGGGTTCTATCGGCTACGTAGAGTATTCCTACGCGGCTACCAACAAACTGGCCTACACCCAGCTGAAAAACGCTGCTGGCAAGTTTGTAACTCCGACTTCCAAGACCTTCGCCGCTGCTGCTGACACCGCAGACTGGTCAAGCGCCAAGGACTTCGGTCTGATCATGACCAACGCTCCGGGCGACGAAGCATGGCCGATCACCGCAACCACCTGGATCATCATGTACAAGAAGGCCAAGAACGAAGAGAAAAGTGCAGCCACTTTCGACTTCTTCAAGTGGTCTCTGGAAAATGGCCAGAAACAAGCAGAAGCACTGGATTACGTCGCTCTGCCGAAATCGTTGGTTGAGCGTGTAGAAGGCTACTGGAAAACCGAATTCACCAAGTAAGTGATTCAAGCCTGTAGCTCACCCCTGTCATTGGCCGCGATATCGGTTCGATGACAGGGGCTTTTTCTTGCGAGTGGACTCAACATGACTGAAAACACCCAATACCTGTCCGCTAACGTCTCTGATATCGACTCCGAAGGAGAGAGACGCGCCAAGCGGGATCATCGACATGACGCATGGTTCAGACGTTCGCTGCAAGGCGCGGGCATGCTGGTGCTTGCGCTGCTGGGCTGTATTGCCCTGTCGACCTTGTGGGGCGGTGCTCTGGCATTCGAGACCTTTGGTTTTGGTTTTCTGACCAGTGCCGAGTGGGACGTGAACAACGGCAAGTTTGGTGCCCTGGTTCCGATCTACGGTACGTTGGTTACTTCTTTCCTGGCTTTGCTGATCGCCGTTCCGGTGAGTTTCGGCATCGCTATCTTCCTGACGGAAGTCGCGCCGCCCTGGTTGCGGATGCCGATTGCTTCGGCCATCGAGTTGTTGGCCGGCATCCCTTCGATCATTTATGGCATGTGGGGGCTGTTCGTGTTCGGCCCGTTCATGGCTGAACACCTGTCGCCGTGGATCAACGAAAACCTGGGCGGCCTGCCATTTATCGGCACCCTGTTCCAGGGGCCGCCACTGGGTATCGGCATGCTGACTGCCGGTATCGTGCTGGCGATCATGATCACGCCGTTCATTACCTCGGTGATGCAGGAAGTTTTCCGCACCGTTCCGACGACCCTCAAAGAGTCTGCCTATGCGCTGGGCGGCACGACCTGGGAAGTGGTCTGGGACATCGTTCTGCCTTACACCCGTTCGGCGGTGGTTGGCGGTGTATTCCTGGGGCTTGGCCGTGCATTGGGTGAAACCATGGCGGTGACCTTCGTTCTGGGTAACGCCCACCAGTTCTCCGCGTCCCTGATGATGCCAAGCAGCTCCATCGCTTCGGTAATCGCCAACGAGTTCAACGAAGCCTACACCGACCTTCACCGTTCGGCGCTCATTGCTCTGGGCTTCCTGCTGTTTGTGGTTACTTTCATCGTGCTTGCCCTTGCACGTCTGATGTTGTCGCGTCTTTCGCGTAAGGAGGGGTTATGAGTAAGGCCGTAACCGGTAACGAGAGCCTGTACAGGGTTCGCGATATCAAGAACAAGATCGCAATGGTGCTCAGTTGTGGCGCCACTGCATTTGGTCTGCTGTGGCTGGTGTGGATTCTGCTGACCACCATCATCAAGGGCATCGATGCCCTGAACCTGCAACTGTTCTCCGGCATGACCCCGCCGCCGGGTGTCGAAGGCGGTCTGGCCAACGCCTTCTACGGCAGCTTGCTGATGTCCGGCATCGGTCTGTTGATCGGTACGCCTATCGGCCTGATGGCCGGTATCTGGCTGGCCGAGTTCGCCCGCTACTCGAAGCTGGGTAACGCCGTACGCTTCATCAACGACATTCTGCTGTCGGCTCCGTCGATTGTGCTGGGCCTGTTCGTGTACACCGTGGTCGTGCTGCCGCTCAATCAGCTCACGGGTCAGCAGGTAGGTTTCTCGGCGATTGCCGGTGCCCTGGCCCTGGCCCTGCTGGTCATTCCGGTTGTGGTGCGTACCACCGATGAAATGATGCAACTGCAACCTTCGACCATGCGTGAAGCTGCGCTGGCCCTGGGTGTGCCGCAATGGAAGCTGACCCTGCAAATCGTCCTGCGTGCCGCCAAGGCGGGCGTGGTAACGGGCGTTCTGCTGGCGCTGGCTCGTATCACGGGCGAAACCGCGCCGCTGCTGTTCACTGCTTTCGGCAACCAGTTCTGGAGCAGCGATCTGCTCAAGCCAATTGCCAGCGTTCCGGTGGTGGTCTTCCAGTACGCCATGAGCCCGTTTGAAGACTGGCACTCCCTGGCATGGGCCGGTGCATTGGTCATGACGCTCTTCGTTCTGATACTGAGTCTGCTTTCTCGCTTAATTCTTCTGCGCAATAGGGCGTCCTGATGAACAACCTTTCCCTTGCCAACGAAAAAACCAAGATTCAAGTGCGCGGTCTGGAGTTTTTCTACAACGACCAGAAGTCACTGAAATCCATCGACATGATGATTCCTGAAAAGCGCATCACGTCGATCATCGGCCCGTCCGGCTGCGGTAAGTCCACCCTGCTGCGCGTGTTCAACCGTATCTACTCGATGTACCCGAAACAGGAAGCGCGCGGCGAAGTGCTGCTCAATGGCGAAAATATCCTGGCGCCGGGCTATTCGATGAACCGTCTGCGCAGTCAGGTGGGGATGGTGTTCCAGAAGCCGGTGCCGTTCCCGATGTCGATCTTCGAGAACATTGCCTACGCTATTCGCCACCACGAAAAGCTGTCGCGTCGTGAAATGGAAGATCGCGTCGAGCAGGCCCTGCGTGGCGCCGCGTTGTGGGATGAAGTGAAGGACAAGCTCAAGAACAGCGCGACCAGCCTGTCCGGCGGTCAGCAACAGCGTCTGTGTATCGCGCGTACCATCGCACTGCGTCCTCAGGTCCTGCTGCTCGATGAGCCGACCTCGGCACTGGACCCGATCTCCACCGGGCGTATCGAGCAGTTGATCACCGAGCTGAAAGAGCAGTTCACCGTGATCATCGTGACTCACAACATGCAGCAAGCGGCCCGTTGCTCGGACTACACCGCGTTCATGTTCATGGGGGAGCTGATCGAACACGGCGATACCGACACCATCTTCACCAAGCCTTCCAAGACCCAGACCGAAGACTACATCACGGGTCGCTTTGGCTGATTCCCGCCAGGGTGGGCGCCGTCCGGTGCTCGCCCATGAATTCCTCGATCCGGCTGCGCAACCAGCGTTCTGCCGGATCGTTGTCCATCACGCTCAGCCATGTCATCGACAGATCCAGCCCCGGTGTACTGAACGGCAAGGGTTCATCGTACAATAACCCCAGCGCACTCATGGCACTGGCCGTGAAGTCGGAGAGACCGGCAATCAGGTCGGTTCCGGCCATCAGCGCGGGCAGGGTAGTGAAGCGCGGCACGGACAGCACCACCTTGCGTTTGCGACCCAGAGCCGTCAGCCATTCATCGGCAAAGCTGCTGACGTTCGCCGCATGCGACACCACTACATGCGGGCGTGAGCAGTATTCATCCAGCGTCATGGGCGTTGATGACTTGTCGGCCCTTACCACGCGAGGCTGCACATTGCGCAACGGCTTGCGCTTGGCATTGGCTGGCAGGTCGCGGGTCAGGCAGATGCCCACGGTAATCTCGCCGGACATCAGCACTTCCGAGATATTCAGGTAGTCGACGTGCTTGACGACCAGCACCACGCCAGGTGCTTCCTTGCGGATTGCCTGTAGCAAGGCTGGCAACAGACCAAACTCCACATCATCCGACATGCCGATGCGGAAGGTCATGGTGCTGGCCGCTGGGTTGAATTCACTGGCCAGGCTCAGCGCCGCAGACATGGCATCCAGTGCCGGGGTCAGGTGTCTGAGAATTTCATGGGCGCGAGCGGTGGGTTCCATGCGATGGCCGACCCGGATGAACAGCGGGTCGTTGAGCAGGTTGCGCAACCGGTTGAGGGCTGCACTGATGGTCGGCTGACCAAGAAACAGTTTTTCGGCAGCGCGGGTCACATTGCGCTCTTGCATCAATGTCTCGAAAACCACCATCAGGTTGATGTCTGCCTTGCGCAGCTCATTGCGATTCATGGTTATTCCTTTGCACCAGGCCAGGTTGTACTTATAAAGGATGGCGACAGTCTATATGACTCGGCATTAACACTATGAAATGTCTGTCCGCGTGACAGGAGCAAATCTGTAGGCCAGCATGCTGCCTTCCCGCATGTTCACGCTCCATTTCCTACAGGAGGTTCTTTATGCGCGCTGTAAAGATCGCAGGTTTTCTCATGACACTTGCGTTGCCGGGTGCCGTGTTTGCCGAAACACCCAGCTATGGCCAGCAACTCGAAGGGTTCACCTATCCCCATACCCTGCATAAATTCAACTTCCAGTCCCAAGGGCAAGCACTGGAAATGGGCTATATGGATGTCGCGCCCACTGGCAAGGCCAACGGCCGCACGGCGGTGTTGATGCATGGCAAGAACTTCTGCGCCGCCACCTGGGAAGACAGCATCAAGGCATTGAGCGCCGCAGGTTATCGCGTCGTGGTGCCTGATCAGATCGGCTTCTGCACGTCCACCAAGCCTGGCTACTACCAATACAGTTTTCAGCAATTGGCAACCAATACCCAGGCCTTGCTGACCAGCCTGAAGATCGACAAGGTTTCGGTGATAGGCCATTCCACTGGCGGCATGCTGGCTACACGTTTTGCGCTGATGTATCCGCAACAGACCGAAAAACTGGTGATGGTCAACCCGATTGGCCTGGAAGACTGGAAAGCTCTGGGCGTGCCCTATCGCAGTATCGATCAATGGTATGAGCGTGAGTTGAAGGTGACTGCCGAAGGGATTCGCAATTACGAACAGAAGACGTATTACGACGGGCGCTGGAAGCCTGAGTACGACAAGTGGGTCGATATGCTGGCCGGTCTGAACAAGGGGCCGGGCCAGAAAGCGGTTGCCTGGAACTCGGCGCTGATCTACGACATGATTTTCACTCAGCCAGTGTTCTACGAATTCCCTAAACTCAAGGTGCCGACCGTGCTGATGATCGGCGATGCAGACACCACCGCCATTGGCAGCGATATCGCGCCACCGGAGGTCAAGGCCCGGATCGGCAATTACAAGGTATTGGGCAAGCAGGTTACCGAGATGATTCCGGGCGCCACACTTGTGGAGTTCAAAGGCCTGGGGCATGCACCGCAGATGGAAGATCCGGTCATGTTCAACAAGGCACTGGTTTCAGGTTTGCTCCTGAAATAGTCTTCGCGAATGAATTCGCTCCTACGCAAACCAGGCAGGAGCGAATTTATTCGCGAATAATGGGAATCAAGACAGCAATTGTGAAAACGCCTTGTCTGCTTCCAGCACAGGAGGCAGGCCGTTGAAGAGGGCGTCCAGGTCGATGCCTTCCATCAGCGGGCCGCTTGCTGCCTTCTGGGCTTCAGGCGTGGCGCCGCCACCGGTTTCCAGTGCGTCGGAAATCACGATGGCCTGAGCCACGATGCGTGGTAACGGGGCGTTGTCCGGTGCCTGGACCGGGTTGGCCTGATAGGCAATCGCCTGTTTGATGACGTGGGGCAAATGCCAGCGGTTGGCAAGCTCTGCGCCCACTTCCGGATAACCGAAACCCAGTTGCAGCGTTTCGATGGCTGCACGCCCCGGTGCTCCTGTGCGAGCGGCATTATTGATGCGCTCGGCCACTTGTGGCGCTCCAGTCTGGATCAGCAGTTCGCCAATGTTATGCATGACCCCGCAGGTGAAGGCGATTTCAGGATCTGCACCGGTCTGCTTGGCCAGCATCCGGCAGATCCCCGCCACCTGAAAGCTCTTGAGCCAGAAAGCCTTGAGGTCAAAACTCGGACCGGCCTTGAAAGCTCCCGTCACTGCCGAGGCCATCACCAGCGTGCGCAGGGTATTGAAGCCCAGACGCATGGCCGCGTCTTCGATACTGGATGACTCCCGGGAGCCGCGAAACCGTGCAGAGTTGGCCAGACGAAGTACCTTTGCGGCAATCACCGGGTCCTTTTCGATATTGCGGGCGATGCTTTCCAGGTTGGAGGAGGGGTTATCGAACTGCAGCATCAGGTCCTGGGCCACTTTGGGAATGCTGGGCAGGCTGTGCAAATCGTCAAACAGTTTTTCAAGAGTCATCGATGGCATCCTCGTACGTCGGATGATTCAACGATAGTCAGTTTTTTCCCCTCTGCACGTTTCCCGGCGCATTGTGAGAGGTGCATCTCAGCTCTGGCATCCGAAGCAAATCATCCGATGTATTGTCGACGCGATGGCAGGCCTTGCAAAAAGTATTGCAAAGTTTATGGGGCGTTTATGCCTCAAGTAATGGATATCCGTTTAAAAAATATGTGTACCTGAAAGCCTGATCATGAAGTCAGGATTGTTCGACACTTTATTGACGTCATACAACACGCTTTTAAATACGAAATATTGTCAGCCAGGTTTATTTAAATAAAGCGCCCAAATTGTCATGAAAAATGCTTGTGTGTATGATATTAAATTGCTCTGTTTTCGGGGCGAGCCGTTGCTGAAAGCTTTCCAGATTGTACGTGCCTACTGACTAACAGCGGTTTTTGTCAATCCCCCTGGTTCGTAAAAAACGACACAGTTGTCAGGCTTTTCTGGTGATCGCTATATCTCCGTTTTGGTTTTTGCATGGAAGTATCCCTCATGATGAAAAGTTTAGGTTTCAGCAAGAAAATTCTGCTGGCTGCCGCGTTGATTGTGGTTGTCGCGTTTAGTGCGTTTATTGTCATAAACGACTATCGACAGCGCCAAACTTTGAAATCCAATGTCTTGTCCGAATTGCAGCAGTTAGGCAGCCTGACGACACAAAACATTCAGACTTGGCTGGAGAGCCGTTCGCATCTGCTGCAATCGATGGGTCAGCAGATTTCCGCCGATGGCAAGACGCTGCCTCAATTGCAGCGGGCAATCGGTTTGCAGGCGTACAGCGAGAACTTTCAGCTCAGCTATTTCGGCAGCACCGAAGGCGTCATGTTTTCCATTCCTGCCGGCAACCGCGCCGCCGATTACGATCCGCGCGCCCGTGGCTGGTACAAGGCCGCACAGAATGCTCCTGGCGTCATCGTCACCGAACCCTACATTGCCGCTTCCTCGGGCAAGCTGGTAGTCACCCTGGCGACTCCGGTCAAGATCCAGAACCAGTTTGCAGGTGTTGCGGGGGCGGACATTTCCCTGGACAGCATCAGCAAGACCATCAACTCCCTCAATTTCGGCGGGCATGGCTATGCGTTCATTGTCAGCGCCGATGGCAAGATCCTGATTCATCCGGACAGCAAGCTGGTCCTCAAGAACATCAGCGAAGCCTATCCGACCAATACGCCAAAGGTCGTGGCCGGGGCCAGCGAGATCGAGTCCGGCGGCAAGTCCGAGATCATTTCCTTCACGCCGGTTCAAGGCATCGCAACAGCGAACTGGTATGTTGCCCTGGTGCTGGACCAGGATGCGGCCTACGCGATGCTGAGCGAGTTCCGCACTTCGGCGATCACCGCCATGGGCGTGGTCGTGCTGGTGATCATCCTGCTGCTGGGCCTGCTGATTCGTGTGCTGATGCAGCCGCTGCATCAGATGGGCCGCGCCATGCGTGACATTGCGGACGGTGAAGGCGATCTGACCAAGCGACTGGCCATTACCTCTCAGGATGAGTTCGGTGAGCTGGCGCAATCCTTCAACCACTTCGTCGAGCGTATCCACACATCGATTCGCGAAGTGGCTTCCACTGCCGGGCAACTGGGTGAAGTGGCAACGCGAGTGGTCAAGGCTTCCAACTCATCCATGACCAACTCCGATCAGCAATCCAACCGTACCGAAAGTGTTGCTGCCGCGATCAACCAACTGGGCGCAGCCGCCCATGAAATCGCCCAGAACGCTGCCCGTACTTCGCAGCAGTCCAGCGATGCCAGCGATCTGGCCGGTGAAGGCCAGAGCGTCGTGCAGCAAACCATTGCGGCGATGAACGAACTGTCCGGCAAGATCAGCGAGTCGTGCGTCAACATCGAGAGCCTCAATGGCAAGACCGCCAATATCGGGCAGATTCTCGAAGTGATCACCAGCATTTCCCAGCAGACCAACCTGCTGGCGCTCAACGCTGCCATCGAAGCGGCTCGCGCAGGTGAAGCGGGCCGTGGCTTTGCGGTGGTAGCCGATGAAGTCCGCAACCTGGCGCACAGGACTCAGGATTCTGCCCAGCAAGTGCAGACCATGATCGAAGAGCTGCAGGTCGGTGCCCGCGAGGCGGTGGCGAACATGACCGAAAGCCAGCGTCAGAGCGAGGACAGCGTGAGCATTGCCAACCGTGCTGGCGAGCGTCTGGGCAGCGTTACTCGACGTATCGATGAAATCAACGGCATGAACCAGTCGGTCGCGACCGCAACCGAAGAGCAGACCGCCGTTGTGGAATCGATCAACGTCGATATCACGCATATCAACACCCTCAACCAGCAGGGCGTCGATAACCTCCGGTTGACCCTGGATGCCTGCAACCTGCTGGAAGAGCAGGCGGCTCGCCTACAGCAACTGGTCGGCAGCTTCCGCATCTGATCGGGTAAAAGAAGCTACTGAAAGTCCCCTTGAACGATTATCATCCGGCCAGTCTTTTACTGGCCGTGGTGTGAATCGCTCACCACGGCCTGCCGTTACCCGCAAAGTCTGGCGAGGGTGTTTTGATGGTGGGCAGGTTGATCTATCTCATCGGGCCGTCCGGCTCAGGCAAGGACAGCCTGCTGGATGCCGCACGGGAAACATTGACCCGCAACGGTTGCCGGATCGTGCGGCGGGTCATCACCCGTTCTGCCGAAGCTGTTGGCGAGGCGGCTCAGGCCGTCAGCGTCGAGCAGTTCGAGAGCATGCGCGAGCAGGGCGCCTTCGCCTTGAGCTGGCAGGCCAATGGTCTGCATTACGGCATTCCCAAAGAGATAGAGCAGTGGCTGCTTGAAGGGCATAACGTGCTTATCAACGGTTCAAGGGCTCATCTGCAACAGGCGCTGGTGCGTTACCCGAATCTGCTGGCGGTGCTGTTGACCGTTGATCAGCAGGTCTTGCGTCAGCGTCTGCTGCTACGAGGACGTGAGTCAGTCCCGGAAATCGAGGCAAGGCTGGAGCGCAATGCTGCCTTTGCCGTGAATGTACTGGCCAGTAACCCTTCCGTGTTCCTGCTGGATAACTCCGGCGACCTGCAACAGACCGTCAGCAACCTCATCCGCTACATCGACAGCCAGCGCGAACCCGCCTGACCGAACCACCGGTCCAGTAGGGCACACCTATACAAGGCTGTGCCCTTATTCAGGTCTAGTCTCAATTCCCACACCTTCGATGCGTCGATTGCGTATTACGTCGCTCGAATGTCGTCCTTGTTCCTGTCACTGCTGCATAACATGAGGATTGATGTTTATGAGCCTGTTGAAAGTCAAAGATGGCACCGAGATCTATTACAAGGATTGGGGCACCGGGCAACCGATAGTGTTTTCCCATGGCTGGCCGCTGGATGCCGACGCCTGGGATGCCCAGATGAACTTCCTGGGCCGCCTCGGCTATCGCGTCATTGCCCACGATCGGCGTGGCCATGGCCGTTCAAGCCAGCCTTGGGACGGTAATGAAATGGACACCTACGCCGACGATCTGGCCGAACTGTTCGAGGCGCTGGACCTGACGGACGCTATTCTTGTCGGCCACTCCACAGGCGGCGGCGAAGTCGCCCGCTATATTGGCCGCCACGGTACGGAGCGGGTTGCCAAGGCTGTGCTGATTGGTGCTGTGCCGCCGATCATGCTCAAGACACCGGAGAATCCCGAGGGCCTGCCCATTGATGTGTTCGATGGTATCCGCGAGGGCGTGACGGCCAATCGCTCGCAATTCTTCAAGGATCTGGCGACACCGTTCTATGGTTTCAATCGTGAAGGTGCCGACGTTTCCCAGGGCACCATCGATACGTTCTGGGCAATTGGCATGCTGGGTTCGATCAAGGGCCAACTGGATTGCATCAAGGCGTTTTCTGAAACCGATTTCACCGAAGACCTGAAGAAATTCGATGTTCCTACCTTGATCCTGCATGGCGATGACGACCAGATCGTACCCATTTCCGCTTCTGCCATCAAAAGCGCAGAGCTGGTCCGAGGTTCGGTGCTGAAAATCATCCCCGGTGCTTCCCATGGCATGTGTACGACATTGATCGATGAGATCAACGGCTATCTGCTGGATTTCATCAAGCAGTCATGATTGCTGTCGCGGCCAAGGCCCCTCCCACAGATTGTGGGAGGGGCCTTGGCCGCGATCCGTTCCCGGGCATGGACCCGCTTTTGCATGGAGACCCCTAACTCCACCCGTGAAGCTATTCCATGACTGATAAAAACATGCCCGCAGCGTTGCGTTTCATGTTGGCTGCGCGCCGCAGCGAACTGGAAGGCCTGGAAGGATTGGCGTCTACCTGCCAGATGGTGACCCAGGTCGGCCAACTGGTGCATGCCCTGCAACGTGAGCGTGGTTATTCCAATATGTATCTGGGCAGCGGCAAGGCCCATCATCTGACCCAACTCGATGTGCTGACCGCCGAAGCCAAGACTATAGAAGCTCGGGTCCTGGTCTGTTTCGAGCGCATCGATCTGGACGCGGCCAGTGCATCCGACCGTGCCCGCCTGTTTAACCGCATTGCCTATGTCATGCATGGGCTGGATGAACTGCCGGGTTTGCGGCGACGCATTCGCGAGCAGCGGCTGACGCCTCAGGACGCCACCATGGTGTTGAGCCGTCTGATCGGTGGCTTGCTGGCGGTTGTATTCGAGGCCGCTGACACTGCCATCGACCCGGTGGTTACCCGCGTTCTGGTGGCGATGTTCAATTTCATGCAGGGCAAGGAACTGGCAGGGCAGGAGCGTGCCTGTGGCGTAGGTGGCTTTCTGGCAGGTTATTTCGATGCGGCTGCCCATGATCGCCTGGAACATCTGGTCCAGAGCCAGGAGCGCTGTTTCCAGACCTTCATCCAGTTCGCCGACGACGATGCCCGGCGTTTGTGGCGCAATCAGGAAAGCAGCGATTGCGTGGCGCAACTCGGGCGTCTGCGGGGGGTAGCGTTGAAGACCTCCGAGGCCGAGAAAGTCGATTCGATGCTTTCGGAGGTGTGGTTCGACCTCAATACCCTGCGCATCGATGCCATGCGCGATATCGAGATCTATCTGGCTGACGGACTTCTGGTCCGTTGTCAGGAGAGCATCAAGCAGGCTCGCGCCGATCTGGACAACCATCGACAATTGTTGACCCGTCTGGTGAGTCTGGAAGCTGAGGGCAGTGTCGATCAGGCGCGGCTGTTCAGTGTCCAGGCTATCGATATGGACAGTCCGCCAGCTGATGGCCTTGGGCCGCATCTGGGGCGTTCGGTTCTGGATCTGTTGCAGTCCCAGACCCAGCGCCTGCTGAGCGCCAACGATGAGCTTGAAGAGGCACGACAAGCCCTTAATGAGCGCAAGTTGATCGAGCGTGCCAAGCGCTTGTTGATGGACGAACATCAGTTGAGCGAAGGCCAAGCCTACGAGCGTCTGCGCCAGTCGGCAATGGAGCGCGGCCAGCGTATGGTTGATGTCTCCCAGACCCTGCTTGCCTTCGCCGCAGCTCGTCCGGCACCACGCAAGCGACATTGAGCCTTATGCACTTGCGCCGGGCAATCGGCGCAGGCAGCGCCCCACTACTGTGCGAAACGCTCCGGCGGTGGACAGCGATCCAGACGCTTCATCTTCGCTACAACCCACGCGGTTCATGGCTGCCGCAAAGCTGGCATGCAAACTGCTTTGCAGGTTATGCAAGCCGGGTGCTTCCAGACGAAGACCGCGGCACATAAGCGAATTCCGGACAACGGCGTCCACACGTTCATCGGCAAAGGCCTGGAGCGTGTGTACGCCGTTTTTTTATGCGTGTTTTTGGGGGAACGATATGGACGAGAAGCCAGATAGCCTTGAGCAAGACAGCCCGCAAAATGCGCCTCGGCGGTCTTTCCTCAAACAGTCACTGGGCTTGCTGGGTGGCGGCGCGGCACTGAGTATTCTGCCGCCGGGCTTGCAGTCCGTGGTCTGGGCCGCTGGCACCGATGGTCTGGAAACCACCACCGCCAAGCTGGGTTTCATCGCCCTGACCGATGCCGCGCCACTGTTCGTTGCCGACGAGAAAGGGCTGTTTGCCAAGTACGGCATGACCGGCGTCGAAGTGCTGAAACAGTCCTCCTGGGGAACGACACGCGACAACCTGGTCCTGGGATCGGCCAGCAACGGCATCGACGGCGCGCACATCCTGACGCCGATGCCTTATCTGATCGCCGCAGGCAAGATCACGCCCAACAACCGGCCGGTTCCGATGTACATCCTGGCCCGTCTGAACGTCGGCGGTCAGTGCATTTCCGTGGGTAGCGAATACGCTGACCTGAAGCTGGGCCTCGACTCGTCACCTTTCAAGGCCGCCCTGGCTGCCAAGAAAGCGGCAGGCAAGAGCCTCAACGCCGCGATGACCTTCCCCGGCGGCACCCATGACCTGTGGATGCGCTACTGGCTGGCGGCAGGTGGCATCGACCCGAACAAGGACCTGTCGACCATCGTCGTGCCGCCACCGCAAATGGTCGCCAACATGAAAGTCGGCAGCATGGACAGTTTCTGTGTGGGCGAGCCGTGGAACGGACAACTGGTCAACCAGAAAATCGGTTACACGGCCAACACCACCGGCGAGATCTGGAACAACCACCCGGAAAAGGCCCTGGCGTTGCGTGCCGATTATGTAGACGCCAACCCCAACTCGGCCAAGGCCTTGCTCAAGGCTGTGATGGAAGCGCAGATGTTCTGCGACCAGCCGGAAAACAAGGAAGAGGTCGCTCAGATCTGCGCCAAGCGCCGCTGGATCAATGCGCCTTACGAAGACATCGTGCAGCGCATGAAAGGCAACTTCGACTACGGCACCGGCAAGGTTGTGGAAAACAGCCCGTTCCTGATGCGCTACTGGAACGAGTTCGCGTCCTATCCGTTCAAGAGCCATGACCTGTGGTTCCTGACCGAGAACAAACGCTGGGGTTACCTGCCGCAAGGTTTCGACAGCCAGGCGCTGGTCGACAAGGTCAACCGCGAAGACATCTGGCGCAAGGCAGCGGCTGAGTTGAACGTACCAGCGGCACAGATTCCGGCCTCCACCTCGCGTGGCATCGAGACGTTCTTCGATGGCAAGACCTTTGATCCGCAAAACCCGCAGGCCTATCTGGACAGCCAGACCATCAAGGCACTGTCTTGATCGTGGCCACTCGCTTGGGAGAAATCGATGAACGCTGAAAGTAAAAGCTTCAAGGCCGCGGGAACGCCCGTGTCTGTCACCGGCAAGCCTGCCAGTCGCTGGCCTGCCAGATTCAAGAACCTGCGTCAGTTTCTGATGCAGAGTGTATTGCCGCCGCTGGTGGTGGGTGCCCTGTTTCTGTTGCTGTGGCAAATGCTCTGCAGCGGGAAGGGCGCGGCCTTGCCGCCGCCGACTCAGGTCATCCATGAAACCTGGGAACTGATCATTCATCCGTTCTATGACAACGGTGGCAATGACAAGGGCATGGCCTGGCAACTGCTCGCCAGCCTGCAACGTGTTGCCTACGGCTATACGCTGGCAGTCATCGCCGGGATCAGTTTCGGGGTATTGATCGGTCAGTCGGCCTGGGCCATGCGTGCTCTGGACCCACTGTTCCAGATCCTGCGTACGGTTCCGCCACTGGCCTGGCTGCCGCTGTCGCTGGCCGGTTTCAAGGACAGCCATCCGTCCGCGATCTTCGTGATTTTCATCACCGCGATCTGGCCGATCATCATCAATACCTCGGTGGGCGTGCGCAACATTCCCGAGGACTACCGCAACGTGGCCAAGGTCCTGCGTCTCAATGGCGTGGAGTACTTCTGCAAGATCATGCTGCCTGCCGCGGCGCCTTATATCTTCTCCGGCCTGCGCATTGGTGTCGGTCTGTCATGGCTGGCGATCATTGCCGCCGAGATGTTGATCGGTGGCGTGGGTATCGGCTTCTTCATCTGGGATGCGTGGAACGCCTCGCGCATCAGCGACATCATCCTGGCGCTGATCTACGTCGGTGTCGTCGGGTTTCTACTCGACCGGTTGGTGGCCTTTGTCGGTCATCTCGTCACTCGCGGCACATCGGCCGGTTAAGGAGCATGCACATGAATGCGCAAGACAAGTATCTGAGCATCGAAAAAGTCAGCAAGACCTTCGAGCGCGACGGGGTTGCCAGCCAGGTCCTGACCGGCGTCAATCTGGATGTGGCACGGGGCGAGTACATCTCGATCATCGGCCACTCGGGCTGCGGCAAGTCGACGGTGTTGAACATTGTGGCCGGGTTGACCGAATCCACCAGCGGTGCGGTGATCCTGGATGGCAAGGAGGTTCGCGCACCGGGCCCGGATCGCAGTCTGGTGTTCCAGAACCATTCGCTGCTGCCCTGGCTGACGGTCTACGAGAACGTGGCGCTGGCGGTCGACAAGGTGTTCAAGCACAGCAAAAGCAAGGCCGAGCGTCATGAGTGGGTGTTGTATAACCTGGACATGGTCAGCATGAGTCATGCTCTGCACAAGCGCCCGAGTGAAGTATCCGGCGGTATGAAGCAACGGGTCGGTATTGCTCGCGCACTGGCCATGCAACCCAAGGTCCTGCTGCTGGACGAACCCTTCGGCGCACTGGATGCACTGACTCGTGCGCACTTGCAGGATGAGGTGATGCGAATCCAGAGCGAGTTGCAGAACACGGTGCTGATGATTACCCATGACGTGGACGAAGCGGTGCTGCTTTCCGATCGTATCGTGATGATGACCAATGGCCCGTCGGCGACCATTGGCGAAATCCTCAAGATCGACCTGCCGCGCCCGCGCAACCGCATCGCCATGGCCGATGACCCGCTGTACAACCAGTATCGCCATGCAGTGCTGAGCTTCCTGTACGAGAAGCATCGCAAGGTGGAGGCGGTGGCTGTCTGATCCCCGGTAGGAGCGAATTCATTCGCGAAAATGACAATTCGCGAATGAATTCGCTCCTACACAGATGTTTAAAACAGTGTCCCGATCCACATCCACAACGGCAATGTCCCCGCCGACAGAATGGTGGTCAGGCAAATCGCCGAGCTGGTTTTCTGGACGTCCGACACGGTCCGGGCAAAACCCAGCACATTGACCCCGGACGGTCCGGCAGCCATCAGCACCAGCACCGCCCGTGGCATGCCTTCTATGCCCAGCACGATACAGGCCAGCAACACCAGCAGCGGCATCAGCGCCAGTTTGGCGAAAGTGATACCCAAGGCCTCGGCGCTGGGTGTCAGCCGGTAGCTGGAAAGGTTGGCACCCAGCACGATCAATGCGCAGGGCAGGGCAGCCTGGGCCAGCCATGTGGTGAGGTGGTCCGCCCAGTCCGGTAATACAAGGCCCGACAGGTTCAGCGCCACGCCCAGCAACAGGCCAATGATCATCGGGTTCGCCAGGCTCGCAATCAAAGAGCGCGAATTGAACGGTTCGTTGCCCGCAAAACTGTCGTACAGGCTCTGGAAGCTGAACAGCAACAGGCTGTGAACGGCAATCACGGTAAACAGCAGGACCAGCCCGGGATTGCCGAACAGACCGGCGATCATCGGAATGCCGATCAGCACGTTATTGGAAAAGCTCGCCGTCAGGCCGAAGGGCGTCGGTTTGCCGGCAAAGCGGTGGTTCACCAGATTGACCAGCGCAAACACCATCAATGCGGGTACGAAGTAGGCTGCCAGTATCCGGATATCCAGACCATCGTGCAGTGGCGCCTTGGCCATGCCGGTAAACAGCACCATGGGCATGAACAGCTTGAAGGCCAGATTGCTCAAGGCCTTGGTGCTATCGGGAGTGAGTGCTTTGCGGCGTCCCAGCACGTAACCCAGGACGATCAACAGAAATATCGGCAGGATGGCTTGGGAAACGGCCACAGATTCAAGCTCCTTGGGGGATGGCCGGGCATTATGGCGCTCTGGACCCGGCCATGCCTATCACATTGCCCCGATATCCGGCTTGAGCGTGCTCGATCCACCATAGATCGGTGGATGAGTGACGATATGGGTCAGATCCACCGCCGAATCCATCAGCTTTTGCAGGTCCGGGCGCGGACGTGACAGGCGAGGGTCGCCTGCGGTGGCCTGTTCGAGCGCCTGGGCGCAGGCCATCAAGACGGCATCGCCCCGGAAACCGCCAATCACTTGCAGACCGAACGGCATGCCCTTGTGGTCCAGGCCACAGGGGATCGAGACAGCAGGGTTGGTGGTCAGGGTGATGGTGTAGCACAGCGCCAGCCAGCGATAGTAGTTGTCCAGCGGCACGCCATTGACTTCTCGCAGGTACAGCTCGGTCCACGGGAAGGGCGAAACCGGTGTGGTGGGGGCGAGGATCAGGTCATAGCGCTCGAACTGTTGCTGGAAGCTGCGGAAGATGCGGCTCTGTTCTCCATGGGCCTTGACGCAATCCTGCAACGACATGGCCGCGCCCATTTCATAGTTGGCGCGGGTGTTGGGGCCAAGTGCGTCCGGATCGCGGTCATGGGCATCCTGAAGACCAGCGACGAAGGCTTCGGCGCGCAACACGTCGAAGGTGCGATGGGCGCTTTCCAGATTCAGGTCGATGGCCTCGCAGGACTTGAACAGGTGCTTGATGGCATTGATTTTTGCCCGGAACACAGCGCGGATTTCGTTATCCACGGCGCAACTGCCAAAGTCTTCGCTGTAACCGACGCGCAACTGGCTCAGGTCGATGGAGCGGGGCGCAAACTCGTCGTTGTCGACGGTATAGCTCAACGGGTCGGACTGGCCCAGACCTGCCGATGCCCGCAGTTGCAGCAAGGTATCGGCCACAGTTCGGCCCATGGGGCCGACCACTGAAATCGGGGTCCAGCCCAGCTTCTTGCGCTCGCTGGGTACCAGACCCGGTGAGGGCCGCAGGCCAACGATGCCGCACAGTGCAGCGGGAATACGCAATGAGCCGCCGGTGTCGGAGCCGCTGCACAGCGGCACCATATCCACCGCCAGCGCAGCAGCCGAACCGCCCGATGAACCGCCCGCGTTCAGGTTCGGGTCGAAGGGGTTGCCGGTGGCGCCCCAGACCACATTGCGGGTGTTGGCTCCTGCGCCCATTTCCGGGACGTTGGTCTTGCCGACCATGATTGCCCCGGCGCTGCGCAGACGGGTCACGAAGAGGTTGTCACGGCTGGGCACGTTGTCGCGAAACAGTGACGAGCCGTAAGTGGTCAGGACGTCGGCGGTTTCCTCCAGGTCCTTGATGCCGATGGGCAGGCCATGCAGCAACCCCAGCGGCTTGCCTTGCATCACCGCCTGTTCTGCCTCTACCGCTTCCTTGCGGGCCCGCTCGAAACAGGTGGCGGAAAAGGCGTTGATCTTCGGGTTCAGGGTTTCGATTCGCTGGATGCAGGCGTCCAGCAGCTCGACGGGGGAAAGCTGTTTATTGCCGATCAGGGCGCGCAGTTCGGTGGCGGGTTTGATGAGCAGGTCGGAGTGAGGCATAGGGGCAGTCCTTGGAATAAGCGGTGGGCTTTTCGCGAATGAATTCGCTCCTACGGGGTTGGTGTAGGGGCGGATGATTCATTCAGCGCCAGAATGGTCGCGACCAGTGCCTGGCCTCTTGGAACCAGGGTCGCCAGTTCCAGGTATTCGCGATCGGTATGCACCTTGCCGCCGACCGGCCCCAATCCACACAGGGTCGGGATACCCAGGCTGGCGGTAAACCCTGAGTCGGCGCAGCCGCCGGTGAATTCGCCTTCCACGATGAAGCCCAGTTCGGTCGCCTGTTGCTGATAAAGACGCAGCAGGTCGGTGCTGTGCCGGGCCTCCATGGGCAAAAAGGTGGTGGCTTCCAGCAGACGCGCCGAGGTGCCCGGCAGTTCCTCTTCGTCGACAATGGCCTGGATGGCCGCGAGAATTTCATCCCATTGCCTGAGTTCCACAAAGCGCACATCGAGCTTTGCCGTGGCGCTGGGGGCGACGGTATTGCTGGAAGTGCCGCCAGCAATCAAACCGACATTGGTGGTGATGCCTGCCGCATAGTCGGTCAAGGCATGCAGTTTGATGATCTTGTGCGCCAGTGCCTGGATTGCGCTGGCGCCGTCGGCATGATTGACCCCCGAATGTGCGGCGCGGCCGCTGACTTCGATGATCAGCGTGGCGCCCCCTTTGCGTGCGCTGACCACGTTGCCGCTGGCGCGTCCCGGTTCCGGGTTGAGCACGGCCTGGGCTGCACGGGCATGACGTTCGATATGAACACGGGCACTGCCCGAACCGATCTCTTCATCGCCGGTATAGAGAATCTGTACCGGAAACGGCAACGGTGGCAGGCGTTTCAGGGCCTTGAGGGCGAAGCAGTTGAGCACCAGCCCGCCTTTCATGTCCGCCACGCCCGGGCCGTAGGCCAGTTTGTCATCCTTGGAATAGCCGCGAGTGGCGGTGGTGCCTTTGGGGAAAACCGTGTCGCGATGCCCCAGCAGCAGGACCGGCTTGCCCGGACCACCGGGCAGTTCGGCCAGCAGGACATCGCCAAAGTTCTCGATGGCGATACGTTCGACGCCGATGCCGTCGGCCTGCAGTTCGGCGGCGAGCAGTTCACCCACCGCGTCGACGCCGGCCTTGTCGTAGCTGTTGGAGTCGGTATCCACCAGCCGTTGCAGCAGTGACTCCATGGCATCGTGCTGTCCGGCGAGCCATTGGGTGGCCTGCTTTTGAGCTTCATTCATAAGGCGTTCTCCAGTGCCTGATGTTCGCGGGTCAGGCGTGCAGCATCATTGCCCAGGTCCCAGAACAGACCTGTCATGATTTGCAGGCTTTCCTTGACCACCGGCGCCAGCAGGTGTTCGTTGGGAGCATGCTGCGAACACGCCGGGTATGAATGTGGCACCCAGACCGTGGGCAGGCCAAGTACTTCTGCAAAAACGTCATTGGGCAGCGAGCCACCGAGGTTGGGCAGCAACGCGGGTTTCTTGCCGGTGGTGGTGGCCAGCGAATCGAGCGCCCATTCAACCCACGGGCTGTCGGGTGACAGGCGGGTGGCGTGCATGACATCGATCCGGCTTTGCTTCACCTCGACCTTGCTGAAACCGTGAGCGTCCAGGTGGGCGCGTACTGCCGGTATGAACGTGTTGTAGTCGCTGTCCACGACAAAGCGCATATGGCAGTGAGCAATGGCCTTGCCGGGAATAGCGTGAACCGGCGCTTCCGGGTTGCCGGTCTTGAAGGCCAGCACGTCCAGGGTATTCCAGCCGAACACCTTTTCGCTCAGGGACAGGCCTGGCTCGCCCCAGTTCGGATCGATATCCGGGTCGCCAGGGCCGCCACCCACTTCGATATCCGCCAGGGCCTCACGCACTTTTTCAGGAATGGCCTTGGGCATCAGTCCGGCGACTTTCACCCGGCCTTTTTCATCCACCATGCTGGCGATGGCGTTGGCCAGGATGATGCCCGGATTGGCCAGCAGACCGCCCCAGTTGCCGGAGTGATGCGCGCCTTCACGCAAGTCCACGTTCAGCTCGAAATTGAAGACGCCCCGCGAGCCGAGAAACAGCGTCGGTCGTGACGCCGCCAGACGCGGACCATCGGAAGCAATGAAAATATCGGCCGCCAGTGCTTCGCTGTGCTTTTCGCAAAATGCACGCAGGCCGGGTGAGCCGTCTTCTTCGCCCATTTCCAGCAGCAGCTTCACATTGAAACCCAGCTTGCCGTTGCGGGCCTTGAGGGTTTGCTCCAGTGCGGTCAGATTGATCAGGTGCTGGCCCTTGTTATCCGCCGTGCCGCGACCGTACCAGCGCTCACCACGTTCGACCACCTGCCAGGGCGATAGCCCTTCGTACCATTGCGCGTCGTAACCGCGCACTACATCGCCGTGCCCATAGCTGAGCAGGGTTGGTAGTTGCGGGTCTTCGATACGGGTGGCGATCATCAGCGGACCGCGTCCGGTCACCGGGTTTTCATGGATCTGCACGCTGAAACCCAGGCGCTCCACATGCGGCGTGATGAACTCCTTCAGATAGCGATAAAGTTCCGGCAGGCTGGCGGCTTCCTGGCTCTGGGTCGGGTAGGCGACACTGCTTTGCAGCAGGGTGAAGAAAGCGCCGTTGTCGAATTGTTCGCAGACGTTTTCGATAGCGTTCGAGCGACTACTCATGAGGCAACGAGCTCCAGGGTTTGAGGGGTGGCGCGAAGATGGCAGCGCACGGTTCCGCCCTTGACGGAAGCATTGGCCGGATAGTGCTGCTTGCAGGTGTCGCCGCTGCTTGGGCAGCGCGGATGGAACGCGCAGCCGGTCGGGGGCGACATCGGGTTGGGGAAGTTGCCATGCAGGCCAAGGTCGGGAATGCCCAGATGCGGGTCGGGTGTCAGCACCGAGTCCAGCAGCGCCTGGGTATAAGGATGGCCAGGCTCGGAGAACAGCGATTCGCGGCTGCGCTCTTCGACGATGCGGCCCAGATACATCACGGCGACTCGGTCTGCCAGGTGTTCGATCACTGCCAGGTTGTGGCTGATCAGCAGATAGGTCAGGCCGAACTCACGCTTGAGGTCCTGCAACAGGTTGAGAATCTGCGCCTGTACCGAAACGTCCAACGCCGAAGTGGGTTCGTCGCAGATCAACACATCCGGGCGCATGATCAGCGCACGGGCGATGGCCACACGCTGGCGCTGGCCGCCGGAAAGCTGGCTGGGATAGTTGTCGATCACGCGCTTGGGCAGGCCGACCACATCGAGCATTTCCTCGGTGCGCTTGCGGCGTTCGGCCGTGGTGCCGATGTCGTGCACGATCATTGGCAGGGTGACGATTTCACGCAGGGTCTTGCGCGGGTTCAGGGAAGAGTAGGGGTCCTGGAAAATCGGCTGGATGCGTCGCGCCATTTCCTTGCGGTCGGTGGCGGCCAAGTGTTTGCCGTTGACCAGCACGTCACCGCTGCTCGGTGGCAGCAAGCCCAGCAGCATCTTTGCCAGAGTGCTCTTGCCACAGCCGGACTCACCCACCAGCCCCAGGGTTTCACCGCGCATCAGGCGCAAGGACACACCATCCACGGCTTTCAGGGTGGCCGATGGCTTGAAGAAGCCTCGATTGATCTTGAATTCCCGACGGATATCACAGAGTTCCAGAGCGATATCTTTTTTCATGACAGTGCTCCTTCCCGGTGGAAGACGGGTGTTGCTGCGGGAGTGGCAAACAGGCAGCGGGCCATGTGGTCGTCGCTTTCCACGGGCGGTACGTGACTGGCGCAGGCTTCAATCGCTTGTGAGCAACGGTTGCGGAACGCGCAGCCTTGCTGTTCGCCCACCAGGCTTGGCACCAGACCGGGAATCGACCCCAGCGGCTGACCCGGTTGCGTGCGTCCCGGAATCGGGATACTGGCCAGCAGGCCACGGGTATAAGGATGCTGCGGGTTCTCGAACAACTGCACGGCGGGTGCTGTCTCGACGATTTGCCCGGCGTACATCACCGCAACCCGGTCCGCGATACGTGCCACCAGCCCCAGATCGTGAGTAATGAAGATCACGGCCATGCCGAATTCTTTCTGAAGGTCGCGAATCAGCCGCAGAATCTGCGCCTGAATGGTGACGTCCAGCGCTGTAGTCGGTTCATCAGCGATGATCACATCGGGTTCGCACATCAACGCCATGGCGATGATGACCCGCTGGCGCAGGCCGCCAGACAATTGATGCGGGTATTGACGCAGGCGTTCGCCCGCATTGCTGATGCCGACCTTTTCCAGCATCTGCCCTGCACGCAACATGGCATCCTTGCGCGACACCTTGCGGTGACGCAGCAGGACCTCGCAAAGCTGATCGCCAATGCTGTAGGCCGGGTTCAGCGAGGTCATGGGTTCCTGGAAGATCATTGCCAGGCGGTTGCCGCGCAGGTCGCACATCTGGCGTTCGCTCTGGGTCAGCATATCGATGCCGTCCAGGCTGAGTTGCGTTGCGGTACGTTTTGCCTTGCGCGGCAGCAGGTCCATCAGCGCCAGGGACGTCAGGGATTTGCCGCATCCCGACTCGCCGACGATGCACAGCATTTCGCCGCGCTCGACATGGAAATCCAGGCCGCGAACGGCGTGCAGGGTTTCCTGGCCAAGAGGGATATCGACGCGCAGGTTTTCAACATGCAAGAGAGCCATGTCCGGATATCCTCTGTCAGTTGCGCCCATCGGGCAGGATCAAGTCACGCAGGCCGTCACCGACCAGATTGATACCCAGCACCAGCACCATCAGTGCGACACCGGGGATGGCGATGACCCAGGGGGAAAAGAACATGTAGGGCTTGCCCTCGGCGATCATCAGGCCCCAGGACGGAATCGGCGGTTGTACGCCCACGCCCAGAAACGACAGCGCCGACTCCAGCAGGATGGCGTGGGCCATTTCCAGGGTGGCAACCACGATCAGCGCGCCCACCAGATTGGGCAGGATTTCACTGGCCAGGATGCGAAAGGTCGAGCAACCCAACGCTTGGGCCGAGGCGACATATTCGGCATCGCGAATCTGTTGCACCGCCGCGCGGACCACCACTGCGAAACGGTCCCATAGCAGGCAACCAAGCAGAATGATCACCACTTTCAGCGAACCTCCCATCAGCGAGGCAGAGGCCAGCGCGACCATGACCACGGGCATGGCCAGGCGGGTGGTGATCAGGTAGCTGATCACGGCATCGACCTTGCCACCGAAATAGCCTGCCAACAGGCCCATGATCGTGCCGATCAGGCCGGAAATCAGCGCGGCCGAGAAACCGATGAACAGCGAGATGCGTGCGCCATAGAGCAGGCGCGACAGGTAATCGCGGCCCAGCTTGTCGGTGCCCAGAATGTAATCCCAGGTTCCATTGGCCATCCATACCGGCGGTTTCATGCGCAGCATGACGTCCTGAGCGTAAGGGTCGTAAGGCGCAAGCCACGGCGCGAACAACGCGCCGAACAGAATGATTGCCAGCAGCAACATGCCAATCGCAAAGCCGCGATGACGCAGGCTGTTACGCAGGCTTCGCAGGATGCTTTTCGCCGGTGGCTGGTAGTCATTGATGACCAGAGCGGATGAAGTCGTCGTGCTCATGGGGCCTCCTATTTCACGCGAATGCGCGGGTCGAGCAGTGCGTTGAGCACGTCGGCCAGCAGGGTGAGAACGATGTAGATCACGGCAATCAGCAGCACCACGGCCTGAACCACCGGGAAGTCGTCACGGGCGATGGCATCCCAGGCCAGTTGACCGATGCCTTGCAGGGAGAACACCGTCTCGATGACCACCGAGCCGCCGAGCATGAAGCCGAATTCCACGGCCGCCAGTGCGACCACGGGGATCAAGGCATTGCGCAGCGCGTGCTTGAACAGCACGGTAGAAGGACGCAGCCCTTTGGCGCGAGCGGTGCGGATGTAGTCGGAGTTGAGCACATCGAGCATCCCGGCGCGGGTCAGGCGCATGATGGCCGGCGTGGCGTAGTAGCCCAGGGCAATGGCGGGCATTACAAAATGTGCCCAGGTGGCATTGCCGGAAACCGGCAGCCATTTCAGCGTGACCGAGAACACCACGATCAGCATCAGGGCAAACCAGAAGCTGGGCATTGCTTGACCCAGCACCGCGATGCTCAAGGCCAGACGATCGATCCAGGTGTCGCGCTTGACCGCCGCCAGTACGCCCAGCGGAATGGCAATCAGCAGAGCGATGCCTAAAGCCATGGCTCCCAGCCCGAGGGTGATCGACAGACGCGAGGCGATCAGGTTGTAGACCGACTCCTGAAAGAAGAACGAATCACCCAGATCCAGACGCAGCAGGTCGCTCAGCCAGTTGAAGTATTGAGTGACCAGCGGCTTGTCGAGGCCGTACTGCACACGGATCTGCTCGATCTGTTCGCTGGTGGCTTCCGGTCCGCCAATGGCGGTAGCCAGGTCACCTGAAAGGTGCAAGAGGGAGAAACTGATGACCGACACGGTAATCGCCACGCACAAGGCGATACCCAGACGGCGCAGAAGGAATCCAAACATGGCAAGTGACCTTGTATCCATGGGATGACATTGATGAGTGCGCAGTGGTGCCGCACTCACCGATTTACTTCAGGTGGCGCTTACTTCCAGCTCGACAGAACGAAACGCGGCAGTTCGTCCGGGTACGGCTTGAAGTTCAGGTCCGAGACATACGCATAGTTCATCGAGTAGTTGAACAGCGGTGCCCAGTAGGCCTGTTCGCTGATGCGCTGCAAGGCCAGGCGGTAATTGTCCTTGCGCACCTGAGGGTCCAGCGCGTTGTCTGCTGTTTGCAGCCAGCTCTGGACTTGCGGGTCCTTGATGTTGTCGTCCGGGTTGCCTTTGAACCAGGTACCGGCCGAGGCCGAGGTGTCGAGGATCGAGAACGAGCCCCAGGCCTGGAACGACATCGGCACCTTGCCGCCGCGTTGCTGGTCACGCAGTGCTGCGTATTTCAAGTAACGAAGCTTGGCGTTGATGCCTACGGCGCGCAGGTTGCCGATAATCGCTTCTACATAGTCGCGGTCACGGTAGGCGAAGATTTCAGTCTCGAAACCATTGGGGTAGCCCGCTTCCGCGAGCAGCGCCTTGGCCTTGGCCGGGTCGTAGTTATAGACCGTGGCAGCCGTGGTGTCGCAACCGAACTGGCCAGGGTAGCAGGCCACTTGCAGCGGCTTGCTTTCGCCGCCCACCAGTTGTGAAGCCAGACCCTCACGGTTGATGGCGTGGTTGATCGCCTGACGCACCTTGAGGTGTTTCATGGGCGAATCGGCGCTGGAGGTGCCCCGTGCATCGAGGATCAAAAAGCCGATACGCATGGTCCCGCCGCTGGTTACCACCAGGCTTTGCATGCCCTTGAGGCTTTGCGCCTGATCCGGTGCCACGCGCCAGACCCAGTCAACGCCACCGGTCATCAGCTCGGCAAGACGTGTTTCGGAGTCGGCAATCACCTTGAACTGGATATGACCGATTTTCGGCTGGCCTTGAGGGCTGCCCTGAAAGTAGTCCGGGTTCTTGTCCATGTTCACGCCTACGCCGCTGGTGATGGACGCAACCTTGTAAGGACCGGTGCCCACCGGTTTGCGGCTGAATTCAGCCAGGCCGACTTTCTCGAAGTAGTTTTTCGGGAACATCGGCACTGCGTTGGACAGGTATTCGAGGGCGGCCGGGAAGGGCTTTTTCAGGTGCAGGCGAACGCTGTAATCCCCCAGTTTTTCTGCGCTCTTGATCCAGTCGACGTTCTGTATGGTGACGACCTTGGAGTCCGGCGAAACCACATAGTTGAGGGTGAACACCACATCGTCGGCCGTGAAGGCATCGCCGTTGTGGAATTTCACGCCCTGGCGCAATTTGAAATCGATGGTGCTGTCGTCGACCTGTTTCCAGCTGGTGGCCAGCATGGGTTCCAACTGACCGCTGTCGGGATTGCGATAGACCAGGTTATCCCAGATGAGTCGACCCAGAATGACGCCTTCGCGCAAGTCGTTGTGATAAGGACTGATGTTTTCAGGTTCACTGTCGGATGCGTAAACCAGCGTGTCATCGGCTTTGCCTGCGAAGGCGGAAAAGCTGCTGAACAAGCCCAGCAGCGCAATGCTGCGAGCGAAACCCTTGATGCCCATGCCGTCATCTCCAAAAGGCGAAGTGGTTGTATCAAAGGGCAGTGGATCGCAAATGCGAAAGGAGAAAGGGGTACAAGCAGGCAATGGTTTTATTAGGCCTCGACACGACTCTAGGCAAAGCGTATCAATGCCACAAGCACAATCTTTCGATACTTGCTTTGCCGAAAAGGCAATGCTGGAGGTGGTCATGCAGCTCTACGGTGTGCAATCCACGGCTTTGCGCTACTTTCTGGAAGTGGCGCGTTGCGGGTCTATCAGTGAAGCGTCCTTGCGACTGAATGTCGCGGCTTCGGCAGTCAGCCGGCAGATCGCCAAACTGGAGCGGGATCTGGATGCGGTGCTGTTCGAGCGGCGCGCCCGAGGCATGGTGCTGAGCGAGGCGGGGATACGCCTGGCGGCCTATGCACGCAAATCCCAGCTCGAAGCCGAGCAGGTGGTACTGGAAATCACCGAGTTGCACGGCCTGCAACGCGGTCATGTGCGCATTGCCTGTTCCGAAGGCTTCGCCCTGGAGTTTCTGCCCAAGGCCATCGCGCTGTTTCGCCGGACCTATCAAGGCATCCATTTTTCACTGGAAGTCTGCGCACCGGCCCAGGCCACGGAAAAGGTACGCTCCGGCGATGCCGACCTTGGCCTGACGTTCAGCCTGACGCCGCAAAAGGAGATCAAGGTCGAATACATCCATACCGGAGCCATCTGCGCGGTGGTCAGCAACAACCATCCTCTGGCAGACCGCTCGGAGGTTTCGCTGGCAGAGCTTCAGCCTTATGCCATCGCCCTGACCAATACCGATACGACACTGCGCCAGTTGTTCGATATCTGTTGTGGTGTGCAGGGCCTGTTGTTCGATCCGGTGCTGACCAGCAATTACATTGGCTCCTTGTTGCGTTTTGTCCGGGAGGAGGGGGGTATCAGCCTGTCCAGTGAGATGACCCTGGACAGGCGTCTGCTCGGCAAGGAGCTTCGATCCCTGCCGATCAGTGACGAAGGCATGAAAGCCCGGCGTATCGAGTTGCAAAGCATGGCGGGCCGCAACCTGCCTGCGGCGGTCAGTGCGTTTCGGGACTTCCTGATCGAAGAACTGGCCAAAACATGAGTCGCAATACCTGAGCGGGCATGTCTGGTTCTATCGTTGTTAATGTTATAGTGTATCAATATGAGCTGGCATAGCACGCCGCTCATATCGCTTACATCATGCTTCGTCCGTTGTGGCGAAGCAGGCCAACGAGATGACCGACTGACATGAATAACCCCCTCCCTGACGTTGCCCTGACGGAAGTTTCCGCAGCCCTGATCGCCCTTGACTGGGTCGGCATGCAAGGTGTCGAAGTCCCGATTCTGCTGAGCGAACCCGGTGTGGTGCATCCGATACATGCCTATGTTGATCTGCAGGTCGACCTGGCCGATCCCAGCGTCAAGGGCATCCATATGTCGCGCCTCTATACCTTGCTCGACAGCTTCGCCGTACATCAGCCATTCACCCCTGGCGCCATGGCGGCGCTGCTCGAAGCCATGGTTACCAGCCATGCCGACTGCCACTCCAGTCGCTCCCGGCTCAAGGTGAGTTTCAATCTGCTGTGCCGCCGACCGGCATTGAAGACTCAAGGCTTGAGTGGCTGGAAATCCTATCCGGTAACGTTGAACGCGGTCTGGACTGGAGGCAGTCTGTTGCTCGATGCTGCGGTGGATGTCACGTATTCCTCGACCTGCCCGTGTTCGGCAGCCTTGTCGCGCCAGCTTGTGGAAGAGGCGTTTCTGGCGCGCTTTGCCGGTCAGGAAGCATTGAGCCCCGCTCATGCGGCGGCCTGGCTGCGAGAGAATGCCTCCTTCGCGACACCCCATAGTCAGCGCAGCGTCGCAACGGTCCAGGTGCGCATCCCGGAGCAGGCAACCGTGCTTGGCCTGATGGCGTTGATCGATGCCACCGAAAGCGCCTTGGGCACCCCGGTTCAGACCGCCGTCAAACGTGCTGACGAACAGGCCTTTGCCCGCCTCAACGGCAAGAACCTGATGTACGTCGAAGACGCTGCACGCAAGATCCAGCAGGCACTGGAAGGGCTGTTCGCCGCGTCCAGTGTCAGCGTGCGTCACCTTGAAAGCCTGCACCCCCACGATGCTGTGGCATACACTTCCAACTATATGTCCTGAGGACTACCACCGTGATCCGCAAGAATCCTTCCGGCCATCTGCCGGTCATTGCCGAGTCGGCTTATATCGATAAAACCGCGATCATTTGCGGCAAGGTGATCATCAAGGACAACGTCTTTGTAGGTCCCTATGCCGTGATCCGCGCCGACGAGGTCAACGCCAATGGCGATATGGACCCGATCATCATCGGTGCCAATTCCAATATCCAGGACGGCGTGGTCATCCACTCCAAGTCCGGCGCGGCGGTGACCATCGGCGAATACACCTCCATTGCCCACCGTTCCATCGTCCACGGCCCCTGCACGGTGGGCGACCGGGTTTTCGTCGGCTTCAACAGCGTGTTGTTCAACTGTCAGGTGGGTAATGGCAGCGTCGTGCGCCATAACTCGGTGGTCGATGGCCGCGATCTGCCAGAAAGCTTCTATGTGCCATCCACCACACGTATCGGCCCGAACACCGATCTTTCGCAATTCCCGCCGGTAAGTATTTCGGCTTCTGAATTCTCGGAGGACGTGGCACATACCAATATCGATCTGGTTCGCGGCTATAAGGCCTTGCAGAACGAGTTCTGAATAACATAGCGCTGTCATGGGCAAGCCCGTCTGCGGCACAATGCGCGCGGCGTTTTGTGTGCGCGAGGCTTGCCCGCACTCTTGAAACATCATGCACCTGTTACAGCTTCCCACGGACAAGAGCTTCCCATGACAACAGTTGTTCCCTCGACACCTGCGCCGTCTTCGCGATTGCGATCGATCGACGCCCTGCGCGGGCTGATCATTCTTTTCATGTTGCTGGACCATGTGCGGGAAACCTTCTTCCTGCATCGTCAGGTCAGCGATCCCATGGATGTCGCCACCACAGCTCCGGAAGTGTTCTTCAGCCGCTTGCTGGCCCATGTATGTGCGCCATTGTTCGTGCTGCTGACCGGGCTTTCGGCCTACCTGTACGGCGAAAAGTACAGTGGCCGGACTGACGTTTCCGCCTTTCTGCTCAAGCGCGGCCTGTTCCTGATTGCCCTGGAATTCACCCTGGTCAGCTTCGCCTGGACCTTCAAATTCCCGCCGACCATCATTTACCTGCAAGTCATCTGGGCCATCGGCCTGAGCATGGTGGCCTTGTCTGCGATGGTGTTTCTGCCGCGCTGGGCGCTGGTGGTGATCGGTCTGGTGATCGTCGCCGGGCACAACCTGCTGGACTCGCTGCATTTCGGTGTCGAGTCGGCCATGCATATACCATGGGCGATTCTGCATGATCGTGGCTGGATCGAAGTCAGTGACACCCTGCGTTTACGCACCTCTTATCCGCTGCTGCCCTGGATCGGCGTTATCGCACTGGGTTATGCCGCCGGACCATGGTTCACATCGAGTATGGATGCTGCTGCACGTCGCAGCCGGTTGTGGGTCTGGGGATTGGGCGCGCTGATTGGCTTCATGGTCCTGCGCGTGATCAACGGCTATGGCGAAAAGCCCTGGAGCGTTGGCGAAACCGGCGTACAGACGCTGATGAGCTTTTTCAATATCACCAAATACCCGCCGTCATTGCTGTTCATCAGCCTGACACTGGGCATTGGTCTGCTGGTGTTGATCTGGTTCGAGCGTATTCAGGAGAAGGGCTGGCTGAAACCGCTGGTGACCCTGGGCGCAGCACCGATGTTCTTCTACTTGCTGCACCTGTATGTGCTGAAGTTCCTGTACCTGATTGCCGTGGCGATCTGGGGCAAGAATCAGGGCGATTACTTCGGCTTCGATGCGATGTGGGGCGTATGGCTGAGTTCAGTGCTGCTGGCGGTGGCGCTGTTTCCGGCGGTGCGCTGGTTTGCCGGGCTGAAAGCGCGGCGGCGTGATATTACCTGGCTGAAATACTTGTAGGAGCGGACTTGTCCGCGAAGGCGGTATTACATCCGAGAGAGATACGTCGTTTGAAATGCCTTCGCGAATAAATTTGCTCCCATCAAACAAGACGCAAGAGCATGAATTAGAAAGTATTTTACGTAGGGTAAAACTTTACCCGGCGTACATATCCATTATTGGTATGTGCTGCTCCTACCGGTTCCGCCTTTACGGCGGCCCCCTTTGTTTCGGCAAAGGGGGGAAACCATTCGCTCCGGTTCGGCCCCGCCTTGGGGCGGGGTTCCCTCGCTCTGGCATTGCTCCGTGGGTACGCGCCGACGGGCCTTCCATGGCCCTGCGGCGCTTGCTCGGCGTCCTGCCTCGCACCCCACTGCACAATACCTCCACTCGGCCTTCACCCACGTCGCAATCGGCGGTGTCTGGAATATTTCTGATCACATCCCCAAAACACATCGTCTGCTGTTTCGCGAATAAATTCGCTCCTACGCACGATGGTGAGAGCACCGCAGAACGCGACGTGGGTGAAGGCTGAGAGGAGGTAGTGATCCGGTGGGAACTCTGCAGGGATGCAGAGTTAGCCGCACAGGGCCATGGATGGCCCATTGCGGCGACCGCCGGATCACTGCCGGAGCGAAGGAACCCCGCCTCAAGGCGGGGCCGAACCCGGAGCAGTGGCTTTGGTTACTTTGGCCGAAACCAAAGTGACGCGCCGTAAAGGCGCAAGGCGGCCTCAAGCCGAACCATTAATTTGGAAACACCTGCTGACAGCGCGGAGCCGAGGCGGCGGGTGATCTCCTACGGATTTGCATCAATCGTGATGTGCTTCACCCACGAAGGTCAGCGAGGTAAACAGGCCTCGCTCTTCGATATCGGCATTGTCCTTGACCGGCAGCGTCACTTCGGCCGCGATCACATTCAACCCCTCGTTACGCACGACCACATTGGCGCGACCTTCAGCATCGGTTTCGGCACTCACCACGTCCGGGGCGCTGCGATAATCCCCGAACAGCTTGATACCCGCCGCAGGTTTGCCATCCACCAGCACGCGAACCGGCAACGGTTTGCCCGGCCCGACCGTCAGCGGGTCGACCTGAGGCACGATCACGAACTTCAGTTTGTCGAATGACGGCAAGCGAGCGCCTTCCTCATAAATCGCCAGGCTGTACTTGAAGGTATGGATCGACTCGGTGCCGCCCGGTACCTTGCTGCGGCCTTCGTTGATCCATTTCTTGTCTTTGCTTTTGGTCCACATGCCGTTGTCCAGCGCCACGGACATGACAGCCACCGGCTTCAGGGGTTGCAGGCGTGCATGGTCGTCCAGACGCTGCACGGTAACCGGAACCATCCGGCCAGCAAGATCATAGGCCCAGGCTCCGCTGACCTTTTGCGCCTTGAAGGCGTTGTCTTCTGCGCCATGGCCATAGACCACTTCAATATTGCCGCGACGCTGTTCGGTCCACAGACCGTGAGCGCTCGCATGGCCCGCGAAAAGGGCGCCCAGCAGGCTCAAGGCCAGAACTGATGGTTTGCAAATCATGATGCGTCCTTGTTTTCCGGTCAGAGGTTGAGGGTCAGGCTGACAGTGAAGTTGCGTGGCTCGCCGGGTGCGACCCAGTAATTGCTGTAGGAGCGCTCGAAGTATTTCTCGTCAAACAGGTTGTTGAGGTTCAGGCCAACGGTCACGTTCTCAGTGGCCTTGTAATGGGCGAGCAGATCCACGGTATGGTAGGCCGGCAGCTCGAAACTGGTCCCGGCTTCACCGGAGCGATCCCCGACATACGTGAACGCAGCGCCTACATCCGAACCTCGCAGCATGCCCTCCTGGAATTCATAAACGCCCAGCAGGCTGCCACTGCGCTTGGCGACACCGAGGATCCGGCTGCCGGTCGGAATGGTCCGGTCACCCTTGGTCACTTCGGCATCGATGTAGGCAAAGGCCCCGATCACACGAATGGCGTCGGTCACCTGACCAGTCAGTTGCAGATCCAGGCCCTGGCTGCGAGCCTCACCGATGGCACGGTTACTGTCGGTGGAAGGATCGAGGGCCAGCACGTTTTCCTTCTCGATATGGAAGGCGGCGAGGGTGGTGCTCAAGCGATCGTCGAACAGCTCGCTCTTGATCCCGATCTCGTAACCGACACCTTCTTCCGGATCGAAGGTTTTACCTGAGGCATCCAGACCGTTATTGGGTTTGAACGAGGTCGAGGCGTTGGCGAACAGGCCGACTTGTGGCGTCAGTTGATACAGCAGGCCGGCGCGCTGGGTGAAGGCGTCATGGCGCTGTCTTGAGGTCGGGTTGGTTGCGGTAGGGGTGTAGTCATCGATCTGCTGATCGAAATGCTCGTAGCGAGCACCGATCATGCCGCGCAACTTGTCGGTGAAAACGATCTGATCCTGCAGGTTCAGGGCGCGGCTTTCGACGTGCTCGAAGAAGTCCGTACCGGTGCGGGCACCATTGGGTTTGGCCTGGCCATAAACCGGGTTGTAGATATTGATGGCATAGTTGCTGCCGCCAATATTGGTAACCCGCTCGTTCTTGCGGTAGTTCTCGTATTCGGTGCCGATCAGCACCTCATGCTCCAGCCCCACGGCGTCGAAACGGCCGCGCAGTTCCAGTTGGGTGATGCTGTCATGCCAGTTCATGTCGCGTTCGCGATAGCGGCGGTTGACGGTTTGCGAGTTGGCGCTCAACGGCCGGGATTCACTGGCGTAGCCCGACAGTTCGCCTTCCTTGTAATGGCTGGCCAGACGCAGCGACCAGGCATCATTGAGATGATGATCCAGCGCGACCTGAATCATGTTGTTGTCGTTATCGATATCGTCGTCCGGCTCGCCCAGAAAGGTCGAACGGGACATGCCGCTCCACTTGTTGTTCGGCGCGACGATGCCACGGTCGAAGGTCGACTTGTGGCGTACGAACTCGGTTTCCACCAACAGGCTGGTGTCGGGATTCAGCTGCCAACTGAAAGACGGGGCCACGAACACGCGATTGCTCTCGACGTGATCGCGGAAACTGTTGTTGTCCTCGACCGCCAGATTGACCCGCGACAGGACATTGCCTTCTTCATCCAGAGGTGTGTTGACGTCCAGCGCCGTGCGATAACGATCCCAACTGCCGGCACTGGTTTGCAGCGTGGTGAAGGCTTCGCGCTGCGGCTTTTTGGTCACGATATTGACCGTACCGCCCGGATCGCCACGGCCATACAGGCTGGCGGCAGGGCCTTTCAAGACTTCGATACGCTCGATATTGGCGGTGTCCGGAGTCGTCGGGTAACCACGGTTGGCGCTGAAGCCATCCTTGTAGAACTCCGAAGTGGTAAAGCCGCGAATGCTGTACTCGTAAAGGGTCAGGCCGCCGAAGTTATTCTGCTTCGACACGCCGCCAGCATAGTCCAGGGCGCGTTCGACATTGTTGCTGCCCAGATCCTTGAGTACCGAGGCCGGAACCACGCTGATGGATTGCGGAATATCCTTGATGGCGGTGTCGGTCTTGGTCGCCGTTGCCGAGCGCGTGGCCCGATAACCCTGAACCGGGCTGGTGGCCGTCTCATAGTGGTAATCGGAGGAGATGTTGACGTTGTCCAGTTCGAGGGTTTGCGGCAATTCTTCAGCGAAACTGACATTGCCCAGCACTCCGATTGCCAGGCTGGTCAGAGACGCGATTTTACGAGACGACATGGAGGATTTCCTGATAGTTATAGATACAATATAACATCTCTTTTGAGAATTATTACTGAGTGTGAATGTAACTGGATGTAAATTTTTTGCTCTGCCGATGCCCGTCGCCATGGCTTGCCGGCAGCGATGACCGATCACGCAGGTCCCACCGATGTCTGCAATGAGGAAATCCTGATCTGCGCTGGTGGTCGGGAGTGCATCGTGCAGTGGTAAGGATGTTCAGTTGATCCACTTGTACTTATATTGGCCAAGCTGTTTTGAGAGCAGAAGAGGGCTGACTCCTGGCCGTGTGTACCTGCAGAAACTTTATTGGGGTGATTTTATGAGTACGTTGTATTCGCTGCGCTCGTTCGTGAAAACAGAGGGTTCTGACGCCGAGCCCGTTGTCAGAGAGCACTTGGAGCTTCTGGTGCAACTCAGTGAAGCAAAGGCCGATTATTTCAAGATCAAAACGGCTTCTGACTTGCGTGTGTCGGGAACCACGGACAATGCTCAAGTCCCCATTGAAAGCATTCTGGAAACAGACTCCAGGGTATTTGCAGTGACAAGGATCGAAGGCGATACGATAAAAAACACCGTCGAGCCACTGATGGAAAAAATATCTCCGGGCGTGGGGAGCGGGGGGAAGAAAGCTGTCAATGCCATGGTGACAAACATCGTGTCAATTCATCCAGAGGGCGCTTGTGAGGCGCCCTTTACGTTTCACTTTTCAAGCCGCATCGATCTTTACCCTGACTGGCTTTTCACCCGCCAACTCAATGCATTTCAGCGCAAGAATCGTGGTCGGGTCGACCAGTGCGACATTGTGGTCCATTATCTGAAACGCCTCGCTGTGGGCCAGCACCAATGGCAATTCCGTGCAGCCGAGAATCAACACGTCAGCGCCCAGTTCACAAAGGTGCTCCGCCGCCAGCAGCAATTGCTCCTTGCAAAGACCTTCCGTGAATCCGGCCTTGATGCCGCGCTCGCCGTAGATGGCTTCCATGACCATGTGCTGATAATCGAGCCCCGGCGTGATGATCTGTAGCCCTGCGCGGCTTGCCGCTTCGTGGTAGACCTGACTTTGCACCGTACCGGATGTGGCCAGCAGGCCGACGGTCTTGCCCGAACCGTATTGCTGCACGATCCACTCCACCGTCTCGGTCAGCATGTTGACGATGGGCACCCGCAAATGAGGCTGGATGCGTTCGACAAAAGCGTGAGCGGTGTTACAGGGGATTGCGATGGCGTTTGCGCCAGCGCTTTCCAGGCGTTTGCAGGTTGCGTACATCGCCATGGTCGGGTCGGTTTCGTCGTGCAGCAAACTGGCGGTGCGATCAGGGATCTGCGGATTCTGCTCGACCACCATCTTGATGTGTTCCTGATCCTTTCCCGCTGGCGTATTGGCAACCACTTTGCCCATGAAGTCCACCGTGGCGGCGGGGCCTACACCGCCCACAATACCCAGTTTGAACGCCAGGCGTGCAGGCTGGCCTTTTTCCAGGGTCGCAAAGCTTGCGTAGATCTCGTTGATATCCAGAACCGATACCCCGCGGCGCTGAAGCTCTGGGCAAACCAGCGATAGCTCCGTCATGCCGGGGATCACCACCGCAGCCCCTTGCGCCTGCAAGGAGAGACACGCCTGATAGACCGTTTCCAGAGGCGCGCCTTCAAGGTGGCCGTCCTTGATGCCGTTGAGGCCGTACATCGCTTCCATCAGTGCAGACTGCGCTTCGGGATCGGGATAAACGATCCTGAAATCCTGGCCCAGATACCGCTCGAACAGTCCTGAATGAGCGACGAAGTCCGAAGCAATTACACCCAGGGTCGTTCCGGGTTTGATCATGAGTCGAATGTGTCGCACCAGCGCCTGCATCATGTCCAGCACCGGAATGCCCAACTCCTCCTGGATTTCGGCGCGGAACGTATGGCTGGCAAAGCAGGGCAGCATCACCGCATCGACGCCGCTTTCCTCGAACGACTTGCACACCTGGAACACATAGAACTTGCGTGACGTCATGTTGGCCTCCTTGTCCAGAGGCAGCAGCACGTCCTTGAACGGGTGCTGCTCGAACAGGAAGTGGTAGCGGCCCTGATCCTCAAGCACCGCTCTGGATTTGACCAGCTTGTAGAAGAGGTCACCACCAGCCAGCGAGCCCAGCCCACCGACGATACCCAGCTTGCGGACAAAGGCTCCCTTGCTGGCCGACCTGGATTTTCTCTTCATGACCCTGCTCCTCAGGCGACCGAAACCGGGTGTCCGGATTGGGCGCGTACATCTGTGTTATCTGCTGTTTCATCGGGATCTTCGTGTGGCTCGGATTTCGCGACCACGGCAGTGGCGATGCTGTTGCCCACGACGTTGGTGGCGGTGCGCGCCATGTCCAGGAACTGATCGATACCGATGATCAGCAGCAGCCCGGCTTCCGGCAGGTTGAACATCGGCAGGGTCGCGGCGACCACGACCACCGAAGCACGAGCCACGCCTGCCATGCCTTTGCTGGTGACCATCAGCGTCAACAGGATCAACAGTTGCTGGGTAAAGCTCAGGTCAATGTTGTAGGCCTGGGCGATGAACATGATGGCGAAGGCCTGGTACATCATCGAACCATCGAGGTTGAACGAATAACCCAGCGGCAATACGAAACTGGAAACCCGCTTGGGCGCACCGAACTTCTCCAGGGCTTCCATGGTTTTTGGATAAGCGGATTCGCTGCTGGCCGTCGAGAACGCCAACAGGATGGGCTCGCGAATCAGCTTGCCCAGTGTGAAAACGGAGCGGCCAAGGAACAGATAGCCAGCACCAAAGAGCACAGCCCAAAGGACGGCAATCCCCAGATAGAACTCGGCGATCAGCTTGCCGTAATCGACCAGCAGACCAAGCCCCTGAGTGGTGATCGCCGAAGCGATGGCTGCAAACACACCAATCGGTGCCAGGGCCATGACGTAATCGGTGATCTTGAACATCACCTTGGCCAGCTCATCGATGGTGTCGGTGATCCGTGTGTAACCGGCGCGCTTGACGCCAGCCAGCGCAAAGCCGAAGAACAGCGAGAACACCACGATCTGCAGGATCTCGTTATTGGCCATGGCCTCGGCAATGCTGCGGGGGAACACATGGCTGATGAATACCTTGAGGCTGAAGTCGCCAGTATTGACTGGCACAGCCGCTGTCGCATGCTGAACGACTTCCATATTCAGCCCGGCTCCCGGCTGAAACAGGTTGACCAGCCCCATGCCGATTGTCAGCGAGATCACCGAGGCCGTCACGAACCAGGCCATGGCACGCATGCCGATGCGCCCGACCGATCGTGAGTTCCCCAGGCTGGCAATGCCGCCAACCAGTGTGGCGAATACAAGCGGTGCGATGATCATCTTGATCATGCGCAGGAAAATATCGGTGATCATCGAAAAGTACGAAGCAATCTGCCTGGCATTCTGCTCGTTCCCTGCGAAATGGTGACACGCCCAACCCACCAGCACGCCCAGTGCAATGCCCATCGCGATTTGCCGTGGAAGTCTGTTTTTCTTCACGAAGCTGTCCTCAAGTGGTTTTTGATTTTTTTATCCGGCAGGAGACAAATCAGATTCGCCCAATGGCTCTCGTGGCCCTGGTGCTAGCGGCGATTCTAGGGAAGCGCTTGGCGGCGATGATGAGTAATCATGCTAAACCCATGCGCTTTTGGAATAGTTGTTGAAATGGCAGCGATAGGGCCGCGAAGCCGACGTAAAATGCACTTCTCACAGCGGGAGATGCCTGTATGCAAATCAAATGGCTGGACGACCTTCTGGCTATCGCCGAGTGGAAGAACTTCTCCCGTGCGGCAGAAGTTCGCTGCGTGACCCAATCGGCCCTGTCGCGACGGATTCGGTCACTTGAAGAATGGGTGGGCGTTGAACTGGTAGACCGTGGCACCTATCCCGTGCGGCTTACGGCTGCCGGAAGCGCGTTCTGTGAAGAAAGCCGCGAAGTGCTGGCAGGCTTGCTGAGACTGCGCTCAACCTTGCGTGAAGTTGAACGCATGCCTGGGCGTTCCATTCAGGTCACGGCCGGGCACAGCCTGTCGATGACGTTTCTGCCCAAATGGCTTTCGCAGTTTCAGCAACACAACGAGCAATTCAACGCACGGGTCGTGGCTGCCAACATCCATGACGCCGTGATTGCCCTGGAGGAGGGCAGTTGCGACCTGATGATCGTCTACCACCATCCCCTTGCGCCCATCCTGCTGAACGCCGAACGCTTCGGCAGCCTGGCCTTGGGGCATGACGCTTTCATCCCCTTGTGCGCCCCGGACAAGAAAGGCCAGCCCCTGTACCGCTTGCCGGGCAGCGCCGCAAAACCCGTCCCGCACCTTGCCTACACCGCAACGACTTTTCTGGGGCGCGTCGCCGATATCGTCATCAAGAACGGCCCGACGCCCGTCAAGCTGGAACGCTGCTACGAAGCCGATATGGCCATGCTCCTGATGCGCATGGCCATAGAAGGCTACGGCGTGGCCTGGTTGCCACAAAGCGCGGTTGTCGACGAGCTTGAACGAGGGTTACTGGTAAGAGCCGGTGGCGAAGAGTGGAGCACCCGACTGGAAATCCGCTCTTACTGCGCGATAGCCAATCAAAACCCCACCATGCGCAAACTCTGGAAAACGCTGGAAGGGGCTTCGCGGCTAAGTCAGTAAACGCTGTACTTTGCTGTGCTGCACGGGCATAAGAGCTGCAATTTTTTCACCTAAGGGAATACTCATGCACTACAAGACTCTTGCCGTATTGCTCCTCTGTCTGCCGTTATCGGCCTGTAGATTCGAGTTTGGTTCTCAACCTCCACTGCCTTGGGCGCAGGTGAAGAAATCCGTTATCGTTTCTGCATTGTCCGAGCGTATTCGTCAGGCTAATCCTTACCCGTCCGAGTTGGGTGATCCCTTGCAGCAGCGCACTGATCAGGAGCAACTACGCAGGCAGATCAGCGATTTGAGGCAGTCTGCTCTTTCACGTTGTATTGCAAGCCAGACGCCAGCAGGCACGTCCAAGCCCTCTACGGGAGCGATTCAAGGGTTGTCGTCTTATGAGCAAATCATGATTGCTAATGGAAGCTCCCCAACTGCTGCCCAACGTTGCTCACGGGTTGCGGAAGGCGATCAACTGGTTTCGGACTTGCGTGTTCGGCTTGCGGGCATGGAAGCAGTAGAAGAAAAAAGACGGCAATTCGATATCAATATCCGGAAGAAAATCGAGCAGGCGGCTGACGATGCGATAGAAAACTATGCCCGCTCGCAAAAGTACGAACTGGTAGTGGGTAGCGACTCCAGCATCGTGTTCAACGAGAAAAAGGTCGTGCTGGATATTACCGAGGCGGTTATCGAGTCGATCAAAAGCCGATAGTGAAATTTAGTCTTTCATGAGTGCTCCTTCGCGAATGAATTCGCTCCTACACGCTGTAGGAGCGAATTCATTCGCGAAGCCAATCCATCAAACCACGCCATACACCTGCTGCAACCGGTCACGATAGAAATCAAACGCCGCCCGTGCCCCGGCAATCACTTCCTTGTCCTGTTCTTCAGTCAGTTCCAGTGCATCCAGTTGCTGGACGAAGGCGCGCCAGTGCAGGGCGCGACCGTCTTCGTGGGCGGCAAGGTGGCGTGCGCCGTGGGTTTCGTTCAGGTCGAGCTGGCGGGTGTGTTTGAACAGGATTGCAGCACCCAGGTTCGAGCCTTCGCTGCAATACAGCCAGCCCAGTGCCTGATAGACCGAGCCGATGGCAGCCGGTGCCGGGGTGTGCGGTGTGGGAATCTGCAGATCGTTCAGGTCCGCTTCGACGGCCGGGAAGCGGTCGAGCTGGCTCAGGCCTGGCAGCAATTCGTTCAGGTTTTCATTGAGGTAGACCGGTTGCAGCGCACCATGAAAACCATGTTGCAGGCGCAGGAAGTTGCCGTAGTTTGCAATGCTCTGGAAGGGCTCGTTGCGCATGACCAGATCGTTGATGTTGTCGTGTTCGGTATGAGTCCCGGCTTTCAGTCGTTTGGCGCGTGATAGTGGTTCTGCAAGGGTGGCGGTGGACATGTCGGACTCCAGCGTGAAAGTAGAACTGCACGATAGAGTCCGCGTCAGGTGCCAACAATCGCGGGTCCATTAAGAGTTGTTAAGGTCAGAATGCGGCTTCGCGAATCAATACGGCGACCACATTCTGCCAGGCGTACAGCAGCGGGCTGCGCGTCTCGGCGTCGATGCTGACGCTGCCTCTGAGGGCCTGTTGAATGTTCTGCGCAGGTCCACTCGGGCGCAGCAGAACCCGATACATCGCTTGTTCCGGGATTGGCTCATGTTCCTTGTTCAGACGGGTTGCGATAGCGCCCTGATAGTCCGAGGCCAGTTCGGGAGCCGAGGCCAGTTTGCGGACTGCGGTTTGCTCGACGCTGCTGACGAGCAGTTCGATGCGCGGGCGAGACAGGTCCTCGGGGTAGAACCAGGCACGATTGTCTGCCGTGATGCGATGCATGTCCTGCTCACCGACGAAGGCTTCGATCAATGCGCTGCCCGGTGCGGCGAGGGTCGCCAGCCACTCTCCCGGCGGTAGCCATTGGCCGACGGCCAGGGGCTCGGCGATATCGACGAGGATACCGTCGAAGGGCGCACGAATCTGCAACTGATCGATCTGGCTGCGCAGTGCGTTGTAGCGTTCCTGAGCGGTATCGAGTTCGCGTTGCACCACCGGTAAGCGGGCGGAGGCGTCTCTGTCCATGCGCTGGAAGCTCAGTTGCCAGCTCAGGGTCTTGATCTGGAGCTCAAGGTTGCTCAGCTCATGAGTCAGTGTGGGGGCCTCAAGGCGGAACATCGGTTGATCGCGCTGGATAATCTGGCCGGGCCGCACATCGATGCTTTGCAGCCGGGCACCGTTGGGCACCAGCAAGGTTGCCTGCTGGCTGGCGCGCAATAACGCCGGAGCCTGAACGCTGCTGCGCCATGGCAGGCAGGCGCCAAGTAGCAGAGCGGCGAGCACAGCGGTGGTGATCAGGGTATTGCGGTTCATGCGGTAGTCCTTGCGGCGTCCGGCCCAGTGTTGCAACTCGCGAAAGATCGGCATCAGGATAAAAACGCCGATCTCGACGGCGAACAGCAGCAGCCCCAGCAACTTGAACGCGAAGTGATAGACCAGCAGGGCAATGCCCAGAAACAGGAAAAAGCGGTAGATCCAGGTGCCGAAGGCGTAGATCAGCAGCGTACGCTCCAGCCACGGCTCGAACACTTCAGGCCGTGGATCGCCCAGGCCGAACAGCCATTCGCGCAGACGCCAGCGGGCCAGCGCAAAACCACGGCTTTGCAGATTGGGAACGTCCAGCGCATCGGAGAGCAGAAAGTAGCCATCGAAACGCATCAGGGGGCTGAGGTTGATCGCCAGGGTCAGAATCCAGGTGGTGGTCGCCAGCATGAAGGCCGCACTGCGCAAGGGGCCGTCAGGCAAGAAACTCCAGAGCAGGGTCGCCCAGGCCGCCAGTGACAGCTCCACCAGCATGCCTGCCGCGCCAATCGCCAGACGCTGGCGACGTGCGGTCAGGCGCCAGGCTCCGGTGGTGTCGGTGTACAGCACCGGCCACATCACCAGCAAGGCCACGCCCATACTGGCTACCCGGCAACCGAAGCGTTTACAGGTGTAGGCATGCCCCAGTTCGTGAAGCACCTTGGTACAACCCAGGGTCATGGCCGCCAGCAGCGCGCCTTCAAGGCTGAAGAAGTGCAGTAAGGTATGCACGAAGACGTCCCACTGACGGGCGACCAGAATCAGGCCGGTCAAGGCTGCTATCAATGTCAGAAGGGCAAAGCCGCGACTCATCAACGGTCGCACCCACGGCAATGAACGCTCCAGAAACGCATCGGGATTGACCAGCGGAATACGCACGAACAGGTAGTTGTGCATCAGCCAGCCGGCCCAGCCATGTTTGTTCTGCTGGCTGATTTTGAGCAGTCTTTCGTTACCTTCCTGCCCTTGGGTCTGGACCAGTTGCAGGTTGCCGAGAAACGCCGCAAAACCTTTGACGTCCTGAATGTCCAGCGTCAGGGATGTCTGGGTGTTGACCGCATCCAGCACCCTTTGGCTGTTGCCGGTTTCCCAGCGGGCCAGCATTTCCACTTCGGCCCAGCCAAGCCGGAAGAACTGCCCGCGAGCAGGATCTTCCAGTGTCCAGCTTGGCGAGCCGTCGCGCAGCCTTGGACCGCGATGCAGTTTCAGTTCCTGGCGCAGTTGTGGCAGGTCCATGCTTGAAGGGCTGTGCATCACTTACAGCCCCACATGGATACGCAATGCTGCCAGAGGTCGGCGCAACAGGTAGTAGAACAACACCGTGGGTTCGGCATACAGTTTGGCGCTGCCTTTGAGGCCGATGCGAATGCGTGGGTCCTGGGTGTCGAAAGTGCTTTTCAGTCGATAGGCCATGACGCCATCGGGGTTGACGCTGGCGCGGTAGCCGATGCGTTGCAGGGTTGCATCCAGGGGTGACGTCGGGTCGGTGTTCAGGAACAGTTTCACCGGTGTCTGCGCTTGCAGGGCAATGGCATCGGCGACGGGCAACTGGATTTCCAGATCGGCATCCTGGGGCTCGGCGATCAGCATGATGCGTTCACCCAGATTGACGGGACGACCGATCCAGTCACTGGGGTCATCGAAAATCGCGATGCCGTCACGGGGCGCTTCAATACTCAGGCGCTTGAGATTGGCGGTATAGAACTCGACATCGTTTCTGGCCTGCTCGCGCCGTCCTTGCAGGGTGGCCAGCGTGGCTTTGCTGCGTTCGTCGAACAGCGCCTGTTGCTGAGCCTGACGCAGTTCGGCATCGGCCACGGCGTAGGCCTGACGAGCCGACTCCAGATGATTGCTTTGCTCGCGGGTATCGAGTTGTACCAGCGGTTGGCCAGCGGTGACTCGCTGGTTCGGCTGAACCAGAATGCGGTCCACCACCGCAGCCAGCGGCGCCCGCAGCACAGCCGGGTCCCGTGCAACGATTTCCGCCGGAGCCAATACCGACTGGCGTACCGGTAGCATCAACACTGCCGCCATTGCCAATCCGGCAGCCCACCACAGGCGCTTGCGTCTGCGCAGTGGTTGTCGTTGTGGACGATGCCCCAGCAGGCTGCTCCAGGCGTGGCCGTAGCAATCCAGCAGCAGTGGAGCCAACAGCCGTTCTGTGTCGCGCAGCGGGGCATCGCGACTCAAGAGCAACGCTCCCAGAAGCGGGCCGCCTGCCTTTTGCAACGGCAGCCAGATCAGGCGATGTGCGCAATACTCGCTCCATTGCGGCTGGTCTTCGGCAGGTACTGTCGAAGCGGTCAGTTCATGAATATGCCTGGCATTGTCGGTCTGTTCCCAGCGGCGGCACTGGCGGTTAAGCCAGGTCACCATGGGGGCCTGCTGCTCCACGACGGCCAGCCCCGAGAAACCTTGTATGGTCTGGGTGTCGCAGCGCCAGAGGATGGCTTGCCGGTATTCGAGCAGCGAGTGGCTGTCGTTGAGCAGAATGAAACTCAACGTTTGCAGGCTCTCGGCGGCGCGGACTTGCTGCTCCAACTGGACCAGCAAGGTCAGGTGTTCCATGGAACGGCTTTGCGCCTGAATCATGACTCACCCGGAGCCGTCAGTTTCGCCACGCCGCTCATGCCGGGCAGCAGGCTTTCATCGCTCTGGGTGATGCGCCCGAATACTTTCACCGACTGGCTGACCGGGTCGATGATCGCGCCGATCCGGCTGATCTGCGCCGGATAGTCCTTGCCGCTTTCGTCCAGATGCACGCTGAAGTTCTGGCCCGGTTTGAGCCAGCGCAACCAGTTGGACGGCACGATCAGTTCCAGCTCATAGGCGCTGTCATCGTAGATGCTCAGCAACTCCTTGCCTTCCGCGACGTACTCCCAGCGTTGCGCCTTGCGTGCCGCGACTCGCCCCGAGAAGGGCGCAGTGATTGCGCAGCGTCCCAGAATCGCCTGGTTGATACCGCTTTCGGCCCTGGCAACCGCCATGGCTGCCTGGGCCTGGGTGACATCGGCGACGCTGATGGAGTTGAGCTTGTCGAGGCGATTGGCGACTTCAAGCTTCTTGCGTGCGCCTTCCTGCACGGCGGCGGTGCGATTCAACTGCGCCTGATAGACACTGCAATCGAACGCTACCAGCCGGTCGCCTTTCTTGAATCGCTCACCTTCCTTGATGGACAGTTCGGTGATCTTCCCGGCGACCTCGCTGGACAGCGTGGTCTGGGCAATGGCGCTCAGTTGCACGCGCAACACTGGCTGGGTATCAGCAGCATGCGCCATGTTGGCGGCAACGCTGATCAGAATCGCCAGCCAGACTCGTGAATGCTGTCTGATGGAGGCAGGTTCAGCGTGCATTTGCCGTGCTTCCTTGCTCTTTGAGTTCCACGCCTTGCAACGACCCCAGGCTGTCGAACATATCGACTCTGGCAATCGGGGCAATGGCGACGGGTCTGGTGGAGGCCGGCCGGCTTTGGGCTGCGGTATTCAGAGGCGTTTCAAAGCGTGGGATCTGCACCTGACCGCTTGCCAGGTCGACCGCATTGCGGGCAATGGCCTGGGTCAGTTCGGCAATGCTTTCGCCTGCCAGACGCTGGGGCAGGGGATCGAGCCCGGCAGCCTGCTGAATGGCGCCGTAGGTGGCTTGCAACTCTGCGAAGCTGCGGTCGCGAGTGCGTTTCGCCAGTACGGTTTCGGTTTCGATCCGTACCTTTTCCAGCAGGCTCTGGGCCTGGCTGCTGTAGGCACTTTCACTTTGCGCCAGGATGCCGTCCTGCAAACGTTGCAGCTCGTTGGAGCGCTCGAATAGCTTGTTGGCGCGCTGGTATTGCTGCCAGGCCACGTTGACCTGGGTCAGCACTGCCATACGCACGGCCTGGCGACGCAGTTCAGCCACGGCTTCGCGGGTTTCACCAGTCTTCTTGATCGACGAATAGGACAGCACGCTCATCAGGTTCCAACTGATCTGCATGCCTGCATCGGCCCATTGCTCATTGACCAGATAGCTGTTGCTGTCACGGTTCAGGCCTGCGAACAGATTGACGCCGGGCAACAGCTTGAGCATCGCCATACGGGTTTCCAGTACCGCATTGCGGGCCTGATAGGTTTCTTCACGGATTTCCGGGCGCTGGGTCATGGCCAGGGTTTCCAGATCGTCCAGGCTGTAGGCCACGGCGGGCGCAGTCATGCTGGCATCGTCCGGGACGGCCAGGGTGTACTGGCTGGCAGGCGGAATGTTCATCAAGCCTGCAAGGCGTGCCTTGGCCAGCGCCAGTTCACCGTCCAGCACTTCCAGTTGGCGAATCATTTCCACCAGGCTTTTCTGGTAGCGCAACGAGTCGATAGGCGTCAGCAAGCGCTCGCGCTCGGTAACGCGGGCCTGATCCAGTGCGGCGCGGGCCTGCACCAGTGTCGATTGAACCTGCGGCTTGAGGCGTTGTGCGGTGGCGGCGTCCCAGTAAGCGGTGCGTACTTGCTGGATGATGTCGGCAATCACCCTGCGACGACGTTCTTCAGCCGCCAGGGTCTTGTTGGCCTGGACCTTGGCGCCGAAGTAGCTGATGCCGAAATCCAGCACGTTCCACGACAACTGCAAGTCAGCCGTATGGCCTGAACGATCAGAACTGGTGGAAGGTTCCAGCGACTGGGTGCGGGTACGAACCGATTCGCTGGACGAGCCCGCGACATTGTCCCGGCCACGCCAGCCTGCGCGAGCGGCCAGTTGCGGCAGCATCGACAGATTCTGGGTATCGAGCAGACCTTCTTCCATGGCTTGTTCCATCAGGCCCACACGTTGTTGCAGGTTGTACTTCACCGCTCGCGCCATGGCTTCGTTGAGGCTGACCGGTCGGTTCAGGTGCTCTTGCTGATCGAACATCTTGCTGCGGTCGGCACTGGCCTGGGCCAGTTGCTGATCCAGGCTGACAGGTTCGGGTTTGACCGCGCAGGCGCTCAGGCCGGCAACGATGCAGCCGATGGTCAGGCACAGGACGGTCTTGCGCAGCGCAAGGCCGGGCAGTCGCTGTTCTTGGGTGAGTCTGGACATTGTTGCGTTTCCCCTGAAAAAGATCATGCGACGCGCTGGTCGTCTTGGGTCGCTGCGTTGGCGACGGTTTCGTTCGATTCGTTGCCCACTATCGACAGCAGGTTTTCCAACAGGCTTTGGGCCTGATGAGCCAGGTTCAGGCTCGGCGCGCTGTCTTGCAGCTGGGCGCGCAAGGCCTGTTCCGCTGCGGGCGCAGGTGGTGTGTTTGCCGGTGCCTGTTGTGTGGCTGCGCCTTGGGGGCGTTCACCGGTCTCGATCTGGACTGGCGTGCGTTGTTCCTGACCTGAACGGTCGCGGGTGATCAGCACCAGATTCAGGCGTTGTGCGGCAGCCAACTGGCGGTTATCGACAATTAGCTTGCCGCTGCGCGGGTCGAAACGGGCCCAGCTTGGCAAAGGCAGGCCATTGCTCATGCGCAGTTGCGGGCTACTCTGGGTGCTGGCGAGCAACGATGGCGGCAGTTGCATTTCGCTGTTTGCATTGCCGTTGGCTGCGACCTGCATCTGCCAGGTTTCGCCCGGACGTGCCGACTGGCTGGAGGCCAGGGTGTCGCTGAGGATGTTGCTACTGCCGAGCAGTTGCTCGGTGACGCTGCGCTGACTCGATTCCAGGCCCGTGGCGTCGGGCAGGATAGTGTTCAGCGTGCTGTTTATCTCTGCTGGCAAGCCGAGCGGGCTGATGCCTGGTGGCAAGGACGTTTCTGTTTGCCGGACTTCATTGAACCCGCTTGGGCGCAGCCCCATCAGCGGCGCGGACTGAGCTGCAACGATAACCGGCTCGGTGACGTTGGTTGTCGGGGTGCTGCTGCCGGTATCCACGTCTGTTGGTGGCGGTGTAATGACGGTACCGCCGCCTGCATCTGGCGGCGTTACTACAGGAGGAACCACGACTGGCGGTGTCACTACAGGCGGTTCCACGACAGGAGGCGTCACCACTGGCGGCGTGATGACGGGCGTGCTGGTTGCCGTGATTGCGACGGTAAAGCTCGCGCTGTTCGAGGTCAGCAAGCCATCGTTGATACTGGCCACCAGTTCCACCTGCGCAGGTGGTGTAGCGGCGCTGTTGAGGTAGGTCAGGTGTTGCAGCACCGACTGGGCCTGCGCCTGGCTGACATCTTCAATGAAAGCGATGGTCAGGCGACCTTCGGTCTGGCTGAACGTGGCGATGGCTGTTCCGTTGAGCAGTATCTGGCTGCCATCGCTCGACAGACCAAGCGTTGCGGAAGGTTGCAGGCCAAACCGGTCTTCGGTGCTGGCACCTTCCTGGCGCGCCAGGGTGAGGGTGGCACCGTTGTAATTGCCTGCGCCATCGTTCAGCGCATCCAGCTCGGCATCGCTGACAAGCCCATTAGGTGCCAGCAGTACGGCATCGCCGCCCTGGGTGAAGTGCGGGGCGATGGTCGGGCTGCTCAGAATCACCACATCCGCGCCGGACCATTCGCTGCCCAGGGCATACAGGCTGCCGTCTGTAGCGCTGACGAGGCTGTTGAAACCCATGCTTGAAGTGTACGCACGAGTAAAGGTCAAGGCACCGGTGGTGGCATCTCTGCTGTACACCAACAAGCTGGGGTCATTGCCTTCATGGGCAAGGTACAGAGCGCTGCCATCGGCACTGAGAGTTATGTCCGCCAGCGAATAGACACTTCTCAACCCGTCCCTGACGGTGCCGCTCAGCGTCAGGCTGCCATCGACGCTGCGGCTGAAAATCCGGATCGAGTTGCTGTTCTTGTCCGAGACATACAGGAAGTCGCCTGCGCTGGACAGGGCAAGCCCGCCGATCGAACTGAGGTTTTGACCATTGCCCAGTGCCGTCAGCGAACCCGCATAGCTGAGTGCGCCGGTGGTTGTGTCGCGGTTGAAGATGGCGATGGCGTTGTCCCAGCTATTGCTGACATACACCGAGCGGCCATCGCTGGAAATCACCACGTCCGAGCTTTGGCCAATGCCGTCCGACAGGTGCCCCGACTGGCTCAGACCGCCCTGGGCATTGATCGTGAACGTGGTGATTCCGCTGTTTGCACTGTCGTTGCTGACCGCATACAGGGATCTGCCATCTGCGGACACCACCATTTGCCCGAAGTAGCTACTGCTTGTGTCGTTGCTGGCAGCAATGCCCACATAGCTGAGTGCCCCGGTAGTGATATCGCGCTGGTACAAGGTGATGGTCGAAAGCTCGCCTGTCTCGGAAGTAGCCTCGAAACCGGCCACATACAGAAACCTTCCATCCGCCGACAGCGTGACCGAGAATACCCGGTCCATACCTTCAAGGAAGACGTCCCGGTCGCTGAAATACTGGTCGTCGCTGAAACTGCCTTGCTCGACCAGGCCGTCTGAGGTTCTGGCATGGATCGTCAGGGTCTTGCCGGTCACGATATAGACGAACTTGCCGTCGCTGGAGGTGGCCATGGCCGAAGGGGACGAGTCCACGCTTCCCGGTGTCAGGTGAGTGGGCTGAGTCGGGTCGGTGATATTGGGAGACGTCAGCACCGTTCCCGGGTTCGGGTTGCTGATGCCGGGAGCGGTATTGGCGGTCACATCGACTGTGGAGGCAATGTTCAGGTCGCTGACGTCGGTTCCGCCATCCAGTGTGCCGCCGCTGTCCTGAATGCTGACCAGCGTTACGGTGCGGCTGCCGAGGGTCGGTGCCAGGCTGGCATTGCTGTAACGGATACCGTCGATCAGCGTTTGTGCCGCCTCGGTATCGATGCCGTTGGCCGGGGTGATGATCAATGTGGCGGTGCCTGCCGACAGGCTGACGGTGTAGGTGTAATCGCCGACGGTTTGCGTACCGTTCACCAGTTCCACAAGGGTGCCGTTGATGTTCAGGCGCTCCTGGCTGCCATCGCTCAGGCCGCTGATTTCCAGACGCAAATCAATGATGGATTGACCCTGTTCCACCGTTGAAATCTGCGTGTCGCTGAACAGCGCCGTGTTGTTGCCAAAGCTCAGGGTCGGATCCAGCGCGGTGGCTGACAGCTCAGGCGCATCGTTGATTTCGGTGACGGCAATCAGGATGGTATGCACGCTGGACGTCAGGCCATCACCATCGTTGATCGACAGGTTCAGGCTGATCTGGCTGCCCGGATCGCTGTTTTCATTTGCATAGGTAATCTGCTTGATAACCAGATTGGCATCGGCGGCGCTGACTGGCTGGCTGGAGGTGAAGGTCAGCACCAGTGCGCCGTCTACCAGGCTGAAACTGGCAATGACGTCGCCGTCCTTGAGCACCTGCTTGCCATCGGCGGAAAGCGTGAAGCCGTTGCCGTCCTGAAAACCGAAGATATCGGCCGCATTGGCACCTTCGCTGCGCACGATACGGATGCTGGCGTCGCGGTAATCGCCATCGCTGTCCAGTTCGACATCGTTGAAGCCTGTGTCTGCGAGCAGTGAAATCGCTGCCGCTTTTTCGGTGTAGGCCTGGTTTGTCGGTACGTCACTGAGCAGCGGTGCGCTGTTATCGCGCATGGTCACGGTGGAGGTCAGGTTCAGCGCTGTGCTGTCGATGCCGCCATTGGCTGTTGTGCCGTTGTCGCGAATCAGCGTCAGGCCGACCACCCGATCAACGCCGGTGATGGTGGTGCTGTCGTTGTAATAGCCGATGCCGTTTACCAGCGTCTGCGCATTGGCCACGTTGAGGTTGCCGCCACTCAGGCTGACACTGGCGGTTGTGCCGCTGACGCTGACTTCATAACTCAGGCCGCTGCGTGTGATGCCGGTATTGCCTTGGGTGAGGGCGATGCGCGTGCCGTCAACGACCAGCACTTCGTTGGCACCGTCCTGGATGCCGGTCACGCTCAGGGCCAGGCCGCTGACCGACTGGGCTCTTTCGCCGGTATTGATGACAGTGTCCTGAAACACGGCAACCGGGTTGCCTTGGGCGGAGTATCTGGGATCGGTGGCGGTGGTGGTCAGAGTGGGGGCGTTGTTGACGTCCACCAGACGCACTTCCACATTCAGCGAGGTGCTCGCGCCCTGGCCGTTGTCGAACGCCAGCACCATGACCGCCAGGCTTCCAGCGTCCGAACTGATGTTGCTGTAGCCGATCTGCTGGAGCACCTGATTGGCCAGCGCGGTGCTGACCTGACCGGTAAAGGTGATGCTCAGGCTGGAGCCATTGACTGTCAGGTTGGCGATGGCCGTGCCGTTGTTCAGGATTTGCGAACCGTCACTGCTCAAGGTCAGGCTGCTGGTGGGGATAAAGCTCAAGGTGTCTTCGGCGTTGTCACCGCGTTGCGGCGTGACGCTGAAGCTTGCGCCGTTATAGTCACCATTACCGTTGTCGAGCGCGTCCAGGGTCGAGTCGCTGACCAGCGCATCGCTCAGCTTTTGTGGGGCCGTGCCTTCCAGGTAGCGGGTGCTGGCTTCCTGCAGAACGCTGATGCCAGAGCCCGTGACAATCACGCCGCCATCGGCACTTACCTGAATCGCGCTGGCGTCGCTCTGGCCACCGGCTGTGCTATTGAGCAGCATCAGGCCTGAGGTCGTGGCGCTGTAGCGATTGATGGTGCCGTCGCTGAGGGTGGCATAAAGCGTACTGCCGTTACTGCTCAGGGCTGTCGAGGTGATATTGGCCTGGCTTATGGAGTTCTGGACCACAAAGGACTGGTTTTCGACCCGGAACGTGACGATGCCTTCGGAGGTGGTGACATAAAGCGTCTGGCCATCGGGCGATGCATTGATCTGGCTGGGAGACTTGAGCGAAACCGTATTGCCAGCGCTGTCTCGCTGGCCATCGCGGATATAAAACGGCGAACCCAGGTTGCCGTCGGCGTCACGCTGATAAGCGATCAGGGTATGTGGGGGGGAGAAGGTCTGGGTTGTTACGAATACGTAATCTCCTCGGCTCTCCATGGCCGATATGGCAAACATGTAAGGTGGGTTCCATGACGTGTTCTCGACCAGATTCAGTCGCGTCAGACTGCCGCTGGTGGTATCACGGCTGAAGACATAGATCCCTTCGTTGCCGCTATCGACGGCATATACCGATTTGCCGTCGTCCGAGATTTCCAGTGTTTCTATCGTGAGGATGTAATGGCTTTCCAGGAAGACAAGGCTTCCCGTGGCCGGATCGCGGTTGAATACGGCAAGCGTGTCCGAATAGGACCTGCCGTTTGCACCGCTCATAAGGAGCGTTTCGCCATCCGGGCTGATCTTCAGATCAATGATTAAAGTCAGCTGAGTGTCGCTGGCCGTCAGGGTGTTGCTTAGCGTCAACGCGCCAGTCTCGGTATCACGTGTGAAGATGGCCAGCTCACCTGTTCTGCTGGCTGCATACAGGGTCGTGCCATCACTGGACAGTTCGGTATGTGCAATGTTGCTCAGGCCGCTGATTGTGCTCAGGGTTTCCAGGCTTGTCAGAGCGTCCAGACTCAGGTGGGCACCGTTATCGGTCGCCAGCGCTGTGGTGCGCTGGCTTGTGGTGGCGCTTGCCTGATCGTTGTCCGAAGTGCTGCTGTTCTCATGAGCAACGCTGGTTGCGGAGTTGTCCGCCGTTTTATCTGCTGCCGGACTGGCGCTCTGGGTTTCGCTGGCAGCAGCGACTTCTGTCGCAGTGGCGACCGCCGCCGCATCGAACATCATCCGGGGTTCGAGCGCCAGATACAGTCGCTGGAGGCGGGGACGGGCAGGAGAACGCTCAGTCATTGGGACAGTCCTTTGGGGCGTAGACGGAAATAGGGAGGCGCATCATTCAACCAGCAGCACGCGATTGGCCTGGCTCTTGAGTTCATTGGCAATGCTGTCGAACGCGGCCTTCAGATCGCCGGAGGTATCCGATGAATTGCCTTCGATGACATGCAGGCGTTTGCCGCCATCGGTGCAGGGGTTCAGCCAGTCGGCAGGCGTCACGTAGTGGCCGCCGGGGGTATTAATATTTGTGGTGTTGCGGACCACGGCGTAGAAAACGATCCCGTTGTCGCTGAAGGATTGGCAGGTATCGAGATAATGGCGCAGGGTTTCTTTTTCTGAACTCCAGGCAGAGCCTGAATTCCAGTTCATCAGTAGCACAATGGCCTTGCGGTTGGGGCCGCTGCCATCGGCATTGAAATCCAGCGGGTATTGACTGTCGCCCCAGCCGTTGCCCCCACGCCAGTTGGGTGACAAGGCACTACCCGCCCAAACGAGTCCCGGTAACGGATGAATCTGCCAATCGCCTCTGATCTCGCGCACTCGCTCTTCGATCTTGCTTCTGCTGGCTTCCAGAGGCAGCAATGGAGCGTTGGGGGTGCCTTGATCGGTCATGATCGTTTGGTCCGCACCGTTGGCATCCACTGTGCTGAGTGAAAACATGCGGCGCTCGGAAACGACAGGGCGATTGTCCTCCGGGTTCAGGTAAAGCATGTTCGCGGTAAGACGCATCTTCGACTGGGCAGGAGAGGCAATCCAGTCATAGGTCTTGTCCCGGTAGTTGTCTCCCCTGTAGAAGCTCTGTCGCCTGGCTCTGCGATCCGGAAACATGACATTGCTCAAGTCGCCGTATTGCCGGTAGAAACCACGTGTGCGCAAGGACGGGATCGGATCTTCAGTGGTCAGTGCATCTGGAGTTGTCCACTCCTTGAGTCGCGGCTGGTTATTGCGACCGTAGTCGGGGTCGTACAGATTGACCTCGTTGCTGAATGGAATAATGGCTACCCGCAGGTTCTCTTTCTCTTCACGGGTGTTGCCACTGCTGTCCTTGTCGAACAGTTCGCCCAGAAAATGCTCCGTGGCTTCGATATGCAACTGCGCGTCCGGGCTGATGCCGGAGAATATCGAGGCAAAATTCACAGACGAATCAATCGCCAACGCCACCTCCAGCGGCTTGCTGATCAACTCCGCCGTGGAATGCACGGTCAGGTCCTGACTGGCATTACCGCTGACTTGCGGGTCGTGACGGGACGTTGCGGTTACCCGGTAGGTGGGATTGCTGTCGGCGCTGCGTCCTTCTTCGACGGTGACTTCGCCCAGGTTGTCCAGAAGCTGCGCATCCATGCCCAGGTTCTGGCGCACATACGCGGTGGCAAAACCGGTGGGGTCCTTGCTGACGTTTTCATCGCCGTCGGCATTGGCCCGGCCGACGGCCAGGGCGGCGGCGTCGGTCGCGCGCTTGAGTTGCGAGGCGTTGCCGGTCATGCGCGTCAGGTCTATCGCGTAGGCACTGGCCAGTAACAGGCCGCCAGTGGCAAGAATCATGAAGGGCGCGACGTTACCGCGCTGAAGCTTGCGATTGAGCATGAAGCGGTCATTCCTGAGGGGATCAACAGGCCGCTATGACAGCAGCCTTGAGGTTTATACAAGAATAAGAATCTTTCCCAACTAGCAGCAAGGCTGGCTCCATTAAGAAGGCTTAATCAACTCTGGTCCGTGTCCAGACCGGCCTCCTGCGCCAGATCTTCAGCCAGTTGCAGGTCGCTGTTCTGCATGCGGTCCAGAGCGACGCTTTGCAGGATTCTGCCGCCAAACAGCTCGCTGCTCATGGCCAGTTCGGTACTGGCCTGGCAGGTCTGCACGATCAGCATCGAGACCGTGTCTTGCTGTGGCTCTTCGGAGGAAGATGGCGTTGGGCTGCTTTCGGGCAGCTCGCCGCTGTACTGGCTGCTGGCGAAAGGGTCATCGCACAGCCCGGTGGCATTGCCCCGTTGCAGATGCCAGACCACCTCACCGCTGCGCCGGACCTGAGCGATGAAAATCTGATAGTTGTCCTTGCGCGGGCCACGTATGTTCTCGATCAACTGTTCGAGGCCGCCACTGGTCAGCCGATCCTGAATCGCCAGGATCGAGGACAGCGTCGAGGTGCTGCGCTCCATGTCGGTCTTGGCGCGGCTGAGGTTGTAAAGGTCGGCGCAGACAAAACCTGTGCCAAGGATGATCGGCAGGGCCAGTGCAGTTTCCAGCAGGGCGCTGCCGCGTTGCCGCGTACGCTTGATCATTGATCGTTACCAATGAGGGCAGTGTTATAGAGGTTGCCCAGCACCTGACGGTACTCATAGGTAAAGCGGTCGGGCAGGGCGAGCAGTTTGGGCAGTGCGGTGATGTAGGTCTGTTGCAGGGTCACCTTGACGACAATCACCGGCTGGCTGCCGTCGGGCAGTTCCGTGCTGGACTCATCGTCGCTGGCGTCTTCCCCGCCCATGACTTGCAGGGCGCTGTAGGAAGTCGCATCGATCTGGATTTCATTGGCCTTGAGGTAGCCGTAGGACGCCAGCAGAATCCGCTCGGTGATCAGAGGCTGAAGCTGCTCGGTTGCCATCAGGTCGACTTTCTCGTGACGCAGGCCGCCCAGTGCCGAGTCCAGCGCCAGATTGCCGATGATCACCACCAGCGCAATGCGTGCCAGCTCGAAGAACATCATCAGGCCGATCAGGATCACCGGCATGATCAGCGCGGTTTCCACCGCCGTCACGCCGCGCTGTTGTCGTGGGCCTCGCAATAGATGCATGACCGGCTTCACTGTGGTGTGCCGAGGGCCAGCGGACGCTGACTGGCGGCGAGCAGTTCGGTCGCGGCAGGGGAGCCTGCATGGATGCGGGCGATGCTGGCCTGCAAGGCTTGCAGCAAGTCTTCGGTATTGGCATCGGGCAGGTTGCGACTCAGGGTCTGACGCGCCTGATCGTTATCGCCCTTGAGCAGATGCGCCAAGGCCAGGTTCAGCACCAGGCTGGGTGTGGCATTGAGGCTGGCGCCTTGCAGAAGCGTGATGGCCTGCTGAGGCTGGTTGCTGCTCAGGTAGGTCATGGCCAGATTGTTCAGCGCTGGCTGGTTGGACGGGTCGATCTCCAGTACTTGTTGAAACAGCTTCTGAGCCTGCTCGGTCTGGCCAAGGCTGTTGCTGGCCACGCCCAGACCATTGAGGCCTTCGGTGCTGTCCGGCTGGGCCTTGAGCGCGCAATTGAAATCCTTCACCGAAGCCTGAAGCTGATTCAGTGCCAGACGCGCACGGCCCATGCCCAGGCAGGTAATCAGGCTTTCGGACGGGCTGAGATTGTCGGCACCGCCAAGGGCGTGTCGGGCACGGCCGTAGAGTTCCAGCGATTGCTGCGGCTTGCGCACCAACGCCGCAACACTGGCGTATTCCAGCAGTTCCCGGGGGCTGAGTTGCTGGCGCTGGTCCATCTTGGCGTAGACCTCGGTGGCTGCTTCGATACGCCCGTTATCGCGCAGCACGCGGGCCAGCCTCAGCGCTTCGGCGCTTTCCTTTTTGCTCAGGGGCGCGTTGGTCTGTGGCTGGGCATTGTCACGGTCGAGGCCGGGCAGGCTGGAGCAGCCGCTTGCGCCGATGATCAGCAGCGAAAGCAGGGCGAGGCGTGAAAGGGACAGAGGTGAGGACACGGTATTCTCCAGAGAAAAGGCAGGCATCAGTTTTGCGCCAGAGCGCGGACCAGACGGATCATCGCCGGGGCGCCCATGACCGCGATGATCGGTGGCAGGATCAGGACCATCAGTGGCACGCTCATTTGCGCGGGCAGCTTTCCGGCTTTTTCTTCAAGGCCCAGCACCAGGGTCTTGCGACTTTCATCGGCGATGGTGCGCAGTGCCTGTGACAGGGGAGTGCCGTAGCGCTCGGCCTGGATCAGGGTTCCCACCATGCTTTCGATTTCCCGGACGCCCGTGCGCTCGGCGAGGTTGAGCAATGCCCGTGAGCGGTCACTGACGATTTGCAGTTCGGCGAAGGTGTAGCGCAATTCATCTGCCAGTTCGGGAGCCGACAGCGCCAGTTCCCTGGCCACCACTTGCATGATGCGGCCCAGCGGCAAGCCGGCTTCGGCGCAGATCACCATCAGGTCCAGGCCATCGGGCACCGAACGGGCCATGCGCCCGCCGCGCCGCGCCGCCCGCCATTTCAGCCAGGCTTCGGGCAGGGTGGTGCCGACGAACAGGGCGATCAGGCCCATGGCCAGACCCTTGAGGCCGAAGCGGCTCTGGGCATCCAGAACACCAAACAGAACGATGCCCAGAAACAGCAGGCCGTTGGCATATTTGGCGACCATCAACAGACCCAGGCTGGCCTGAGCACGAAAGCCCGCCATGCTCAGCAGACGGTTGAGGTGCTGGCGATCCTGTGCCGTGCCGGCCAGATGTTCGCCGGCCGAAGCCAGTGGCAACAGCAGGCGCCGGGCATTGGCGGACAGGGCCAGTTGATCGGTGCGCAGGATGTTGGCCTGGACCTGTTGCTGGCGATTGTCCTCGCTGCGGCCCAGGCGCAGGTCCAGGCTTTTCTCCGAAAGACCCAGGTACCAGCCGAGCAGGCCCAGGCCGGTGCCGGTCAACATCACCCCCAGGGCGAGCAGAATGAGCGTTTCGTTGGTCATGACTGTTGTTCTCCGCAAAAGCGAGCGTTCATCCGACTCGGCTCACCATCAGGTGGTTGATGACCAGCCCCAGCGTGACGCTGGCAAGGGCGTAGAACAGCACCATGTTGCCGGTGGGGTCGTTGAGCAGAAAGCGGAAATCCTGTGGGGCATTGATGTACATGTAGCCCAGCATGGCGGGCACCAGCGATGACACGATCTTGGAGGAGGCCCGTGCTTCGGAGGTCTTGGACAGAATCTTCAGTTGCAGCTCGTGACGGTCGCGCAGGGTGGTCGAGAGCCGGTCCAGGGTCTCGCCCAGACGGCCACCGGCTTCCTGATTGATGATCAGGATCACCGCGAAGAATCGGTACTCGGCCAGTGGCACGCGCAGGGTGGAGTCCTGCATGACCCGCCGCAGCGGCACCCCCAGACGCAGCCAGTGGTCGATGATCGCGAACTCCACGCTCAATGGCCCGCTCAGATGATCGGCAACCAGTGCGAAAGCATTGCTGATCGGTACGCCTGCACGGCAGGTGCGGGTGATGGAGTCGATGGCTTCAGGCAGGGACTGGCGCAGTTGCTTGTGGTACTTGGCCAGTGCCTGGCGATAGAACAGCGTGAACAGGGCAATGGCGGTGAATACCGCAATCAGGCTGCCGAACAGCAACGGCATGGGCGTGTCGCGACCAATCAGTACACCGGCGAAAAAGCCGCCCAGGCTGAATGCAATGGCCCGCGCCTTGAGCGTCTTGCGCCAGCCCAGCAGGTTCAGGTTGATCCACAGATGGGTAATGTGAGTGCCAAGCACGGGCATGCTGCCCAGTGGTGCGCTCTGCATGTCACGCATGATGCTCTCGACCTGGGTGTTCGGTGCATTCACCTTCACCTTTTCGCGCAGCAGTTGCTCCAGTCGAGCAGCACTTTCAGCGGCTCGCTGGCGTCGCTTGCTCAGGCTCAGCAGCCCATAGAACGCGAACATGACGCAGGCGAAAACCAGCAGGGTGAGCAAATCGAGGACAGCTTGCATGAGGTGTCCTCTCAGAGTTCGCCAAACAGGTGGGCATGCTGGTTGTAGAACTCGGGTCGCTGACCGCTGCTCACGTAATCGCCCAGGATCTTGCCTTGGCTGTCGGTGGAGCGGACCTTGAAGCCGAACAGTTCCTGGGTCTGGATCACGTCGTTTTCCATGCCGCAGACTTCAGTGATCGAGACAACACGTCGTCCGCCGTCACGCTGGCGTTCGACCTGAACCACCAGGTTCACGGCACTGGCGATCTGGCGTCGAATGGCTTCCATCGGCAGTTGCATGCTTGCCATCATCACCATGTTTTCCAGGCGCATGATGGCGTCGCGAGGGGTGTTGGCGTGGACGGTACAGAGCGAGCCGTCATGCCCGGTATTCATGGCCTGCAACATGTCGAAGGCTTCACCGCCGCGCACTTCACCGAGGATGATTCGGTCCGGCCGCATCCGCAGGGCGTTGCGCACCAGGTCGCGTTGATCGACCTTGCCGGTGCCTTCGGCACTGACCGGACGGGTTTCCAGGCGCACCACATGGATCTGTTGCAGTTGCAGCTCGGCGGCGTCTTCGATGGTCAGGATGCGGTCGTCTTCACTGATCTTTTGCGACAGGGCATTGAGCAGTGTGGTCTTGCCCGCACCCGTACCGCCGGACACCACGATATTGAGCTTGGCAATCATGGCGCGGTTGAGTACCTGGACCATTTCCATTGACATGGCGTTGCGTGCAGCCAGGGATTCCAGCGTCAGGTTGCGGCGCATGAATTTACGGATGGAGATGGTGGTGCCGTCGATGGCCAGCGGGTAAGTAATGACGTTGACCCGGCTGCCGTCTGCCAGCCGTGCATCGACCATGGGGTTGGCTTCATCGATGCGTCGTCCTACACCGGCCGCGATACGCTGGGCCGTGTTGAACACATGCTCTTCGTCAAGAAACGTGATGTTCGACAGTTCCAGCTTGCCGAAGCGCTCGACGAACACCTGACCCGCGCCATTGACCAGAATATCGTTGACCGTGTCGTCGGCCAGCAATGGCTGGATCGGCCCGATACCCAGCATCTCGTCCAGCATTTCACTGGCGATCTGCTCTTCTTCGGGGCGAGACAGTTGCAGACGGTTTTCATCGCAGATGCGCCGTATCTGGCTTTCAATCTGCTGACGCAGCTTGTCGCGTCCCATGGCCGCAGCCTTGAGAGGATCGATCTGGTCATAGAGGAAACCGCGGATCAGGCGCCGGTTAAGGTTGGCGCCGCTGTCGGCATTCTTGCTGGCAGGGTTTGCCTTGGTCGTGTTGACCTTCTGCATCTCGATGACCGACTCGCTGCTTTCCTGCACGGGCAATGGTGTCGGCGCGGGGGCAGGGGTTCTGGGCTTGCGTATCAGCATGATCCGGCTCCTTGTGTCAGGCCGCGTTACGACGGGTCAGGGCGCCTTTGAGGCGGGCCAGCACCGACGGTGCTGCGAGGGCATTTCCCGGTTTGCGGCCACAAGCCAGGTCCGCCAGATTCAGCAGGGCCTGACGAAAGGCCGGTGCAGCTTCCAGACGCAGGGGGCCGCTCAACAGGCTGTCGTTCAGCGCATGTCCGGCGTAAGGCAGGATCAGGTCCACACGTCTGCCGACGAAGGCCTCGAACTGTTCGCGGGCGACTGTCTGATGAGTGCCATGGTTCTGGTTGACCACCAGCAGCAGTTGCTGGCCCTCGCTTTCGTCACCGATCTCTTCAAGCAGGCGCTGGGTATTGCGGGCGCCTTGAATGGTGAATTTGCTGAGCAGGATGCGGGTTTCGACGTGGCGCAACACCTCCAGCGCACCTTGCGGGTGGCCGGATGGCAGGTCCCACACCACCTGATTGAACAAGCGACACAGGTTGGCGCCCAGCTCAAGCAGGTGATCGGTATCGATAGGGGCGAAATGGTCGGCCGAAGGTTCCTGGGCCAGCAGATGCAGGCGGTCATCCAGACGAGTCATGGCCCGTTGCAGAAAACGGGCGTCGATCTCGCTGCTGCTCAAGGCAGCGGCCAGCCCACAATCGCCCTGAGCCCCCAGCAGCAGGGACAGGTCTGCGTTGTGCCGGTCGTAATCCACGGCGGCTACAGGAATATGCCGTTCGTGTGACAGCAACAGGCTCAGCCCGGCGCTGACCGTGCTGGTACCCAGCCCGCCGGAGCAAGCCGTCACGGCAATGCTGCGACCGGTGCGCACCTGGCTGGTCTGGGGTTGCTGATGGATATTGCGCGCACGCTCCAGGCTGCTGGCCAGCAAGTCCAGTGGCACGGGTTTGCACAGGTAATCCACCACGCCGCTGTGGGTCAGGGCGCGGTACAGGTCGACATTCTGCTGGCTGCCGAGGGCCAGAATCGCACAACCCGGATCGCACAGGCTCGACAGTTCAGAAATGGCCTGCAAGGGAAATTGCTCGCCATCCAGGTCCACCAGCAGCAGGCTGGCCCGCTGTTCGGCACACCAGGCCTTGGCCGCTTCGATTCCGCCGCTCAGGACCAGCGCCTCGGGCTGGCCCAGGCGCTGCAACTGTTCGGCGAAGCTGCGCTGGTCAGCCGTACTGGCGGCGAACAGGACCGGTGCCAGAAAGGTTTTGTCGCCGCTGGGCAGTACAGTGTTGGTCTTGTCGTTCATGGCGGCGTCCTCAGTCGTCCTGGGAGAAGTCGATGTTCATCAGTTCGGTGGTCTTGCTTTCCTGATAACGCTGCACGGCATTGTTGGCCTGATTGCCATCGGCGCTGTCCAGAGTGCGCGGGCGGACCAGGTCGCGAGGGTCGCTGACCATCCGCGCAATGTTGGCCCGGTTGGCACAGCCAAGAGTGCCGACTGCCTGATAAGGGGTCATGGTCCAGGCATCGGGGTTGGCGATCCGGCAATCGGGGATCTGCGCAACCATGGCCTCGGAAATGACCTGCAGATCCCAGCCGCCGGATTGCTCGGCAGCCTTGAGCTGGACCGGCGCCAGAATGATGCGGCTGGCATCCGCACCGCGTTCGCTCAGCACCCGTACCAGACGTTTGGCCATCTGCTCACCCGCAGGGGTGAAGGGCTGCAGGGTCAGGCTCTGGTTTTTCAGACGGCCCTGATTACTCAGCATCGTGTTGAGGTTTTCCAGGGATTCGGCGGTCAGCCCCTTGCCCTGATTGACCGTGTTGAGGGAAACGCTCAGGGCGCTGGGGTTCACCTGAGTGACCGGCATCGGTGTGTTGGCAAAGCGCTTGGCGCGCAGTTCGTTGTACTGCGCGGTACAGCCCACCATGAGCAAAGGCAGGCAGGCCAGCAGCGCGAGGCGGAAAGTGACAGGCTTCATTTTCAAGGTCTCCATCAGTACAGGTACCCTGCGCTGGCTTGGCGCGGCATCTGCGCATCCATGCCTGGCAGGCCGCGGCCCGGGGTTTGCAGTTCACCTTCGGTGACGGGGTCTACGACATAAGCGGTCGCCAGAATCACCAGTTCGGTGTCCTCTTGTGTGCTGGTTTCACCCTCGAACAGGCGACCGAGCAACGGCACGCCCTTGAGGCCCGGCAGGCCGCTGACTTGCTGGGCAACGTTGCTGCGCAGCATGCCCGCGAGGGCGAAGCTCTGGCCGCTGGCCAGTTCCACCGTGGTGTCGGCGCGCCGAACCTTGAAGGCCGGAATGGTCGAGCCGCCATCGGGCAGGGTCACTGCGCCGTCATCGGACAGGTCGCTGACTTCCGGTGCGATATGCAGGCTGATGCGGTTGGGCGAGAGCAGGGTGGGTGTCATGCGCAGGATCACGCCGTAGGATTTGTAGGTGATGCTGACGTTGTTGTTGGTGATGACCACGATTGGCACTTCACCGCCCGCCGCAAAGCCTGCGGTTTCGCCGGACATGGCCGTCAGGTTGGGCTCGGCCAGGACCGAAGCCATGCCTTCCACCGACAGGGCGTTGATCAGCCCGGTCAGGTTGCCGTCGGTGAAGCCGATGGTGTTGGCCGTGCGGATCAACTGACCGGCCTGGGTCGCGCCAGCGATGGTGCCTGCCGATGAGGCCGCGTCGGCGGCGTTGAACAGGCTGGTCGAAGAACCGGTCGCCAGACGGAACTTGCCGCTGTTCATGACCGAGTCCCAGTTCAGGCCCAGAGTGTGGCTGAGGTTGCGGGACACTTCGACGACCCGGACCCGGATATTGACCTGTGCCGACAACTCGACCTTGAGTTGGTTGATCACTCGCGGTGCAGCAGGGCCGCCGCCTCCGGGCGCACCGGCTGGAGCGCCGCCACCCGGTCCACCTGCGGCGCTGTCACTGGCGCCGACGGCTGCCTTGACGCTGGCCATGACCTGACGGGCTTCGAGGGGCGTACGAACATGTCCACGAACGATCAGGCCATCGCCTGCCGCCGGTACGAAACTGACCTGCGAGCCCACCACTTCGTTTTCGATCTGTTGGCGCAGGCCTTCCAGATCGAAGCCTGCGACCAGCCGCATGGCTGCGATCACATTGTCGTTGGCGTCCAGTGCATACAGGGTCGTGGCGCCTGACCGCTGGGCGAATACGAAGACACTGCTCGGCGACGGCATCTGGAAACTGGCCACTTCCGGGTCGGCCAACAGCACTTTTGCCGCGGCGCGAGGCAGTTGCAGCAGGCGTCCCTGGCGCACGGTCAGGTTGACTGTCTGGGTTTCACTGATCTGTTGCAACTGGGCACGTTGCTGGGCTGTGATAACCGGCGTGACCGGGGTTTTGGCAGGCATGTCGTAGTTGTCCACGGTCGCCTGTTCGGCTATGACAACTGACGGGCTGACCAGTGTGGCGCTCAAGCCGAGGCCGGCGAGCAGCAAGGAGAGTCCGTTCCGGCCCGAAGCCAGAGGTTGCGCTGTGCGTTTCATGCTGTTTTTTCCGTAAGGGCGTCTGTCGGCGCTACACCGGCCGGCAGACGCAACTGATCAGTGTTTCGCCAGGTCCAGAACTTCGGTGGCCTTGCCCCTGAAGAGCTGCACAGTGGTGGCCGGCCCGGATTTACCCGCGCTTTTCTGCGAGGGATAAATGCTGGTGGTCTTGTTCAGGGTGGTGACTTCACCGCTGGTCAGCAGCTCGTCTTCGGTCTGCTCGACCGATGAGCGGATGGCCAGTTGCAGGTTGCCGATCTCCTTGGCGACTGCCAGTTGCTCGGCCGCCGACGGCGCGACTTCCAGAGTCACGGTTTCAAAGCTCTGGCGGCTGCTGGTGTTCTTGGCGTTGGGCGTGGTTTCCAGATCCCGGCGTACATTCAGGTCGCTGCGGGTGCTGTTATTCATTGCCAGCACGCGGATATCGTGAAGGATGGTCTGGGCGGCCAGAAACGGCGCGGCATTGGCGGTGGCGTCTGGCGCCTGGGTTTCCTGTTCGCGCTTGAGGCTCAGGATCACATCCACGCGATCACCGGCGGCCACCAGGCCGAAGTTGCTCTCCACTGCGCTGGTCGGCACGGATACGGCGCGCATGCCGGGCTTGATGACCGAGGCCAGAAAGCCTGGTTCGCCGGGGCGCACGACCACGCTGCTGGTCAGTGGCTGGCCGGCTTCGACCGGTTGACGCACAGTGGCGCCCAGCAAGGAGTCCTGCTTGTCCTGGCCTTCGATGAAATACAGGGAGCGCGTCATTTGTGCGGTTGCCGGTTGCCAGTCCAGGCTGCCTGCATCGATGAAGTCGCCCGGTTGCAGGTTGCGTGAAGCGACCAGCACCTGGCGAGTGGCTTCCTTGGGGGCGGCAGGTTGAACCTGTGCCTTGACTTCAGGTGGCTTTGGCGGTGCCAGCAAAGCCCGTGCGAGCAGAGCGGAGCCACTGGCGAGGACAATGGCCCCAGTCAGCAGAATGAGCGAATTCTTTTTCATCGAGTACGGCTACTGTGGGTTCAGGTGTGGATGGGAAACAGCAAGGTGAACAGCGCACCTGCTGCGATGGCCAGGCCGTAGGGAATACCTGCGGGGCGTTGAGCGTCATAGATGATCGGTACCGCGATAGCGTCTTGCGGCATGCGCCGGATCAGCCACATCACGCCCCTTGCAAGAGCGGCTTCGAGCATTTCCAGCGTGGGCAGTACCAGCGCCAGGATGCCGCCAGCCAGCGAGGTGATGATCAGGAAGGTGATCAGGTCTTCGCTGCCGATCCACAGGCTCAGCACGGTCATCAGCTTGACGTCGCCGCCGCCGACCCGTTCGATCATGTAGAGGCCGTAACCGACCAGCAGGACCAGCGCCGCGCCTGCCGTAGACCAGCCCATGGCAGAAATGACCTGCCAGACGCCCAGACCTGCAAAAGGGCCGACATTCAGGGGCGCCAGCAGCGGCAATGCCAGCCATCCCGCCAGCAATGCCAGCACCAGTCGGTTATGGATCTTGCGATACAGCAGGTCCGTGACCACGACCCAGCACAAGGCGGGTAACAGCAGAACGACGACAAGGCTGGTCATGGACGGGAATCCTGCGGGGTAACGTCAGTTGCTGCCGGTGCTGTTGTTGGTGGACCTGATCTGGTCGGCGATGCCACCGAAACGTTCCTTGAGCGCGCCGATGAACTGGCCGTCGGAGCCGAAGATGTAGCCGATGGCTGCGGCCATGGAAGCCGCCAGAATGCCGTATTCAATGGCGGTCACGCCGCTTTCGTCGCGAAGGAATTTCTTGAAGGAGTTGAGCATGGCGCAAGCCTGTGTGAGATGTCGGAAAAGGGAATCCCGACCGCAGTGAACAGCGGTCGAGGACGGTTCAATAAGGTGAAACGATACTAAGATTTATTCTCATTAAGCGGCAAGGCGGGGATCATTAAGAAGCCTTAAGGAATCGCCCGGCTCAACTGCAATTCGACACGCAGGCCGGGCTGGTTGTCGCTCAGCCGCAGGGAGCCGCCATGCAGTTCACTGATGGCCTTGACGAGTGTCAGGCCGAGCCCGTTGCCGGGAATGTCGCCGGAGGTATGCAGGCGATGGAAGCGTTCCACCACCTGTTCCGTTGCAGAAGCCGGAATGCCTTCGCCGTGATCCGCCACGCCAAGGGTGGCGAAGAGAGGGCGATGCCGGGCAAAGAGCGTGATCGTGGAGTTGCGCGGCGCATATTTCAGTGCGTTGTCCACCAGATTGGCCATGGCCTGGAACAGCAGGGCGCGGTCGCCCCAGATCCGGCAGCCGGGGTCTATGTTCAGCACCAGTGGCGAGTTGCGCTCATCGGCCAGGGGCAAGTAGTACTCGCGCAGATCGTTGAGCAGATCCTGAGCCGGAAACTCCTCGAAAAGATGGGCGCAACGCCCGGTTTCCACTTCCCCGACCCGCATCACTGCGCGAAACAGGCTCTGGATACGTTCGCTTTCATCAGCGGCCAACCACAGGGCTTCGCGCACATCGCCAGTGGCGATTTCGGCTGCGCTGACCAGACGATTCTGCAATCGCGTCAGCGGCGTGCGCAGTTCGTGGGCGATATGGCTGGTCACGCCCTTGACCTCGGCCATCAGCTTGTTGATCCGCTCCAGATTGCGATAGATCTCGGTGGCCAGCCGGTCCAGCTCGTCGCCGCTGCGGTCATGGGGCGGAAAGGCCTGATGATCGCCACTGGCAAAGCGTTTCAGCGCGTCATGAATACGTTCTATGCGGTACAGCTTGCGCAGGCTGTAACGCAGGCTGAAGATCAGGCTGCCCAATAGCACCAGAAACAGGCCGGCACCGGCCATCAGCGGAATGATCTGGGTGCGCTCCAGCATCGGTTGCAGGTCGTAGGCGCTGAAATAGCGGCCGCCGTCGCGAAGCTCGATCACCAGCCCCATGATCTGCCGCTCTTTGTTACGAATGTTTCGCCAGTTATCCGGGCAGCGTGCCGCGATGCAGTCCATGACTTCGTGCATCGTCGCATCGCCGGTCAGGACCTTGCCCTGTGGGTCCAGCAGCAGCGAATGACGCTCGCTGCGCCGGTCATAGAGGTCCCGCTGCCTGAGCAGTTCGGCAACCTGATGGCTGCTGCGGCTCTGGGTCAGTTCATGCATGGTGCGCACGTCGGCGAGGATCATTTCCCGCACGTGGCTGCGCATGACGCTTTCAAGCACGCAACCACTGCCGATGACCGACAGCAAGGCCACCAGCAGACAGGCAAATGCCATGGTGGCGGCTTGTTGAAAATTGCTGGTTTCAAGGATGTGGCGCAGCTCGAAACGACTAGCCGAGTTCATAGCCGATTGCACGAATGGTCCTCAGCAGACTGCGTTCAAAACCCTTGTCGATCTTGGTACGCAGCTTTGAGATATGGACATCGATCAGGTTGGTCTGCGGGTCGAAGTGATAGCCCCAGACCTTTTCCAGCAGCATGGTGCGGGTGACCGTCTGGCCCGGGTGCTCGGCCAGCACTTGCAGCAGGCGGAACTCCTTGTCGGTCAGGTCGATATTGCGCCCGGCCCGACATGCACTGCGCTGGCCCAGGTCGATGCGCAAGTCTTCGATGTAGATCACTTCTTCCATAGCGGTTTGATTGTGCCGGCGAGCCAGCACCTCCAGGCGCAAAAGCAGTTCGGTGAAGTCGAAAGGCTTGCCCAGATAGTCGTCCGCACCGGCACGCAAACCTTCGACACGGTCACTGGTCTGGTCGTTTGCCGACAGGATCAGCACGGGAGGGCGGGAGCGACCATGGAGCCTGTTGAGCAGTTCGATGCCATCCATCCTGGGCAGCATGCGGTCCAGTACCACAACGTCGAACGCTTCCTGGGTGAGGATTTCCAGCGCGCCCTCACCGTCATGGGTCAACTTGCAGTTATGGCCGAACGCATGGAGTTTGCTGCCAAGCCAGTGGCTGACCGATATGTCGTCTTCTACCACTAATACACGCATGGTGGTGCCGCTCCCTTCTTCTGGTGGCAGTCATCTTCAAACGGAAAGCCAGATTGTAACAATTAAGATTCATTAATGTTAGTAAATGCTAATCATTATCATTATTGTGCTATCAATACGGCATTGATGTATAGGGGGGGAAAGTGAAAAGCAGGGGCAAGCTGCAAGCGATAAGCTGCAAGTTGTAAGCGGCGAGATACAAATGGGGTCAGGCTTTCTTTGTTGCTCTTGGCGGGCGTTTGCCTTTGCTTGCAGTGGTTCCGGCCGCTTTGCGCGTGCCGGTCTTGCGTTTTTTCTTCCAGGGCGCTGCGCCACCGGCCGGGCTGGCGGGGCCGCTGATGGTCAGGCGCAGGCCGACGCAACGGGTGACCTGCTTGCTCATCCAGGCGGCCTGTTTGGCAACGAACTCTTCAAGACTCATTTCACCGCTTTGCACCATATCCAGCGCCTGCTCCCAGATGGCGGTGGTGCCGGGGTCGGCGATGGCGCGAGGGACGGCATCGATCAGGCTGAACGCTGCGGCAGTGGCAGACAAGGCCTTGCCTTGCTTGATCAGATAACCCCGGTCGAGCAGCCCCTGGATGATACCGGCGCGGGTGGCTTCGGTACCGATCCCGGTGGTGTCCTTGAGCTTCTGCTTGAGCAGCGGATCTTCCACCAGCCTGGCGACATTCTTCATGGCCTTGATCAGGTCGCCTTCGGTGAAGGGCTTGGGCGGCTGGGTCCACAGGTCCTTGAGGATGACATCGCTCACCGGGCAGTCGCAGCCCTGAAACAGCGCGGGAAGGTTTTGCGGGGCAGGGGCTTCGCGACCTTTGGCCGGGGCCAGCGCTTCGGGCATGGCGCGTTTCCAGCCCGGTTCGATGATCTGCTTGCCGATGGCGCGCAAGGCCTGCCCGGCGCAGTCGAAGTCGGCCTGGGTCCGGTCGTATTCGTGGTTGGGCAGGAACTGCGCCAGATAGCGCGCGCGGATCAGGGTGTAGACCGCTCGCGGCTTGCCTGTCAGGCGCTCGATGCCTCGGGCGGCAGCGGTGGGGATGATGCCGTGGTGGGCGCTGACCTTGGCGTCGTTCCAGGCCCGTGAGCGGCGTTGCGGGTCCAGATGCCTGAGCAGTTCGCTCAGCGCAGGATCGGATTTGCCCAGCGCGGCGATGATGCCCGCCGCTTCGCCATGCTGGCTCATGGGCAGATAACCGCAATCGCTGCGCGGGTAGGTGATGACCTTGTGGGTTTCATACAGGGCCTGGGCGATATCCAGGGTTTCCTGAGCGCCAAGGCCGAGTTTTTTCGAGCAGATTTCCTGCAAGGTGCCCAGGTCGAAAGGCAAGGGCGCAGCCTCGCGAATCCGTTCGGTACGCAGTTTTACGACCCTGGCGCTGGCGGCATTGCGAATCGCCTCTGAGGCCTGTTGCGCCAGTGGCTGGTTCAGGCAGCGGTCCTGATCGTCACAGGCATCCGAAGGCGCTCGCCACTGGGCAATGAATGCCTGGCCGTCATGCAGCAGTCTGACGTCGATGGCCCAGTAAGGCACGGGCACGAAGTCGGCGATACTGCGGTCGCGATCCACGACCAGCCGCAGGGTTGGCGTCTGCACGCGACCCACCGGCAGCACGCCCTGATACCCGGACTGGCGACCGAGCAGGGTGAACAGACGGCTCATGTTCATGCCGATCAGCCAGTCGGCGCGGGAGCGGCCAAGTGCCGAATGATAAAGGCTGAAGGTATCGGCACCGGGCTTGAGGGACGCCAGCGCCTTGCGGATCGAAGCGTCGTCCAGTGCCGACAGCCACAAGCGCTGGATCGGGCCACGATAGCGGCAATGTTCTACCAGTTCGCGGGCAATCATCTCGCCTTCCCGGTCGGCGTCGGTGGCGATGATCAGTTCTCGGGCTTCACCCAGCAGGCGTTTTACGGCCTTGAACTGGCTGGCGGTACGGGGTTTGACCAGCATTTTCCATTTGTCCGGGACAATCGGCAGGTCTTCCAGCACCCAGCGTTTGTAACGGGCATCGTAGGCATCCGGTGGCGCGGTTTCCAGCAGGTGACCGATGCACCAGGTCACGGTGGCGTTGGGGCCTGTCCAGCAACCGTCTCCACGCCGGGTCGCGCCGAGGACGGCGGCGATATCTTTGGCCTGTGAGGGTTTTTCGCAGAGAAACAGCCGCATAACCACCGCTTGCATTGACGGGTTTTGAATGCGGTAAGGATGAACACTGAAAGCGTTGTGAGCAAGGTTTATCTGTATGGATATACAGATAAACCTTGTAGGCTCTAGACGAAATGTATCTACGCATCGGTGATGCTGCGTTGAAAAACAGGTCGGTGCTATTCGTCCGCCCCGGAAGGGTCGTTAACGATAACCGAGGCGTAAGCGTTGATAATCGCTGCAACCAGGCCCGGGAATCGCGCATCAACTTCGGCAAAACGCGAGTGGTTTCTCATCTCCACCCCATGGCGCTCACTACGGATCAATCCTGCTTCACGTAACACTCTGAAATGGGTGGACAGAGATGATTTCGGGATGACCCGATCACCCAGTCTGGCTACAACCGAGCAGGCTTTGACACTACCCGAAGTCAGGATCCTGGCCAGAATCGCTGCCCGGTTCGGATCAGACAGCGCATGGAGGATGGCTTGGGGTTGAACGTCCTCAATCGCAGGATGAAATATGGGTCTCATGGTCGCTTCACTTCTTGCTTGACCTGTAATCCTATAGTTCCTAATATCGGAACTAAGGAACCAATTGCTCTCTGACTCAGGAAAAGCATCGGTTCCGGTCTCAGTCTCAATTAATTTAATGTCGAAATTTAGCATGAAAAGGTATGAATCATGAAGAAACTGGCAGGTAAAGTAGCCGTTGTGACGGGGGCCTCAAAGGGGATTGGTGCCGGTATAGCCAAGGCTTTAGCGCAGGACGGCGCAGCAGTAGTGGTCAATTACGCATCGAGTCGCGAAGGCGCAGATGCGGTTGTCGACGCCATCAAATCATCTGGCGGCCACGCTATCGCGTTGAAGGCTGATGTTTCCATAGCGGCAGAGGCTCAAGCATTGATCGAGGCCGCTATAACGAATTTCGGCCGGCTGGATATTCTGGTCAACAACTCGGGCGTCTTTGATGTTGCTCCGGTCGAACACGTAACCGAGGAGCAGTATCGTCGCCTCTTTGACATCAACGTGCTTGGGGTAGTACTTACCACTCAAGCTGCCATCAAGCATCTTGGGGAGGGTGCAAGCGTTATCAACATTTCGTCATCAATTACCAGCCTGCGTACGCCTGGTACCTCGATCTATACAGCGAGCAAGGCCGCTGTCAATGCAATATCTGGCGTGCTTGCCAAGGAGCTTGCGCCACGAAACGTGCGGGTTAACGTCGTCAGCCCAGGCTTCGTGGTGACCGAAGGTACTACAGCCGCTGGCATCGTTGGCTCTGAGATGGCTGCGGGCATCATATCTCAGACTCCACTCGGTCGTTCTGGTACACCAGAAGATATTGCTCGTGTTGTGGCATTTCTAGCGTCCGATGATGCGCGCTTTGTAACGGGCGAAGAAATTACGGCCAGTGGTGGCCTACGCTGAACGCCCGTAATACTGCATGAGTTTTCGTTTGAAGCCTGGTGTGGTATTTCACAGCGACCACAGAAGAATCAGCCATACCCTTCTTGTGAAATAACACGCCAAGACTTGCCCTGAGATGGCCTAAACCGCGATTTCCACCTGTTCGCCATTCAGCCGTACCTGCCAGACTTCAAGTTGTTGCTCCGGGTATTCCACGCACGTGCCGTTGTGCAGACGAAAGTGCTGCTTGTACAGCGGCGATGCGATGACCAGTTCCCCGCCAATCTGCCCTATGAGGCCGCGGCCGATGACGTTGGCACCGGATTTGGGGTCGCGATTCTCTATGGCGTAAAGCTTTTCGCCTTCGCTGGTTTCAGGCAGGTAGAACAGCGCGACCTGTGCGCCATCGAGCCAGGCGACTACGCCGGAGTTGGCCACCAGATCCCGGCGCGAGCACAGGGTCTGCCATTGAGTGTGCGTGGCGGATGTTTTTTCGGCATAGGCCACATTGGACTGGCTCATCAGACCACCTCCTTGAACGGGATAAGGGCGATTTCTTCAGGTTTTGCAGGGCGGCGTTGCTCACGTTCCTTGACGAAGTGGACATCCGGGTCGCTGCGCTTGTCGTTGACGAAGGTGCGGAAGCGCTTGAGCTTTTCCGGGTCCTTGAGGGCGTTGGCCCATTCGCATTCATAGCGGTCGACCACCAGTTGCATCTGCGCTTCCAGCTCTTCGGCCAGCCCCAGGCTGTCGTCGATGATCACGGCCTTGAGGTAATCCAGGCCGCCTTCCAGCGACTCGCGCCAGACCGAGGTGCGTTGCAGCTTGTCGGCGGTGCGGATGTAGAGCATCAGGAAGCGGTCGATGTAACGGATCAGGGTTTCGTCATCCAGGTCAGTGGCGAACAGTTCCGCATGGCGTGGGCGCATGCCGCCGTTGCCGCTTACATAGAGGTTCCAGCCGTTTTCGGTGGCGATGACACCCACATCCTTGCTTTGTGCTTCCGCGCATTCGCGGGTACAGCCAGAAACGGCGAACTTGAGTTTGTGTGGCGAGCGCAGGCCCTTGTAGCGGTCTTCGATACGCAAGGCCATGGCCACGCTGTCCTGTACGCCATAGCGGCACCAGGTACTGCCCACGCAGGATTTCACGGTCCGCGTCGATTTGCCGTAGGCATGGCCAGTCTCGAAACCGGCTTCGATCAATTCGCTCCAGATATCCGGCAGTTCGTGGAGTTGTGCGCCGAACAGGTCGATACGCTGACCGCCGGTGATCTTGGTGTACAGGTCGTATTTCTTGGCCACGGCACCGATGGCAATCAGGCCGTCCGGTGTGATCTCGCCACCGGGAATGCGCGGCACCACCGAGTAAGTGCCGTTTTTCTGCATGTTGGCCATGAAGGTGTCGTTGGTGTCTTGCAGTGGCACCAGCGAAGGCTCGGTAATCTGCCGGTTCCAGCAGGACGCGAGAATCGAGCCGACGGCAGGTTTGCAGATGTCGCAGCCATGGGCGCCCTTGCCGTGGCGGGTCAGCAGTTCCTCGAAGGTTTCGATGCCTTCGACGCGGACCATCGAATACAGCTCCTGACGGGTGTAGGCGAAGTGTTCGCACAGGCTCTTGTCGACGCTGACGCCACGGGCGATCAGTTCATGCTCGAAAACCTGCTTGAGCAAGGCTGCGCAGCCACCACAACCGGTGCAGGCCTTGGTCTGAGTCTTGATGCCGGCCAGATCGGTACAGCCTGCATCGATGGCCGAGCAGATCGAGCCCTTGCTGACGTTATGGCAGGAGCAGATGGTTGCCGTGGCGGGCAGGGCATCGGCCCCCAGGGTCGGCGCGCCTTCGCCACGGGGCAGGATCAGGCTGGACGGGTCGGCGGGCAGGGGAATGCCGTTCTGCGCGTATTGCAGCAGGGTGTCGTAATAACTGTTGTCGCCCACCAGCACCGCGCCTAGCACTTGCTTGCCATCGGCTGAAACCACCAGGCGGCGATAGCTGGAAGTGGCTTCATCGATAAAGCGGTAGCTGACTGCACCCGCCAGTGCGCCATGGGCATCGCCAATCGAACCGACGTCCACGCCCAGCAGTTTGAGTTTGGTGGACATGTCGGCACCGAAGAAAGGATCGGCTTCCTTGTCGCAAAGCTGTGCTGCAACGCTACGGGCCATCTGATAGCCCGGTGCAACCAGACCGAAGACGCTGCCATTCCAGGCGGCGCACTCGCCAATTGCATAAATATCCGCATCGCTGGTGCGGCAGTGTTCATCGATGGCAATACCGCCACGAGGGCCGAGTTCCAGTTCACACTGGCGAGCCAGCGCATCCTGCGGGCGGATACCGGCAGAGAACACGATCAGATCGGTTTCCAGGAATTCGTCGTTGGCGAAGTTCATGCGATAGCGATACTGCTTGCCGTCGCTGATCGACTGCGTGGCGCGGGACAGATGCACGCCAACGCCCAGAGCCTCGATCCGGGCCTTGAGGGCCGCGCCGCCAAGATCGTCCAGTTGCACCGGCATCAGGCGTGGCGCGAACTCCACCACATGGGCTTCAAGCCCCAGGGATTTCAGGGCGTTTGCCGCTTCCAGCCCCAACAGGCCGCCACCCACGACTACACCGCGACGCGCCTTGCTGGCGGCGTAACGAATGGTGTCCAGGTCTTCGAGGGTGCGGTAGACCAGACGTGAGTCGCCTTGCGCACCTTCGATTGGCGGCACGAACGGGAACGAGCCCGTGGCCATGATCAGCTTGTCATAAGTGAAGCAGCCTTCAGCGGTGATGATCTCGCGACGATCCCGGTCGATCTCCAGCACTGGAACACCCAGATGCAGGGTCAGCCCGGCTTGCTGATAGAGGGCCGCATCGCTCATGGCCAGGGATTCGGCATCGCGGCCGGTGAAGTATTCGGAAAGATGCACGCGGTCGTAGGCACGCTGGCGTTCTTCGCCGAAGACATGAATGCGATAGCGATCAAGGGCGCCGCCTGCGATCAACTGCTCGACGCAATGATGACCGACCATGCCATTGCCGACGACGATAAGGGTCTGTACATCGCTGAAGGGTAAGACTGTGGTGTTCATAGCAAGTCCCGGCCGAGGCCAATCAGGTTTTTCAAAGCCAAAAAAAAGGCGCCCGGAACCTTTCGGTTCCAGGCGCCTTTGCCTGTTATTCATCAAGTGTTTTGGGTGTCATCGGGCGACGTTGCCGGATGCACCGCCCGACCACATTCATGGTGGGGTTATCGGAGACTATGCAGGGGGTGTGCCAGCTTGCCCGAAGGCCTGTTTTCAAGGGGTTATGACTGGATAGAGCGGCGCAGGCCCGCTTTGCATTGGTGCGTCATGGGGCGGCAATGCTGTAAATCTGTGCATGAATACCCGGTAGGAGCGAATTTATTCGCGAAGATTATTCCAGACATATAGAGATGAATTGGATGTACCGGCCTCTCGCGAATGAATTCGCTCCTACCCGGTTTTGTGTTGTATTACCCTGCGTTACCCCAGCCAGGTCAGTTGTAATGAACATCACCATCACTGAAGTCCAGCCTGCCGACATTCCCCGCGCCATCGACTTTGTCATGGCGGCCCGCGCCGAAATATTTCCCATGCTCGATGCCAGCACCGTTCCGGCTGATCTGGCCGACTTTGAACAGGTCTATCTGGACGCGAAGGACGGCAAGTTCCTGATCGCCTGCTGCGAAGGCCGGATCATCGCAGCCATCGGGTATCTGCCTTACGACCATCGCTTTGCTCAACTGGACTACGCAGGCCACAGAACGGTGGAGATTGTACGTCTGTTCGTCAGCCACGAATTCAGAGGTGCCGGGCTGGCAGGGCGGTTGTACGAAGCGCTCAAGGCGCAGGCCGATGCCAGTGGCGTCGAGGTGTTGTATCTGCACACCCACCCGTTTCTGCCGGGCGCGATCCGCTTCTGGGAAAAGCAGGGCTTTGTGACGGTCGATGTAGAGGACGATCCGGTCTGGCAGACAACGCATATGCATTGTCTGCGCTGAGGGACAGTCAGGCGTTCAGGACGGGGTAATCGGTATAGCCACGTTCTTCACCCTGGTAGAACGTCGCCTGATCTGGAGTATTGAGCGCGGCTCCCTGCCGGATGCGTTCAACCAGATCCGGGTTGGCCAGAAAAGGTGTGCCGAACGAGACCAGTTCAGCGTCGCCTGCCTGAATGGTCGCCTCTGCCCGATCCGCATCAAAGCCGCCATTGGCTATATAGGTTCCGCCAAATTGCTGTTTCAGCTTCACGAAGTCGAAGTGGCCTTCGCCAAACTGCACAACATGCAGGTAAGCCAGACCGTAACCGCTCAGGGTTTTTACGGCGTGCTCGAAGGTCGACTGTGGAGTGCTGTCGCTGACCGAGAAAATATTGAGGTTGGGGGAGAGACGTACACCGGTGCGATCTGCACCAAAAACCGGGATCACCGCTTCGACCACTTCCTTGAGGAAGCGAACGCGATTTTCGGCAGAACCGCCATATTCATCGGTGCGCAGATTGGCGCCATCGCGCAGGAACTGGTCGATCAGGTAGCCATTGGCGCCATGGATTTCCACACCGTCAAAGCCGGCAAGCTTTGCATTCTCGGCACCCTGGCGAAACTGCGCGACAACTCCCGGGATTTCATCCAGCGCAAGAGCCCTGGGTGTTTCATAGGGCTTGAGCCCTTGCGGGGTATACAGCTCACCTTCGGCCTTGATGGCTGAGGGCGCTACGGGTAGCTCGCCGTTGGCTTGAACCAGCGGGTGAGAGAGTCGCCCGACATGCCACAGTTGCAGGAATATACGTCCTCCTGCCGTGTGTACTGCGTCGGTAACCTGCTTCCAGCCCGCAATTTGTGCCTGCGTGAAAATGCCAGCCGTTCGCGGATAGCCTTTGGCCTGAGCCGACACCTGTGAACCTTCAGTGATGATCAGGCCGGCATTTGCCCGCTGACGGTAATATTCAGCGACGAGAGGCGTAGCAGCATCTCCTTCACCTGCACGGCTGCGGGTCATGGGTGCCACCACCAGACGGTTCTTCAAGGGCAGGGATCCGAGTTGGAAAGGCGATAGCAAGGTTTCGTGATTGCTCATGGATATTTCTCTGACAGGTAGGGCCTAGGGTCGGCCTGAAAGTGATTGCAGGTGCGAAGAAGATAAAAGGCCGCCTGTCTGTTTACTAGATGGACTAATTGTATTTAACTCGTCCATATTTCAATGGAATTGGCCAGATGCTTGATCTCAATGATGTCGCGCTCTTCGTTCAGGTCGTGCGTTACGGCAGCTTTGCCGAGGCCGCGAGGCGCATGGGGATTCCGTCCAATACGGTGAGCCGTCGCGTACAGCAGCTTGAGGCGCAATTGGGTTCCAGGCTGTTGCAGCGCTCGACGCGCAAGCTCACCCTGACCGATGCCGGGAAGACCTTTCACGAGCGCTGTGCCGGTGCCGTGGATGATCTGGCCGATGCCGGTCAGGCATTGATGATGGGCAGTCAGGAGTCCAGCGGGCTGATGCGTGTGGCAGTGCCTGCCGACTTCTTCGATGTCTTTCAGATGGAGTGGGTCGCCGAATTCATGGCGTTGTACCCCAAGATGCGGCTCGAATTCGTACTCAGTGATGACAAGGCTGACCTGATTGCCGATCAGATCGATGTTGCGTTTCGGGGTGGGCCGCTTAACGATCTGGGTTATGTCAGTCGGCAGATTCTAGGCACCAGCAGCAGTGGACTCGTGGCCAGCCCTGCTTATATCGCCGAGCATGGGCAACCCGAAACCTTGCAGGATGTGGCTGGGTTTGACTGCGTAGGCTTTTCCCATCCCAGCGGTTTTGCCACATGGCGCCTCGACGGGCCTGACGGTGTTGAAGAAGAGGTTCAGGTGACCTGCCGGTTCATCGGCAATACTGCGCAATCACTGCGCAAGGCCTCAATGGCCGGGCTTGGCATAACCTTGCTTCCCGCCACGCTTACCCACGCGGATCTGCAGGCTGGCCGGCTTGTATCGGTACTCCCGCAATACCAGCGCGCAGGCCTCAGCCTGAATGCACTTTACCCGAGTCGCAAACATCTTCCCGTTGCGGTGTCGGCGTTCATGGAGTTGGTCAAGGAGAAAATAGGCCAGATTTTCTGCTGTCAGGCCGGGTGAGGTTCTGCTCTTTGACAAAGTCCACAAATGCCCTGAGCGGGGAAGGCAGGTAGCGGCGACCGGGATAGTAGAGATAAGGCCCGGAAAACTCCTGCCACCAGGTTTCCATCACCGGTTCCAGTGCTCCACTTTGCAGATGCGGTTGAATCCACTCCTCGAAAAGATAAATGATGCCCAGGCCATCGATTGCCGCCTGGACCGCCAGGTCGTAAGCCCCTCCAGCCCTGACCAGCAAAGGGCCAGTGGGGTCTACGCAAACGGTTTCGCCATCACGTTCGTACTCCCAGAGCGGCATGGCGCCACTGGCGAATTTACCCCGTATGCATGAGTGTTGCAGAAGGTCTTGCGGATGCTCTGGGCGACCATGGGCCTTGAGATAGGCGGGTGACGCTGCTGTCGCCATGCGCTGGAGTCTCGGGCCGATGGGGATGGCAATCATGTCTTTTTCAAGACGTTCATCGTAACGAATCCCGGCGTCACAACCTTCCTTGAGCATGTCGACAAAGCTTTCTTCGATGACCACTTCCAGGCGGATGTCGGGGCAGGCTTGCAGAAAGGGCGTGATGATTGCGGGCAGTACCAGTCTGGCCGCGCTGGCAGGTACGTTCAGCTTCAGGGTGCCGGAAGGGCCGTCGCGGAAGTCATTCACCACATCCAGGGATGTCTCGACCTCGGCAAGGGCTGGAACGATCCGCTCCATCAAGCGCGCACCCGCCTCGGTGGGCATTACGCTGCGCGTAGTGCGATTGAGCAGACGCACGCCGAGCCTTGCTTCGATGCGCCGCACGGCATCGCTGAGGCTGGAGGCGGATTTGCCGCTGGCCCTGGCTCCCTCACGAAAGCCTCCGGCTTTTACGACAATCACATAGGACAGCAAGTCCTGGATATCTGCGGGCACTGTTCTCTCCGGCGTACAACCTGTGCGGATTGCACTGTATTATCAGTGGAGTCGTCAATGCCTATAGTGGCCTGAACACATTTCCCGAGGTGGACGACATGAGCAATGCACGCAAGGCAGGTTCTTTCTTGTTGGGCGACCGTACGGTCAATCGCATGGGCTATGGCGCGATGCAATTGGCCGGTCCCAATGTCTTCGGCCCACCCAAAGACCCGAAAGCGGCAGTGGCTGTTTTGCAGGAAGCACTGGCATCGGGTGTCAACCATATCGATACCGCGGACTTCTACGGCCCGCATGTGACCAACCAGTTGATCCGCGAAGCCTTGCAGCCATACCCGGACAATCTGGTGATCGTGACCAAGGTCGGCGCCCTGCGCGGTGCAGATGGTTCATGGAACCCGGCACCGAGCCCTGCCGAACTGACCCGCGCGGTGCATGACAACTTGCGCAACCTGGGGCGCGATGTGCTGGATGTTGTGAACCTGCGGGCCTGGGGCAGCCAGCAGGCTCCCGAAGAGGGGCCGATCGAGGAGGCGTTCACGACTCTGGCCGAATTGCAGCAACAAGGGTTGATTCGTCATCTGGGCCTAAGCAATGTCACGGCGTCGCAGATCAAACAGGCTCAAGGAATCGCCAGGGTTGTCTGTGTGCAGAACCATTACAACCTGTCTCACCGGGCAGATGAACAGCTTATCCAAGAGCTGAGCCAGCAAGGCATTGCCTACGTGCCGTTCTTTCCCCTCGGTGGCTTCAGCCCGTTGCAATCGACAACCCTGTCTTGCGTCGCGACTCGCCTGGGTGCCTCGCCTCTGAACGTGGCGCTGGCCTGGCTGCTGCAACGCTCGCCCAATATCCTGCTGATTCCGGGGACCTCTTCGGTTGCGCACCTGCGCGAAAACCTCTCTGCCAGTGAGCTGGTGATCGAGCCGGATCTGCTGGCCGAGCTTGAAGAGTTGGCATGAGCCCTTTACGAGACTTTATATAAAGAGCAGGCGAGTGATGGTCAGCTACAAAACCTCACTCGCCGACCGGTATCCGGTCACCAGAGTGCAATCTCATAGGTAATGTAAATCCGGTTGCTGTCACGCCCCCGTGCGTAATCCGAGCGGTAAACATAGTTGCGCAGCTTCATGCCCAGCCCTTTGAAGGTCCCGCCTTGCAGCACATAGGCCAGTTCGGCATCGCGCTCCCACTCGTGCAGCCTTGCCGAGCCGGACTTGCCATTGTCGCCACTCAGATATTTGGTCGTAAACGACAGGCCCGGTATGCCAACCCGTGAAAAGTCATAGCCATAACCGAGCATCCAGGTCTTTTCATCCTCTTCGATGAATTTGCCGATCCCGACATTGGTGAATGAGTACACGGTTGCGCCGCTTATATAAGGCAGGCCTGCATCCCCGCTCAGTGTCTGGTAACCGCCGCTGAAGCTGTGCCCGGCCAGAGCGTAGGTCAGTTGCCCGCTGAGCATGTCGTTATCGATCTTGCCATCTCGCGCCGCGCCGGCATCCACGCTATGGAAATAACGCAGATCGCTGGTCAGCACGCCTTTGCCAATCGGCAGGTCGTGCTGGATCGAGGCGAAGTTCTGGCGGTAGAAATCCTCAAGCTCGCCATGGAAATAGCTGAGGCGAATGTTCTTGCCGAGCTTGTAGTCCCCGCCGATATAAGAGAAGTCCGAGCCTTTGCCAGTAAAACCGTCGGGAACGATCGAGCGGCTGTCCGAAGAGTCGCGCAACTTGAATTGATCCAGATGGCCGCCGGTGAGGGTCAGGTTGTCGATGTCGTTGCTGGTGAACTGGGTGCCCTGATAAGTCTGTGGCAGCAGGCGAGCGTCGTTGTAAATCAGCACCGGGTTTTTGGGCAGCAACGAGCCGTATTTGACGGTGGTCTTGGCCAGACGCATTTTTGCGGCTGCGCCCAGGCTGGCAAACTCATCCGCCGCACGTCCGTCGCCATGCACCGGCAGCAATCCGGTGCCGCTACGGCCCTTGCCCGAGTCGAGCTTTACGCCCATCAGCCCGAGTGCATCGAGGCCAAAACCCAGAGTCCCCTGAGTAAAGCCGGACTGATAGTCGAGCAGGAAGCCTTGTGCCCACTCGGTACGCTCGCTTTTGGCTGTACTCGCCGCACGGACGCTCATGCCGTTCTCGTCCCGGAAGTTTTCATTGAAGTAGACGTTGCGCAGTTGCAGCTTCAGCTTGCTGTCTTCAATGAAACCCGCAGCGCCGACACTGGCGCAGGGCAGGGCTCCCAACACGGAAAAAATGGCTCCACGCTTGAAAAACATACTCATGCTCAATACTCGTTGTTGTTATTGGAGGTGCAGTGATCCGCAGGTCCTTTTCAGGACCCGTGAGTAGTCGTGTTACGGGGTGGGTGAGGTCAGACGAACAGCGTCAGGGCTCCGGTCAGCAGAGCCAGGGCCGTGACCACAAGGGAGGTCAGCACCGCCCATTTCAAGGTGGCTTTCTGGAACTCACCGATGTCGCGGTCGATCATGCCGACCAGCAAGAGGGTCGAGGCCACCAGCGGGCTCATCAGATGTACCGGCTGGCCCAGAATCGAAGCCCTGGCAATTTCCAGCGGGCTGATGCCATAGGCGGCTGCGGCATTGGCAAGGATCGGTACCACGCCGAAGTAATAAGCGTCGTTGGACAGCACAAAGGTCAGCGGCATGCTGGTCAGGGCGACGACCAGCGGGAACAGATGCCCCCATTGCGGTGGAATCCAGTCCACCAGGGTCTGCGCCAGGGCGTCGACCATCTTGGTGCCGGAGAAGATCCCGGCGAAAACCCCGGCGGCGAAGACCAGCAGCACCACGGTCATGGCATTGCCGGAGTGGGCCAGGATGCGTTCTTTCTGAATATCCAGTTGCGGGTAGTTGATCATCAGCGCGACGACGAAACCGATCAGGAACAGCACGGCCGAGTGCATCAGGCCCGTTACCAGCGCAATCATCACGGCAATGACCAGCGCCAGATTGACGTAGGCCAGTTTGGGGCGTTTGTGCGGCGTATTGCCCAGTATTTCGTCGATGTAGCAATCACCGCCGCCGCTCTGCAACTGCACGTTGCCTATGCGTTTGCGCTCGGCGCGGCCCAGCAGAAAGGCCGTGAACACCACCCAGGCAGCACCGCCGATCATGGTGGGCAGCAACGGAATGAAATACTCGCCGGCATCCAGGCCCAGCGCGGCAATGGCTCGGGTTGCAGGGCCGCCCCATGGCGTCATGCCGCTCATGATGCTCAGGGAAAGCATCGATATGATGCCGAGGATCATCGGGTTCATGCCAATGCGCTTGTACAGCGGCAGCATGGCTGCGCAGGTAATCATGTAAGTGGTCGTGCCATCACCGTCGAGGGCGACAGTCAGTGACAAGAGCGCGGTGCCCACCGCGATCTTCATCGGGTCGCCATTGACCCGCTTGAGGATCTTGCGAATCAGCGGGTCGAACAGGCCCGAATCGATCATCAGGCCAAAGAACAGGATGGCGAACAACAGGAGGGCCGCGGAGGGTGCGACCATTTTCAGGCCGTCGAGCATCATTTTGCCGGTGGTGCCGCCAAAGCCGCCAATGATTGCGAAAACGATGGGTACCAGAGTCAGCGCGACAATCGGAGACAAGCGTTTGGACATGATCAGGTAGGTGAACACCACGACCATGGCCAGGCCAAGAAAGGCAAGCATATGGATATTCTCTTGTTGTTATTCATGGGCAAGCGAATGCCGCCGGGCCTGCAGGGCATCGCGTGAACGATGCCTTGCCTGCTCGAATGGATATCGATTGATTTGTGTATGTGTGTGTCAGGTGCGCTCGGCAGCCTGCGCAGTGCTGTCCCATTGCGGGGTGTCAGGCGTGGCGGCGATGGCTTTCCCGTCGAGGCGTTGCATGAGTGCCTGGCGGTCACATGCGTTTTCCGACAGGGAGATCACCACCGTCGCGACGGCGTTACTGGCCAGACTGGTCAGCGCCCGGGCTTCGGACATGAAGCGGTCGATACCGATCAGCAATGCCAGGCCTGCCAGCGGAATATCGTGGATGACGGTAAGGGTCGATGCCAGGGCGACAAAGCCGCTGCCGGTCACACCCGCCGCGCCCTTGGATGACAGCAGCATGATTGCCAGCATGGTCAGGGTCTGCGTCATGCTCAGTTCGATATTGCACGCCTGGGCAATGAAAATGGCGGCCAGGGAAAGATAGATCGCTGTGCCGTCCAGGTTGAAGGAGTAACCCGTTGGCAGTACCAGGCCGACGACGCCTTTCTTGCAGCCCAGGGCTTGAAGTTTCTCCAGCATGCGCGGCATGACAGGCTCGGTTGAGGATGTGCCAAGCACCACCAGAAACTCTTCGCGAAAGTAACGCAGCAGTTTCCAGAGGCTGAAGCCGTGAGCGCGGCAGATTCCGCCCAGTACTACGAACACGAAGAAGCCGCAGGCGATGTACAAGGTCATGATGAGCTTGGCCAGCGAGCCCAGAGACGTAATGCCGTACTGGCCCACGGTAAATGCCAGGGCACCAAAGGCACCGATCGGAGCGAAGCGCATCAGGTACGAGAAGATCTTGAAGACCATGTGCGATGCCGATTCCAGCACATTGAGCACCGGCTTGCCACGCTCGCCCAGCGACGACAGGGCGAACCCGGACAACACGGCGATAAACAGCACCGGCAATACTTCACCCTTGTTGAACGCGCCGATGAAGGTGTCCGGGATGATGTGCATGAAAAAGTCCACGACACCCAGTTTCGCGGCGGAGTCGGTGTACTGGCTCAGTCCGGCAGTGCTGAGTTTTGCCGGGTCAATGTTCATGCCGACGCCTGGCTTGATCACATAGACCGCGATCAGGCCGATGAGCAGGCTGACCACCGTCAGGGCGAGGAACAGCAGCATGGTCTTGCTCATCAGGCGCCCGAGAGAGCGCTTGTCGCTCATGCCGGCAATGCCGGTGACGATGGTGCAGAACACCACCGGCGCGATCATCATTTTGATCAGCTTGATGAACGCATCGCCCAGAGGTTTCAGGGCGATGGCTTGTTGAGCCCAGAAGTGACCGACCAGAACCCCGAGGATCACGGCGCAGATAATCTGAAAGTAGAGCGATTTAGCGATTTTCATGTTGCATCACCCATTATTGGAGTTGTTCTGATGCGGTACTCGATGTCAGGCAGAGCACGATGCAGCTGTAAAACGTCAGCCCGCCAGCAGTTGCGCGGCCGGGGCATAGACCTCGCCGGAGAACAGGCGACGTGCCGTGCGAACCACCGAAGCGCGGATGGTTTGCCCGTTTTCTCCGACATAGGCCAGTGCGACCTGGATCGAACCGCTTGGGTGCTCGATTCGTACTTCTTGCAGGCGCGTGGCCCCGGTATTACCCAGCAAGCGGGCAACAACGGTGTCTTCGCTGACGCAGGCGGTGGCCAGGCCGATAGAGCCGGTAATCGCCAGGGCCTTATGACAGTTATGCGGCATGAAGTAGCGAACCTTGAGGGTGCCACCGGCGTCGGGCAGCGAAACCAGTACGGGTTTGGGGATCACTTTGTCGCTCACATCTCCCAGCCCCATGGCCATTCCCGCGCGCAAGCGTAAAGCTTCGAGCCTGCGCAGGAAATCCTTGTCGGCATCCAGTTCGGCGGGCGTTTCATCGCCACGCTTGCCCAGCAGGGACGCTTCGATGATGACCATGGGCATGGCCATGTCGATACAGGTCACCGGCACGCCGTCGAAGATGTCAGTCTGTTGGCCGGTGGGGAACAGCTTGCCGGTCTTGCTGCCGGCCGCGTCCAGAAAAGTCAGTTGCACAGGCGCTGCCGTACCGGGTACACCGTCGATGCGGGTCTGGCCTTCGTAGCTGACCTGACCGCCGGGTGTGTAAACATCGGCGCAGACGAAGGTGCCGGTGTTGAGGTTGCGAATCCGCACCTGAGTGACGTCGCCGCTCGCCTCGACCAGACCCTGCTCCACCGCAAACGGCCCTACGGCGCAGAGCATGTTGCCGCAATTGGGCGCAGTATCGACGCGGCGCTGGGAAACCATGACCTGTACGAACAGGTAATCCACATCGGCATCTTCATGGGTCGACGGGCTGACGATTGCCACTTTGCTGGTCTGCGGGCTGCCGCCACCGATGCCGTCGATTTCCAGCTCATGGCCCGAGCCCATGAGGGCCAGCAGCAACTCATCACGCTCAGCGGTCGATGAAGGTAAATCACTGGCGAGAAAAACCGGCCCTTTGGAGGTGCCGCCGCGCATCAGGACGCAGGGAATCGGTTGCATGATTTCGGACTCTTGTTGATCAATTGGGGTAATTGATGTGTTGAAAGCAAGAGTCCCATGGATTTTTAAGCGTATCCAATGCAAAGATCGTAGCTATTATTCCACTTTGGTAAATAATAACTCGCTGGTCTTGAAGGCCCATCGCAATCCACCAAAAGGAAAATAATGTGGAATATGAGCTGCAAGATATTCGATCGTTCGTGAAAATCGCTGAACTTGGCAGCTTCCATGAAGCCGCTGAAGTGCTGCATATTTCCCAGCCAGCGCTCACCCGGCGAATCAAGAAGCTGGAGCAGGGTCTGGGCACCTCATTGCTGGATCGCACCACTCGCCGGGTCAGCCTGACCAGTGTCGGCCGCGATTTTTTCCCCAAGGCGCGACGGCTTCTGGATGATTTCGAGGACTCGATTCTCAATATCAGGGAGCTGGCAGAGCGCCAGATTGGCCAGGTGACTCTTGCCTGTATTCCCACGGCTGCTTTCTACTTTCTGCCTTCCGTGATCCGCCTGTACAACGAGCGTTACCCCAAGATTCGCATCCGCCTGCTGGACCTCAGTGCCAATGAAGGTCTGGAAGCCGTGTTGCGAGGGGAGGCTGATTTCGGCATCAACATGATGAGCGGGCAACACCCGGATATCGAGTTCGTGCCGCTGGTCAAAGAGCCTTTCGTGCTCGCCTGTCGGCGCGATCATGAACTGGCAAAGCGGGAGTCGGTTGCCTGGATCGAACTCAGTGAATATCGCCTGATCGGTGTTGGCCGCCTGAGCGGCAACCGGATGATTCTCGACCATGCGCTGGCCGGGTTGAGCTGGCGGCCAAAGTGGTTCTATGAAGTGCAGCACCTGTCGACATCGCTGGGCATGGTCGAAGCGGGGCTTGGAATATCCGCCATGCCCAGCCTGGCGATGCCGGCTGAAGGGCATCCGACCCTGGTCAGCGTTCCGCTGGTAGATCCGGTGGTTGACCGGACTCTGGGCCTGGTTTCCCGGCGTGGCGCGTCACTGTCACCTGCTGCCGAAAAGTTCGTGGCGATGCTGCTGGAGCAATGGCCTCAGTAAGGATTCAGCCAAGGCGCGGTTTACCCGCGTAGGAGCGAATTCATTCGCGAAGCGGTGTTCGTGGTCAGCAAGGCCGCAGACGCAGTATCCGTGCACCATCGAAAGGATCGGTCAGCCAGTGGGCCCTGACGCCGAAAGTGCTATGCAAACGCTCGGGTGTCAGCACATCCACAGGCTTGCCCAGTGCAACCATCTGACCGTTTTCCATCACTGCCACACGGTCGCAATCCAGCGCCTGATTGAGGTCGTGCAAGGCAATGACGGTGGTGACAGGCAAAGACCTGATCAGCCCCAGAATCGACAGTTGATGCTGGATATCCAGATGGTTGGTCGGCTCGTCCAGTAACAGGATCTGCGGCCGTTGCGCCAGTGCCCGGGCGATATGGGTGCGCTGGCGTTCGCCGCCGGACAGGGTATGCCAGGCGCGCTTGATCAGGTGCAGCATCCCGACATCCTGCAAGGCCTGACGGACGATGGCGTCGTCGCTGTCGCTCCAGGGTTCCAGCGCCGACAGCCAGGGCGTGCGGCCCAGTTCGACGGCGTCCAGTACGGTGATTGCGTCGCTGGTTTCGGCCTGTTGTTCGACTACCGCCAACAGTTGGGCGATATCGCGGCGCTTCATACTGGCCAGTGCCTGCCCATTGAGCTGCACCTGACCGCTGGACGGCGATTGAAGGCCTGACAGCAGCTTGAGCAGTGTCGACTTCCCCGAACCGTTGGGACCGACAATGCCAAGGGTTTCACCCGGCGCAATGCTCAGATTCACGTCCTTGAGCAAGGCCTTGTCCTTGAGCGAGTAGCCAAGCCCTGAGCAATGCAGTACCGGCGTGCCGAGGATGGGCGAAAAGGCATTCATCGTGTGGTTTTCCCCCGGATAAGAATCATCGCGAAAACGGGTGCGCCGATCAGTGCGGTGATGACACCAATCGGCAAGACCTGGCCCTTGATCAGGGTGCGGGACAGGATGTCGGCGGCAATCAGAAACAGTGCGCCGCACAAGGCGCTGAGCGGCACCAGCCGGGCATGGCGGACGCCGGCGACCATGCGCACGGCATGGGGAATCACCAGCCCGACAAAACCGATGGAGCCGACAATGGATACCATCACGGCCGTAACCAGCGCTGCCGAAGCGATCAGCACGATTTGCACGCGCCGTACCGGGATGCCGAGGGACGCTGCCGAATCGCTGCCGAAGGTGAATGCATCCAGTGCGCGCCGATGCCAAAGGCAGACCAGCAAGCCGATCAGCACCACCGGCACCGCCAGCCATACCGAATGCCAGCGCACGCCACTGAGGTTACCCAACAGCCAGAACATGATGCCTCGTGCCTGCTCGGCGCTGGCGGATTTGGTGATGAGAAACGAGGTCAGGGCATTGAAAAGCTGCGACCCGGCGATCCCGGCCAGAATGATATGCCCGGCTGCGGTCGGGCCATGGGAAGAACGGGCGAGCAGGGCGACCAGCGAGAAGGCCGCCACCGCTCCGGCGAAGGCTCCCGCCGACATGGAAATGGCTCCGGCGCCCAGGCCCAGAATCGCCACCAGCACAGCGCCCGTCGAGGCGCCGGCGGAGATGCCCAGCAGATAGGGATCGGCCAGCGGATTACGCAGCAACGATTGCAGCACCACACCGGAAATCGCCAGCCCCGCGCCACAGGCCGCCGCCACGATGGAGCGGGTCAGCCGGTAGTTCCAGACAATCCCTTCATCGATGGGGTCGAGCACATAGCCGGCAGCCCACAGTTTGTTCGCCAGCACCTGGAAGACCACAGGCAGGCTGATGCTGGTTTCACCGATGGCAGCGCCCGCAACAATGGCCAGCAGTAGAACCGCTGTAACCCAGAGCGTGTGGCCGAGCGCGGTGACCAGTTTCATTGGCCGGCGTTGTAGCGATTGGCGGCTTCGGCCAGTTCTTCTATGCCAGTGAACAGCCGGATGCTGGCCTGCATGGCATCGGCATCGATGATCACGATACGGTCATGCTTGACCGCCTCCATGTTGCGGGTCACCGGGTCGGATTTAAGGAATTCGAGTTTCTTGCGGTAATCGTCGGCCGGAAAGCGACGGCGATCCATGCGCGCGATCACCAGAATGTCCGGGTTGGCCTTGGCGATGGTTTCCCAGCCCACGGTCGGCCATTCTTCGTCGGATTCGACGATATTGCGCATGCCCAGGTTATTGAGCATGAAGTCCGGAATGCCTTTGCGGCCTGCCACATAAGGGTCGATGTTGATATCTGCGCTGGAGAACCAGAACACTGCGGACACATCCCGCTCCTTGTTCTGTTTGACGTTGGCGACCGCATGGGCCAGACGACTGCGCAGTTCTGCAACCAGTTGCTGACCGCGATCCTGTACGTCGAATATCCGGGCCAGTTGTTCGATGCTCTTGTAGATGGTGTCGATGCGGAAGGGCTCCAGGCGCGTGCCGTCGGCACCTACCAGATTGTCCTTGCCTTCGCAGTCGGACGGCATGATGTAGGTCGGGATCTTCAAGTCATGAAACTGCTGGCGGGTGCCGACCACGCCCTGAGCGCCCACCATCCATTCAAGCTGGACGGCCACCAGCTCCGGGCGCTTGCCGATGACGGCCTCGAAACTCGGGTCGTTGTCCGCCAGGCGCTCGACCTTGTCGTTCTGCGCCTTGAAGCGCGGCAGCACATCGTTGAACCACAGCGAAGTACCCACCAGCTTGTCGCCCAGCCCCAGTTCGTAGAGCATTTCGGTCCCGGACTGGCCGATGGTCACTGCCTTGCGCGGCGCATGCTCGAACGTCAGCTTCATGCCACAGTTTTCGACAGTGAGCGGGTATTGAGTGGGAGCGGCAAGGCTCAGGGTGGACAGGCTCAGACCGGCGATGAGTGTGGCAAGGCGAGGCAGTGACATGTAATGCGATCTCCGTTTCGTACGTGCAGGGCGCAATGTACAGACAGGAAACACATCCCCGGCACTGCACGGAAGGCAGGGCAAGGCAGCCATGAACCGGCGCGCGGATGTCCTTCCCGGACACCCCGCCGGTCAGTAAAGTTGCAGGTCGGTAGGTCTCCTGACTGGCACGTCATTGCTTTGCTCCAGCCTTCCCGGAAATCACCAGTGGCTGTCATGGAGTTGGCTCGATGCCTACAGTTGCGGGGGCAGTTTCGTTTGAGCCGCGCAGGTGCGAGGCTCTCGAATTCCCTGTTAGTTCCTCTCGGAAACCGACGGGGCGCGATGGTAAACGATAAGCCTTTTAGTGGCTAATCCTTTGCGCGAAAGCGCTGGAGGCAGTTGATCAGGTGCAGGCGCATCGCCGCCCTGGCCGCATCGCGATCCTGATGGGCGATGGCCGAGTAGATCTGCTCCTGTTCGCGCTGCTGGATATCCGGGTCATCCATGAGTTGAAATGACGGCACATTGCCGAAACCGACCCGTGCGCGAGGCAGGATGCTGTTGCCCAGTTGGGTCATGACATCGGTAAAGAAGCTGTTGGCAGTACATTGCACGATACTGCGATGAAACTCGAAATCGGCCTGGGTCGTATCGGTTTCGTTCTGGTCGCAGCGATGCAGCTCGTCCAGCGCCTTGCGTATGGCTTCAAGCTGCTCCGGTGTACGCCGTTGGGCGGCGAGGGCGGCGGACTCGGGCTCAAGGCTCAGGCGCAGCTCTATGATGGCTGCTGCATCGGGAGGGCTGCCGGAGATGGCTTCCGGAATCTGGAAGTCCCGGGGGCGCGAAGCATCGACCACGAAGGTTCCGATGCCATGGCGGGTTTCCACCAGCCCTTCGGCCTGCAAGCGCGACATCGCCTCGCGAACCACTGTGCGGCTGACACCGGTTTCCCGGATGATGACCTGCTCGGTCGGCAGCTTTTCACCGCTCTTGATCTCGCCTTCGCGGATCTTGCGCGAGAACTCGGCGACCAGTTGCTGGGTCAGGCTGGAGCGGCGTCCTGTAGGGGATGACGGGTGTTCCATGGGCGGGCTGATCGGGTCCGGGTCGGGTTGCTGAGTATAACCGCAGTAATGGTGTGTTTTGTGTCGGTATCGCAGCCTATACTGCGGCATTCGATCGAATTGAGGCTGCAATGTCGGACAACGTCGTTTCCTCGCAGAAAAACCATCGCCGTCTGGCTGAAACACTGGTCGACCGCTTTGCCCAGCGCATGCGCGATGGCGTGCTGCAGCGTGGCGAGAAGCTGCCTTCCGAGATCAATATCATGGAGGCCGAAGGGGTCAGCCGCACGGTGGTGCGCGATGCGTTGTCGCGGATGCAGGCGGCAGGGCTTGTCGAGACGCGCCACGGGGTCGGCACCTTTGTGCTGGACATGCCGCCACCTGAAGGTTTTTCGGTCGGGCCGGCGACCATTGCGACTGTGTCCGATGTGCTTAATCTGCTGGAGTTTCGTATCAGCCTTGAAGTCGAAGCGGCCGGGCTGGCGGCGCAACGTCGCAGTCCTGAAGCCTTGCTGGAGCTCAAGCGTGCCTTCGATGCGTTGCTTGAAGGCCCTGAAAAGTCCGGGACCACGATCAATGCCGACTTCCAGTTTCACCTCAAGATCGCCAAGGCTTCGGGTAATGCCTACCTGATCGACATCATGAAACACCTGGGCACCAAACTGATCCCGCGTACCCGCATGAATTCCGCCTACACCGGGCAAAGTGATCGCAGTGCCTACCTGGCCGGGATCAACGCCGAGCATCGACAGATCTACAACGCGATTGCCGAAGGCAATGTGGATGCGGCCCGTTCAGCCATGTACCTGCACCTCAACGGCAGCCGCATCAGGTTGCGGCGTACTCATAGCGAGTAGGGTTTGTTCGCGAATGAATTCGCTCCTACACCGCGGTAGGAGCGAATTTATTCGCGAAAGGATCACATAAAGTTGTACTGAATCCCCACTCGCAACCTCAGCTGGCGTTTGTCATCCTCGGAATCGACCTTGATATCGCCGATCTCGAAGAACGGCACCCATTGTTTGCTCCAGCGATACTTGAACGCCGCATTCTGTTCGTAATCGCTGGTGCCGTTGTCGTAACGGATATAGTCGGCATCGAAATAGGTGAGCTGGTACTCGTAAGTCCATGGTCCCTTGGTCGAGTAGTTGATCCAGATGTCATAGCGGTTGATCGACTGGTTGTCCATCGAGTTGTCGGGCATGGATTCGTTGATCCTGTCCCGGTCCAGCTTGATCGAGTCATAGCGGTAACGGCCTGAAATGCTCAGCGCATCGTTCACCTTGTAACCGACCTTGATGCCCGTCTTGTAAGACGTGGACTTCTCGATGCTTTCCAGTGCCAGGGAAGGCGTCACGGTCCATCTGTCGTTGAGTTTGTGCTGATAGCTGATCGTCAGTTCATGGCCGTTGCCGACGGTATTGTCGAAGGCCACATCCTGACGGTCACCCGCGGTCTTGTACTTCAGCTCACCTTCAAACCCCCAGCCACTGTCCAGGCGTGTGCCGAACTTGACCCGGTCGGAGTGCATGCGGGTGCTTTCCGCGTATTGATGTCGATAGTTGATATAGCCGCTGTCGGCATAGCTCCAGGCAGATGGCAACAGGGCGGACAGGGAGAGCAGAGCGATTGATTTTTTCATTTTTTTATTCTTGTTTGATTGAAGTTCTGGGTGTGTTGGAGCAAATCGCAGGCAGCCGAATCCCGTAGCCGTCATGGCCTGGGGTCACGCTGTCAGCGGGGTTCGGTTTTTCAGGCCGTCAGGCGACGACCGCTCAGCCGGTGAGGCGCACGTCCATGTCGCGGCTGGCCTGGATCAATAATCGGGAGTACTCGTGCTGCGCCTGATTGTTGACCAACTGGCTGCTGTCGAGGGTTTCCAGCACCTGGCCTTGCTGCATCACGGCAACCCGGTCGCACAGGTGCGCCACGACGCCCAGGTCGTGCGTCACCATCAGGTAGGTGAGGCCTTGTTGCTGTCGCAGGTCGGCCAGCAGATTGAGGATTTCGGCCTGAACGGAAACGTCCAGCGCCGAGGTGGGTTCATCCAGCAGCAGGACGCGGGGTTCCAGGATCAATGCCCGGGCGATGGCGACACGCTGGCGCTGACCACCGGACAGTTGATGCGGATAGCGAAAGCGGAAGCTTTCATTGAGACCAACCCGTGACAGCACTTCGCAGACTCTTCTGTCGCGCTCGCCGATGCGATGGATGCTCAGGGGCTCCTTGAGCGCTGCATCGATGGTGTGGCGCGGGTGCAGCGAAGCATAGGGGTCCTGAAAGACCATCTGCACGGTCCGGTAATGACTGGCGTCCAGATGACGGCTTACCGCCCGGCCGGCCACGCTCAGGCTGCCGGTCCAGTGCTGGTATTGCCCGGCCAGGCAGCGCAGGACCGTAGTCTTGCCCGAACCCGACTCGCCAACCAGCCCGAACGACTGGCCCTCTGCGACTTGCAGGTTAACGTCACGCAGCACCTGATTCAGTCCTGGACCAGTACCAAAACTCAGGTTCAGTGAATCGACTCTGATCATTGCCATGGGATCATTCTCAGTGGGTGAGCCAAAGGGGATCGCGTTGCAGGACCGGCAGGCTGGCGCGCGGACGATCCAGGCTGGGCAGGGCGGCGAGCAGGCCCTGGGTGTACGGGTGTCGGGCGTGGTCCAGTTCGCTGGCCGCCAGGGATTCAACGACTCGCCCGGCGTACATCACCAGCACCCGGTCGCAGAAGTGCCGCACCAGATTCAGGTCATGGCTGATGAAGATCAGCCCCAGATCACGTTCGCTGACCAGTTCTTCCAGCACATTGAGCACCTGACGACGCACCGAGACATCCAGTGCCGAGGTGGGTTCGTCGGCGATGATCACTTGCGGGTCGGTGATCACCATCATGGCAATCATGATTCGCTGTCCCATACCGCCGGAAACCTCGTGGGGGTAGAGATCGTAAACCCGTGCCGGGTCGCGGATATGCACCTTGGCCAGCATGTCCAGGGTGCGTTCGCGGGCTTCCCGTGCCGAAACCTTGTGATGAGCCAGATAGGCCTCGGCAATCTGTTCGCCGACCTTGATCACCGGGTTCAGCGAGTATTTAGGGTCTTGCATGATCATCGACATGCGCCGACCGCGAATGCCCTGGATCTGTTTCTCGCTGCAACTGAGCAGGTCGATATCGCCGAAGCGCAGGGTCTTGGCGGTGATGCGGGCGCTCGACGGGTGCAGACGCAACAGGCTGCGCCCCACCGTGGATTTTCCGGAGCCGGACTCGCCGACGATGGCCAGTTTTTCCCGACCCAGATTGAACGAAACATCGCGTACCGCCGCCGTTGTCTTGCCAGCATTGGTGAATTCGACGCGCAAGTCTTCTACCGCAAGCTTTATCTGTGACATGGCTTTTACCTTGTTTTTGTTATTCGCTGCGTGGGTCCAGAACATCGCGCAGGCCATCACCCAGCAGGTTGAACGCCAGGCTGACCAGCATGATCGTTGCGCCGGGTGCTGCCACCAGCCACCAGCTTTCCAGCATGTAGCGTCGGCCGCTGGAGATCATCGCGCCCCATTCCGGCAGTGGCGCCTGTGCGCCCAGACCGAGGAAGCCCAGTGCCGCGGCGGTGAGGATGATGCTGGCCATGTTCATGGTCAGGCGGATGATCACCGAGGACAGGCACATGGGGATGATGTGACGACCAATGATGCGCAGTGCCGATGCGCCCTGCAGCTTGACCGCCACCACGAAGTCGGCGTTGCGCAGCGACAGGGTTTCAGCCCGCGCCAGGCGTGCAATGGGCGGCCATGCGGTCAGTGCAATGGCAATCACCGCATGTTCCAGGCCTGGGCCGAGAGCGGCGATGAACGCCAGTGCCAGAACCAGGCTGGGAAACGAGATGAAGATATCGGTGATACGCATGAACAGGCTGTCGACCCAGCCGCCAAAGTAGCCGGATACGGTGCCGATCAGCAGCCCGATCGGGCCGACGATCACGGTCACCAGCATCACGATGTACAGGGTGATGCGTGAGCCATACACCAGGCGGCTGAACACGTCCCGGCCATATTCATCGGTACCGAACCAGTTCTGTGCGCCTGGCGTGCGCAGGGCGGCTGACAGGTCCTGGGCGAGTGGGTCGTGAGTGGCAATCCATGGCGCGAAGAGGGCGACCACCATCAACGTGCTGATCACGATCAGGCCCGCCAGCGTCATCGGGTTGCGCAGCAGAAAGCGCAACAGGCGTGAGCAACTGCCGGTGAAGGCCGCGAAGCTTGAGGCGGGTGCCTGGATCATGGGTTTGGCGCTGCTTGCAATGGACGTATTCATCAGCGGGTTCTCGGATCGAAGACTTTATAGAGGGCATCGCTGATCTGGTTCAGGATCACGAAGATCAGACCGATCAGCAGCACGCAGGCCATCACCGCATTCATGTCGCCCAGCAACAGGCTGCTGGTCAGGTACTGGCCGAAACCCGGCCAGGCAAAGACCGTTTCGATCAGTACTGCACCTTCAAGCAGGCCGCCGTAGGCCAGGGCGACGATGGTCAGCAACTGCACGCGAATGTTGCGGAAGGCATGGCCCCAGACGATTCGCCGCTGCGACAGGCCCTTGACCCGCGCCGTGATGATGTACTCCTGCGACAGTTGCTCGAGCATGAAGCTGCGGGTCATGCGGCTGATGTAAGCCACCGAGTTGAAACTCAGGATCACCGCTGGCAGCAGGATGTGGCGCAGCGCGCTGCGAAAGGCCTCCCAGTCGCCGGACAGGGCAGTGTCGATCAGCAGCAGCCCGGAGCGGGTTTCGATCAGGCCGTCATAGGCCAGGCCGATACGTCCGACACCACCGGCCCAGCCCAGCCAGGCGTAGAACACCAGGAAAGCCATCATGCCCAGCCAGAAGATCGGCGTGGAGTAACCGAACAGCGTGATGACGCGGGCAATATGGTCGCCGGTGCGACCCTGGTGGGTCGCGGCATACACGCCCAGCGGCAGGCCGATCAGCACGCCGAACAGGATAGCCAGGGTCGCCAGCTCCAGAGTGGCCGGGAACACCCGGGCGATGTCTTCGATGACCGGATGGCCAGTGAGCAGCGCCTTGCCCAGATCCCCATGCAACAGGTCCTTGAGGTACAGGCCGAACTGGGTCCAGAGCGGCTTGTCCAGGCCCAGTTCCTGATAGGCCTGAGCGTAGGCGGCTGCATCGGCGTCAGGTCCGACGATGGCCAGCACCGGGTCCAGCGGCATGACCCGACCGATGAAGAAAGTGAGCAAAAGCAGTCCGAACAGGGTCGCCGCCACTGATCCGCCGCGCCGGGTGCCGTTGGCGACCCGACTGCTCAAAAGTGAAAATGATGCACTCGACATAATGATTCCTGCCTTCGTTGAACCCATGAGGTCAGCGTTGCTTGTAGACATCCCGCAGGCGCGTGGTGGCTGCGCTGTGGCCCAGGTATTGGCGGACATCGGCGTGGATCACCACTTCATCGGTCATCTGCGAGACCGGCATGATGGGACCTGCCTTCTGGTCGTAGAGGGTCTGGATGCGCTGGTACAGGCTGAGCTGTCTGGCGGCATCGCGTTCCTGCTCGGCCTGCTCGATCAACTGGTTGATCTCGGCGTTGTAGAACGAGGTGCGCCAGCCCTGAAAATTGCTCAGCTTGGCCTGCTCGCGGTTGTCCGGGTTGTAGATCAGTGCCCGCAGGCTGGAATGGGGATGGCGTTCGGCGCCGCCGCCACCGCGACCGACCAGAATGTCGAAGCGACGATCCCGCATGGCACCGTAGATCTGGTTGCCGGTACCGGTGATGATCGTGGCCTGAATGCCAGCCTGAGCAAGGGTGGATTGCAGGCTGGTGGCGATGTTGATGAACGGGGAGTCGGTGAGTGAGCGAATGGTGATCTTGAAACCATCGGGATGCCCGGCCTCGGCCAGCAAGCGTTTGGCTTGTGTGACGTTGAGCTTGTAGCCCGGATCGTCCAGTCGCGCCGCCAGCCCTAGTTGCAGCGGGCGCTGATTGATCAGGCCGTAGTGAGGCATCACCACGTTATTGATGCCCTGATAGTCGATCAGCGAACGAATGGCCTGGCGAACCCGTATGTCCTGAAACAACGGCTGCTCCATGCTCAGGGCCACGTAATAGAGCGTGCCGCGAGGGATGGTCTGTACGCTGACTTCTTCAGAGCGGGTCAGGGCCTTGATGTCGGTGGCGGCCATGCCGCGTGCCACATCCAGATCGCCGCGTTCGACCATCAGGCGCAAGGCCTGGGACTCGGTCATGTTGCGCATGATCACCCGGCGCATCTTGGCCGGCCCGCGCCAGTACTGGTCGAAGCGGGTCATGAGGATCACGTCGTTGGCCCGCCAGATATCCAGTTTGAAGGCGCCGGAACCTGCAGTGTGCGTCGTGAGCCAGGCTGCGCCCTGATCGTCACCCTGGGCATTTTGCAGGGCGGTGACGCGATCAATCACAAAAGCACTTGGGGAAGTCGCCAGGGTATTGAGCACCAGCAACGGGTCGGTGGCCTTGGGCAGGTCGAGAACGAAAGTTGATGGTCCTTCGGCGCGCATCAGTTGGCTGACGTTCTGCGCCGTATAGCCATAGGCTTTCCAGGTGGAGGCGAGGGCTTTATTGAGAGTGACCACGCGCTGCAGAGACCAGGCGACATCCTGGGCGGTCAGCGGGTTGCCGGAGTGAAAGGTCACGCCAGGACGCAGGTGAAAGGTGAGGCGCATGCGGTCCGGGCTGATTTCCCAGCGTTCGGCCAGAGCCGGAATCAACTGGTCCGGGCGTGCGGCGTCCTGTTCCAGCAGCATGTCGTAGACATTGGAGTTGACCTCCGACACCTCAAGGCCGGTTGCGCCTGCGGGGTCCAGGGACAGGAGATTGATCATGCTCATGCCGATCACCAATTGATCGACGGGTGTTTCTCCGCGTGCGGTGGCAGGCGGGGTGTGCAGAAATGTCGCCGTGAGGGCGAGGCATAGCAGCCAGGGCAGGCGCTTGGGCCAGAGTTTCATGGGGGCGGTCCTTTTTTATATTTATAAAGACACTTTGACGAGGGGCGCTCTGATCGCCCCTCGTGGTACAGCCGGTTCAGTAACGTTGCAGGGTATGAGTCTCGATATAACTGAAGTTGATGTCTTCGCCCAGTCCCGGCTTCTGGGAAAGATGCACGTAACCGTCGCTGTCCATGGGGTCGACCAGGGTATTGAGGTAGGCCGGTACGTCATCGTACTCAAGGAAAGGGTGCAGCAGGCCGCGCTCGTACCAGCGACAGTTGCTGATGGCGCCGACCACACTCAGGTTGGCTGCGCCGTTGCCGTGGACCTCGCAGTCCATGCCGAACGATTCGGCCAGATGCGCGACTTTCATGCATGGCCCGATACCGCCAACACCTGCCACACCGGCGCGCAGGATGTCGCAGGCCTTGTTGCTGACCCAGCTGGCGCGGCTGTGGTACTTGCCGGCAATGCTTTCAGGTCCGAGTACCGGAATGTCCAGATTCGCGGCGAGCCAGGCATAGGATTCGCTGGAGTCTTCCATCATTGGCTCTTCGAACCAGGCAAAGTCGAGCTTCTGTAATTCGCGGCCTATATAAAGAGCGTCGGTGCGGCTGTACCAGTGATAGCCGTCGAGCATCAGGGCGATATCCGGCCCTACGGCTTCGCGTACGGCGGCGCAGGCCTGGACGTCCATCTGGGGGTTGGGCGCGAAGGAAATCGGTGGCATCCAGGTGTGCAGTTTGATGCCCTTGTAGCCGCGCTGGACCAGCTTCTCGGCGAACTGGCCGTATTCATCCGGCGTGGACAGACCGCCCGGCAGGTCATCGCCGCACATGGTCGAACCATAAGCCAGCACCTTGTCTCGATAACCGCCCAGCAATTTGTACACGGGCAGTTTCAGGGCTCGTCCGGCCAGATCCCACAAGGCCTGCTCAACCAGCGCCAGGGCACGATCGGTAAACTGGCTGGCACTGCCGCGTTGCCAGTGAGCCAGTTCCTGCCAGATTTTTTCCCGGTTCATGGGGTTCTGGCCGATCAGCACCTTCTTCACGAATGACTCGATGATATGCGGGCGGATCAACTCGGGCGCACCAAAGGAAAAGCCTTCGCTGCCATCGTCGCAGGCGATGCGCAGCATGCCCATTTTGACCGGTTTCTCTTCGCCGGGATGGGCGTGGCCGGCGCTGTCTACAGCGCGCCGCGAAGGGTAGGAAAAGACATCGACACTGACAGAGATGATTTTCATGGTGGCCTTCATTGGTCTTGTATTTATAAAGGAGGTTATTCGTATGTCGTCATACAACGTTGGGGCGATTATTTACAGATATCGAGAGGGTGGTCAATAGTGGTGTGATGACTATTTCGATTATTCGTAGTTTTTATGGGGTGTTATTGAGGTCATCATACAGGAATGGAGGTGGATTCCTTGTTGTCATCATACTTCTATGGGTCGAGTAGGAGCGGATTCATCCGCGAGACGTCATTGAAGTCGATATATTTTCTTCGGATGTACGGGCCTCTCGCGAATGAATTCGCTCCTACAAAAAATCCTTTTAATTCATTGCGTTGTATTTTTTACAGAGGCACCGGGAGCAGACGCTCCCGGCTTTTGAGGCGGGAGTCAGGCGGCGGTGGGTGTGAGGCTGGCCTGCAGATTCAAGCTGCGCTGGAAGAGGTTTGCAACACTGGGCTGATGGCTGATGCCGATCACCAGTGTGTCGGGCAGTTCCTGTTTCAGGATATTGAGCAGATGGCAGGCGCTCTGGTCATCCAGTTGATTGGTCGCTTCGTCCAGATACAGCGTCTGCGGTGCATACAGCAGGGCACGGGCCAGGCCCAGGCGTTGCTGCTCGCCACCGGACAGTTCGCGAGTCCATTCGGTTTGCTGTTCCAGGCGATGTTCCAGCTTCGACAGGCCGACCTGATGCAGCACCTGAACAAGACGTGCATCGGACGGGCATTCTGTGGCCGGGTAGACCAGCAACTGACGCAACGGCATTTGCGGCAGGTAAGGCTGCTGCGGAATCAGCAGGCTCGATCCGCCCGGCAGTTCCCAGTTCCCCCGGTAGTAGGGCCACAGGCCTTGCAGGGTGCGCAGCAGAGTGGACTTGCCCAGACCGCTGCGGCCTTCGATGCGCAGCCATTCGCCTGTCGTGGCGCTGGCATTGATGTTATCCAGCAGGACGCTGCCATCGGGGCGATGGATTTGCAGGTCATCGATACGCAACGCCACGGTGCGCTCGATTTCGCGAACCTGGCCACGGGTTGCCTCAATCGCCTGCTGAAACTGGCCAAGCCGTTCCACCGTGGCGCTCCAGGCGGCGAGGCGTGGATAGACGTCGATAAACCAGCTGAGCGAGCCTTGCACCGCCGTAAAGGCACTGCGGATCTGCATCAGACCACCAAGAGTGATGGTCTTGGCCAGAAAGGCGGGCAGGGCCGCGAAGACCGGGATGATGCGGCTGACCCGGTCATAACTCACGGTGAAGAACTGCAGCTTGCGCATCCGTTCCATGAGCTGCCACCAGTTGCCGGCGATGTGTTCGAAACGTTCGCCCAGTTGGCGTTTCTCGACGGATTCACCGCCATACAACGCGATCTGCTCGGCATGGTCGCGCTTGCGCAGCAGGCTGGCGCGAAAGTCGGCTTCGTAACGCTGCTGCTGAAAGTTGAGCGGCTGCAACGGGCTCCCGAGAAAGTGAGTGAACGCGGTGCCCAGCACGGTGTAAAGCACGGCTGCCCACAGCAGATAACCATGGATCGTGATGTCATGGCCCAGCACCTGAAAGTTCAGGACCCCCGAGAGGTTCCATAGCACGCCTGCGAAGGCCAGCACCTGAGCCAGGTTGATGATGAACGACGCCAGCAGCTCGACGCTGCGATCCACCAGCAGGTCCACGTCCTCGGCAATCCGCTGGTCCGGGTTATCCGGCTCGCCGGTCAGCCCCAGCCGATAGTAGGCCTGGCCCTGCATCCAGGCGTCGATGGTGGTTTTTGTCATCGCCCGGCGCCAGCGCAGCACCAATGCCTTGCGCAGCCATTCCAGGTAGACAACGATCACCACGTAGCCCGCGATGTACAGGCAGTACTGGCCCATCAGCGAGTACAGCGCTTCGGTCTTGAACTCGCCCAGGGTGTCGTAGAACGTCTTGCTCCAGGCGTTGATCCAGACGTTGATCTGCACCACCAGCAAGCCCATGCCGATCACACTGAGCAGCAACACCCACGACAGCCATTGCCTGCGGTCCAGCCAGTAGGGGCTGGCCAGGGCATAGAAGGTTTTCAGGGTTTTCATTGACCGGCTACCGCCTCTTTCGGTGCAGGCAGCAGGCGGAACTGGACCAGGTTCTGCTGATCGAACAGCTCACCGGCCAGACGCTTGAGCGCCGGAACTGTCAGGGCGTCGAGCAATTGCTGTTGCTGGCTCAGGTAGCGCGGATCACCCCAGTAACGATCACTGAGAATCAGGCGGCGCATCTGGGTCTGCGGATCGTCGCGGCGCAGTTTTTCCTGATGGATCAGGTTCTTGCGGGCGGCAGCGATGTCTTTTTCGCTGATGGTTTTCGACAGCCCGGCAAGCGTGGCCTTGGCCATTTGCCAAAGCTCTTCGACACGGGCCGGATCGGTACTGAAATTCAGGCTGCTTTCAATGCGTTGGGTCTGTTGATTGAGCGTGCTGTCAAAGTTCAGTCGATAGACCCCCGAGGCTTCGCCCCGAAGCTGCTGTTTGAGGGCGGCGAGGGCTATGTCCCGCAAGGTCGCGACTCGTGCAGCGTCCACCGGTGTCCAGGTGCGCGGGTGATAGCTGAAGGCTTGCAGCACGGCACGAGGTTCGATGCCGATGGCCAGTTCCTGAGCGTGGTAGCCGCTGCGCTGCTGTTGCTGGCTGGTCTTCAGGGCCTTGCCGCGAGGAATGCCAGCCAGTTCCTGTTCCACCAGAGGCTGGAGAACGCTGACGTCCACATCGGCCATCAGGTAGTAAGTCACCGGTGCCTGGCTCAGGCGTTTCCAGTCCTTATCCAGCTCTTCAGGCTGTACGTTCTGCAATTGGGCGATGGTTGGCGTCTGCCAGTTGTCCTGGCCGTATTGCAGCTTGCGCAGGGCCTTGTCCTGTAGCTCTCGGACATTGTCGGTATTGCGCGACAGACGCCCGATCAGCTCGTCTCGCGCCTCCTCGAAAGCTTCGCTGTCGATGCCTGCTGGCGACTGGCTCAGGCGATAGGCTTGCAGCATGGCCAGAAGGCGATGTTGTGCGGGAATGTCCTTTTTGGCGTCTATTGTCGAGAGATCCATTTGCAGACGGTCGGCTTCCTGATCGAGGGATAGATTCACCCCTTGCTCGCTGCGCCAGCGGCGGATCTGCTCTTCGTTCCAGCCTTGTGGAGCGCTTTGGCCAGTCAATTGCGCCGCCATCTGGCTGCGCCAGGCTGGAATCTCGGCGGTCATGAACCCGGCGCTGGAGTCTGCTTTCATCAGCAGTCGGTCATTGTCGCCATTGCGTTTGAGCCAGACCAGACGGTCGCCGTTGCTCAACTGCCAGTATTCGACTTTCTGCTCGGCGAATGCCTTGCGTTTCACGACCTGTCCTTTGGCCGTGGCCGCAGGCAAGGCGGGCAGGGCGTCGGGTTCTGTCGAGACGGTGGCAGCTTCGGCTTGCGGGGCGTCCAGCGGGCTGCTCTGGACCTGTGCCATCAGGCTGTTTACAGCCTCGGCCGTGGGCAAGGTCAGCGGTTTCAGGCCGGGAGCCGAGAGTTGCAGAACCCGGTCCGGGCTGTCGGTCCAGCTTTTCAGGCGCTGGTTGAGGTCCTTGAGTTCGACGGTGTCGAGCGCTTTCAAGTACTGCGAAGCGATGTCGTGTTTGGTGGATACGATGCGATTTTGATTCGTTGCATCGTTGAGGTCCGTGATCCATTGCTCGAAGGTGCGTGGTTCGTTTTTCGCCAGCATCTTTTGCGCGACGGCGCGTATTTCTTCTTTCTCGCGGCGCAGATCGGTATCACGCAGGCCATAGCGCCGCACCCGCTCGATTTCCGTCAGCAGTTGTTTCAATGCCACCTGGTGAGCGTCACCTTCCACGCTCGCAGCAATGCCCAGAACGCTGGAGTAGTCGCCGATCAGGCTTTTCTGCACGGTCAGGCTGCGCACGCCGGTTTCCCGAGGCTGGATACGCAACTGGTCCAGCAAGGCCGACAGGGTAATGCGGTCGATCAGGCGTTCGCGCAGGCCGTCCTGGGTGGGCGCACGACTGTCGGGCTCATGCAGGCGAAACAGCAAGGCCACTTGATTGCTACCGCTCTGGCTGTCCTGCAGGCGGACGATTTTCAGTTGCTTGTCCAGTGGCAGCTCCCGGTAGCTTTTCTCGGGCAATGCCCCTGGCCTGGCCTTGCCGAACCAGTGTTCGATACGGTTGGGCAGGGTCGCGGGGTCGATATCGCCGACAATGGTCAGCACCATATTGTTGGGCACATACCAGCGTTGTCCGAAGCTCTTGAGTTCAGCCAGCGTGGCCGAGCGAATCGCAGCTTCGTTGCCGATGGTGCGATGCTCCGGGTAGCGTGAACCGATGCGTTGTGAGGCGGTACGCTGATCGTTCATGCGCTGGGCGACACCCAGGCCGCCGCGCCATTCTTCGATGACGACCGGACGCTCCTGCTCCAGATTTTCCGCGGTGTAATCATGGGCCAGGGTCAGGGTCGAAAGCGCCTGCAAGGCCTGCTCGGTCTGGGCCGTGCCGCCGGTAGGGCTGAGCATGTACAGGGTGCGGTCGTAGTTGGTCATGGCGTTGTAATTACGCCCCTGAGCCCAGCCCCACTGGTTCATGAGGCTGCGAATGTTCTCGCCTTGTCCGGCATGGCTGTAGAAATTCAGGTGCTCGACCAGGTGGGCGACACCCACCTGGTCATCCTCTTCATCCACGGAACCGGCCTTGACGGCCAGACGTGCATCGATTCGGCCGGGCTGGCTGACTTCACGTACCAGACGATATTCCAGGCCATTGCTCAGATGACCGCGTACGACTTGGGCGTCCCAGGCCTGTGTTTGCGGGCTGCCGGGAAACTGGGCGCAGGCGCTCAGCATCAGCAAGCCCGACAGGCTCATGATTATTTTTTTCATCAGATCAGGTATCTCGGTTAAAGCGTTTGATCAATCGGTTACGCAGAGGTCAGAAGCGGTAGCCGACTTCGAGCCAGTACTGGCGACCGGTTTCATAGGTGGTGCGGGCACTGTTGCTGACTATCGGATTGACCTTGTCGGCAACGTTGGTCACGTCCACGGCAACGAATGCGGCCTGATCCTTGCCGGTGGGCAGTTCCCAGTCCAGGCGCATGTCCCAGGTAGGGGCTGCCTTGACGGTGGCTGTTTCGTACACGGAGTAGTCTTTGCCATCAATGGTCACGTCATCGCCTGTACTGATGATCTGGTCGTAGCCACCGCGGTAGCGAAAGAAGTTGCTCCAGGTCAGGTTCAGTTGCGGTATCTCGGTGATGGTGGTCATGCGAGCTGTCCAGGGCCGGTTGAAGTCACTGGCAGGCAACTCGTTGTATTTCATCTGTTTGCCGTCATAGATCACATCTTCGTTGGTATACAACTCGGAGTTGATGGCATCGTCATAGTTGCCATAGGCATCACGAGTACGGGACCAGTCGAAGGCCATCTGCACGCTGGTCCGGGTGCCCTGGAACTTGAGTTCATGCAAAGGGGTGACGCTCAGTGTGATGTTGTCGCTTTCGCTCATCCCTTCGTTGGTGTAGGTGAAGTATTCGGTCGCATAGCCGTTCTCGGCCGCCAATCCCTGGACACGAGCCGATGAGCGATTGATCTTGTCTCTGCCCTTGCGGTTGACATATTTCAGACGAAAGTCGGTATCCAGCCAGCGCTGATCGATGCCCAGAGTCAGTTCGTCGTCATAAGGAACATCAAGGGAGGTGAACTTGCTGGTGCTGGCCTGCCGGGTTCCTACCCAGGCGCCGGTCTGGGTTTCGCGGGCATAACTGGTATTGAGCGTGCCGCGTCCGTCTGCCAGCCGATACTTGAACAGGTTGCGGCCGTAGTAACGGTTGGCACCAAAGACCAGCACGGTGCTGCGGTCGCCGAACAGGTCGTAGTCGCCGGAAAAGCGCGGAGCAATGGTCTTCTTCTCCATATAGTCGTCGCCCTCAAAGCGCACGCCTGGACGCAGGGTCAGCTTGCCGATTTCAATCTTGTCCTGGGCGAAGAAGGCATATTTGTTTTCCGTCAGTTCAATCTTGCCGGCTTCATAGGTGGTCATCCGTGTGGCGTATTGCCGGATGTTGCCATTGAGCATCCTGCCGATCGAGCAAAGCGAGTCGTTACCGGCGCACGTGGCAACATTGTCCCGGCGGAATGTGGTTGCGGAGGTCACGTCGTCAAGGCGTTCCCAGGTTGCGACCTGGTGTGACAACTCCATGCCTGTCGTGAAGTTGTGAGTGGTGCCTGCAATCTGGATCGGGAACCAGTCGGCCTTGGTGTTATAGGTGATGCCGCGCTGTGTCTGTTCGAGCGACCCGGACGAGCCCTCGGCGCTGCGGGCTGTGTTGCTGTTGGGGTTGCCCCAGTTCTTTACGGTCGAGAAGTACCAGTTGATGTATTCGTCTGACTCGGCATCCCGCGAACTGTTCAGGTTGGTAAGCGCCAGTTTATTGGTCCAGACGGCATTGTCACCTTGCCACTTGGCGTTGATCGCGCCCTGAAAGCCACCGCCTTCTGTGGTGAAGCCGGAGTTGATGCGGTTGGCCCGGAAGTAAAAATTTTCCTGCGGGGCATAGGTCAGCGAGGTATCGAGGGTCAGTCGCTCGCTGGCATTCCAGTAGGTCTTGAGCAGGTAGTTGTCGATACGGCGTGTCTGGTCTTTGGTATTGGGGCTGGTATCACTTCTGTAGCCGTTATCGTAGACATTCAGCGGAATGGTGGCCCGTTTCTGGGAAAAGTTGAGAATGGCCCCGAAGTTCTCTGTCAGATGACCTTCCAGTGTGCCCCGCACAGTGGTTTTCTCGAACTGAGGCTGGTATTGCTCGTCCGTGGAGGTCTGGAAGCCTTCCTGGTCCTCGCCACTGATGTGGTATTTGGTCCATTCCGAGCGTGTCATGGACGCTGAAATCTTGCCATGCATTTCCTGGGTGGGTTTACGGGTAATGGCGTCTACCACACCACCATTGAAGCCCCCGTATTCAGCGGGGACGTTACTGTCGTAAACGCGAACTTCTTCGAGCAGGTCGGCATCCAGCGCAATGCCGTGTGAACGGCTGGGTGCCGAGTCGAACTGGCGAATGGAGTTGTAGTCGTGCTCGCCCGGATCCAGGTCGTTATTGATCGAGATGCCATCGATCATGAAGTTGTTCTGGTAGAACTTGGCGCCGTTGATGCTGATATCCGCCGGGTCGATTTCGCCGGGAGAATTGGAGCTTTGCTGAGCATTGTTGAATTGCACGTTTGGGTGCATGCGCAGCAGGGTGGTGATGTCGCCATTGGCACCGGGGAAGGCTTCGATGGCCTTGCGACCGATCACGGTCTGTCCCTGGAAACTGTTTTCTACCGGCTCACCCAGCACCACCGTGCTCTGCAACTCCATCGGCGCATCGAAGCCGCTGGTCCGGGTCAGGTGAAACACCAGGCTGCCATCTTCATAGCCCCAGCCGATGCCAGTGCCATGCAGCAGTTTCGCGAGGGCCTGTTCGCTGCTCATCTGGCCTTGTACGGCTTGTGAGTAACGGTTGCCCAGCAAGGCCGGGTCGACGCTGACTTGCAGGCCGCTCTGCTGGCCGAAGCTGATCAGCGCGGCCGAGAGTTCTTGTACCGAGATATCAAAACTATGGCGGGTTTGCAGGATTTGCTCACGCTCGCTCAGCGGTTCGCTGGCCATTACGTTCTGGCTGCTGATCATCCAGCACAGGCTCAAGGCGCTGAGTTGTGTGGCGTGATTCAGGTGTTTGCGAATCGCTGTGCCCAGGCTTCGCGATGGCTGAGTGTTCGGTGTCATCCCACGTCCCCGTACGGGCTTAAAACCCGCATTTTTGAATGAGAATTGATCTCAATGTTATGTGCGAGTCAAAGGACGGGGCAGCTCGGGAAATTTTCAGAAAATAATTGAAAAAACTTCATGAAGGGCGGGCAGAGGCCATTCTCAGGTCGTTTTCAGTCGAAATTGAACAGGCGCTGGATCAGTTTCGGGGTACTGCCAGTCCAGCGTTTGAAGGAACGGCGGAAGTTGGCGGGGTCATTGAAGTTCAGGTATTCGGCGACGGCTTCATTGCTCAGACCCTTGATCTGATACAGGTGCAGGGCCACGTGTTTGCGGGCCAGATCGTGCTGGGCCTGGAAACTGGTGCCGTGTTTCTGCAGTTTGCGCTTGAGGGTCGCCGGGCTCATGGCGAAAGCCTGGGCGACCTGATCCAGGTTCGGTGCTTCACGCACGTTATCGCGCAGATAACGGTAGATCCGGTCCAGCAGGCTGGCGTACATGCCCAGCGTTTCCAGTTGTGCGCTGGCTTCCTGCTGAGCGACTTGCCCGGCAATCGGAGACGCGCCAGGCCATTGACGGGTCAGGCATTCTCTGGGAAGGCGCATCATGTCCAGTGGTCGCCCGAACGAGGTGTTTTCCCCCAGATGAACCCAGTACTGCTCGACATAGCGTGGCTCGTCATGACAGAAACTGCATTCCCAGGGCAGACGCTCACCGCCCAGCAGATGACTCATCGCGATCAGCGCGGTCATGCCGGCTTCCAGCACAAACCGCTGCTGCTCGCCTGCGCCGCAACTGTCCAGCCAGTAGAGATAGGCATAGTGCTCGTCCAGTTCCAAGCGCGGCGTCAGCAGCGGGCTGAGCAGCGCCTGCTGCTGGATCAGGATTTCCAGAGCCTGATGCAGATTCCGGGCATGGCGCAAGGCATGACTGGCTGCACCGTAATGGCCGGGAAACAGGCGCTGGCCAAACAGGAAGCTGGTGTCATCGGCGCCCATCTGCCGTTGGGCATTGCCGATCAGGGCGAAGAATTGTTGCGGGCTCAGGCGTGTCTTGCCTGCAATGATGTCCTCGTAGAACAGACCGGTGCCTTTGAGCAGGCGGTGGCTGTCGATAGCGCGCGACAACGCCAGGTCGATAACACCAGAAACAGCTAGATCAAGGCCAGCAGCGCCGAGCCGCCTTCGCCGATGAGATCCAGCCATTTCCATTCGCTGACGTATTTGATATCGCCAAAAGCCAGAAAAGCGAGCAGCCCCATATTGGCCGTGACCATCAGCAGAGCGAGTTTCCCGCGATGGGGTTTGAGAATGCTGAATATGGCCTGACGGGCTCCCGGAGCGCTGAATGCCGGCCAGCACAACAGATTACTGTGACAGTTGGGTGATGGGGGCGGCGGACGGTTGTTGGCTGTTATGGCCCGTTTTTGGCAGAGTTGGAATTTGGTGTTTTTTGAGATGCCTCATAGGGTATTTATCAATGAATCAGCTAGTTATGGCTTTCAGTAGCGTCGAATCGGAAAACTCTGGACGTTAATCATTACTTTCTGTGGATGGTTGACTATTGGTGCTGACACGAGTTCTTAAGTTGCGAGAGACGGGCAAAATTACCACGACCCTCGCGAAACTCACTTCAATCGGGCCATTGCGTCGGTAAGCACCTGATCAGCTTGATTGGACTCGCAGTCAATGTTAACCAGAGCCGCTTCCGAAGCTTGCAACTCATTGCGTGCCCTCTGTGCATCCAGCACACGACCTACACAATGGAGCGTGTCCTGATAGCCTTGTTCGATCCACGATGGAATCTTCTCTCCATCAAAACCTAGCAAATCTCGAGCCCCTGCTAACGGCCCAGTCGCACGTGCCAAGCTCTTGGTCGGGCGAATCTCCAGAATGGTTGCGTCTGGGAATCGCTGCCTGCTCCAAACCGACCCATCACTTAGGTGCGTGACGATGACAAGGTTGCAACCAGCTTCCAGCAAGGGGGTAATCGGCGTATTACCTTGCATGCTTTGCCAGCCACCCTGACCTCCGTCCGACCAGCGTTGCCCTTCGTGACGGTGTGATTTAAAAAGCAACGGAAGCGCCGCCGAGGCCAGCAAGATGCGTTTCTGTTCCGTCTCATCAGCAATCGACTGGACATGAAAAAACGTTGAATGCGGTGTGTCACCAAAGCCAAGCTCAGCGCAAACAGCATGTGCTACATCCTCGACACCTCCCAGACTCTTGTACAGAGAAACGTACAGTGGCAGGCCATGTTCCAGATATTTGCTGACTAGGAACTCATCCATCAGTTGCTGCAACGGTTTGTCGTCTAGAAAGCCGTCTTCCCAGCTATCCAGCCACTCGGGGAGCTCGACATCAAAGTGTTGGGCTAGCCTCTTGGCACCATGAGCAGCAGCAAGAATGGCTGGCGCGCCGTTCATGCGTAATCCTGCAGCTACCAGCAATGACACATAGCCGGGTACTTTCATAGTCAAAGGGGAGTTTTTACTCAAGCGCCCCCACAATTGCTCCAGACGCTCAACTGCAACATCCAGTGAAGGCGCTGACGCGAGAATGCCCCCATTGAGTGCTCCGATACTTGCACCTGAAACCGCATCAATACGAGTACCCAGTTCACGCAGGGCTTTCAGCACACCAACTTGGTATGCACCTTTCGCTCCGCCCCCCGACAGTACCAAGCCCACTTTCAGGGATGCACTCATGCTGAGGTCTCCAAAAACAATTCACTGACCAAGCCTTCAGCCATACGCCGTGCAGAACCCAGCAGAGGCACCCGGAGTGGCAGCTCATCAGGCATCTGCGAAATTGCATAGGTCATTGGCGAGCGATCAGGGCAAGACCAATCACCCAGATAAGAAAGCGTCTCTTCGCCTACGCTCCATCGTCCGTCTAGCGATGGCCGCGCCAGCCAGCGGTTGCGGGTAGCAATACGCTCTCCTTGTCCCACCTTGGCTTCAAGGCTCAACTGTATGATTGACCGGTTAGCCAAGTTTTCCAGCAACTGCTGACGGTCAGTACCAGAAATGGCCTGGTAGTGATCGCCGAATGCTCCCCAGCGTAACTCCTCAAACACCGCATAGCAGCGTCCGGTGAGGCTGAGACCAGCGAACCGGCCCGCCCCCCACTTGGCCATCACACTCTCGAGGTGTAATTGTGCACGTTGGGTGCTATCAATTTGCGCAACCTTCAATTCCAAAGCACTGCATCGGTCGCCCAAGTGCTGAGAAAGTTGCTCCAACGCGTAGCGAGTATCGGCTGAATAGTTAGCGAGTGTAGCTAGATCCTGCTTCAGCCTATTGACGCGAGTTTGCACCTGATAGATGGCGCGGTTGCTCTTGGCCATCGATTGAGTCAGCTCGCCTAGCCACTTCAGTGCCCCCTCGACACCATCGGTTAGGCTTGCATTAATTTCCGCTTGGTTTCGAGCTGTTTTGCCAGTAAATCCATCATAAAGGCGATCGAACATCCCGGTCCGTGTCGACATATGCCGCTGCCGCTCGCGCGACACATCGATACCGTTGGCGAAGTCCACCACGAACTTTTCTGGAAGGCAGGTCAACAGATGGCTCATTTCACCAATTAATTCATCGTTTTGCGCTTCGCTCATGCTAATACCCCTTCCGGGCTCGCATCTCGTAGTAGCTCCTCGCTGTCGCGCTTGATGGGCATGACTTCGCGCTTGTAACTGGAAAGCAAGCCAGCCAATGCAATTTGCTCGTCCTGGCTGCGCTCCTGATCGCGAATACTCTGTTGCAAGTCGCTTCGAATGCTTTCGATACTGCCTTTGAGTTGCTCGAAGAAGGTGTGAAGCCCCTCATTGAGCGGCTGAGCGATGGTGTCCGCAGCAGAGACCTCTAAGTCTTTGAACAACTGCTCAATTGATGCGTCGATTGCTTTGCGGACTTTATTGATATCGACTGCATAATAGCTCTGCTTGACCGTGTACTCTTCCCAGCCCCAGTCAGAGGTACCGAGCCAGCTACAAATGGTGCCCCATGGCCCTTTGCTGCGGCGAGAGCGCGAGACGTTACGGTGTTTGCTATCCACCGAGTCATGCAGAATCTCGCCAGCGGTGTACTTGAGAGTCAGCGGCGTCGTATCCGGGATGTTCACATCGATGGCAAAACCGCTGCGTTTGAGCCGCTCATTCAGGCCTTCGATCAGTTGGTTGGCTTTGGCTTCGATAGCCTCTGCGAAAGTGATGCGAAAATCCTTAAGGATTTCACTCATACGTCTTACTAGTTCGACTTCACCACCGCTAATGATGCTTTGCACACCGTCTTCGATTTTTTTCAGCAGCGCTTCAGCCTCAGACCGCTTATCGAAATTGATGACAGGGCTTTTTTCGTCGAAATCGAAATCGAAACCGTTGCGTGTGCGACGAGCCCGTTCGCCGCCCAACCAAGTGCTAAGCGCTCCCTTGAGGAGTCCTGCAATGATTGGTATGGGCTGCTCTTGAATTCGAGCGACGGCTTGTTGCTGCTCTTGCTGCTTTCCCGCTTTGAACCCTTCGCTGACCTCATGCTTGATATCCTCCGCCAATTTGGTGAAGGTCATGCTCATCTCGCACTTGATTTCCGCCAGCGCGTTCTGCGAAGACTCCTCGCTGTCCTGTTCCAGGCGATCAATCATCGCAATGTCATCGCGCAGCGACCCAATCTGCTCTTGAAGTTCTTCGACGCTCTTGGCCAAAGCGGTATCACGCACTTCTAGGAAACGTGCAAGTCGGGTCGCCGTATCAAGCAGTTTCGATGCCGCAGAGGACAACGCCATGACCGCTGCCTGCCGGTGGGCCTTGAAGATCACTTTCTCCAGTGGCTCGGCGAAATTTGATTTTTTCCAAAGGTGACTGGCACCGCGTTGTACAAGTTCGGTGTCTTGCAAGGCGTCTTCCCATTCCATGCCTAGCACCAACTGGCCGAAGTCTTCGATCCAGGCATTTTGGCCTCTCTTGGCCTCAGGGAGCTTGCCGTGGTTGGCAATTTCCTGTTGGGCGCGGCTGGCCAAATATCCCCAGCGCGAAGAGACTGGATAGACATCTGCTGCATCGAGCCTGCGATTCATCAACGACTCGGCCACGAAGGTACGTGTTTGGTCAGCATTGTCGCCGTTGCGGTCCCTTTGGTCGAACTTGTTCACCAATGCAAACAGTCGCCCTTCGGCAATATCGGCAATCTCATCTAGCTCCTTTCGCACCTGCTCATCGGCGTCAGACTTGAGCTGTGTGAAGTCCATGACTGCCAGAACAGCCGATGCCTTCTTCAACTGTTCCTTGAGCATTTTTCGAAGGTGTTGTTGGCCCGCCTCATTGGGACCAGGAGTATCAAGTAATGCCAACTTTCCTTGGCCAGCCGCCTGGCCGAGATGAGCAAATTCGATACGGATGACAGGGTAGTCGTCGATGCTGGAGTAGCTGCCAAAAGGGAACTCAGCCTCCAGAAATGCCGCAAGCCGTACCAGATCGTTCAGGCTTTTGAGGAACCAGAAGATATTTTCCGACCCCTCATATAACGCTTTGAAACTTCCGCGCTGATCAATCAGCTTCAGGAGGTCAAGCATGTCATCGGTACGTTCCAGATTTTGCAGCGACGCGTTACCTCGGTCAGATGAGATTACTTTGCCAAGCTGCGCAATAAGGTCGTTGATCGGCTTGCAGTTTTTCAGCTCCAACACCGGCTTGGCTTGGCCAGGGGTATGCTCGATCAGCGTCGGCAGCGCAGTCATTGGCCGGTTTCGGTTAGGCAGTACTTCATGGCCTACGATGGCATTGATTGTGGTCGATTTACCGGCTTTCATGGTGCCTACGACGGCCAGAACCATCTTTAACTCACCGACCTTGAGCAGCTCGCCTTCGAGGTAATCAATCTCTTTGACGATGTTCGCTTTGCTGAAGGTCTGGTGCTCATCAGCCTGATCATCGGACAGCACACCTTCGCCTTCTTTCACGTGGTGCAGCAGGCCTAGCTCCAGGCTGAGAAGCCTGCGAGCCTCATCACGTAGCAGATCTATCGATTGTTCTTGCATCAAAATCTCCTTGCACGATGCATCAATGGCCCCTAGTCATCCGTAGGGCGTCTACCGCAAACAAGCTGCCGATTATGTATTGCTATGCTGGTGATATCAAAATGACATTTATCTACTCTGAGCTCAATGCATAGTGGTTATTGAGGCAAGTAGAAAGGGGCCAATTCCTCGGTCGTGCCATCCCAAAGATGCCAATAGACCAAATGTTGGTGCAGTCAGTAACGACGTCATGTGCCCGATATGGAGTGCGTCTAGCCGATCATGACTACAAGGCACATCAACAATATGTTTAACGTGTTCGCGATCTTGACCCTGCGGCACTGAGTAACGCCCTCAGCCTGGAAGGCATGCAGGAGCGCAAACCTGACTGGTGACCGAGCGTCTAGATACTCAAGTGTTCATCAGCGCAGTGGTGTGACGTATCTGTGACTGGTGACCGAGGCTCCGCAATGACCAGCATGACTCTGGAGTTCGAGCCTTCAGGCTCCTGTGCTATGTGCTGGGGCGCGTCGAAGAGCAAAAGCGCGAGCAACGGCAACATGCTCAGGAGGCCGAGCAGCAGCGTCAGCAGGAACAACAGCGCGTGGCGCAGCAGCAGGCCGAGCAACAATACCAGGCCGAACAGGCCAGACAAACCGCTGAACGCGCCCGCCAGGCCCAGCAACAGACGGCAGCCTCCGTCGACAGCAGCCAATACCAGCCCCTGAGCAAAGAAGCCCCCGACTATCCCCAGCGCGCGCTGGACAAAGGCATCGAAGGCGACTGCACCGTTATCTACGACGTTTCCCCTCAAGGCCGCGTCGTCAACCCACAGGTTCAAGGTACCTGTCATCCGCTTTTTATCAGGCCATCAATGACCGCAGCGGAAACCTTCCGGTATCAGCCGCGGATTGTGGAGGGAAAGGCGGTGACGGTTTCGGGGGTGAAGAACACGTTTCATTACCGGATCAGTCAGTAAAGCAGTGTTCCGTTTCAAAACTACCGCGAGATCACCAGCACCCAAGGTCCCCAGCTTTCAATCTTCGCCCCATGGGGCTGCGCCATTGCACGCAATGCGGCCTCGGGGTTGCTGGTGTCGTACACGCCGGTAATGCGTTTCTCGGCCAGTTGCGAGTCTTTCAGCCAGAGAGTGCCGGGCAGGTAGCGGCGCAGTTCGCCCACTATATCGGCCATGCGGGCGTTGTCGGCGACTAGCTGGCCGTTACGCCAGGTGGCGATGCGATTGGCAGGCAGGGTTTGCAGTTTTGCCTGGCCGGTGCTGCGGTTGAAGTCCAGTAGCTGGCCTGCGCTCAGGCCTGGATTCAGGATTCGGTTTGAACCGCGCTCAATGACCTTTACCGAGCCATGCTGTACGCCAACTTCAATATTCTTCGCTTCCAGATCGACATTGAAGGCTGTGCCGGTGACGGTCACGTCGAGGTCTTGTGCGCGTACATTGAAGGGCTTGCTGCGATCAGGCTTGACCTCGAAAAAGGCTTGCCCGCACAGCAGGCGAATATCGCGACGGGTGGCCGTGAATTCAAAGGCAATGGCGCTGTTGCTGTCGAGCACTGCGCGGCTGCCGTCCGGCAACTGGATTTCGCGTCGCTCGCTGGCGGTCTGGAAGTCCGCCTGCAAGGCAGTATTCAGACTGGGAGCCACGGCAGCCACGAGGCAGGCAGCAAGCGCTCCGCCAACGGCCCAGCTCAAGGTGCGTCGGCGTCTTGGGCGGGCGACGAAAGGTGCGGGTGGTACAGGAGCTGTCGCTACAGGTGGAACCGGAGGCCATTTATGAGCTGTTGCCGGAGCAAGCTGGCCGGTCAGGCTCCAGACACGTTCGGCCTTGAGCAAGGCTTCGGCATTTTCCGGTGCGGCCTGCAGCCAGTCCTGAAGCTCAGCCTGCAAGCGAGCATCGTCGGGCCCCTGCCGGACACGCATCAGCCAATCCAGGGCAATATCCAGACGAGCTTGGCGAGGTTCGGCTTGCGGCATGTCCGGCAAGACTCCAGCTGTAGAAAAGGCGTGAGAGGGTCGCACACTATGGCTCCCTTCTGCAAAAGACGTTTGGCTCGTGTTTTTTTTCAGATTTTCCTGAAAATTCTTTGAACGGGGCTCAGCCATTGCCTCGCTCCAGCCAGGCTGCGCAATGACTCAAGGCATCATGTACCAACTGGTGAGTCAGCCCGACCGAGATACCCAGAGCTGCTGCGATCTGTTGCAGGGTGTAGCCACCGAGACGATGCATCTCGAAAGCCATGCGGGTTCGTTCCGGCAATTGCGCCAGCGCATCAGAGACTTGTTGCAGCTCATCATGGCTGACCGCTTCCTGCTCGGGGGACGCAGTAGCGGCTGGTAGCTCCGCCAGCAGGGTGTCGCCGTCGGGCTGGCGTTTTTCGGTCGCAATACTGCGTGTCAGGTCCAGGGCCAGGTTTCGTACGATTCGATACAGATAGCCGACCGGATGGTCGATGGTGGTGTCTTGATTGGGGCGACCATTGAAACGCAGCCAGGCTTCCTGGACCACATCTTCGGCGCGAGCACGGCAGCCTACGATGGGCGCGGCATAGTCCACCAAGGCAGAGCGATGCGCCATATAAAGGTCGAGTTTGCTGGCGGACGAATCCACGGAGGTTAGTGCTCGTATCGCGTGGGGAGGTGCGACATGTCCTGCCCGAAAGTGGGCATGCTACCTGTTTTCGATAATCATTATCAAATGCGATTTATGTCTTTCTGCCACTGCATTGTCAGGGGCGCAGCCTTGCACTGCGCCCCTGATTCCGGACTTCAGAAGATATAGTCGGTGGTCAGGAAGCTGGACTCCCGGTTACGGATGATGTCGCTGATCAGTGTCTTGTTGCTGTCCTGGAACTTGGTCGCTACCAGCGTACGGATCGAGAACACGCGCAAGGCATCGTGAACCGACAGGGTGCCCTCGGCGGAATTCTTGCGGCCATTGAACGGGTACTGGTCCGGGCCTCGCTGGCATTGGGCGTTGATATTGATCCGGCCCACCTGATTGGCAAAGGCATCCACCAGTCGTCCGACCTGGGTAGAGTCATTGCCGAATATGCTCAGTTGCTGGCCGAAGTCGGAGTCGAGCACATAGTCGATCACGGTTTGCAGATCCCGATAAGCGACTACCGGCACGACCGGGCCGAACTGTTCTTCGTGGTAGACGCGCATGTCCGGTGTCACGGGGTACAGCAGGGCAGGGTAGAAGAAGGTTTCGCTGAAGTCTGCGCCGCCTTCATTGACGACCCGGGCACCCTTTGCCGTGGCGTCGACAACCAGGCCTTGCAGGTAGTCAGTCTTGCCTGGCTCCGGCAGTGGCGTAAGGGACACGCCAGGCTCCCAAGGCATGCCGGGCTTCAACTGTGCCAGCTTCTGCTGGAACTTCTCCAGAAAACCATCCACCACATCCTCATGAACGAAGAGGATCTTCAGGGCTGTGCAACGTTGACCATTGAAAGACAGCGAACCGGTCACCGCTTCGTTGACGGCGTTATCCAGATCCACATCGGGCAGCACGATGCCGGGATTTTTTGCATCCAGCCCCAGCGCGGCACGAAGGCGGTGAGGGCGGGGATGCAGCTTTTTCAGGTCGCTGGCGGCCTTGTTGGTGCCGATAAAGGCAAAGATGTCGATCTTGCCGGTGGCCATCAAGGCACTGACCGTTTCCCTGCCGCGCCCGTAGATCACATTGATGACCCCGGCCGGAAAGCTGTCCCGAAAGGCTTCAAGCAGCGGACGAATCAGCAGCACGCCGAACTTTGCGGGCTTGAAGACCACGGTATTGCCCATGATCAGGGCCGGAATGAGGGTGGTGAAGGTTTCGTTGAGCGGATAATTGTAAGGCCCCATGCACAGCGTCACGCCAAGCGGTACACGACGGATCTGGCCAAGGGTGTCCTGTTCCAGCTCGAAACGACTGGAGCGGCGGTCCAGTTCTTTCAGGGCATTGATGGTGTCGACGATGTAATCGCAGGTACGGTCGAACTCCTTTTCCGAGTCCTTGAGGTTCTTGCCGATCTCCCACATCAGCAGATTCACCACGGCCTGGCGTTGTTCACGCATGCGTTTGAGGAACGACTCTACATGCTGAATGCGCTCCACCACACGCATTGTCGGCCAGCGACCCTGGCCACGATCATAAGCCTGAACCGCAGCATCGAGTGCCGTCATGGCCGTTTCTGCATCCAGCAGCGGCGTACTGCCCAGAATCACCGACTCAAGCCCCGTTGCACTTCTCAGACAAACCGGACTGCGCACCGGAGCCAGAGGCCCTTGCCATGATTGCAGTACACCATTGACCAGATATTCCCGCTGCTCGATGGCCGGGCCTGTACGGTACTGCTCCGGAATGTCGTCAGCGGTGGGGAACAACGTTTCAAGACGGTTAGCCTGGGTCATCTCGTTCTCCTTTCTGTGATAAGCGTTGCGGGGGCAAGCGAACACACTACGCCACAGCAAACCCACGACGAAACCCTGCGCCTGCAAATGACTGTTTATGCTCAATATTTTTTCAAGGGGATGCTTGACTTACCTATTTTAATCAGTAAGATAGCGCTCATTCCGCGATAGCTCAGTTGGTAGAGCAAGTGACTGTTAATCACTGGGTCCCTGGTTCGAGTCCAGGTCGTGGAGCCAGAATTTTAGGATATAAATCAAGGTCTTGCGTCGTTTCTGCTGAAAGCGCATACCAATGACAGCTGATACGTCATTGGGCTTTCAGAAGTGAAAACGTCCAAGACCTTGTTTTTTTACATCCGGAAACAAAGTCGCGTGCCCTGTTTTGACGATCCGGCGCCGTCTCTAATCAATCGATTTAGAGGCGTGCATCATGAGAATCGTATCTATCGTTTCAACCAAGGGCGGACCTGGAAAAACCACGGTCACCGCCAATCTGGGCGCGTTCTGCGCCGATGCCAATCTTCGTACCCTGCTTATTGACCTCGACACCCAGCCTTCGTTGTCGTCGTTTTATCGGCTCGACCATGAGGCTCCAGGCGGTATCTACGAGCTTATCGCTCATAACGAAACCCGCTTCGAGCAGATCGTCAGCCGCACCTGCATCCCCAACCTGTCTCTGATCCTCTCCAACGATCCTTTCAACCAGCTCAGCAACCTGTTGCTGCATGCGGCCGATGGGCGTCTGCGACTAAAGAATCTGGTGGCGGCGTTTGCCGATGACTTCGATCTGGTGCTGATCGACACCCAGGGCGCTCGCTCGGTCATGCTGGAAATGGCTTTGCTGGCTTCGGACATGGCTGTTTCGCCCATCTCCCCCCGATATGCTTGCCGCCCGCTAGGTGATCCACTGTGATGAAGCTCGCGTGCAGGTACTGAAAGAGCCGGAACGTGACCCGACTAGCTAGTTCTGGATGTGGGGGGAGGCCAGCTGGCTTCGGTACTCTGGCTCAGACAGGAAGTCTTGGTGCTTGGGCGAGTACTGCTGCTGAGGCAATGAAGACGGGTAGAGCCTACGGCAGTGGCTATGCTGCGCTGGGTACGTTCAACTATGCAAGCAGTCAAATCGCCAATCGTATTGTGGGGCTTGATACGACATTTAGTTGGAGAAATGTCGCTGCGTCGGCAATAGGAGCAACAATTGCAGGATATGCGGGGGGGGGGGCTATGGGGGCCAGCAGCACGTGGTTAGGCCAGCGCTTTATGTTATCCAAAGTCGAGTTCTTCCATGGTTTGGTCAGCGAGGTATGGGGGGGCAATTAGAGCTTCCCGGAGGCATAAGTTATCTTGATCCTAAGAGCGGATATGTGAGGTTGATTCATCGTGAATATTGAACAGTTGCAAGAAATCCTAATTCGTAAGGGGGTGAATGAGATTTTTTACTCGCTTGGGTCTTTGGCTGCTCAAAGTGAGTCATATTCTATTGTGCAGGACGGTAGTGAGTGGAAAGTTGTATACAAGGAGCGGGGTGAGTGCTTGGTTATTGAGGCAGGCTTGTCGGAGGATGAGGCTTGTAGGCTGCTTTATAGAATGTTTGAAGAGTTTTTCGGCTGGCTAGAATGAAGTCTGACACCCTGGGATTGAAATATCTAAAAACACATTTTCTTCAGAAGTGTTGTACGACGTCTAATGAGTTGTGTTCGACTGCTATGGATCTAACAAAAACAATAATGGAGACATCCTCTATGGCAAGCATTCCTTCCGTTGAAGGTCAGGCATCCGGGCGCGCACAAAATCGATTTACACGAATGCTGAAACTGCTGGGGCCGGGCATCATTGCCGTACTGTCCTGGCTAGGTGCAGGTGATCTGATTACGTCGTCTGTCGCAGGAGCGAATTACGGTTACGCGATGATGTGGGTGTTGGCGGTTTCTCTGCTGTTGAGATACCTGATCGTAAACATCATTGCTCGCTTCCAGTTGTGCAACAACCAAGGCATGACAATCCTTCAGGGTTATGCGCAACTGAATCCCTTTTTTGCCTGGTTCATGCTTGTTTATGCCTTGCTGATGGGGCATTTGATGAATGCCTACATGATCAAAGGGGCAGGTGAGTCGCTGGCGATGCTGTTCAAGATCGACCACCCATTGCTCTGTTCGGTAGCGGTGGTGCTGGCTGTATGGATGCTGGTCGGTCGCAACATCTATTCAATGATCGAAGGCGTGATGAAGTTGTTGTTGGCTGTCATGACCCTGGCCTTTATCGCCTTGGCTGTCATGTCCGGCCCGGATGTTGTGGGTATTGTCAAAGGCACCATTGGTTTCAGTATCCCGCCGGATGAAGGTGTGCATGGCGCGCTGTTGGTTGCGGTATCGGTGATCGGCGCGGTTGCAGGTTCCATTGCAAACTTCGTGCATCCCTATGTCATGCGCCAGAAGGGCTGGGTAGGGCCTCAGCACAAGCGTGTTCAGCGTAACGATTTATTGTTTGCCGTGTGCGTCGGGATCGTCATTAACCTGGCCATCTGGATTGTCGGAGCGGAAATTCTGCGGCCAAACGGTATCGAGGTGAAGACCCTGGGTGACTTGGGCAAGGCGCTGGAAATGTTCTTTGGCCCCGCTGGTTGGTATGTGTTCTTTATTGGCGTATTCGCGACTCTGTTCGCCAGTATTTCAGGAAAAACCACTGCATTCCCGATGTTGATTACCGATGCGTTCCAGCATGTCAGTCCTGCTCGTCGCGAGAGGTACGGTAAAGAGTTTCACCATGACCCCATGCATAAGTGGTTCATGCTGTTCATTCTGGTAACGCCATTGATCTGGTCGCTGCCTGGCATGCCGGATTTCGTGACCTTGACCATTGGGGTCAGTGCGCTGAACATCATTGGTTTGCCGGTCATTTCGCTGGGCCTGTTGATCATGTCCAACCAGAAGTCGCTGCTGGACAAGAAATATCGCAATAACCTGTTTGAAAATATCGCATTGTTCTTCGCAACATGCCTGGCGCTCTGGGTCGCTTTCCAGCTGGGTGTCGACCTGTTTACCTGATACTGAGTCGCCGAGGAGGCTTATTGCCTCTTCGGCTCTCGGCTGCTTTGATCTTGGCCAAGGTGGCACGCATGCTGTCCATATTGCACCTTCGTTATGCGCTTGCTTCAGCAGCCGATACCATTCGTGTAACGTACCCGTGATAGTAGTGCATGAATATCAATTTCAGGGAGTTGTAATGCACTTTTCAAGCGGACGCATGACTGTATTGTTGTGCCTCACATTATGTTGTGTGGCTGCGTAACCAAAAATCTTAGTCATGAGAACCGACAGCGAGTTAAAACCGTCTGGCTTACCCCGGTAGAGTTTTCGCCGCAATATTTTCAATTCAACAGTATGTCTCAAGCCTGGGAGGCGGGTATGAGCGCAGGGGCCAATGCAGCCTCTGGTACTTCTCTTTATCCGACTGTCCTGTCCAGCACGAGTCTGTCGTCCGCACAAGCCGGGATCACCCCAAGAGAAGCCATACTGCTCAATATGCAGCGTAACGGTATTGATGTTGGGGTCATGCTGCGTGATCGCTTCAAGGCAAGAATTGCGCAGGAGAAGCTCTTTGTCGTCGTTGCAGATGAAGCGAGTGCAGATGCAACAATCGAGTTGAGAGGCGGCCAATGGGGAGTGTCTTTGGTCAACTTCAGCAAAGAGCTTTATCCGACGATGGGCGTCGTCGCTGTCATGAGGCGTGGCGATGAGCAGATATGGCGTAACTTTGAAACCATCACCGCAATGAGCGCCGGTAATGACAAGGCATTTACTCCAGAAAGGTATGCTGCTGACCCCGAGGCACTGCGTTCGGCGTTCAATCGCGCTATCGATCTGCTCACTGACAAGCTGATGACGGATCTGAAGCAGTGATCCGGTTCGGGTGATGATACAGGGGATGCATTTTCTTGCTGTCGCCAGCTCTGCATCCCCATGAAATGTATGCGTGTCCCCGTGCCTGCACTGTTGCTGGCTATTGGTCGTGAACTATGGATGACGGCCCCTAGGCCCCTACGACCCGGTTGCGCCCATTCTTCTTGGCGTTGTAACTGGCCATGTCGGCAAGGCTCAGCAGTTCTTCGGCGCTCAGGTCTTTCGTCCAGGTGGCAAAACCGAAACTGGCGGTGACGCGGCCAGCGACATCGATTTCATGATTAGCTAATGCCTGGCACAGCATGTTGGCCAGTTTTCCAGTGTCTGCATGTGAGGTTAGCGGGCAAAGGATTGCCAATTCTTCTCCGCCGATTCGGCAAAAAATATCGCTGGAGCGCAGGCGCTGGCGAATCAGTGTGCAGACTTGTTGCAATACGGTATCGCCCACTCCATGGCCGAATCGGTCATTGATTGATTTGAAGTGGTCCAGGTCAAATGTGATCAGCGAGAAAGGGGTGGTGTAGCGTTTACCGGTGTCCACCAGTTGTTCCAGCGAACTTATGAAATGACGGCGGTTATAGATGCCGGTCAATTCGTCGGTGACGGCTTGGGTCTGAAGTTTTTCTTCTCGGTCCTTGAGTTCGGTAATGTCACTGAACGAGCCGTACCAGATGAATGTCTGGTCCGGCTGGCGCTCGGCATGGGCATCTCCGCGTAGCCAGCGCACGCCTTTAACGGGTAGCACTACGCGGAAATCACACATCCAGCCATCGCCTGTTTCCACTGATGCCACAGAAACTGCCCTGATCAATGGCAAGTCATCGGGATGCAGGCGCTTGAAGAGTGGATTATCGGCGAAGTCAACGCCGATGACTGCTTCGGCACTCAACTCGAAGATGTCTTCAATGCTGGGGCTGCAAAATGAAAAGTAGCCTTCGCCAGGCGCTCGTAAATGAAACTGGTACAGCATGTTCGGGATGTGTTGGGTCAACTGCGTGAGCAGTGCCTTGCTTTTTCGGACGCTGTTGAGTAATTCGATGCGCTCGCTGACGTCAATGATCACGCTGATGTGTTCGACTTCACCGCTATTTGCGTCGCTGAACCGGGCGTGGCGCAGTTCGCCGGTGAACTGGCTGCCGTCTTTGCGCCGATAAGTCCATTCGGTTGGTTTGCTGACCTCGTTGTCGTCGTTGGAGAGCTTGCGAATGAGCTGTTTGTCAGTCAGTGCAAGAAGGGCGGGGTCGGTTAGCAATTGTCGGCGTGCATCGATTTCTTCCTTTACATAAAGCATCTGAACATTATTGCGGCCAAGCATCTCCTCGCGGTTGAAGCCGAACATGGCCTGGGCACCATCGCTGAAAAGCTTTGTCTCTCCTTGCGCGTTAGTCGTGACGACGGCAACCTGGGTGGCGGCATTGATCAGGTTGGTGATGCGTGCATTCAAGAAGCTGATCTGGTTTTTCTGCGCAATCAGTTCGTCGAACTGCGCCTGCGACTGCTTTTGGCGCAGGTGTGTGGAGATGCACAGGCTGCCCAGAAAAAGTGTTTGGATGATCAGGGCGAGTTCGATGTAACTATTGGCCGGGTACTGGTCGGGAAGCCAGATCAAGGCCAAAGTAATGCCCAGGCTCAGCAACAGACAAAACGCCAGCCCAAGAAAAAAAGCTTTGCTTTTAGGGCGCTGGACCGGGGTACTCATAAACACCTGCAAGATGACCTAGAAGGCTGTCAGAGCACATGCCCTGCTGGAATCGCGGGAAAATATCTGTAAAGCATAAGGAAAACCAGTAGGTTAATCGTTTCAGTTTGTGTTTTTTACGGCAGATATCTACAGAGTCTTTCGACTTACGGGCTTTTTGAAGAAAACCGGTTCTTTTCTGAAGAATTGTCGTGGTCTATCTACGCACCTGCACCAACCCCTCCACCAGCTCAATCAACAACCTTACCGGCTCGCTCAAGCTCTCCCTGGCCCGATGTACCAACCCCACATCGCGATGAAACGTGTGTGCGCCTAAATCCAGCGCCCGCACTTCAGCGGGCCATTGCCGGTGGTCGGCTGTCTGGGGAACCAGTGCCACGCCTACGCCATTGGCGACCAGTTTGATGATGGCTTCCAGTTCATCCAGCTCGCAGGCTTCGCGCAAGGTGAAGTGCATCTGGCGCAGGAAGCGGTCGACCTGTCGGCCGCCGAACGAGGTGCGGTCGTAGCGGATCAAGGGCTGGGTGGACAGCAGTTCGGCCCAGTCATCGCCGGGCAGGTGGCTTGGGACGATCAGGCGATAGGGTTCGCTGGCCAGGGCGGTCCAGCGCAGGTCGCTTTGCAGTGCGAAGGGTGGGCGGATGATGGCTGCCATGTCGATTTCGCCGGCATCCACCAGGTTAACCAGTTGCATGGATACACCCGGTATGACGCGGGTGCGACATTGAGGCCATTGGCGGTGGAAGGCTGCCAGTGCATCGGGGAGCAGTGAGCGCTGGACCGAGGCAATTGCGCCGATATTGACCAGTATGCTCTCGGGTTGTCCGCTGGCTGTCGAGCCAAGGTTGTTGTAGAGGCGGATCAGTTCCTGGGCTTGCAGGAGGGTCTGATGTCCCATTCGATTGAGCTGTGCCGAGCGGCCCTTGCGGTCGAATAGCTGATAGCCAAGTTCGGTTTCGAGACGTTGCATCTGTGCGCTGACGGCAGCCTGTGTCAGGCCGATCCGGTTCCCGGCGGCGGCGAAAGTGCCTTCCTGTGCGACCGCCACAAGGGTTTTCAGCTCACGAATCATTGATAAATCTCTTTTGTCAGCCTGAGAAATATATATTGATTTTATTGTTGAGTCGCGGCTTCTATGATTTCTCCAGCACTTGAACAGCCGCAAGCAAGCCCTTGCGGTTGATAAAAACCAAAAGCCTGGAGTTTTCGATGAGTCTTTCTCCCTTTCACCTTGCGATTCCCGTCTACGACCTTGCGGCTGCGCGTTCCTTCTATGGTCAGGTTTTTGGTCTGGAAGAGGGGCGCTCCAGTGATCACTGGGTCGATTTCAATTTCTATGGCCACCAACTGGTGATTCACGAAGCGCCGAAGAACGCAGTGCAGGAAAGTGCGCATAGCAATCCGGTGGACGGGCATGACGTGCCTGTTCCGCACTTTGGCATCGTGTTGCAATGGGAGCAGTGGGAAGCGCTTGCCGAGCGTTTGAGGTCGTTCGAGACTCGTTTCGTGATCGAGCCTTACATCCGCTTCAAGGGGCAGGTGGGTGAGCAGGCGACGATGTTTCTGCTTGACCCTTGTGGCAACGCACTGGAGTTCAAGGCGTTCAAGGATATGGGGCAGTTGTTCGCGAAGTAGGCGTCAGGAGGGAAGGTAGGGGAGGCGGTAAAGCGGTATTTCCCGGCTACAGAAAAAAGCCCCATCAAACCAGGTTTGATGGGGCTTTGGCATTACAGCGCCATATCAGTCGCTGCGTTGCTTTCGCGTGGCTTGGCAGGTGTTGCTGCCGGAGCCGGTGCTGCAGCGCCAACAGCTGGAGGTGCTGGCAGTTGCAGGATTTCGCTGGTGTAAGCCCATTCCTTGGCAACCTGATCAGGATGATCGTTCAGCTTGGTGCCGTAGCTTGGGATGATCTGGTGCAGCTTTTCCTGCCAGGCAGGGGTTGCAACCTTGTCCTTGAAGATCTTCTCCAGAACGCCCAGCATGATCGGAGCTGCGGTCGATGCACCTGGCGATGCGCCCAGCAGGCCGGCAATGCTGTTGTCCTTGGAGCTGACAATCTCGGTACCCAGTTTCAGGACGCCGCCTTTCTCTTCATCACGCTTGATGATCTGAACGCGCTGACCTGCCTGCCACAGACGCCAGTCTTCTTTCTTGGCGTTAGGGAAGTACTCTTTCAGGGCTGCGAAGCGATCATCATCGGACTGCATGAGCTGGCCGGCAAGGTACTCAACCAGTGGGTATTCCTTGATGCCTACCCGGGTCATTGGCCAGACGTTGTGCAGGGTGGTGCTGGTCAGCAGGTCCAGATAAGAGCCTTCTTTCAGGAACTTCGTGGAGAAGGTCGCGAATGGGCCAAACAGGATAACGCGCTTGCCATCCAGTACGCGGGTGTCCAGGTGAGGAACCGACATTGGAGGTGCACCAACCGAAGCCTGACCATAGGCCTTGGCCATGTGCAGATCGGCGATCTGTGGGTTTTCGGTCACGAGGAACGAACCACCAACAGGGAATGCACCGTATTCCTTGGCTTCAGGAATGCCGGACTTCTGCAGCAGGTGCAGTGCACCACCGCCAGCACCGATGAACACGAACTTGGCGTCGGTTTCGGTTTCCTTGCCGTCTTTCAGGTTCTTGTAGGACACGCGCCACGAGCCATCCGCATTACGCTTGATGTCTTCAACTTCGCTCGACAGTTGCAGATTGAAGTTAGGCTGGTTCTTCAGGTGGCCCACGAACTGGCGAGTGATTTCGCCGAAGTTCACGTCAGTACCGATCGGAGTCCAGGTAGCCGCGATCTTCTGGTTCGGGTCACGCCCTTCCATCATCAGCGGAACCCACTTCTTGATCTGCTCCTGATCTTCGGAGTACTGCATGGCGCTGAAGAGAGGGTTGACCTTCAGTGCTTCATAGCGTCTTTTCAGGAACGAAATGTTCTTGTCGCCCCACAGGAAGCTCATGTGCGGGGTGTAGTTGATGAACGAACGCGGGTTTTTCAACACACCGTTCTTGACCTGCCACGCCCAGAACTGGCGGGAGATCTGGAAGGATTCGTTGATTTCGATGGCCTTGGAGACGTCGATCTTGCCATCTTTTTCTGGCGTGTAGTTCAGCTCGGCCAGGGCAGAGTGACCAGTACCGGCGTTGTTCCAGCCGTTCGAGCTTTCCTGTGCGACGCCATCAAGACGTTCAACCATTTCGATCGACCAGCCTGGCTCCAGCTCATTGAGCCAGATACCCAGGGTCGAACTCATGATTCCCCCCCCGATGAGCAAAACGTCTACTTTTTTTGCTTCAGCCGCATGCAAGGGCATGAGACCCATCGACATAGCCAGGCCCAGCAGAGCCGTGTTCATTTTCTTCAACATACTGTGATCCATATGATAAACGCCATCCGCTCTCTACTTCTGTTTATGGGAGCCATGGCGTGTCGCATGCTATGCCGCATGCGACAAACTCTCACACCCACAAGGACTAGAGATGGACATACAAGGCCAATACAATAACGCTTTAGACCTCACTTTTATGTCCTCCTGCGCTGACTTCTTATCATCATTGGCTTCAGCGGCTTGAGTGACACATAGTTCTGTTGGTACGGCTCTCGTGCAGAAAAGACATCTGCCTGCACTCGCAAGCCATACCCATCAGCTTCCTCACGGAGTTGCGACGCCTGGTCGGTACGCATAGACACGTCTGGGGTGTCTTGGTCCGTCATCAAGGCTGCCGCGACATGCTACGGTGACCTGCGTGTCATAAGCTCATCATCGTCAGATCTGGCGAGCGCGCGCATGCTGCCATGTTCTGTCAGGCTCTCCAAGTCGGCGATGACTCGGTATTTTCGCATAATGTGAACCTTTGGTGCGAGTTGCCATCACGTTCTAGAGCCTTGTCCTGCCTGTCCTGTCGAGCCTGATGTAATCCAGAAAGCGCTTTTTGGGAGCCGTTAACCTGAAAATGAGAGCGTTTTCCTGCCATTGATAGCAAGCTAAATATTACAGGATGTATCCAGGATTAAGGCCTGATCAGCGAGATTGACCCGTCACACAACGACGTTTTCCCTCTTTTCGGGCATCTGAAAGCATCTGACTATCTTGTTTTCGGCCTGTCTGGCCCGAAGTTTAGGGGCGTGACCTCTGGCGTGAATGGCTTATTGATGAGTGGAGTTCATGAGTGCATTCGGCTGAACCTTATAGTCATGAAGCGGCTTGATCGTTAAGTTCACTACCGGGATAGAAATCAACCACCTGAATGCATGGCTCGGGTTTCGCGGGAGAGTGCTGTAATGCATATCAATGCCATGAATGCATTGGAAATTCGTTTCATCGAAGACACGGATCCGTTTTTCGAGAGCCGTGTGAAGCTGCACATTGCCCAGCTTCAGAGCGCGCCAGGATGCCTTGGGTATGCGCTTGGCCGAAGCGCCAATGAGGATTGTCTGTGGATTCTGAGCGGTTACTGGGCAAGTGCTTGCGACATGACGGAGCATTTCAGCGGCGCAGCCATGTCGGCGTTGATCAATTCCCTGATCGAGTGTGGCGCGAACCTGACGTTTGTCAGTTTCGCCACTCCTCAGGCTGAACATTGAAGCGGGTTATCTAGGTTCTGAGAGCGTCAGCCCGTTGGGCGGCAGCGGCAGGGCCGTCTTGTAAAGCACCTGCTTGAGGGCAAAGCTGGAGCGGATATTCGCGACCCCCGGAATCTTCGACAGGTGATCCAGAATGAAACGCTCCAGGTCTTGAATGTTGGCCACCAGAATGCGCAGCAGATAATCGGCATCACCGGTCATCAGGTAGCACTCCATCACTTCCGGGCGATCTGCCACGGCCTGTTCAAATAGCCGCAAGGCGCCTTCGACCTGTTTTTCCAGGCTCACATGGATGAATACATTGAGATGCAGGCCCAATACCTGAGGGTCCAGCAGCGTCACTTGCCCCTTGATCAGGCCCGCTTCCTCCATGGCCTTGACCCGATTGAAGCAGGGCGTAGGTGAGAGATTTACCGAACGACCCAGGTCCGCATTGGTGATGCCAGCATCCTGCTGCAGGGTGTTCAAAATGCTGATATCGGTCCGATCCAGTTTTTTCAAAAGAATAAACCTCTGTGAAAGCGTGATTTTGCAGAGATTACATCTTTGATCCGTTCGATTGATAGCAAAGAAGGGAGAAACTTTCTCCCGATACGCCAGTTAAAATTTTTCCCTCGAAACGCGCTTCCACGAGGGGAGAAACATGCCGGACGCAAGCAAGCACAACACCATGGTGACTGACTCGACTCATGCGCAGAGTCTGGTGTCTTCTTCCAAGGCCAAGGGCGTGCTTTTACTGGTCATGGCAATCCTGATCTGGGGTGCCAACTGGCCGGTCATGAAAACCGGCCTTGAGCACATTACGCCTGTCTGGTTTTCAACCCTGCGCTTTGCTACCGGTGCAGCCTGCCTGTTCGCATTACAGATGGTGACCGGCAAGCTGCGGCTGCCCACCCGGCAGGATCTGCCGTTGATCCTGAGTGTCGGTCTGCTGCAAATGCTGACCTTTACCGTGCTGGGCGCGATTGCCATGACCCAGGTGCCTGCCGGGCGCTCTGCCGTCCTGGCCTACACCACGCCGTTGTGGGTGACGCCGATTGCCGTCATGTTCCTGCGTGAAAAACTGTCCACTCGGCAACTGATCGGCACGCTGTTGGGCGGCGTCGGTGTCTGTGTGCTGTTCAACCCCCTGACTCTGGACTGGGGCAACGGAGCCCTGGTGAAAGCCAACCTGATGCTGCTGGCGGCTTCATTCTGCTGGGCAATGTGCATCCTGCATCTGCGTTACTCCAAAAGCACCACCAGTGCCTACCAACTGGCACCCTGGCAGATGCTGGTCGCCACCGTTCCCTTGATCGCCCTGGCTTACTTCACCGAAGGGCCTTTCACGGGCGATGGCTCCAGAACCTTGTGGGAGATTCTGATTTTCATGGGGCCTCTGGCAACGGCGTTCTGCTTTTGCGCGGTCAATGCCGCCAGCATGTGGCTTTCAAGCACCAGCATGTCGACGGCGATGCTCGGGGTTCCGGTTGTGGGGTTGTTGATGTCGGTGGTCTTCATGGGCGAGCAACTGACGATGACGTTGATTGTCGGGATCATGGCAATTATCGGCGGCATCCTGATCGTGACGGTCAAGCGCTCCAGCGCTGCCTGATGTTGCGCATTGATGAGGCTGGCTCATGGCGGTTAGCTGATTCAGGTGACTAATCACTGACTCTTCAGGCTGATAGATTGGATATGTCGTATCGCCGCAAAGAGATACGGCAAAATCGACGCAGCCGCCTCCAGAGTGGGCATGAGTCAGGCAACTCTGTGATTGACGACCTTCATGCCCCGCCGGCGCGCTCATCCATGTAGATGGAGGACTGTAATTGAAGACGCTTGCAGCAACAGCACTTTCCCTTTCCCTTCTGGCAACTGAAGCTCACAGCGAGACGAGCCCGGTCGTGACCGTCACTCAGAACGGCTCCCAACCTTCGGCCAAGGGGCCGGCTGACTATTTCACAGGTCAGGTGCACGTGGATGCTCCTTTCAAGGGGACCGGCGATGCACGAGTCGGTGGCGCGACAGTCACTTTCGAGCCGGGCGCACGCACGGCCTGGCATACCCATCCATTGGGCCAGACCCTGATCGTTACTGCGGGTACAGGCCTGGTTCAGCAGCAGGGGCAATCGATCAAGACCATCCGGCCAGGCGATACGGTATGGATTCCGCCAAATGTCAGGCACTGGCACGGCGCGACTGCGAAAACCGGCATGACTCACATCGCCATTGCCGAGTCTCTGGATGGCAAGGTCGTTGAGTGGATGCAGCAGGTCAGCGAACAGGAATACGCTCAGGCGGCTGCCCTGGATAAATGATAGTGAGCGTTTTGACGAACCCCGCAGAATTGCCACGGTGACTCTGCGGGGTTCTGGTTCGAGCCGGTTTCAGCTCTTGCGTGACTCGAAGACTTCCTTGAGCACCGGCACGGCGGACATCGCTTTCGGCCAGCCCGCATAGAAGGCCAGGTGCGTCACCACTTCCGAGGCCTGGGCCTGTGTCAGGCCGTTGTCCATGGCGCGATTCAGGTGAAATGTCAGTTGCGCCGACTGATTCTGGGTGATGAGCGCCGCGACGGTGATCAGGCTGCGATCCCTTGGGCTGAGCTCGGTATTTCGCCATAGATCGCCGAAAAGAACTTCATTGGTGTAGTGGGCGAGATCCGGTGCCACAGAGCCGACGGCATTTTCGACACTCTCCCGACGCTTTTTCTCGCTTTCCTCATTCAGCGTCAGACGCTCCTTCGACGGCGGCTCGACTGTAAGGCCTCTTTCGGCAAAGACCTTTTTCGCTACGGCTGCTGCTGACATTGCATTGGGCCAGCCGCTATAAAATGCGAGATGGGTAATCAGGGCGCTGATTTCGCCGGGTTTCAGGCCATTGTCCAGACCCAGATTGATATGGCCGGTCATCTGCGCCGTTTGCCCGCCAGCCAGCAGAGAGGCCAGGGTGATCAGGCTGCGGTCACGGGGTTCAAGGTCTTTGCGTTTCCAGACTTCGGCAAACAGCAAGTCTGTCGTGTAGCTATATAACTGTGGCGCGACTGCCAGAACATCCGGCGAAGGCTTGGGGTCCGGCTTGGGTGTGCCTTGACTGGCTTCTGCCATTGAACACGCGAGAAAGGTCGCAGCGGCTAAGTGCTTCATGGTGTGGGCTTCCCTGATTTCAACTTGAGTGAAGTTGCTCTGGCGTATCGACGTCGCGCACGGTGCCGGGATCATCCGTTGCCATGAGGTCGCATGCCGAGGCATTGGCTGCCAGCAATGTCTTTGCGCCCTGATCGCCTTTGAGCAAAAGAAGTTCTGGCCAGAATTGGCGGCCAATGATGACCGGGTGCCCGCGCTGTCCGGCATATACCGGCTGGGCGATACGCTGTGGATCGGCCAGTAGCACAAGGCTGCGCAACGTCGCGGTCTGCAGCCATGGCATGTCGGCGAGCAGGACGGCGACAGCGATGGCAGGCGAGGGCATCAGCGCCTCGATACCGCTGGCCAGGCTGTGGCCCATGCCGAGGTCGGCCTGTTCGCTGTGCACGATGCCGACATCGGGCACAATCCCCAGTGCCTGCGCATCGTCATCGCTGCGCAGTACCACCCAGACTTCATTGAAGGACTGTCTGGCCGTGTCGATACTGGCTTGCAGCATGCTGCGCCCATCGGGCAGAAGTGCCCGGCGCTTGTCGTCAGCAAAGCGCTTGCTGCGCCCGGCTGCCAGTATGAGGCCGATTACGTGAGGTGCAGACTCATTCATCCGGAGTCCTTGAGGGCAGGAACAGAGTTGAACAGGCATCATAGAAGATGGTCAGGGATTCATTAAGCTCGCAAGACGGGATGGAGTCATGAGCTGTTTTCATGAATGAATGGATAGCAAACAGGCAGGAACGAATTCATTCGCGAAAGGGCCAGAAGGTAGAAAGTAATGACCAAATTGAAATATAGTCACTCGTTGTCAATCAGCGTCACGCAGGCCAAGCCGGGAAAATGACTGAAAACATGAATGCATCCCCCTCACGCGGTCCTTCGGATCATAGCGTTCGCGACCAGATCGTCGAAGCCGCCACCCAGCACTTCGGACACTATGGTTACGAGAAGACCACCGTGTCCGATCTGGCCAAGGCCATCGGCTTTTCCAAGGCCTATATCTACAAGTTCTTCGACTCCAAGCAGGCGATTGGCGAGGTTATTTGCGCGAACCGGCTGGCCGCCATCATGGAGATCATCGATGCGGCTGTTGTGGATGCGCCGACCGCTTCCGAAAAGCTGCGGCGCATGTTCAAGGCCTTGCTAGAGGCGGGCAGCAATCTGTTCTTCCACGACCGCAAGCTCTATGACATTGCCGCCGTTTCGGCCAGGGACAAGTGGCCCTCGGCGCGCGAGCATGAAGCGCGCCTGCGACAATTGATCGAGCAGATTGTCCGGGAAGGCCGGGAGGCCGGCGAATTCGAGCGCAAGACGCCGCTGGACGAGGTGACCAATGCCATTTATCTGGTGATGCGCCCCTACATCAGCCCCGTGCTGTTGCAGTACAGCCTCGATCTGGCAGATGAAACGACGGCACATCTGTCGGCATTGATCTTGCGCAGCATGGCACCTTAGATAGAGTTGTGACTATTGACTTAATTGGTCACTAGAATGAGAATCTGGCTCTGGATCATCAATCTGAGCTCGTACACTCATGCCTCGTCGCCGATCTGCTGTCATTGCCCTTTGTTTATTGCCACTCGTCCTGACAGCGTGTGGCGACTCTTCCGTCGTTAACGATCCACGCACTCAGGCGCCTCTGGTAAGAGCCGCTACCGTTCAGGATTCATCGGATATTTCGCGCTCCTTCACCGGTACAGTCGCGGCGCGCATTCAGAGTGATCTGGGTTTTCGCGTCTCGGGCAAGGTGCTTGAGCGTCTTGTCGATACCGGCCAGAGCGTCAGGCAAGGTCAGCCGTTGATGCGTATCGACCCGGTGGACCTGGGCCTGCAGGCCAAGGCACAGCAAGAGGCTGTCATCGCCGCACAGGCACTGGCCAGGCAGGCTGTCGATGACGAAGCACGTTATCGGAATCTGGTCGCTACCGGCGCGGTTTCGGCCTCTACCTACGCTCAGATAAAAGCAGCAGCGGATTCCGCGAAGGCGCAACTCAGTGCGGCGCAAGCCCAGGCCAATGTGGCCAGGAACGCCACAAGCTATGCCGTTCTGCTGGCCGATGCCGATGGTGTCGTGGTGGAAACCCTGGCCGAGCCCGGTCAGGTCGTCAGTGCCGGACAACCCGTGGTAAGGCTGGCGCGGGCAGGGTTGCGTGAAGCCATTGTTCATCTGCCCGAGACTCTGCGCCCGGCCGTGGGCTCCGTGGCACAGGCCACCCTGTATGGCAGCAGCCTTGGGGCAGTGCCTGCAAAACTGCGCTTGCTCTCCAACGCGGCCGATCCCGTGACTCGGACTTTCGAGGCGAGGTATGTGCTAGAGGGCGCGATGGCCAGCGCACCCTTGGGAGCGACTGTCAGCCTCCAGATCGCTTATGGCACAACGTCCACTCAAGCACTGCAAATACCGATGGGCGCGCTTTACGATCCGGGCACTGGTCCGGGCGTGTGGAGCATTTCCGGCAAGCCTTTAAAAGTGAGTTGGCAGCCTGTTCAGGTGCTTGCCCTGCACGACGATGTGGTGCGAGTAACCGGCAATCTCAAGGCCGGCGAGCAAGTGGTGGCATTGGGAGCCCATCTGCTGCATGACGGCGATCAGGTCCGGCTGAACGAAACGCTTGGTGCCAAAGTCGCCGGGAGCCAGCCATGAGCGAAGGGCGTTTCAATCTGTCGGCGCTTGCCGTTCGCGAGCGCTCCATCACGCTGTTCCTGATCTTTCTGATTTCTGCTGCCGGCATTCTGGCTTTCTTTGGCCTTGGGCGTGCGGAAGACCCGCCGTTCACGGTCAAGCAGATGACGGTGATCACCGCATGGCCTGGCGCTACAGCCCAGGAGATGCAGGATCAGGTCGCCGAGCCGCTGGAAAAACGCTTGCAGGAGCTGCGCTGGTACGACCGCACGGAAACCTACACGCGCCCGGGCATGGCTTTCACCATGCTGTCGCTGCTCGATAGCACGCCGCCTTCGCAAGTGCAGGAAGAGTTCTATCAGGCACGCAAGAAACTCAGTGACGAAACCAGGCTCTTGCCGGCGGGTGTCATCGGGCCGATGGTCAACGACGAGTTTGCCGATGTGACCTTTGCGCTTTTTGCCTTGAAGGCCAAAGGCGAACCGCAACGGCTGCTGGTGCGCGATGCCGAGTCATTGCGCCAGCGCCTCTTGCATGTGCCTGGGGTCAAGAAGGTCAACATCATTGGTGAGCAGGCCGAACGCATTTTTGTGTCCTTCTCCCATGATCGCCTCGCAACGCTGGGGATTTCTCCTCAGGAGATATTCGCGGCCCTGAACAGCCAGAACGTGCTGACACCTGCCGGTTCGATCGAAACCGACGGGCCGCAGGTTTTTCTCCGTCTGGACGGCGCTTTCGACAAGCTGAAAAAGATTCGTGACACACCGGTTTCGGTACAGGGCCGCACCCTGAAACTGTCGGATGTGGCGACGGTCGAGCGCGGCTATGAAGACCCGGCCACCTTTCAGGTGCGCAACAACGGTGAACCCGCCCTGTTGCTGGGTATAGTGATGCGCGAAGGCTGGAATGGCCTGGATCTGGGCAAGGCCCTCGACGCCGAGACTGCGAAAATCAACGACGGCATGCCGCTGGGCATGACGCTGACCAAGGTGACCGACCAGTCGGTGAACATCAGCTCATCGGTCGATGAGTTCATGGTCAAGTTCTTCATCGCGCTGCTGGTGGTAATGCTGGTCTGCTTCCTCAGCATGGGCTGGCGCGTGGGTGTCGTGGTGGCGGCGGCTGTGCCATTGACGCTGGCAGTGGTGTTCGTGGTGATGGCGGCCACCGGCAAGAACTTCGACCGCATTACCCTGGGCTCGCTGATCCTGGCGTTGGGGCTGCTGGTGGACGATGCCATCATCGCAATCGAAATGATGGTGGTGAAAATGGAGGAGGGCTACAGCCGCATGGCCGCATCGGCCTACGCCTGGAGCCACACGGCCGCGCCCATGCTCTCCGGCACGTTGGTGACCGCTATCGGCTTCATGCCCAATGGCTTCGCCCATTCGACGGCTGGCGAGTACACCAGCAACATGTTCTGGATCGTGGGCATCGCATTGATTGCTTCCTGGGTGGTAGCCGTGGCGTTCACGCCTTATCTGGGCGTGAAACTGCTGCCGGACCTCAAACAGGTCGAGGGTGGTCATGAAGCCATCTACAACACTCCCAACTACAACCGTTTCCGTCGGTTCCTGAGAAGCGTCATTGCGCGCAAATGGCTGGTCGCCGGTACGGTGATCGGAGCCTTTGTAGTGGCGATTCTCGGCATGGGGCTGGTCAAGAAGCAGTTCTTCCCGACCTCGGACCGTCCGGAGGTGCTGGTCGAAGTGCAGATGCCGTACGGAACCTCCATCGAGCAGACCAGCGCAACTGCTGCGAAGGTCGAAGCCTGGCTGCAAAAGCAGAAGGAGGCCAGGATTGTCACGTCTTACATCGGTCAGGGTGCGCCACGTTTCTACCTGGCGATGGCGCCTGAACTGCCTGATCCGTCCTTCGCCAAGATTGTGGTGCTGACGGACAGTCAGGAGGCGCGTGAAGCCCTCAAGTTCCGTCTTCGCGAGGCGGCTGCCGATGGGCTGGCACCCGAGGCACAGGTCCGGGTCACGCAACTCGTGTTTGGCCCGTATTCGCCGTTCCCCGTGGCTTATCGCGTGACGGGGCCTGATCCCTTGAAGTTGCGTGAAATCGCTGGCCAGGTTCAGAAGGTCTTGCAGGCGAGCCCGATGATGAGGACCGTCAATACCGACTGGGGGCCGTTGGTGCCTGTGCTGCATTTTTCACTGGATCAGGATCGCTTGCAGGCGGTCGGCCTGACGTCGAATGCCGTCGCGCAACAATTGCAGTTTCTGCTCACTGGAGTCCCGATTACAGCGGTCCGGGAAGATATCCGTTCGGTGCAAGTGGTGGGCCGTGCAGCGGGCGACATACGCCTCGATCCCGCGAAGATTGCCGGTTTCACTCTGGTGGGTTCGGCCGGGCAGCGTATCCCGCTATCCCAGGTAGGCGATGTCGACGTGCGGATGGAAGACCCTATCCTGCGACGCCGTGATCGTACGCCAACCATCACCGTACGCGGTGACATCGCCGAGGGTTTGCAGCCGCCCGATGTTTCCAGTGTTGTCCTGAAACAACTGCAACCGGTGATCGACACACTTCCTGATGGCTACCGGATCGTGGAGGCAGGATCAAGCGAAGAGTCGGCCAAGGCCAGCAAGGCAATGCTGCCGTTGTTCCCGATCATGATTGCTCTGACGTTGCTGATCATCATCCTCCAGGTGCGCTCGATCTCGGCCATGGTCATGGTGTTCCTCACCGCACCGCTGGGGTTGATCGGCGTGGTGCCGACCCTGCTGCTGTTCCAGCAACCGTTCGGCATCAATGCCCTGGTCGGCCTGATCGCGCTGTCGGGCATCCTGATGCGCAATACCCTGATCCTGATCGGCCAGATCCACGACAACAAGGCCCAGGGGCTGGAGCCTTTCCGTGCAGTGGTGGAAGCCACCGTACAGCGTGCCCGTCCCGTATTGCTGACGGCATTGGCGGCAATCCTGGCCTTTATCCCGCTGACCCATTCGGTGTTCTGGGGAACGCTGGCCTACACCCTGATCGGCGGCACCTTTGGCGGCACCATCATGACCCTGGTGTTCCTGCCGGCCATGTACGCCATCTGGTTCAGGATCCGTCCTGATACCGGATCCACCGAAAAGGCAGCATGACCCGTGTCATGGCTGCCAACAGTGTAATGAAGAGGTTTTGAATGACTGATTTCACGGCTCAAAAACGAATCGTAGTGACGGGTGTCGGGATTGTCGGGCCACTGGGATGTGGTGTGGAGGAGGTCTGGAAAAGACTGCTGGCAGGACAGTCCGGCATTCGCAACCTGGCGCATGACATCACCGAGGGCACAGGCGTTGCGGTAGGCGGGCAGGTGCCGTCGCTGGAGGAGGATGCCATTGCCGGTTATGACCCTGACCGTCTCATTTCGGCCAAGGACCGCAAGAAGATGGACCGTTTCATCGAGTTTGCACTCGTTGCTGCCCATGAGGCTCTTGAGCAAGCGAACTGGCATCCAGTCGATGAGGCCGGGCAGCAGAGGACTGCGACCATCATTGCATCGGGTGTGGGTGGTTTCGGTGCCATCGCCGAGGCCGTAAGGACTACCGATGCGCGTGGCCCTCGCAGATTGTCGCCATTCACGGCGCCGTCCTTCCTGGCCAACATGGCGGCCGGGCATGTTTCCATCAGGCACGGCTTCAAAGGCCCGCTCGGCGCGCCAGTGACCGCTTGCGCAGCAGGCGTGCAAGCCATTGGCGACGCGGCAAGGCTGATCAGGAGCGGTGAGGCCGATATCGCTGTTTGCGGTGGGACAGAGGCCGCGATTGATCGAGTGACTCTGGGCTGCTTTGCGGCGGCTCGGGCGCTGTCTACAGGGTTTGCCGAGCAGCCGCAGGAAGCCTCGCGCCCCTTTGATCGTGAGCGTGACGGTTTTGTCATGTCCGAAGGGGCCGGGCTGCTGGTCATCGAGTCTCTTGAACACGCTTTGGCGCGTGGTGCCACACCTCTGGCGGAACTGGTGGGCTACGGCACCAGCGCCGATGCCTATCACCTGACGGCTGGCCCCGAAGATGGCGGGGGAGCCCGGCGCGCCATGCAACAGGCCTTGCAGCAGGCTGGTTTGAGCCCTGACGACGTTCAGCACATCAATGCTCACGCCACTTCGACTCAAGTGGGCGACAAGGGCGAACTGACAGCCATTCGTTCGGTATTCGGTGCGGGGTCTGGCGTGGCGATCACGTCGACCAAGTCCGCTACCGGGCATCTGCTGGGCGCGGCGGGCGGCATTGAAGCCATCTTCACGGTATTGGCATTACGCGATCAGATCGTGCCGCCCACGTTGAATCTGACTCACCCGGATGAGGCCGCAGACGGGCTTGAGCTTGTCGGCCTGCACGCCCGAAAACTGCCGCTGACCCATGCGCTGTCGAACGGGTTCGGCTTTGGTGGTGTGAATGCCAGCGTTGTCTTTCGTCGTTGGGAGCCTTCCTTGTGAAAGTCGGGGCTCTCCACAGAAAGGCTTCGTATTCAGTAGACTGTGCCTTTGCACTGCCTGTTCTGAAGGAGGTTTCGTGGATAACCCTATTCGCCCAGTCGAGCTGGAAAAGGCCTACCGGCTGATAAATCACGGCCCTGCCGTGCTGGTTTCTGCCAGCCATGCCGGGACGGATAACGTGATGTCGGCTTCATGGGCCTGTGCCCTGGACTTTTCTCCGCCCAAGGTCACGGTGGTCATCGACAAGATGACCAGAACCCGTGGGCTTGTCGAGAAGAGTGGCTATTTCGCTCTGCAGGTGCCGACGGTTGAGCAGGTACAACTGACCTATGACGTCGGGACACAAAGCCTTGGCTATATGCCCGACAAGCTGGAAAAGTCAGGTGTCGAGCTGTTTCGTATTGAAGGGTACGAGACTCCGCTGGTGGCGGGCTGTTCGGCCTGGCTGATCTGCAAGCTCGTTCCTGAGCCCCATAACCAGCAGACCTATGATTTGTTCATCGGCGAGGTTGTGGGAGCCTGGGCCGATGAGCGGGCGTTCAAGGATGGCCATTGGGCTTTCGAGACGGCCGATCCTCGCTGGCGCAGCCTGCACTACATCGCTGGCGGGACTTTCTACGCCATCGGTGATCTGGTTCGGGTTGAAAGCGAAGAAGAATAAATGGGTGTAAAAACCGGGGGAGCGCAAGGCTCCCCCGATCGATCAACGGCGATCCAGCCATACGGTCTTCGCATTGCAGAACTCTCGCACGCCGAAGTGTGAAAGCTCACGACCAAAGCCGCTTTTCTTCACGCCGCCGAAGGCAACACGCGGGTCGGAGGCGCAATAGCCATTGATGAACACACCGCCTGTTTCCAGCTCGTCAGCCAGTTGTTCGGCAAGTTCGACATTGCGGGTGTAAATGGTCGAAGTCAGGCCGAATTCGCTATCGTTGGCCAGTTCCAGTGCATGTCTGGCATCGCGGGCGGTGATGATCGAAGCCACCGGGCCGAACAGTTCTTCCTTGAAGGATGTCATCTGGTCGGTGACATCACTCAACACCGTGGGCTCATAGAAGTTGCCAGCGCCTTCGGCCTTTTTACCGCCCAGCAACAAGGTCGCGCCTTCGGCCAGAGTGGCCTGCACCTGAAGATCCAGTTCGTCACGCAGATCGAAACGAGCCATGGGGCCGATATAGGTTTCTGTGCTCGATGGATCGCCAACTGCCAGCAGGCGAGTGGCTTCGACGAACTTGCGGGTGAAGGCTTCAGCGATGCCCTGTTCGACGATCAAACGTTTGGCTGCCGCACAGACCTGGCCGGTGTTCTGATAGCGGCCGATAACGGCGGCTTTCACGGCTTCGTCCAGGTCGGCATCGTTGAGCACGATAAAGGGATCGGAGCCGCCCAGTTCCAGTACGCATTTCTTCAGGGCCGCACCTGCCTGAGCGCCAATCGCAGCCCCGGCCCGTACGCTGCCGGTCAGTGTCACGGCGGCAATGCGCGGGTCGGCAATGGCGCGGGATACGCCTTCCTGAGCCACGTTGATCACTTCAAACACGCCTTGCGGGAAACCGGCTTGCTGGAGTGCGTCGCGTATCAGATAGGCGCAGCCCATCACGTTGGGCGCATGTTTGAGCACGTAAGTGTTGCCGGCGAGCAAGACCGGAACGGCACCGCGCAGTACCTGCCAGACCGGGAAGTTCCAGGGCATGACCGCCAGGATCGGGCCAAGCGGGCGGTACTCGATACGCGCCTTGTTGTTCTCGACCAGTGTCGGTTCCGGTGCAAGCATCGCCGGGCCATGGCTGGCGTACCACTCGCAGAGCTGCGCACATTTCTCGATTTCGCCACGGGCTTGAGCAATGGGCTTGCCCATTTCCCGGGTGATCATCTGTGCCATTGCGGCCGCGTTGTCGCGTAATGCCCTGGCCAGCGCAACCAGCAGTTGAGCGCGTTCATCGACCGTCTTGCGTCGCCATAGTGCATAACCGTCGGCCGCACGGGAAAGGGCGGCATCCAGTGCCGAGTCGGACTCAAACGCATAGTGGCCGATCTGTTCGCCGTTGGCCGGGTTGATCGAGATTGCATGGGTGTGGCTGGAAATCTGTGTCATGACGCCATCCTCTTGTGGGTGGGAATGGGGCCAGAGTATCGTCGTGCTATGCTTTGCGAAACTGAATAATAATGATCGTATCGTTCACGTTTGGAGAATGAATTGGATCTCGTCCAGCTTGAAATATTCAAGGCCGTCGCCGAGCAGGGCAGCATCAGCGCCGCCGCGCAGCACATCCATCGGGTGCCCTCGAACCTGACCACACGCATCAAGCAGCTGGAACTCGACCTGGGCGTCGAGCTGTTCATTCGTGAAAAGCACCGCTTGCGCCTGTCACCGGCTGGCTGGAATTTTCTGGACTACGCCCGGCGCATCCTTGCGCTGGTGGAAGAAGCGCGAATGGCCATTTCCGGCGAAGAACCCCAAGGCCCGTTTTCTCTTGGCTCGCTGGAGAGTACGGCAGCGGTACGTATTCCGGCGCTGTTGGCGGCCTATAACCAGCAATACGCCAAGGTCGAACTGGACCTGTCCACGGGGCCGTCCGGCACCATGATCGATGGTGTGTTGTCCGGACGCCTGGTGGCGGCGTTCGTGGATGGGCCGGTGCTGCATCCGGCGCTGGAAGGCGTGCCGGTCTTTGAGGAAGAGATGGTGATCATCGCGCCGCTCAACCATCCGCCCGTTACGCGGGGGCTGGATGTGAATGGCGAAAGCATCTACGCCTTTCGCGCCAATTGCTCATACCGTCATCACTTCGAGAGCTGGTTCACCGACGACGCCGCAGTGCCGGGCAAGATCTACGAAATGGAGTCCTATCACGGCATGCTGGCGTGCGTCAGCGCGGGTGCGGGCCTGGCGCTGATGCCACGCAGCATGCTCGAAAGCATGCCGGGCTGCACCACCGTCAGTATCTGGCCACTGTCCGAGAAGTTCCGTTTTCTGCAGACCTGGCTGGTGTGGCGCAGGGGCACTGTTTCCCAGAGTCTGACGCGGTTTGTCGAGTTGCTGGAGGCGCGGGGCGGGCCTGCTCGTAACGAGCAGCTTCAATGATGTGCCGAATGAGGTTCGGAAGATGTCATGTATGAGTATTTTTCCTTTGCTCCAGGAGCGCCACGTTGGCTTGCAATAACATTCCTCTCGTTCTTTTGCCCGGCCTGCTGAACGATGAGCGACTTTGGGCTCATCAGACGGCTGCTTTCGAGTCTTCACGCAGGGTTTTCGTTGCGGATCTTTCTCAGGACGACAGCATCGCGCAAATGGCCCGGCGCACGCTGGAACAGGCTCCGCCATTTTTTGCCCTGGCGGCCTTGTCCATGGGCGGATATGTGGCGATGGAAATCATGCGTCAGGCTCCCGAGCGGGTGGTGGCACTGGCCTTGTTCGACACCATGGTCCGGCCAGACAGCGAGGATCGAGCCAGAGTCAGGCGTGGCCTGCTGGAGCTGGCGCAACTGGGCAAGTTCATGGGTGTAACACCTCACTTGCTGCCGCGTATCATTCATACCCGTTGCATAGGCACTGCCGCTGCACAACAGGTCATGGACATGGCGCAGGCCATTGGCAGGGAAGGTTTCATCCGTCAGCAGCAAGCGATCATCGAGCGTCAGGACTACAGTTCTCTTCTGGAGACGATCAGCGTGCCGACCCTGATTGTCGTCGGCGAGAATGACGAAATAACACCTCTGGCAGAATCGGAGTTCACCCATCGGAGCATTGCCGGTTCGCGTCTGGTCGTCCTTCCCGAATGCGGACATCTGCCGCCTCTGGAATATCCGCAGCGTACAACCGAGCTATTGCAGGAATGGCTTCTGTAGGAGCAATCGGGCGGCGCTCTGCTCATCCGCGAAGACATCCTTCTTCGCGAATGAATTCGCTCCTACCGATTTTTCGTCCACTTTTTTGTGAGAGGAACACCATGCTTATCGATCATCTGGACCACCTGGTCCTCACGACTTGCGACGCGGCAGCCTGTCAGGATTTCTACACCCGTGTCATGGGCATGAGCCTGGAAACCTTTGGCAATGGCCGTATTGCCTTTCGCTTCGGCAATCAGAAGATCAACCTGCATGTGCGAGGCCACGAATTCGAGCCCAAGGCGCATCTGCCGGTACCCGGTGCGCTGGATCTTTGCTTTATCGGCGCCCGCCCTCTGGATGAAGTGATCGCCCATCTCCAGCAGCAGAACTGGCCGATAGTGGAAGGTCCTGTACAAAGGACCGGAGCCACAGGACCGATCCGTTCGGTGTATGTCCGGGACCCTGACCTGAACCTGATCGAGATATCCGAGTATTTGTAAGGGGCTTGATTGGCAGGCCAAAGGCCTTGCGCTATTTTGTCCTCCGAACCTTCCTCAGGTATCTGCCGATGTCATGCCCGCAAGTTTGTGCCGGTGCCACGTTGCAATGCAGTTTCGGCGCTGCGCCTACCGTATTGAACGTATTGCCGACCAATCGCGTGCTGACCAGCAGCATGCCGGCGGCGACCATCATGGATCACATTCCGTTGGTCAATATTCCCACCTTCGGAATGTGCATGAGCACAGCCAACCCCATGGTGATCGCGGCCACGGCGGCAGCATTGGGCGTGCTCACTCCCATGCCTTGCATTCCCGCAACGGCCTCGCCATGGATTCCGGGCGGTGCGCCAACGGTGTTATTGGGCGGCATGCCAGCGATTGATTCCAACAGCATGCTGATGTGCAACTGGGCCGGGGTGATCAAGATTGTGATGCCGGGTCAGGTGCAGATGTTGATTCCTTAGTTTGATAAAAACGCTTTTCTGCAAGGACGATATGGATGGGTGTGCTGTTCTCGATTGCTTTCAGTACGTTATCTCTGGTTGTGGCTTCCCGGATCATGAATGTCGGGCTGGGTATTATTCCGGCGCTACTGGTCGTTGCTTTTCTTCAGGTGATGGGCGTCGCTCTTGAAGGCACTGAAAAGCTTCTATATGCGTTTATCTTCATCCTCGGCTTGCTGATCTACTTTGCGGGGTTGAAGCGGTTTACTGGCGAAAGTACCTGGACGCTGATCAAGCTGACGATTGTCTGGATGATCATGGCGTTTGTTATCGCGCAGGTCTTCTTCAAGGTATTTGAACTGTCCTTTGCGTTTTATCTGAGATCCTGATCAGGACTGCGCAGGCGACACATTATTCATCCACCACCAGCGTAGGTGTGAAACCGGTTTGCCCTTGGCATCCAGCGGGCGGCCGTCATCGGCGAATTGTTGTTCCTGATCCAGCAACTGGCCATTCAGGTAGCGGGCCTTGAAGGATGCCTGGCCGTTGGTGTGGAAACGCTGATACAGCCCGTCGCGCACACCGTCCTTGTAGTGCTCCAATTCCGCCAGTTGCCCGTCAGGATAATGAATGCTGGCCTCGCCATGCAGCAGGCCCATTTTATAGGTGGCCCGACGTTGCAACAGTCCTTCGGGCGAATAGAAATTCGCGATGCCATGCAGCTTGTCGTTCACGTAAGGCAATTGCGCGGAAACCCGGCCGTTGGGGTGGTAGGTGAGGCTCATGCCCTGCAACTCGCCCTGGCTGTAATTCAGGTTGGCCAGCGGTCGGTTGTCTTTTTCGATTCGCAACGGCCCATCCAGTTGGCCATCATTCAAGCGTCCGGCCAGTTGTGCATCACCGCTTTGTACATCCACTGTTTCAGTCTTGGCCATGGCTCAGGATCTCAATTGACTTGTACCAGGCCGCCCTTGATGGTCAGCATGCCGCCGCCATCCACGGTCTGTGACGCTGCGGCCTTGTTGGTCAGGCTGATGCCTGCGTCGTTGGTCATGGTCGTGCCTGCTTTGTTTTCCAGCGATGTGCCTGCCTGATTGGTCAGGGCCGTTCCCGCCTTTTGGGTGATCGAAGTGCTGGCCTGCACGGCCAGATCGGCACCGCTCTTGATCGTGAAGCTGCCGCCGCTTTCCAGGGTGATGGTGCCGCTGACCTTGAGGGTCAGGTTGCCGTCCACGGTCAGGCTGTAATTGCCTGTGACCTTGTCGGTGTAGTTGCCGCCGGTGCTATGGGTCTGGTCGCCGCCGACCTTGACGGTGCGAGTGTCCTTCACATCCAGCGTATCGCTACCGGTCTGGATGGTGACGCTGCGTTTGCCCTTTTCCAGCGTGACGGTTTCATCGCCTTCCTTGACGGTTCGGGTGCGGGCGTTCTGTACGGTCAGGGTTTCATCGTGGCCGACGGTGACTGTGGTGTCGTTGAGCACATTGGTCTTGAAGTCCTTCTGGGCTTGCAGAAAGACTTCCTCAGCGTCTTTCTTGTCCTCGAAACGCAACTCGTTGAAACCGCCGCCGCCCTTGGAGGAATTGGTCTTGATCCCCGATTGCGTCTGGTTGGCGGGCAGGGCGTAGGGCAGGGCGTTGTCGCCGTTGTACACGCAACCGCTGACCAATGGCCGGTCGGGGTCGCCGTCGATAAAGGTGACGATCACTTCCTGGCCAATGCGCGGCACGAACTGCATGCCGAACCCCTTGCCGGTCCAGGGCAGTACCACACGCACCCAGCAGGAGCTGGTTTCGTCGCTCTTGCCGTCGCGGTCCCAAGGGAACTGGATCTTGATCCGGCCATATTCGTCGGTCCAGATTTCCTCGCCGGACTTGCCGACCACGGTGGCCGTCTGGGTGTGCATGCGCGGTTTGGATGTCACCCGCGCCGGGCGATAAGTGGTGGCCTTGGGGATGGCCTCGAAGCGGTTGCGATAGCCTTCATGGCTGGCTTCATGAGTGACTGCTGTCACCACCCAGTCGATATTCAGGGTCGCATCGTCATGGCCGCTCAGAGTGAAAAAGTGCCCCGGCACCAGCCAGCGACAGTCGCTTTCACCGACAAAGCGTTTCTCCTGACTGCGCAGCCCGTCGACCCGCTGTTTGGTCAATGCATCGCCCCGTGCCTTGGCGATATAACCGCCCGGATGCTCATACATCGACAACGGACCAGCCTTGGCTTCCGCCTTGCTGTAAAGCGAAGTGGTGGGCGTGGTGAACTCGTAATCCGACGCCGAATACACCCCGGAAACCGCCTGCAACACCAGTTGCCCGGAACGAATCCCGTGCAGCTCCCGATTGCCCATTCCCTGGCCCAGATACTTCACCGCCGGCCCGTTGGGAATCGCCGGAAACGCATCGTTGTTGTCCGCCAGCACCAGCGTGTGCTTGCCTTCCTCGTGGGTGAAAAACCAGAAAATCCCTTCCTCTTCCAGCAGGCGCGACACAAACGCAAAGTCGGTTTCGCCGTACTGCACGCAGTACTCACGCGGCGTGTAACTGCCGGTCAGCGACAGCTTGTGATCGCTGAAACCGTGGTCAGTGAAGATCGACGTCACGATGTCCGACGTGGAGAGGTTCTGAAACACCCGGTTATTACTCGCCAGCGTCAGCCACCACAGCCACGGCCGTAACAACACCTGATAACGATCCGCCGTGGCGTCAGCCGGAAGCTGCCGGATCTCCGCCACCAGCGCATCCATTGGGCGCAGCATCGCATCGTTATGCAGGGTGGTCGTGACGTGAGTGGCGATAGCGGAAGTCAGCGTCAGCGCAGTGTCGGCCTGACCATGCAGGAAATACTGCCCCAGCGCATTGAGGGATTCCTCGCCGCTGATGACGTCTGGATACAGCTCGGTGAGGGCTGAGCCGGTCAGGGATAGGGTGGTTGTGGTGTCGGTGGAGCGGGGCATTTAATGACCTCATGCACCAAGTTTCTATTCAGAACATTATATCAGTACGGACATCCATGTTGTTTTTATCGTAGTGAGGACTGATTTATAAGTGAGTAAAGGGTTTTTAGTCAGTAATTGAAGCTTATAATTTTTGTGTCGTAATTTCCATTTTGATAATAGAAATTCCATTTTTTTGAAGTGTATTCTCCCCAGAATATCGCGTCAGCCCCATTGGACGGGTGTGTATAGAATTTGGCATTTTTGATGCCTGTTTTTTTATATTTGTCATTTGGCATCAACCAAAATATATTGTCACCATATCGGGAGAGATCATTTTGACTAAAGATTATGTTGTCGGTGTCATCTAGATTGTAATGGCGTAACCTTATCTTTGTTCCACAGTTTTGCACTCCGACGCAACAGCCAGATAAGTTTGCTGTTAAGAAAATATGTGGTTCGACACTGTTTGGTGTTGACGGAATATCCATGTAAAGCCCACTGTTTGGGCGCCATGAAAGGTAATATGCTTTGTGATCGCCATCGGGTAATAGAGCGATGTTGGGAGGTAAGATTTCAGTGTCTATATTGAAACTTGTTTCTCCACTCTCTGTGAAATTTATTACTCTTAAATGTTTCTTTTCGTCCTGAATTATTTTTTTGATCATTATTTAGGCTCCTTTAAATTATGAGTGGCTATACGACCTCACTCCAACACCCACTCCGCCAACTTCCCCGTCACCTGCTTCATCAACACATTCTCAATATCCCTCGCCCCAGCCCCGCTGCATTTCGCGAGCACGGCCTTGACAATCCCGTTATCAAAATCAAACTGTTTACCCGTCGCGGCCTTGTACCGGCCACGCAGTTTCTCCAGCTTGGCCAGCACGATCCCTTCCAGTGTCGCTTCATCCAGCGGGTGATAAGGCACCACGGTCATGCGTGCAAGAAAGGCGGGGCGGAAGGCTTGTAGCAGGACTTTGTGCAGGCGTTCGTTGAACGGGTCGCTGTCGAGTTCGGCGGTGGGGGTGTCGAGGATCAGTTCGGCGCCAACGTTGCTGGTGGCGAGCATGACGGTGTTCTTGAAGTCCACCACCAGGCCGGTGCCGTCTTCCATGACGCCTTTGTCGAACACGTTATAGAACGCTTCCAGCACATCCGGGTGGGCTTTTTCGATTTCGTCCAGCAGCACCACGGAATAGGGTTTGCGGCGTACGGCTTCGGTCAGCACGCCGCCGGTTCCGTAACCCACATAACCGGGTGGTGCGCCTTTGAGCTGGCTGACGGTGTGGGCTTCCTGGTACTCGGAAAGGTTGATGCTGATCAGGTTGCGCTCGCCGCCGTACAGGGCGTCGGCCAGGGCGTAGGCGGTTTCGGTCTTGCCGACGCCGGTAGGGCCGGGCAGCAGGAACACGCCGACCGGTTTCTGTGGGTCGGTCAGGCCGGCGCGGTAGGCTTGCAGGCGTTGGGCGATGGTGTCGAGGGCGGCTTTCTGGCCCATGACCCGCTGGCCCATGCGCTGCCCCAGGGTCCGCACGGCATGGGCTTCGTCGGCGAGCATCTTGCCCACCGGGATGCCGGTCCAGCCTGCAATCACGGCGGCGACGGTCTTGGAGTCGACCTGTTCGGGCACCAATGGATCGTCCTGGCGAATGGCATCCAGCCCGGCTCCCAGGCGCACCAGTTCGGAAGCCAGGTAATCGATGCGGCTGTCGGTGTCCGGGTCGCGTTTTTCGAGGTCGGTATTGGCGTCCACGCGCTCGCTCAGGGCGAGCAGTTCGCGACGGGTTTCCAGCAGTTCGCGCACGGCCTCGCGCTCTTCGCCCCAACGCACTTCCAGCTCACGGATGGCTTGCAGGTTGCTGCTGGATTCGCTTTCCAGCGTGGTGATGCGTTCCCGATGATCAAGACCGGTGGCCTGCTCGCGACGCAGGCGTTCGACTTCTTCCTTCAGGCTTTGCTGGCGATGGCGCAGGCTTTCCAGCGGCGGAGGGACGTCGTGCTGGCCGAGGGCGACGCGGGCGCAGGCGGTGTCGAGGATGCTGATGGCCTTGTCCGGCAGTTGCCGCCCGGAGATGTAGCGGTGTGAGAGTTTCACCGCATCGTGAATCGCTGCATCCAGCACTTGCACGCCATGGTGCTGCTCCAGTTTGGTCGCCACGCCCCGAAGCATTTCCACGGCTGTGGCTTCGTCCGGCTCTTCCACCTGCACCAACTGGAATCGTCGGGCCAGCGCCGGGTCTTTCTCGAAATACTTCTTGTATTCCATCCAGGTGGTGGCAGCCAGGGTGCGCAGTTCGCCGCGGGCCAGAGCGGGTTTGAGCAGGTTGGCCGCATCACTGCCGCCTTCCGCGCCACCGGCACCGATCAGGGTGTGGGCTTCGTCGATAAACAGGATGATCGGTTTTTCTGCGCTGCGTACCGCATCGATCACGCCTTTGAGACGTTGCTCGAATTCGCCCTTGACCCCGGCACCGGCTTGCAGCAGGCCAAGGTCGAGCACGCGCAGGCTGACATCCTGCAAGGACGGCGGCACGTCACCGGCAGCAATGCGCAACGCCAGGCCTTCGACCACGGCGGTTTTACCCACGCCCGGCGCACCCACCAGAATCGGGTTGTTCTGGCGACGGCGCAGCAGGATGTCGATGCACTGACGGATTTCCCCGTCGCGGCCCACGATGGGGTCGATGCGCCCGGCGTGGGCATCGGCGGTCAGGTCCTGGGTGTATTGGTCGAGAGTCGAGTCCTCGACGGTTTTCACCGGAGCCTTGCCCGGTTGGCCAGGTACGGCGATGGCGATATGTTCGCGAGAGGGTTGCGCCCATTCCTGCAAGTTGTTGCGCAGCACATCCCGGGGAATGCGCAGCAACGAGGATGCGCTGTTGAGCAGCAGGCTGCGACGTTCATCCCTGTCCAGCAAGGCCAGCAGCAACAGCCCTGAACGAATGCTTTGCTGGCCCATGACGCTGGCCTGCACCACGGTGTCTTCCAAAAGGCCGATGGTCTGCGCGGACAGTGCCGGAGTGCGGGTACTGCCGGATTTGAACAGTTCCAGCGCCTTGTTGATTTCTGCGGTCAGCGCATCGCGCTCCAGGCCGAAACGCGGCAGCAGGCAGGCCAGGTCGCCGCCCTCGATATCCAGCAGTTCCAGCAGCAGGTGCTCGATTTCAACGTAGTGATGACCCCGTTGCAGGCAGCGCTGCGCGGCGCGTTCCAGAGCGCGGCGGCTGTCGGCGTTGAGGCGTGCTATCAGGCTGCCGAGTTCCATATTCAGGACATCTCCGGTTGGCGCAGCCGTGTATCGATGCGCTGCAGGTCTTGATTGGGTTTTTTGCGCAAGCCACCGTTCCAGTTGAGAGTCGGTGGATTCTCTAGATTCATGACCATGGGTTCGGCACCCGATACCAGCAAGGTCAATGAGCAGTCCAGATCGGGGCCGAAATACAGCGCCGCCATGCTCGCCAGCTGCTGATGGGCTTCGCCTTCGGGCAGCAGGCGTCTGGCCTGCGCGTTCTGCAAGGGGCCTATGGTCAGGCGAATGCCTGCATGTTCGTCCCATACACGGGTTCCGGCGATGGCGGTGCTGCCCAGTTTCAGGTTGCGGCCACCGGGTTTCAGCAGGCTGCGACTGGCTGGCGGAATGCTGCGCCATGCGCCTTCATACGCGCTGATCTGTACCGGCAGGCCGAAATGCTGACGCACGATGGCAGCAAAACCGGCCAGCGAGCGACGGCCGCCTGAGTACAAGGCGCTACGCGCCATGATCGCGGCATCAGGCAGTGCCTGGCGTTCCTGCAATGATTTTGGCAGCAGGCCGGTCAGAGCGCGTAACTGCGCCTGCACAGGGCTGGCTGAAGGCACGGTGAACCCCAGCGCCACGCGATGCTTGCGCAGCACCCGATAGAGCAGGCTGAGCAGGCGATGCTGGAACAGGTCGAGAAACTCGGCAGGCGCATGATCCTTGGCGCGGGCGCGTTGTTGCAGCCATTCCTGAAAGGCGTACGGCAAAGGACCGTCGGGGCCGCCCAAACCAAAGATCGGCGTCGTCAGTACCGGTTGCTGGCCGGGTTCCTGGGTCAGGTTTTCGACTTCGCTGGAAGCAAACAAGGGCGTCAGCGGGCCGCGCAGGCGGATGGCTTCGGCCTGTGGCGAGGTGCCGGTGCCCAATGGCGAAGCCTGCGGGTGCTCGCGCTCCAGAATCAGCAAGGCCTGCAACAGCTCGAAAGTCTGTGGCTCCTTGCGCAAGACCTCGCTTAGAGGGACAGGGGCATGCCGGCCTGGGGTTGCCATGTCTTGACCTCCTTGTCCGAGTTGACCAGCACCGTACGCACGAAGCGGTTGGCGGTGGCGTAAAGCGAGAAGAATTGCGCCAGCACTGCCGAGAACAGCACGGCGCTATTACCGACGAAGTGTTCCGGGTCCAGTTGCAGGCTGACTTCCAGCCCGTTGCGCCAGCCGCGCCAGGCATCTTCGCCCACCTGGGCGATGACCCGTTCGCAGGTCATCTTTTGTAAACCTTCGATCTGCCGACGGGCACTGGCCTCGTCGCGCAGGTTGTGCAGGCTGAGGATTTCCTTGAGGGCTTCCAGCGCCTTGGGGCCTTCCACCAGTGACAGGTGGTTGAGGTTCAGTTGCGAAATCAGACGCCAGCGTGAGTCGCCACCCAGATGCGGCGAGCTTTGCGAACTGGGCGGGTTGATCAGGCTGGCCTTGGCCACCGGGCCGGGCCGCTCGAAGCTCAAAGGGGTTCCAGCGCTCAGGCTCTGGGCCAGATGACGGTTGGTGCAAAGCAGCTCCGCCGTCAGGCTGTAGTTCGGTGCGTCGAGCAGCGGGTCGAAGCGGGTGTCGACCAGGCTGAGCATCAGGTCGCTGCCCAGTCGGTTGGGCGTCAGCCCGGTGATGCGTCGGGCATGCCAGTACAGGTTGCTGTCGCCCAGGCTGTGCTGGCTGCCGTAATAGGCCGGCACCGGGCGTACGCCTTGGGGCGATGCGGCGCGCATGCCACGGATGCTGTGGATCTCGACGCTGTTCTCGCGATGGCTGTCGGCAATCAGCCGGTATTCGCTTTGCGTGCCGTCCGGACGCAATGGTTCGGATGTGCGCGGAAACAGATTGATCACCGGTGTGCAGCCCAGTGCGATATCGCTGGCTTGCAGATGCAGGCGAGCCTGAGGAGCGCGGTCGAAGACGATATACAGATAAAGCGTGCGGCCTTCGACATGAGCCGTGCTCAGGGGAATATCGAAGAAGTGGAATTTTTCCGGGAAGGCAAAATATTCGGCGAGCAAACGCATGCCTGGATGTACGCCGTCTTCCTCTGGCAGCAGAGCTTCGTCATTGGCGAAACCGACAATGTGCGGCAGGTCGCCATGGGCGACTGGCTGACTGCCCGGTGCGCCGCTCAAGACCTTGACGGCATGGGCGCCCAGCAAGTCGTACAGCGCGGCATTCACCACCGGTGATGCGTCCAGATGCAGGCGCAGGTGCTCAATGCTCAGTTGCGCCCAGTCTGTTGTTTCTCCCAGGCATTCCAGACTCAGGCGCAGGGCCGAACGGGCCTGGGTCACACCGGTCAGGGCCTGTGTTTCTTCAGCATTGAGCAGCACGGCTTCGCTGATCTGAATGGGCCACAAAGTCACTTCGGCGCTGGTACGAAAGTGGATGCTTTCACCCTTGGTCGTGGTGACAAACAAGGGCGTATCCCGTGGCAATGCATAGCCCGCTGCGAGGTTGCCTTTGCTCGGGTCCGGCTCGAACCGGACGATGCTGCACGAGGGCAGGGGCCTGATGGCCAGCGGATAAAGCTGTTCCAGCAGGGCGTTGCTGAATTCGTCGTAGTCGTCATCCAGGCGTCGTTGCAGGCGTGCGGCCAGAAGGGCGAAACCTTCGAGCAGGCGCTCCACATGCGGGTCCTGGCTTTCACCGGGAGACAGTTCCAGGCGTCGGGCGACTTTGGGGTAGCGGTTGGCGAATACGCTGCCGGCATGTCGCAGCCAGGTCAGTTCGCGTTGGTAATAATCAAGCAGTTGCGGATCAATCGAGTCGCTCATGGCTGACCTCCAGCCCGGCTTGCGAGGTCTGAACCACAAAGGCTACGGGCCATTCCTGACGGTCATGGCGCAGGGTGCCGCTCAGGCGGATATCCAGTTGCTGGGGGCGTCCGGGCATGGTTTGCACATCCACACCGGTCAAGTGCAACCGAGGCTCGAAGTGAGTGATTGCTGCGCGGATTTCCCGGGTCATGCGGCGTCGATCATCGCTATTGCTGGCTTGCAAGGCACTCCAGTCGGCAATGCCATAGTCGAGCAGGGTTGGTGGCGTTGTCATGTTGCCTGAAGCGCGGCGGGTATTGAGCAGGCGCAACAGTTCGGTCCGGACCGAGTCGGCCAGAGCCTGTCGGTCGAAAAATCGGGTGTGTTGCGTCTGCTCCTCGCTGAAAGCCAGGCGCTCGAATAACGGCGGACGAATGCCTGTGCCTGGCATGGCGAGTTACCTTTCTTAGCTGGCTTTCTTGTTGGCGGCCAGGTCCCAACTGGTGCCAGCCACGCCTTCTTTGGTGCCATCGTCTTTCTGGGCTGTCAGTTCCCATTTGATCTTGGTGAAGTTCAGCGAGATGGTTTCCACCGGTTTGCCACCGGCACCGCCGCTGACGCTGACGTTGGACAGCACAACGTTGTCCAGGGTGTAGACAATGAACGGCATGATCTGGCCGCTGCCTTCGGAGGCGTTGCGGCCAATGGTGATCTTGGCGGTAGCGATGGGCTTGCCCGCGCAGCAGTAGCTGTTGAGGTTGGGGGTGGAGCTGTCGACGAACTTGGTCAGGGTGAACTCACCGACATGGGGTTTACCCGAAGTACGCTCCGAGTTGCTGACGTCGTTGGTCACTTGCATGGCAACGTTATGGCTGTAGGACATGATTTCGATCTTGTCCGTGAAGCCTTCCAGCATGCTGTCGCCTTTAATATCGTCACCCAGATCCAGAATGATCGCATCCATCGGGTGTAACTCCTGCAAATTGGCAAAAAGAAAGTGGGGGAGAAGCCCTGCGAGCCAGGCCCGCAGGGCTCAGGGTCAGGCTGCTACCGGCGGCGGCAGACTGGCAACCAGACGGATCGAGGCGGTCAGTTCTTCCAGCTGGAAGTGCGGACGCAGGAACACCGTGGCGCGGTAGGCACCTGGCTTGCCGGCGACCTCGGTGATGTCCACGCGCGCTTCACGCAGCGGGTACTGGGCCTTGATTTCCTGCGGCGCGTTGTCGTTGATCAGTACGTAATCCGCGATCCAGTTGTTGAGGTAGGTCTGGACGTTGTCGCGGGTCATGAAGCTGCCGACCTTGTCGCGCATGATCACTTTCAGGTAGTGAGCGAAGCGCGAAGCGGCGAGCACGTACGGCAACATGGCGGAAATCCGCGCGTTGGCGTTGGCTTCGTTGGTGTTGTAGAGCTTGGGCTTGTTGGTCGTCTGCCCGCCAAAGAACACGGCAACATCGCTGTTCTTCTTGTGGCAGAGCGAGATGAAGCCCAGGTCGTTGAGTTCTTTCTCGCGACGGTCGGTGATCGCCACCTCGGTCGGGCACTTGAGCGAGATATCGCCCGAGGAGGTGCGGAAAGTATGCGCTGGCAAACCTTCGACCGCGCCACCGCCTTCTGCACCGCGAATCGCTGCGCACCAGCCGTATTTGGCGTAGGCCTCGGTGATGCGTTGGGACAGTGCCCAGGCCGCATTGCCCCACAGGTATTTGCTGTGGTCGGTGCCGGTGACGTCTTCGACGAAGTTCATGCCTTCAACCGGGCTGGTGTCCGGGCCGTAAGGCAGGCGCAGCAGGAAGTTCGGCAGCACCAGGGAGACATAACGCGAGTCTTCGCTTTCGCGGAAGGAGCGCCACTTGATCAGTTCCTGGCTCTCGAACACTTTGGCCAGGTCACGAGGCACTGCCAGTTCGGTGAAGCTGCTCATGTCGAACAGGCGCGGGCTGGCTGCGGCAATGAATGGCGCGTGAGCCGCTGCCGCGACGTTGGACAGCTTCTCCAGCAGGCCGATGTCCTGTGGGTGACGGCCAAAGGTGTAGTCGCCGACCAGCACGCTGAACGGATGACCGCCGAAGGTGCCGTATTCTTCTTCGTAGATTTTCTTGAACAGCGAGCTCTGGTCGAATTCGACTGCCTTCTCCAGATCGGTCTGCAGTTCTTTCTGCGAGACGTTGAGCAGGCGCAGTTTCAGGCGGGTGCTGGTTTCGGTGTTCTGCACCAGCGAATGCAGGCCGCGCCATGAAGCTTCAAGCTTCTGCAGGTCCTCGTGATGGAGGATCTGGTTGAGCTGGTCGCTGATCAGCGAGTCGATCTGGCTGATGCGGTCGTTGATCATGGCGACGGTGTCTTTATCGACCGCCATGCCTTCATCCAGGACCTGGGTGGCGAACTCGGCGAGCATGTCGCGAGCGTAGCCTTGCTGGCTGTCGTCATGCGCCATGCGACCTTCGGCGATGATCTTGTCCAGCAGGGACAATGTTTGGGTGGAGCCTTCGCTGCCTTGACTCTCAGCGCTGGTTGACGTGGCCATGGTTAATCCTCCGCGAATAGGTGGGCGATGACGATCAGGCTTGCGGTTCGGCTGGCGGCTCTTCAGCTGCTGCCGGTGCATCAGCTACCGTTTCGCTTTCCGGACGGGCCGATTTGATCTGTTGCAGGCCTTCGGTATTGGCGACGACATCTTGCAGCAGCTTGTCCAGATCGTCGTTGCCGTCGAGCTTGGTCAGCAGGTCGCGAAGACGCTGACGGGCTTCGAGCAGGCGACGCAGAGGCGTGACTTGCTTGACCAGATTGATCGGGTCGAAATCGTCGATATGGCCGAAGCGCAGTTCGACGTTGAGCTTGCTGCCGTCACCGCTGAGGGTGTTGTCGACCTGGATAGCGGTGCGTGGAGCAATGGAGGCGAGGACTTCATTGAAGTTGTCGCGATCGATTTCAACGAAACGTCGATCGATCAGTTTTGGCGGGGGAGCATCAGGTTTGCCTGACAGATCGGCCAGGATGCCGACTACGAGAGGCAGTTCCTTTTTTTCGATGGCATTACCGATTTCTACGTCGTAAGTGATCTGAACACGAGGCGGGCGGACCCTGTCTAGCTTGTGCTGAGTACTCTCGGCCATGGTGGCTGAACTCCGATGCATAAGGCGGGCGCAATGCAACGGTTTCCCAATGCTCGCATTCCCTTGCTTGACCGCAGAACAGAGCCGCACGGGTCTAATTCTGCGATCCTCTAAAAATTCGTCATGGTGGCGAATTGACCTTGATGCTATAACAGGAACGGCTAAAAGCAATACAAAATTTTTCTTGGACAATCATGACCGTAAAACAGTTCATATACCGACAATGGATTGCCGTATTGCTGGCTGTTTTCATGCTCACGGGTTGTTCATTCTTGGATCCAAAAATAGGCGTCGATTCACTGATTCTGGACGTAGCCCTGCGTGCCAATGATGACTCGCCTGTCGCTGTCGATTTCATCGCCGTCAATGACCCGGACCTTCTCAAGCAACTGTCAGGCCTGACCGCCAGCCAGTGGTTCAGCGAGCGTGATCAGTTCCGCCGTGACCACCGCCAGAACATGGCTGTCTGGGGCATGGAGCTGGTGCCGGGACAACTGATCGAATCCGGCATCTTCCCGCTGGACGGCAAGCCCGCCGTAGGGTTACTGGTTTTTGCCCATTACAATACGCCCGGCGCGCATCGCCTGCGGCTTGATGGCCAGCGCAGGATATGGCTGAAATTCGATAGTCGGGAAATGACGCTGTTCGACGAAAATGCCCATTGAGTATCGCGTCGCACTGACCATGCGCCACACACAGGATGTCAAGGAAACCTTATGAGCGTGCTACCTGATGCAGTCTGCTGGCACGAAGGCATGCAATTGCTGCCCCAGCATTTTCAGTTGCAAGGCTTGCGGGCCGAAGTGTTGGCCGCCCATCTGGCCCAGGCATCCAACCCTTGGTACTGGGGGGTTACAAACCTTGATCTGGACCCTTCGGCCCTGTTTGCCGGGCAGGTCCGTATTCTGGCCCTGGACGCTACCTTGCCTGACGGCATGCCGCTGAGCATTCGTGCCGGATCGGGGCCGATGGTCGAGCTGGATATCAACGAGGCTGCCGCCGCATCTCCGACTGCGACTGTGATGGTCTACCTGGCGGTCAGCCCTTTGTGGCGCGCCGGTCAGTTGTTGCCGCTCAAGGGTCGCCTGCAATCGGTGCTCGGCGACTCGCTGCCGGATCTGGCCAGTGGCGAGAACCCGGAAACCATAACCGTATGGCGACCTAACCCTCGGCTGGTCACCGAGGCCAACAAGGCTGACTCCATCTGCGTGCCTCTGCTGCATCTGCGCAAAGAGGGTGGTGGTTTCGTGCAGTTGCCCTATGTCGCGCCGACACCGCTGATCCTGCCCGAATCCTTGCTAGGCCGCAGAGTCGCGGCCCTGTGTGCCCGCACCCGTGAGAAATGCATGTTTCTGGCCGGACGTTTGCGTCAGGCCCAGCAGGCGGGTAATCAGGACGATGCCGAGGAAATCCGTCTGCAATCCGCTGCGCTCTGGGCCAGATTGCCCGAGGTGGAAGGTGCCTTGAGCAGTCGGGTCGCTACGGCTCAAGGTCTGCATGGATTGCTGCTCGGCATGACCGGCAGTTGGTCGGTACTGGACCCGATTTCTGGTGTGCCTGCTTATGCGCCGCTGGACTTTCTCGACCTGTATCGCGGCTACGACCAGGTACTGACCTGGCTGGAGCGCACTCTGGACCAGTTGCGGGTCGGCTTTCGCAGCGTGCCTTTCGAGCAGGCCGAGCATGTCTTTTCCATTGCACTGCCCGAGCAAAAGCCTCGCCAGCGATTGGTGGTCGGCTTGCGTATGCCGGCCGGTGCGTCCGAGCAGGCAGCAATCGACTGGCTGGGCAGGTCGATCATTGCTTCCGGCCCGCATATACCGGTGCTGGCCCGCCAGCGCATGAGCGGCTTGCCCCATCAGGCGATGAGCCGTCAGGAGCAGGTTGCCTACAGCACGGGCGACGACACACGGCTGTTTGTCATCCAGGCCAGTGGTGAATGGTTCGACCCGACACAGCCGTTGCACATTGTTTCATCTACTGCAGGAGGCGCAGTCAGCCCCTGGCAAGTCGTTCTGTTCATCGACAAAACCACCAACGAATCCGCCTGAGTACGGTAGGGAAGTCGTATGCCTGAAGGGAATGCCGTTTCGCGGGTGCGCGCCATGCAGGATGCACCGTTGAGTAGCGCTTTTCGTGAGGCGTGGCAGCAATGGCTGACCGCCTGGAACGAGCTGGACAAGAGTAGCGAAGATACCCCGAAGCTGGTCGAGACCGTGGCCGAGCTGTCGACCCGGATCACACGCCGACTGTGGCGCAATGCATTTTCCAATGTAGGGGATTCCGCGACTCAGCAAATGAAGGCCATGGTCTATGCCTTTGTCGCGCTGGTGGATGAAACCCTGTTGTTCGCCGACTGGTCGGGGCAGAGCGCCTGGCAGGAAAAGCCGCTGGAATCGCGCCTGTATTCAAGCCGCCAGGCCGGTCAGCGGCTGCCGCTGGAAATCAAGCGCTTGCTCGATGAGCAGGTTTCCACCAATCGGGACCTGGGCAACGTTTATCTGTTGTGCCTGATCCTCGGTTTTCACGGGCACTTGCGTGGGGAGCGCGGTCAGGCTCTGCACGAAAAATGGCGTCATGCGCTGTTTACCTTCACTCGCCAGCGCGAGCCGGACTATGCCAATGTCAGCCAGTTGCTGGCCGAACCTTCCAGTGTTGTGCCACGTCAGTTGCCGTTGCGTAAATCCCTGCCTGACGGCTTGCGCCTGGGGCTGGTGATTCTGGCGTTCACGCTGCTGTTTATCGGTATCGGTCAACTGTTCTGGCATGACATCGGCCAGCGTCTGGAGCCGGTCCTGCATCTGGCGACTCCCTTCGCCGTTGTGGAGAGCCTGTCATGACGCTGGAAATGCTGGGCTGGGTGATCGGCATCCTGGTCGTCCTGCTGATTGTGCTGTTGTGCATCTGGTGGCTGCGTACCCGTGGCGGTGCAGCGATCCGCAGTTTCCATTTTGCCGTGCGCCAGATGGAGAAGGACCAGGGCGTACGCGATCACTATCAGACCTCGTGGCTGTTGATGGTCGGCGATGAGGCCCAGGGCTCGCAGTTGTGCTCGGCCTGGAACCTTTCGCCCACGGACAAGCCGGCATGGTTCGGCCGTTGGTGGTCCGATCCCGAAGGCGCGGTGCTGGTTGTGCCGCAGTCTCTGTTCATGCCCGAAGAAGGCATGAAACTTCAGGGTAACGGCTGGGCGAGCCTGCTTGGCCTGTTGCTGCGCATCCGTGGCCAGCGCCCGCTGGACGGTGTGATCTGGAACATCAGCGCAGCCGACCTTCTGGATGGCGAGCGTGCGGCCTCGCTTGGGCTGGCGGCGCGTCGGCGCTTTATCGATCTATTGCAACGCCTTGGGCTCAGTGTGCCGGTGTATGTCGTGATCAACGGCATGGACGAGATTCCCGGCTTTCAGGATCTGGTCATGGCCTTGCCGCAGGACACCCGCCAGCAGATTCTGGGCTGGAGTTCGCCTTATGACCCGGAAATGGTCTGGCAATCCCAGTGGAGCGATACCGCGCTGGACTCCGTGATTCAGGCACTGTCTGAAGCGGTGGTCCAGATCGGCGCGTTGTCAGGTCACTTGAGTGGTGAGCTGAGTTTCCTCCCCGAGCGTCTGAAGGATTTGCGCCGCTCTCTGCAAATGCTGCTGGAGCCGGTCTTTCAGGGCAATGCCCAGGGCGAGGCGGTGCGTTTTCGGGGGCTGTACTTCACTGCCGATCAGGCGTCGGCTCCGGGCCATGAAACGCTGTCGGCAAGCGATGCACCGGCCATGCAGAGCGTCTTCGCTTCGTCGCTCTGGCAGCATCGCATCAATGCCGAGCGCGGGCTGGCGCAACCGGTGCCGCGCCTTTTGCATCTGCGTCGACGCTGGCAGCGGGTCACGGCCATTGGGGCGCTGGTCTTTGGCGTGATCTGGGGCATTTCCATGCTTTGGGTCTGGCGCTATTCGATTGATGAGGCCGATGAACTGTCCCGCTTGTTGCAGGAGGCCCAGCGCAGTTACGTGCAGGTCAACGATGACGCGCACCGGCAGGAACTGACCCGCAGCAATGTGCAGGCCTTCTGGAATGTGCTGCAGAACGCGCCGCGCTGGCATTTCGCTTCTCCGGTTTATCCAAGCTCCTGGTTCTCCTCGCTGGATACCCGTCTGGACGGGGTCTTGCGGCATATGTCCATGAGTCATATGCGCCAGCCTTTGCATGACTTGCTGCTGGCCCAGACCAACGAATTGCTGGCGATCACCGACAGTGACCGGCGCTCCGTTCAGGAAGGCGATGACCCTGCGTTGTGGCAGAGTTACGTCAAGGCCAGGGATCTGGTGGAGCGGGCGACTCGTCTGGAGCAGATGAGCAATCTGTACAGCCTGTCGCTGAGCAACCAGAAAACGCCTCTTGATGAGCTGGTGCCTCTGAGCAATAACGCCTTGAGCCTGAACCTCAATGCGGGCACCTTGCATCGTGAGTCGTTCTACAACCGGCTGATGGTGGAAAAGGGCACTTCAGTCCTGCAACCGCTGGACCTCCTGGCTCACCGCAAGGAAGTGACTGGCAATTTCACCAAACTGATGGAAAAGTGGCTGGTTCAATACTATCGGGCGGACAACTTCATCACCGCCGCCGGTTATCTCAAGCTGCATCTGGAACGTCTGGAGTCGAGCACCGATAACAACCTTGAAGAGCTGGAGCGCATCAAGGACCTGATCGATGATTTGCAGGCGGTCATCGACCTGACCAATGCGACCTGGAGCCGTGGCAAGGGGCAGGAACTGGTGCCGGGTTATCTGGCCATGATGGACAGCGTCAGGAAAAGCAAGCTGCTGGGGCCACAGGTTGCTCAGGATCTTGAAAGCCAGGCGGCTCAATTGCAACACAGCTTCAAGGGACAATGGATCGCTCAGGGGGCCGCGAGCAATAGCCTGCTGACCCAGAGTGGCAGCGGGCAACTGACCTTGCAGGAACGGGTTTCGCAACTGCATGCGGCCATCAACTCGTTACTGCGGCGCGACTTTGTGGCCAGCGCGCTGCGTCAGGATGGCAGTGGTGAAAACGGCCCGGCGCAGCATGTCGATAACGACGGCCTGAGCATCGCCCTGAATCACTACAACAGCTACAAGCTGTATGCCCGTGAAGAGCTGCCGAATATTCCGGCCATGTATCGTCCGGCCATGTTGAGTACCGCCGAGGAAGCTGCCGCCGACTCCATGTGGTCGAGCCTGAGTACCCATGCGTCTTCGTTGACGGCTCAGGAAGAAGTCCAGCTTTTCGATATCCGGACCGATCAGGCACTGGCGCTGCACAAGGCCTTTATCGAACTCAAGCACCCCCAGCTTGCAATCAGCCTGCAGAACTACCTGAACCGGGTCGCACTGGCGGATATCTCGGCCGCAACCGGAATGGTGCTTGAGCAACCGCTGTTCCGGGACCGTGCCGATATCAGTGAGTGGGATGGCGGGAAAAACTTTGGTCTGCAATTGTTGCGAGCCACGGATGCCCAGGATCTCAAGCGTGGTCTGGACCAGCAATTCGTGGTGATCTCCAAGATCACCGAGCAGCATGCACCGGCCGTGGAATGGCTCAAGACACAGTTGCAGAACCTGCCGCTGGTCAGCGTCGAGGAAGTGACCCGGTTTGCCTCCCTGAGTGAGGAAATGAACAAGTACAAGGCGCAGAATCCGTCGAGTTCTCCAGCCTTGATCACTCAGTTGCTCAGTCGTGACTTCAACGACATGGACGAGAACACTTGCCTGGGCATCTTGCAGTCGGCCAATGTGCCTGTCAGTACCGGGCAGTTGACCCAGCGCTGGCTGACCTTGCAACAAGGGGCTCTGCGCCGTTGCCAGCTCTTGCAACAGCAGCAGGGCACGGCTGCCTGGAACGCACTGGCCAGCTACTTCAATCAATACCTGTCGGGGCGTTTCCCCTTTGCCCACGACTTGAGTGCAGCGGATGCCGACCCGGCGCGGGTTCAGCACTTCCTGACCCTGATCGACGAGCGATTGCCACAGGCTCAGGACGGACTCAAGAATGCCCAGTCCCGCGACCGGGCGGCGGCTGCCGAGTTTCTTGAGCGCCTGAAGCTGGCCCGACCCTGGCTTGGTGCTCTGCTGCTGCGCGACAAGGCCGGTCTGGTGGGTGCGGACATGGAAATCCAGTGGCGCACCGATCGTGACAGTGAGCGCGGTGCCGATCAGGTCATCAACTGGAAACTGGTTTCAGGGAACCGTGAGATCAGCTATCCGGGCCAGGCGCAGCAGGTCTTGCACTGGAATGTCGGTCAGCCGCTGAGCCTGATTCTGCGCTGGGCTCGGGATGGCACTCAGCGCCCGGTCAACGACCCGTTGCAGTCAGACCTGCGTGTCAGCGGGCTGGAAGCCGAGTGGCAATACCTTGGGCCGTGGTCGCTATTGCGCCTGATGAGCGCCCATGTATCGGTGCAGCGTCAGCCCAATGTCGATTACACGGAATTCCCGTTGTCGCTTGAGGTGCCAGTCCATGCGCCTGCCAATGAGGAAAACCAGACCCTGATGTTCGTGCGCCTGTCGTTGATGAGCCAGGGTGGCAAAGCTCCGTTGTCGATCCAACCCTTGCCGGTGCAGGCACCTCGCTCGCCATTCGGCTCGGCCCCTCGTTCTGTAGTTGATGCTGGAGTGTATCGATGAGTCAGCTTTCGTCACGGGTCAGCGAACTGCTGGAGCCCCTGTTTGGTCACTCGCCCTGCGGCGTGAACCTGCGCCACGAACCCATCTACGACCGCTTGCGCCAGTTGCGCCGCGAAGACGATGCCAGCTTGCCGATGGGCGTCTGGCAGGCGGACATCAAACGGGCCGACTGGGGGCAGGTGGAAGCGATTGCGACCTCGGTACTGCTCAAGGAAAGCAAGGACCTGATGATCGCCGCCTGGCTGGGCGAAGCCTGGTTGCACAAGGATGCCAGGCCTGGAATCATCGATGCGTTGAGCCTGCTGATCGGCCTGTGCGAGCGCTATCCGCAGGAGCTGCACCCACAACCCGCCGATGGTGACTTGTCATGGCGAGCGACGCCCCTTGAGTGGATCGTGCGTCGCTATACCGAACTGCTGCGCACGCAATTTCAGTTGTTCGAGAGTCGGGAAGGAGAGTTTGCCGGTTATGTCCTGAGTGACTGGCAGCAACTGCAACGCAACCGAGTGCAGGTCAACGACAGCAAGGCATCCAAAATAGCGGCCGAAAACGCTGCCGGTGACCAGGCCCGAATCAATGAACGGGTACGTGCCACGCCGGTTGCCTGGTGGTTGAGCAGCTTTGAAGTCACCCAGGCGGCGTTGCAGAAACTTGAGGCGCTGGACAACTGGAGCACCCAGTACTTTGCCGAGGATGGCCCCTCGTACGCGCCCCTGAAACAGACGCTGGTATCCCTGGCGGCACTGTTCAAGGAATTCATTGCCATGCATCCACCACAACCCTTGCCGCCGGAAACCGAAGAGGCCTCAGCCGACATGACGCTTGATACCCCGCTTGAGTCGAACGCCGGAGCACGAGCATTCAGCGAGCCACGCAATCGTGAAGAGGCCTATCGGCAATTACTGTTGATTGCCGATTACCTGGCCCGCAACGAACCCCACAGCCCGGTGCCTTACCTGATCCGCAAAGGCGTGGAGTGGGGCAACAAACCCCTCAAGGAACTGCTTTCGGAACTGATTACATCCGATGCCGAGGCAAGAAGGGTCTGGGCGTTGTTGGGGGTGCTTTAAGGACCCCGTTTCACCTCATAAACTCTTGCTGTCTGGAATGTCGCCTTCGCGGATAAATCCGCTCCTACGGGGTTGATGTAGGAGCAATTCATTCGCGAAAAAGTCCCTAATACGAAAAATCCCCGCCCAACTCTTCCTGCATCCACTCCAGAAATCGTTTCACCCTTGGGAAATTGGCATGGGCCTTGGGGAATACCAGATGGTGAGCGGTAATCGGCGCGCTCAGTGCCTCTGGTGATACAACCACCAGATCGCCTCTGGCCAGATACTTGCGGGCCAGCAGGGTGCTTTCCAGTGCAAAGCCAAGACCCTGACTGGCCGCTTCGAGGGCCATGTATGAGCGGTCGAAACTCAGTGGATAGGGTTTTTCCGGTCGGGAAAGGCCGTGCCGGGCAAACCATTGTGGCCAGTTGATCAAGGTGGATTCGGACAGGATCAGCGGGCTGTCGAGCAGGTCCGCTGCGCTCTGGACGGGGCTTCTTTCCAGCAGCGCCGGTGAGGCCATGACCGCGATCTGTTCGTTGCGCACCGTGCGCACTTCAAGCGTCGGCCAGTTGGGCAGGCCATGGCGGATATCCACGTCGATCTTGTCGCGGCTGAAGTGCAGGGATTCGTAGGAGCACGACAGGTTCAGCTGGATATCGGGGTGGCTCTGGCGAAACTTTTCCAGGCGCGGCATCAGCCACAGGAAGCCGAAGCTAGGCGCCGAATGCAGCCGCAGGCAGTCCAGGCTGATATCACTGGCAGCCCGTTCGGTGGCCACGGCAAAGCTGTGCAGTATCCCTGAAATCTCCGACAGGTACTGTTCGCCTACAGGCGTCAGGCTCACGCCTCTGGCCGTGCGCAGGAACAACTGGCGACCGATCATCGATTCCAGCTTGGCCAGTTGATGGCTCACAGCCGAGGGCGTCAGGTTGAGCTGTTCGGCGGCGCGCGCCACATTGCCGAAGCGGGCAGTCTGCTCAAAGGCTTGAATGGCCTTGAGCGGTGGCAGATTGAGTGAAGGGTCGCCTGGGGTATGCATGCGGGTATCCGGCCTTGGTCAGCTTTTCTTTGCGTCCAAATATCACCGATTCATTTGCCGAGTGCTGATTTTTTTTCAGCACTTGCTGAAAGTCGCGTTATTGCTCAGGTTCGGGGTGGGGCACAAGCTGGGTCATCGATTCGACTTGGGTCGATCCAATAAAAACAATTCAGGAGAACCCTGCCCATGATTCTTCAAGACAAGATCGCAATCATCACCGGTGCCGCCTCTGCACGAGGTATTGGCCGAGCCACTGCTGTCACTTTTGCCCAACAGGGCGCTCGCGTGGTCATTCTGGACCTGGATGAGTCAGCCGCCCGTGACGCCGCCGCTTCGTTGGGTGAAGGTCATCTGGGGCTTGCTGCCAACGTGGCGGACGAAGCTCATGTCTCTCAGGCAGTCGCCCGCGTTCTAGAGCACTTCGGCCGTATCGACGTGCTGGTCAACAATGCTGGTATCACCCAGCCACTCAAGACCCTCGACATCGGTCGCAGCGATTACGACAAGGTGCTGGATGTCAGTCTGCGCGGCACATTGCTCATGTCCCAGGCCGTAATCCCGGCCATGCGCAAGCAGGCCAGCGGCAGCATTGTGTGCATGTCTTCGGTTTCCGCCCAGCGTGGCGGCGGTATCTTTGGCGGCCCTCACTACAGCGCAGCCAAGGCCGGTGTGCTGGGGCTGGCCAAGGCCATGGCGCGGGAACTGGGACCGGACAATGTGCGTGTCAACTCCATCGCGCCGGGCCTGATTCACACCGATATCACCGGCGGCCTGATGCAGGATGAACGTCGTCACGCCATTATCGAAGGCATTCCGCTCGGGCGTCTGGGCGTGGCTCAGGACGTGGCCAATGCGGCGTTGTTCCTGGCCAGCGATCTGTCTTCGTACCTGACCGGCATTACCCTGGATGTGAATGGCGGCATGCTGATTCACTAAACCTGCGGGCTTGCCTTGCCCGCACTGTTCTGTATCGACGATACCGCCGGGTCACGAGCCTGGCGGTCAATAAAAACAAGAGATCAGACCATCATGACAACGACCACCTTGTCTGCGGACGCGGTCACCACCGTGCGTTCCAACGCTTATCGCAAGACCGCCTGGCGACTCATGCCGTTCCTGATGCTGTGCTACCTGTGCGCCTATCTGGATCGGGTCAACGTCGGCTTTGCCAAATTGCAGATGATGAACGACCTGGCCCTCAGCGAAGCGGTATATGGCCTGGGTGCCGGCATGTTCTTCATCGGCTACTTCCTGTGTGAAGTGCCCAGCAACATCATCCTGCACCGTGTCGGCGCCCGGATCTGGATTGCCCGGATCATGATTACCTGGGGCATCATTTCGGGGCTTTTTGCCTTTGTGGAAACGGCCTGGCAGTTCTATGTCCTGCGCTTCTTGCTGGGTGTTGCCGAAGCTGGCCTGGCTCCCGGCCTGTTGCTGTACCTGACCTACTGGTTTCCGTCCTATCGTCGTGCGCGCATGACGGTGCTGTGGTTTGTCGCCATTCCGTTGTCGGGAATGATCGGCGGGCCGCTGTCAGGCTGGATCATGAACAGCTTTGCCGGTTATCACGGCTGGGCGGGCTGGCAATGGATGTTCGTCATCGAGGCCATTCCCACCGTTGTGGTCGGCTTGATGGTGCTGGGCTATCTCAAGGACGGCGTGCATCAGGCCACCTGGCTCAATGACGATGAAAAAGCGCTGGTGCTGCGCGAGCTTGAAGAAGACAACAGCCAGAAAGTCGTCCATGAATCCACAGGTGCCTTTATTCGCGACCGGCGTCTGTGGTTGCTGGCGGGCATCTACTTCTGCGTGGTCATGGGCCAGTACGCGATCACCTTCTGGCTGCCGACACTGGTGCGCAATGCCGGTGTGTCCGACCCGTTGCACATCGGTCTGCTGAGCAGCGTCCCTTACATCTGCGCCATCTTCGCAATGTTGTTGATGGGGCGCAGCGGTGACAAGCATCGCGAGCGGCGCTGGCATCTGGTGATCCCGATGATCGCAGGGGCTGCTGGCTTGAGCCTGGCGGCAGTGATGGGCGGCAACCTGCTGTTTTCGATCATGAGCCTGTGCCTGGCTGCTGCCGGAATTCTGTCCGCGTCGTCACTGTTCTGGATGTTGCCCACCACGTTGCTGGGCGGGGTATCGGCGGCGGCTGGAATCGCGGCGGTCAATAGTTTCGCCAACCTTGCCGGTTTCTGTTCCCCCTATCTGATCGGCTGGATCACGACCACTACCGGCTCCAGTGCCATTGGCATGTACTTGATTACCTGCGTGCTGGTCTTTGGTGCCTTTCTGGTTCTGCGTGTCCCGGCTGCCCTGGTCAACCGCTAAGTTGAGGAGTTTCCCGAATGACTGCTACTGATTTACAAACCGGTGCCCTGACACTGGCGCAACGTGCTCATAACATCCGCCGCAATGCCTTGCGCATGGGGCAGGTTCAAGGCCAGGGCTATGTCGGCCAGGCACTCGGCGCTGCCGACCTGCTGGCGGTGTCCTACTTTCACGCCATGAACTTGCGGCCCGAAGACCCGGAGTGGGAGGGCCGGGACCGGTTCTATCTGTCCATCGGGCACTATGCAATTGCCCTGTATGCCGCGCTGATCGAGGCCGAAATCATTCCTGCCGACGAGCTGGAAACCTATGGTGCAGATGACAGTCGCCTGCCCATGTCAGGCATGGCGGCCTATACACCGGGCATGGAAATCACCGGTGGCTCACTGGGCCATGGGCTGGGTATCGCCGTGGGAGCCTGCCTGGGGCTCAAGCGCAAGGCGTCGTCTTCCTTTGTCTACAACCTGCTGTCCGACGGCGAACTGAATGAAGGCTCCACCTGGGAAGCGGTCATGTCCGCCTCCCACTGGAAGCTCGATAACCTGATTGCCATTGTCGACGTGAACAACCAACAGGCCGACGGCCATTCCAGCGAAATCCTGGCGTTCGAGCCTATCGTCGACCGCTGGCAGGCCTTTGGCTGGTTTACCCAGCGGGTCGATGGCAATGATCTGGAGGCGCTGGTCAAGGCCTTCGATGCGGCGCGCAATCACACTGGGTCACAGCCGCGGGTCATCATTTGCGATACCCGCATGGGCAAGGGCGTTCCCTTCCTGGAAACCCGTGAAAAGACCCACTTCATTCGTGTCGATGAGCATGAATGGGATATTGCACTGGACAATCTGGACGCTGGGCTGGAAACCGGGAGAACCGTATGAGCACCTTGAAAAACACCGCTTCCGGCAGCGAAGCGCCGAAGAAACGCCTCACCACCTCGGCCATGATTGCGTCGATTGCCTCCGAAGGGCAGGCAACCCGTCCGGCTCCCTTTGGCCATGCCCTCGCAGCGCTGGCCGATCAGCGTCCGGACATCGTCGGGCTGTCTGCCGACCTGTCGAAATACACTGACTTGCATATCTTCGCCAAGGCGCATCCCGAGCGTTTCTATCAGATGGGCATGGCCGAACAGTTGCTGATGAGCGCCGCAGCGGGCATGGCCCGTGAGGGCTTTGTGCCGTTTGCGACCACCTATGCGGTGTTCGCCTCGCGTCGGGCCTATGACTTCATCTGCATGGCGATTGCCGAAGAGAACCTGAACGTCAAGATCGTCTGTGGCTTGCCGGGCCTGACCACCGGTTATGGCCCGAGCCACCAGGCCACCGATGATCTGGCGATCTTTCGCGCCATGCCGAACCTGATGATCGTCGACCCTTGCGATGCACTGGAAATCGAACAGGCAGTACCCGCCATTGCCGCTCACCAGGGCCCGGTCTATATGCGCCTGCTGCGCGGCAACGTGCCTCTGGTGCTGGACGAGTACGGCTACACCTTCGAGCTGGGCAAGGCGAAAACCCTCAGGACCGGCAACGATGTGCTGATCATCTCCACGGGCCTGATGACCATGCGCGCCCTTGAAGCAGCCAAACAGCTTCAGGCCGATGGCGTGGACGTGGCGGTATTGCATGTCCCGACCATCAAACCGCTGGATGAGCAGACCATCCTGGCCGAAGCCCGTAAACCGGGCCGACTGGTGGTGACGGCTGAAAACCACTCGATCATCGGAGGCCTGGGCGAAGCGGTGGCGGGGGTTCTGCTGCGTAATGGCGTAACCCCGACCTTCCGGCAGATTGCCCTGCCGGATGCCTTCCTGGATGCCGGAGCCTTGCCGACGCTTCATGATCGTTACGGGATTTCAACCAACGCGGTGAGCCAGCAGATAAAGGCCTGGCTCTAGCCAAACAGCGCGCCTGCCTTGCGCAGGCGCGCTCTACAGGCTAATGCCGATCAGTAAAGGCATACATGTCACCTGTGGGAGGGGCCTTGGCCGCGACGACCAACTTACAGGCAACTCATTTTCAGCGCCTGAAACCTGGCTGTCGCGGCCAATGCTCCTCCCTCGGATTGTGATTCCAGCCCCCTATTTTCGAAGTCAGCCGCTTGACTGATTGGCATTAGCTCTACAGGCTGGCATGCCGATGCAAAGGTCGGTTGCCACCCAATTTGCGCATCGCTACATAGAACACCGGCGTCAGCAAAAGCCCGAAGAGCGTCACGCCAATCATCCCCGCGAACACCGTAACTCCCATGACATAGCGAACCTCTGATCCCGCACCGGTCGAGTAAAGCAACGGCAGTACCCCCATGATGAATGCTACGGATGTCATCAGGATCGGGCGCAGCCGCAGGCGGCAGGATTCGATGGCGGCCTGGAGTGGTGAGCGGCCATTGAATTCAAGTTCCCGAGCGAACTCCACGATCAGAATGGCATTTTTCGCTGAAAGCCCTACCAGAACCATCAGGCCGATCTGCGTGAAGATATTGTTGTCGCCCTCTGTCAGCCACACTCCGGTGAGTGCCGACAAGAGCGCCATGGGCACGATGAGGATAATTGCCATCGGCAAGGCCAGACTTTCATAAAGCGCGGCCAGTACCAGGAACACCAGCAGGACAGCCAGCGGGAACAGCCACCAGCCGCTGCTGCCCGCAAGAATTTCCTGATAGGTGAGGTCGGTCCACTCGAACGCTATGCCTGGCGGTAGCGTCTGGGCGGCAACTCTTTCCACGGCCTCGCGAGCCTGGCTGCTTGAATAACCAGCAGCGGCGGCTCCACTGACATCGGCGCTGGGGTAACCGTTGTAGCGCATTGCCCGTTCCGGCCCATAGCCGGGCTGGATCGACAGCAAGGTTTCCAGAGGAATCATTTCACCGCTTTGCGACCGCACCCGCAGTGCTCCGACATCCTCTGCCTGGGCGCGGAACTCGCCATCGGCTTGGGCGCGAACCGTGTAAGTGCGACCGAATTGAGTGAAGTCGTTTACGTAGAGGCTGCCCAGGTATATCTGCAATGTGCTGAAGATTTCATTGACCGGCACCCCCAGTTGCCTGGCCTTGACGCGGTCCACCTCCGCCCGCAATTGCGGAACGTTTACCTGAAAGCTCGAGAACATGCCGGTCAGTTCGGGCGCCTGAGAAGCTGCGGCGATGAAGCGCTTGGAGGCTTCGTCAAGCGCGGCATACCCGAGTGCTGCACGGTCCTCAAGCTGAAGCCTGAATCCGCCCGTCGTTCCGAGACCACGAACGGGAGGCGGGTTGAAAAGAATGATACGGGCCTCTTTGATTGCCGAAAACTCGCGGGCCAGCGCAGCAGAAATTGCCCTGGCGCTATGGGCTTCACCTACACGTTCGTCGAAGGGCTTGAGGTTGATAAAGGCAATGCCCGCATTGGAGCTGTTCGTGAAGCCGTTCACCGACATGCCGGGAAAGGCCAGCGATGCGCGAACATCCGGGTGGCGCAAGGCAATGTCGCTGGCTTGCCTCACGACTTTCTCTGTACGGTCCAGGGTTGCGCCATCGGGCAACTGGATAACCGCAAGCAGATAGGTCCTGTCCTGAGCCGGCACAAAACCGGCTGGCACGGTGCGAAACAGCAGCACGGTGACGCCCACAAGCAGCATGTAGATCAGCAGAAGCGATCCCTTGTGTGTCAGAGCTGTACGCACACTAGTGCCATAACCTTGCGCACCTCTGCTGAACAGCCGGTTGAACCCATGGAAGAATCGACCGAGAAATCGGTCCATGACCCGTGTCAGCCAGTCCTTGGGTGCATCATGGGACTTGAGCAGCAGGGCGGCCATGGCCGGAGACAATGTCAGGGAATTGAAGGCCGAAATCACCGTCGATATGGCGATTGTCAGGGCGAACTGACGATAGAACTGGCCGCTGAGCCCACTACTGAAAGCCAGGGGCACGAATACCGCACACAGCACCAGTGCGATGGCAATGATCGGGCCCGAGACTTCACGCATGGCCTGATAACTGGCCTCCTTGGGCGTCAGGCCTGCTTCAATGTTGCGCTCCACGTTTTCCACGACGACGATTGCATCATCCACCACTATGCCAATGGCCAGCACCAGGCCGAACAACGTCAGGGTGTTGATCGAGAAGCCAAAGGCCTGCATCACGGCAAAGGTGCCAATCACCGATACCGGAACGGCCAGCAAGGGAATGATGGAGGCACGCCATGTCTGGAGAAAGAGGATCACCACGAGCACCACCAGTGCGACCGCTTCCAGCAATGTGGTGGTTACAGCCTCGATGGAAGCGGTGACGAACTGCGTGGGGTCGAAAATAATCCGGTAGTCCACACCTTCAGGCATCTGCTGTTTCAGTTCGGCCATGATCCGTCGTACTTCGTTGCCGATTTCGACGGTGTTGGAGCCGGGAGCCTGTGTCACTAACAGCGCCGCAGCGGGCTGATTATCCATCAGTGCCCTGGCGGCATATTCGGCGCTGCCCAGTTCGATCCGGGCGATATCGCGCAGGTGAGTCACGGCACCGGTGGGGCTGGTGCGCACCACGATATTGCCGAACTCCTGAGTATCCTTGAGACGCCCCTGCACACTGATCGACATCTGTGTAACGACATCGCTCGGGCTGGGACTGGCACCGATGATGCCTGCCGCCGCCTGAAGGTTTTCCTGGCGGATGGCGGTCACGACATCGATCGGCGCCAGCCCGCGTTCACTCAGCTTCTGAGGGTCCAGCCAGATGCGCATCGCATATTCGCCAGCCCCACGCACCTGAATGCTTCCGACACCCTGAATACGGGTGAGCCGGTCGCGCACATTGAGGATCGCATAGTTGTTCAGATAGGCCATGTCGTAGCGTTCACCCGGCGAATACAGGTGTACCACCATCGTCAGGTCGGGCGTGCTTTTTATGGTGGTTACGCCGAGCCGCTGGACCTCTTCGGGCAATCGGGTTTCCGCTTGCAGGACCCGGTTCTGAACCAGTTGCTGAGCCAGATTCGGGTCCGTTCCCAGCTGGAAGGTCACCGTCAGCGTCAGCAGGCCATCGGTTGTCGCCTGGCTGCTCATGTAGAGCATGTTCTCGACGCCGTTGATGGCTTCTTCCAGTGGCATGGCCACTGTCTGTGCAATGACTTCCGGGCTCGCACCCGGAAACCGGGCACTGACCACTACGGTCGGCGGGGCAACTTCCGGGTATTCGGACACCGGTAGCAATGGAATCGCGACCAGGCCTGCTACGACCACCAATATCGAAAGGACGGCGGCGAAGATGGGACGGTCGATGAAAAACCTTGAAATATTCATCTGGGCTTCAGATCTTGTTGGAGGCGAGGGATGAGCCGTTATCGATAACGGGTTGAGGCGTTACAAGCGCTCCGGGACGCACACGTTGCATACCATCGACAATGATGCGGTCGCCTTCAGCTAGCCCCGAGGTCACGATGCGTTGCGTATCGACCCGTGCTCCAAGCGAGATCTGCCGATAACTGACCTTGTTCTGGTCATCAAGGATAAGTACGTAACGTCGATCCTGATCCGTACCAATTGATCGTTCCTCTACCAGAATGGCCTCACGGGCTTGCACCTGTCCCATTTGCAAGCGGGCGAACTGGCCAGGCACAAGCTGCCCGTCTGGATTTGCCAGCACGGCGCGCATACGCACCGTGCCGCTTTGTGGGTCGATCTGGTTGTCGAGTAACTGCAAGCGGCCTTCGGTGGCCTGGAAGCCTTGGCCGGTGACGCGCACGGGAACATTGGCCAGTTGATCGCGCTGGGAGAATGTATCGAGCGCTCGCACGACCGCCTGCTCGTCTGCGTCAAAGCTCAGGTAAATCGGATCTACCGATACCAGAGTCGTCAGCACAGGACCTTCCGGGCCTGCGGCTACCAGATTCCCCGTAGTGACTTCGCGACGTCCGATCCGACCCGAAATAGGTGCTCGTACCTCGGTGTAGCCGAGGTTTATCTGCGCCAGCCGCAGGTTGGCCTGAGCGGCCTTCAACTGTGCATCAGCCTCCAGCGCCTCGTTTTCGCGCTGCTCCAGAATGTTCTGGGCAATGGCCCGGGCAGGCCACAGTTTTCGTGCTCGCTCGGCCTCACCCGAGGTGTAGAGCTTGCGTGCTCTGGCGGAGGCGACCTGAGCTTCTGCCTGTGCAACTGCGGCGGCATAGACCGCGGCGTCAATGGTCAGCAAAACATCCCCTTGCTTGACCAGTTGACCTTCTTGAAAACGGATTTCCTTGATCTGGCCAGCCACTTGAGGACGTATGAGCACGCGATCAACGGCTTCCAGGCGCCCTGAAAAATCGTCCCAGGTCCGTATCGTGTTCTTTTTTACCTGCATCACGGCGACAGCTACCGGAGCAGCCGCCGCTGCCGGCGGTGTGCTGGAGCCTGACAGCATCGGGGTGTACCAGACTGCAATACCTGCACTTGAAGCAAGGGCGATGAACAACAGGAGCCTGGGTACTCTCGCAACTCGAATGCTCATGGATATAGCTCCGTTGAGGGATTCATGGGACAGGGGGATTAAGGGGAAAAGCGGTAGCGGCGTGCGGATAGCGAACGAGGTATCAACTTCCTCTATTTCTTTCGATCGACCGGCTTTTGAATGGCAAGTGGTGAGTACGGTTGCCCATCGCGTTGACGATGGCATTACACAAGGCCCGCACGAAGGGTACGTAACTCACCTGGCCAGGCTGGCAGGCATTGAGGTCTTGATCGGCATCTATCAGGTGTACCGCGATTTGCCTGGGTAACAAGGACACGAGCGGCCAGCTATTGCGACTGGCATCCACCGGGTATGGGTGACTTGTGGTCGGGCCGATATCGCATGACGTCACAAGCGCTACGCCCATCAGGCAAGCGCCTTCAAGCTGTGAGCGCATGCGTCCTGGACTTTCAAGCGGGCCGAGGTCAGCAGCAATCACAGCTTCATGAATGATCAAGCGACCCTCATCACTCACCTCTACATCGAGTACCACCGCCATGTATGTCGATGAGTCGTAGTGTGCGGCGATGCCCTGTGCTCTTCCTTTTCGTGAAAGCTTGCCCCAGTGGCCTTTGTCCGCCGCTTCAGTGATGACATGGCGAAGTCGATCGGCATCGAAGGTCGATGGCTTCGATGCCTTGTCGATCAAGGCAAGCAGATAGTCTTTCTGATCGATATTGCCGCAAGCTGTCCTCTCTGCAACCGAGCGCTGCTCGGCAAATACGGACAGCAGAAAATTTTTCCTGCCCTGATTACTGTCAGGCACAGGTTGCCATTTGAATGGGGTCAGGACGCTATCGTGGGTATCAGGGTGGCTCATATGCGTTTCTCCTTCCGGCTGATGGCAAGAGGTTCTGCCAGACGCTAGCCCCTTCACTGGCACTGATAGCGCGTCTTTCACGCAGGCATCAGAGCAGCAATCATGTGGTTACTTTAGAGAGGAGGAACTGACGTCAGAGTGACTGGCGGCTGACAGGAACATGTCAAACGCCAGTCTGATCAAGTCGGGGGGATCGGGTCAGACAGGTGCCATTCTTGAGGTAGGCGGGTCGATCATTACCGAGAAGCCGAAAGTATTGAGGCCGTTTTCACTTCGGGCAAAAACGATACCGCCATGCATGGACGCAACAGCGCGGACAATGGAGAGCCCCAGGCCGTGATGCGAGTCACTTCGGGCGCGGGCGGCATCGGCCCTGTAGAAACGCTCGAACAGGCGCTGCAGATGCGTATTGTCTATGTGCTCGCCCACGTTGGAGACGCTGATCTCGACATGTTTTTCCTTGCGGGCGAGATTGATGGTCAGCGTGCTGGAGACCGGGGCGTATCGTGCTGCGTTTTGCAGGAGGTTGGCCAGGGAGCGGTGAAAAAGGCGCTTGTCTACCTGGATCCGCATGTCGCCGTGAATGGCGAGAACCAGATTCTTTTCTATCAGTACCGGCTCCAGGTATTCCACTGTCTTGGAGGACTCTTCCTGAAGGGAAACCTCACTCAGTTCGGTGATTCTCTCGCCGCTCTCGGCACCTGCAAGAAACAGCATGTCGTTCACGATACCGCCCATGCGCTCCAGCTCTTCGAGGTTGGACTGAAGAAGATCCTGAAGCTCATTGATATCACGATCATGGGCCAGTGCGACCTGGGTCTGGCCTATCAGGTTGGTCAGTGGCGTGCGCAGTTCGTGGGCCACGTTCGCATTGAAGCCTTCAAGTTGTTGCCATGCCGCTTCCTGCCGACTCAATGCACCATTGAACGAGGTCGCAAGCTCTTGCAGTTCATTGGGCAGTGCCGTGGTGTCCAGGCGTTTTTTCGAGTCGCCGGGAGGCAGATTGTTGGCTTGCTGGCTGAGCCTGCGCACCGGTGCCAGACCCACCCGTGCTACCCAGTAACCGACCAGCGCCGCCAGAAGCATTGCCCAGGCCGAGGTCATGATCAGGGTGTGGGTGAACTCCCCCAGCGTAACGCAGAAGGGCATGTAGTCCAGGCCGATGATAAAGCGCAGTTCCGGACGAATCGCCGAGGCCGGAATGGTCTTGATCATCAGGAACATCCGGTTCTTGTCGGCAATATCCATCACTGCCGTACCATCGGGGTGCCTGGACCAGTCCTTGCCGTCCGGCATGGGGCCGCCATAGCTGAAATAGGTGTCACCGGCCAGGACCCAGTGGCGCACACGTTTGTCCGACGGCGTAAGGTCGTCCAGTTTTTTGTGCAGGCCAATCCAGTCTGCGCGGCTCTCGTACTTGGCGACAGCGGGGTCCAGCATGAAATGGCGCAGAGCCAGTTCATTGCTGATCTGGCCCTGAAGCGATTCTTTCAGTGAGTTGCGCAGCAGGACCGCGCTGACCGACATGATGAGCGCCATGGCCAGAGCAAACAGCAGCGCCAGCCGTTTCGAGATCGATAGTTTCATGGTGTGACGCTACTTTTGATGCCTGGGGTTTCGCGCTTTTCCAGTACATAGCCCATGCCGCGCACGGTATGCAGCAACTTGTTTGGATAAGGCGCGTCGATTTTGGCCCGCACTCGCTTGATTGCTACTTCGACTACATTGGCGTCGCTGTCGAAGTTCATGTCCCATACCTGCTCGGCGATCATCAACTTGGAGAGAATTTCACCCTGATGCCGAGCCAGCAGGCTCAGCAGGGCGAACTCCTTGGCGGTAAGGTCCAGGCGAATGCCTCCGCGCATGACCTTGCGGGCTTGCAGGTCCACTTCCAGATCGTCGATATGGATGTGTGTCAGGTCTATCGCATCGCTGCTGCGACGTATCAGCGCCTGGATGCGGGCGACCAGTTCGGCAAATGAAAAGGGTTTGCCCAGATAGTCATCGGCACCTTCCCTGAGCCCCCGGACCCGGTCATCTACAGTGCCTCGCGCGGACAGCATGATGACCGGTGTTTTCTTCTTCTGGCGCAGGCCTTCCAGAACACCGTAGCCATCTTTGCCTGGCAGCATGATGTCGAGAATGATGACGTCGTAATCGATCTCCACGGCCAGATGCAGACCGTCGATGCCATTGCTGGCAATGTCGACGGTATAGCCCAGCTCGCTCAGACCGCGATGAACATAGGAGGATGTCTTTTCTTCATCCTCAACCATCAGCAGACGCATTCTGTACTCCTGGTGCGCAGCCTTGCATGGCAGTCGGCTGCTTCGAATAAGGGGAATTATCAGCATTACAGGGTAGAGGGGATGCATGTCTACAGCCTGACCGCTACCTGACATTTTTGTCAGTAATCGCTGCCCGGCAGCATGACATCAGCAGCAGGCACAGGGGTGTGTGCCTTGCCGGAAAATGACTTTGTCGGTTTGCCGTCAGTTAACTGTCACCTTGCCGTCAGCGACGGAATCTTAAATTCGGGCCTCAATACTCACCCAGTTGTATCGCGTCGTCAGCGAGTCATGGAGCTCTATGAGAAGCTTTGGAAGTAAACGCCCTCGTCATCACCTGATACTCGTCAGCGGATTTCTTGCTCTGATTGCACCGCCATCATTTGCAAAAAGTGCCCCGAATGCCGGCCAGCAGCAACCCAGTATTTCCCGCCCGTTTTCGGTAACGCCGGTTGCCGCATTCAGGGAGCCCTGGGCAATCGCGTTCCTGCCTGATTCCCGGCTTCTGGTCACCGAAAAGGCAGGTCGCCTGTTTATTACCACCCAGGATGGCGTAAAAAAGGAGGTCGAAGGTGTTCCGCAGGTTCAGTACGGCGGACAAAACGGGTTGCTCGACGTCGCGGTTTCACCCACGTTTGACCAGGACTCCAGCATCTACCTGAGTTTTGTTGAGCCGGTAACGGGAGGCAGCGGACTCGCATTGGCCCGAGGCCGGCTGGATGAGACTGAGCAGGGCGCTGCGCTGAAGGATCTGACGGTCATCTGGCGGCAGGAGCCCAAAGCCATGGGGAGTCAGCCGGGCGGGGTCATCGCGTTCTCTCCTGACGGCCAGCACCTTTTTCTGACCTCAGGTGACAGACGCCACCCCGACTCGGCCCAGGACCTGGACTCTGCATTGGGGAAAGTGATTCGTCTTGACCTCGACGGCACGACACCTGCTGACAATCCCATGGCAAGCCGGGGCGGGGTAAGGGCCCAGATCTGGACCAGCGGGCATCGAAACCCTTACGGACTGGCTTTTTCAGCTGATGGAAAGCTCTGGCAGCATGAAATGGGACCCCAGGGTGGTGATGAACTCAACCTGCTGCAAGCAGGGAGAAACTACGGCTGGCCGGTAGTCTCGAACGGCGACAACTACGGCGGCTCGCCAATACCGGACCATGATCAGGACAGACGTCCCGAGTTCGCTGGCCCGGCGCTATTCTGGACCCCGGTCATATCTCCGGCAGGCATGAGTTTTTACAGCGGCCCATTGTTCCCTGAGTGGAACGGCTCTGCGCTGATCGGATCGTTGTCGGCAACCGGCCTCATCCGGGTTTCCATTGATCAGCGCGGCATTGCCAGGCAAGAGGACCGCTGGAACCTAGGCAAGCGAATCCGCGATGTCGCCGTGGCGCCTGATGGTGCTGTCTGGCTGGTAGAGGATGGGACTGGAGGGATGCTGGTCAATCTCAGGCCCGACCATCAGTGACGGACTTATGGCAAGTCTCGCCCGAATGGAAGGGCAATGCGCTGGCGGGATATTTGCCTGGTCGGGTGCTGATTGACTATACCTTCCATGTGCTGGAGCGATGAGCTGTCCCGTCGTTTTGGGCACTCTGCCACTTTGAAATGATTTGTAATCTTTGTTGTTTTTCGGAGCAGGCGAGTAAAACTCCGTTGAATCGAGCAATCAATGGCGCCGATCAGGCAATCGATCAGGCCTTCAGCGCAGGATACTGCGTCAGGCTGCACGGGATCTGAGTTTCTGCTGAGTGATCCTGGCCCCACAGACTGCCTTTTGGAGACCGCTCATGAGCCTTTCAACTCACGATTCCCTGTTCAGTCAGTTCGTGGAATTCATCGTCGATCCGCTTCACGCTCAGGATCTGGCGGCGGCATTGATTGCTCGCGCTGAACGTTTTACCTGTTTTTATCCGGGATTCATCAGTGCTCACGTCAATGTCAGTGAGGCGGGCGACAGAGTGCTCATGCAGTTTCTGTGGTCTTCCGTAAATCAGGGCCAGCAAGCGATTGAGAAAGCTCAAGCCATAGAGCCGGACCTGTTTCAACTGGCCCGCCAACACCACTCCCGCGCGCTGTTGTTCAGCGCTTTCAATACGGTTGCGCGAGTGCAGGCGCAGCCGGTGTTGTCTTGAGTGCCCACATGACCCGTACAGGATCTTTCGCCATGTCTCTTGTTATTCATTCACCCGTTTCAGCGCTTGGTACCGGGTTTTGATATCTGCCAAGGCATTCAAATGGACAAACGTCCAGCCGTCCGAGCGAGCTGCGCTTTTGCTGGGGTTCGCGTTTCATTTCTGCGTCCTGGCCAGCTATTACCTGGTACGCCCTCTACGTGATGCCTTGGGGCTGGAGGGCGGTGCCGACAAACTGCAATGGCTGTTTACGGCGACCTTCCTGGTGATGCTGCTGATGGTCCCGTTATTTGGCGCATTGGTTTCCCGCCTGCCTGCGAAACGTTTCGTGCCTTTGATCTATCGGCTCGTTGCGTTGACGATGCTGATATTCGGTGTGCTGATTGCCAACCGGGTTGCGCCAGTCAGAGTCGGGCAGGTGTTTTTTGTCTGGATCAGCGTCTACAACCTGTTCATCGTCTCCATTTTCTGGAGTGTGCTGGTAGATCGATTCTCCAGCGAGCAAGGTCGACGACTGTTCGGCTTCGTGGCGGCGGGAGGAACCCTGGGGACTTTCGTCGGCCCGTTACTCGCTGCGGGAATGGCGACCAGGCTAGGGCCGCTGGCATTGACCTTTGCAGCGGCGTTGCTGCTTGAACTGTCCGTGCGTTGCTATCGGGGGCTTCTGTCTCGCACCGAGGCGCAATCCATAAGCCTGTTGCAGAGTGAGCGAAGCATGGGCGGCAGTGTGCTGGCGGGCATCACGCTGATTTCGCGCTCGCCTTATCTGCTGGGGCTGGTCTTGTTCATGCTCTTGCATACCACGGCAGCCACTTTCCTGTATTTCGAGCAGGGCCGGATTGTTGCCGGCAGTTACTCGGATGTGGGCAGCAGAACCCGGTTCTTTGCCATCATTGATCTGGTCGTGTCAGCGCTGACCCTGATTTTCCAGCTCTTGCTGACGGGGCCGCTGATCCGGCTGGTCGGTGTCGGTGGCGCGCTGATCTCGCTGCCGCTGGCGACCATCGTGGCGTTTACTGCAATGGCCATGGCTCCCGTTCCTGCGACTGTTGCGTTGGCGCAGGGCTTGCGTCGCGCCATCGAATTCGCCGTGGTGCGTCCAGCCCGTGAAGTGCTCTGGACCGTCGTCACCCGCGAGGAAAAATACAAGGCAAAGAATGTGATCGAAACCCTGGTGTACCGGGGTGGCGATGCGGCCAGTGGCTGGTTGTCCGTTGGCTTGACGGCGTTGGGCGCAGGTTTTGGCGCTTTGGCCATCGTCATCGTGCCCGTCGCTGGTCTGTGGGGCGCGTTGTGCCTCTGGCTATCCAGACGGCACCGGGAAAGGGCGTCTGTCGACACCCAGGTAACCCATGAGAAATCCTGATTTTCAGGTCGTGCAGCAAGCCTCGAAATGGCTTGAGCAAGGCCCTGCATACATTGTCCGCATTGCTGATGGAGTTGTTCGTGGCCAGTTATAGACCTGCCATTTATAGACCTGATAGTGCCAAGGAGTCGAACGTGCAGTCTTCTTTCGAAAACAATCAGACCAGCAGCGATACCAGCCAGCTCGCCCACGTGGTGAGCCAGCTGCTGCGCAGTGAAGGGGACCTGGTCACCGCGATTCCCGGCCTGAGCCTGCATCGGCGCAAGGCCGCTACGTTGCCAGTGCACTGTATTTACGGCTTGGGGATCGGTGTGACCTTACAAGGCGGCAAGCAGGCCATTGTCGGGGATGAGGTGCTCGCCTATGACCCTGGCCAGTCGATGGTGACCAGCATCGATTTGCCGGTGTTCTCGAATGTCACCAAGGCCAGCGTTGCCAAACCGTTCTTGGGCATGATGCTGACATTCGACAGTGCCACGGTCATGCAGGTGGCCGAGCGCATGCAGTTGTCGCCGCGCATGAAAGACGACGAGTTTCGTCCGATTACCGTACAGGCGCTGGACGCCGGCGTACTCGATGCGTTGAGACGTCTGGTCGATCTGCTCGGTGAGCCGGATTTACTGGCGTCCATTGCTCCGCTGATCAAGGAAGAGATCATCACTCGTCTTCTGAATGGCGCGCATGGCCCGCAATTGCTGCATATCGTGGCTGCCGGTTCACCCAGAAATCACATCGCCAGAACGGTTGCCTGGCTGAAGCTGAATTTTCGGGAAACCCTGCGTATGGACGATCTGGCGGAACATGCCCATATGAGCCCATCGACTTTTCGCCAGCACTTTCGGGCCGTCACGGGGATGAGCCCGTTGCAGTACCAGAAGCAATTGCGGCTGCAAGCGGCCCGGCAGTTGATGCTGAGCCAGAATATCGATGCGAGCCGCGCCAGCGGGTTGGTGGGTTATGAAAGCTCGTCGCAGTTCAGTCGTGAATACAGCCGATTGTTTGGTGCACCGCCGCAGCGGGATATCAAGCGGATGCGTGTGTGATGCTAGGGTGCGCCATCCAGTAGCCACTGCGCGATCGACTTCAGATCGGCATCGGAAACCTGGGCTTGCGGGGGCATCGACATTGGTCCCCACTTGCCGGTGCTGCCCGATTTGATACTGGCGGCTATTTGCTCTGCTGTCGTGCTGCCGTCGCTATACTTTTGCGCGATTTCCTTCCAGGACGGGCCAACGACCCTTGCAGCGGGCTGGTGGCAGGCGGTGCAGACATAGCGCTGGGCCAACGCCTGGCTGGCTTGGGCCTGTGCTGGCAACAGGAGGCTGGCAAATGCCCCTAGAGACATGACCAGTGCGGCAATCATGACGCCTTGCGGTTTGTGCGCAGATTTCGGGTTCAGATAGTAGGTCAATTGGTTTTCTCTCTATTGATCAGCATTCGCTTACGCGAGTTTGAAAGGCAGCTCACGCAGCGGTTTGCCAGTGAGCCGGGCAATGGCGTTGGCGAAAGCCGGTGCGAGAGGGGGGAGGCCAGGCTCACCGATTCCTGTCGGCGGCTCGGCGCTCGGCACGACATGTACAGCGAACTCAGGCATGTCAGTGATGCGCGGCACGCTGAAGTCTGCAAAATTGCTTTGCTGCACTTCTCCGTCTTTCAGCGTGATTGCGCCGCCTGGCAAGCACATCGACAGGCCCATGACGGCTGCACCTTGTACCTGGGCTTCCACGCTGCGCGGGTTGACCGCGAGGTTGCAGTGCACACCGGCCGTGACATGGTGCAGCACCGGTTGCCCGTCACGTACCGAGGCTTGTACTACGTAGGCGACAATCGAACTGAAGGACTCATGCACGGCCACTCCCCAGGCACGGCCTGCGGGTAGCTGAGCCTTGCCATAGCCGCTTTTTTCCACCGCCAGTTGCAGGGCGGCACGGTGGCGTGGGTTTTGATCGGCGAACAGGCGCATCCGATAGTCCACAGGGTCCTGGCCGGTTGTCCGTGCGATTTCATCAATCAGTGTTTCCATCACGAAGGCGGTGTGAGTGGAGCCCACACTGCGCCACCATAAAACCGGAACGTTGAGTTTCGGATGGTGCACGGTCAGGCGCATGGGGAACGGATAGGGATCACGCATGCCTTCCGTTGCGGTCCTGTCGATGCCGTTCTTTACCATGCCGCTGAACATGGTATCGCTGGTGATGGACTGCCCGACCAGAACATGGTCCCAGGCCAGCACGTTGCCTTTGTCGTCAAAACCGATATGTGCGCGGTGCAAATGCATGGGGCGGTAGTAGCCACCCTTTATATCGTCCTCGCGACTCCAGAGCGTACGCACTGGTACATTCAGACCTGCTGTCCGGGCTGCCTTGGCCACTTCACACGCGAGTACAACGATGTCGCAACTGTGCAGGCCACGCCGACCGAAGCCACCGCCAGCGATCTGTACATTCACGTTTACCTGCTCAGGCTTGAGGTCAAGAGCGCGTGCGGCAGCCGCATTGTCTGTGCCGGGAAACTGGGTGCCCACCCAAAGCTCGGCGCGCTTTTCAGAAAGCTGGACGGTACAGTTCAACGGCTCCATGGGCGCGTGGGCCAGGTACGGGAACACAAACTCCGCCTGCAATTGATGCGGCGCTGTTGCCAGCGGCGTCATGTCGGCCTCGAAGCTTCGCGGGCCGGGGCGCTCTGCCAGCTCTCGGTACGAAGCCAACTGCTTTTCGCTGTCTACCTTTTCGAGGTTTGCGGTATCCCATTGCAGCTTGAGTGCATCGCGTCCCTGTCTGGCTTGCCAGTAACCGTCAGCCACCACCGCCACGCCTTCTGCGCCGCGATCGAGCGGAATACGCAGCACGGCTTTTACGCCTTTCACTGCACGAGCTGCACTGTCATCCACCGAGCTAAGCCGGGCACCAAAGATCGGTGGGCGCGCGACCACGGCGGTGAGTTGTCCAGGCAGGCGCATGTCGATGCCAAAATCCTGCTGGCCACTGCTTTTGGCCTTGGCGTCGATACGTGTTGTTGCACGGCCGATGATTCTGAAATCCTTGGGGTCCTTGAGCGTGACTTTTTCCGGTACGGGCAATGCCATTGCGGCTTCGGCCAACTCACCGTAGCTCGCCTTGCGGCCACCCGGCCCGATGACCATTCCTGACTGTGTGTGCAGGCTTGTCACGTTTACCTTCCAGCGCGTGGCTGCTGCCGTGAGCAACATGGCGCGTGCTCGTGCGCCCAGTTCGCGGTACTGGAGGTAGCTGTTCTTGATTGAATTCGAGCCGCCGGTAAGGTGCATGCCGAAAGACGGGTCTTGATAGGCTGCGTCGCTGTTGCCGTTGCGACTGCGCACCAGGCTCCAGTCAGCATCGAGTTCTTCGGCCAGAATCATTGGCAGGCCGGTTTGTACGCCCTGGCCAAACTCCAGCCGGTTGATGGTCACCGTCACTTCACCGTTGGAGGCAATCTGCACAAAGGCCGACGGCTGTTGCGAAGGTTTGAGAGGTGCCGGGCCAGTGCTGCCGCTTTCTGCCATTGCCCAGTGGGGAAAGGCACCGATGGCCAGCCCGCCGATACCGGCCATTTTCAGGAAATTGCGTCGCGCCAGCATGACCGGTTCGCGCTTCTGGTCACGTTCAAGCAGGTGTTGCAGCGCACGTGGCAGCTCATCCGGGACGGTTTCGTTGAACATGATGAAAGCTCCAGTCAGGCAAGAGTTTGAGCAGCGTCGGCCACGGCTGCGCGTATGCGGGCATAGGTACCGCAGCGGCAGATATTGCCGACCATGGCGGAGTCGATTTCCTCAGGTGTCGGTTGCCTGCCCTTGGGCTGTGCCTTGAGAAAGGCGGTCGCACTCATGATCTGCCCGCTCTGGCAGTAACCGCATTGCGCTACGTCGTGCTTGACCCAGGCAGCATGAACCGCTGCACCTATGGGGTCGTGGCCGTCGGTTGCGCTTTCGATCGTGACGATTTTCTTGCCTGCGACTGCCGATATCGGAGTCACGCAGGAGCGTATGGCCTGTCCGTCCAGATGCACTGTGCAAGCACCGCAAAGCGCCATTCCGCAGCCGAACTTGGTGCCGCTCAGCCCCAGAGTGTCGCGCAAGACCCAGAGGACAGGCGTTGCGGGGTCTACATCGACTACGTGGTCTTTACCGTTGATATTGAGGGCGCTCATGGTGTGTCTGCTCTCAGTGATTGGAGGGGAACGAGTCTTTCAAACATGCAGGTGCTCAGGTGCCCGCTGGCAAACCCAGCAACTGGCGCAACTCAACTGCATCGGTATTGGCCCTGAACCCAGGGCCACCCCGTTGAAAGGTACGGGCCGTGGCCAGGTTGCCGGTGATGACCGGTTCGCAGCCAATGTCACGGGCCAACCGGGCTGCCACTTCCAGCGCCTGTGAGTCATTACTGGCGATGGGTACGCCCAGCTTCGCTCCCTGGCCACGCGCAGAGGCACTTACAGAAGTCGCATCGACAGCGCTGAAAGCACGAACCAGTCGGGTCCCGGGCAAGTATCTGGTTGAGGTTTCGCCTACGCCATTGGCATAGGCTTCGCGGGACAAGGCGTTGCCTTCATCGGGAGGCGGGTTGGTGGCATCCAGGACTATCTTGCCGCGCAGGGCAGGGGCCAGATCCTGTCCCAGTTGCACTAGCGCGTTATAAGGCACGGCAAAAAACACTACGGTTCCGAACTCTGCCGCTTGCTGCGGGGTGCCTGTCGACGCCAGCGGTCCCAGTTGTTTGACCATCGGCTCAAGTTCCGACGGGGTGCGCGACGAAAACATGACCTCATGACCCGCTTGTACCCAGAGCCGGCCGAGAGTCCCGCCATGTGAGCCGGCACCGATCACCCCGATTCGCATCCTGGGCTCGGCATGACTTGTGGCAGGGAAGAGCCACAGCGTTGATAAAACCATAATGGCCATCAGAACAGCGCGACGAATAGTTGGCATGAAAACGATCCTCAAAGGTCTATGGCGGCCATTCCTTCTACGCTATGGCGCTCGCCTGCAGCAGGCGTGAGATTGTTCAGGCGATGGATTTGCCCGGCACTGAGCTCAAGCTGATCCGCCGCTGTGTTTTCCTCGACTCGCGACAAGTTTTTGGTGCCTGGAATCGGGGCAATGTCGTCACCCTGAGCCAGCAACCACGCCAGCGCCACTTGAGCCGGGGTCGCATCTGACTCGTCAGCCACAGCCTTTACCTGCTCAACGATGCGCAGGTTGCGCTGGAAGTTTTCGCCGATAAAACGTGGGTTGGTCTTGCGCCAGTCATCGTCACCAATCTGCTCGGGAGAACGGATTGCGCCGGTGAGGAAACCGTGGCCCAGTGGTGAATACGGCACAAAACCGATGCCCAGTTCTCGCAGCAATGGCAGTAATACCGCCTCGGGATCACGGCTCCACAAAGAGTATTCCGTTTGCAGGGCGCTGATCGGGTGTATTGCGTGAGCACGGCGGATTGTGGAGGGCGAGGCCTCGGACAGGCCGATATGGCGGATCTTTCCCTCTTTGACGAGGTCAGCCAGTGTCGCAACGGTATCTTCGATTGGGGTATCCGGATCGACACGGTGCTGGTAGTACAAATCGATGTAATCGGTACCCAGGCGTTTCAGCGAACCTTCGACGGCGGTGCGGATATTCAGCGGGCTGCTGTCGAGCACTCCAGGCCCACCGTTCGAGTGGGAGACAATCCCGAACTTGCTGGCCAGCACGACCTTGTCGCGACGTCCTTTGATGGCCCGACCCACCAGTTCTTCATTGATATAGGGGCCATAGATTTCGGCGGTGTCCAGGTGAGTGACCCCTAACTCAAGCGCCCTGTGAATGGTTCTGACGGAGTCATCGTCGTTGGCTGTCCCGATGTCATAAAAGGCCGACATCGACATTGCGCCGAGCCCTATACGGGAAACTTCGAGCCCCCCAATGGATATATATTTCATAGGTCAGTTTCTCAAACGGGTGTGAGCATGAAGCCCCACAAAGGTGATGAACCGAGACAGGGTTCCTGTGAGGAACTATAGGGCGCGGCACATTTCCCGAATTACCCATTACGCTCGAATCATTGCCTAAAAGAGCGAGAGTGCGAGAGGTGTGTCGGCATGTTTGCGGGGGGAAGGATCGGGCGGGTATCAGAAAACAAAGAGCCCGATCGGGTCGGGCTCTATGGGGCGATGGGCTGAATCGAAGGTGTCAGCCGATCAACTGCAAGCTTCTGCATGAAGATATTCGGCAGTGGAGTCACGAATGATTGGCCCCATGCTGCTGACAGGGTGCGATTGTTCCATGATCTCAAGCGTTGCGCCGGTGCCCACCAGATTCACCGTGCGGTTCTGGCAGTCATAGACGCGCTTTGAGTAGATCACGCCCAGGAAGCCTTCACGTTTGGTGACGATGACACGCTGTCCGGCTGTGCCGCTTTTTTTCACCACAGCGTAAGTGCCGATCGGGTCACCGGGAACGGAAATGGTTTTCTCGGTGGCATTGGCCGAGAAGACTGGGATCAGTAGAGCCAACAAACAAGCATGAATTCTCATCGGTGCTCCTGCGGATGAACTGTGTTGCTCATTGGATCCAAAATTTACTCTCGGATTATTGTTCTGGGTAGCGGGGGAACATGCCTTTCGTCGTTTTGGTGGCTGATATGACCTGCCGTTCGTCGTATGGCAGGTCATACCCGTGAGTCCATGGAACTTTTTCAAACAGCTTCCTTGCTGTCCTTGCCATGGAAAATGCGCGACACCATCACGTAAAACAGCGGAACAAATATGATCGCCAGGATCGTGCCGGACAGCATGCCGCCGATGACGGCGGTGCCCAGGGCATTTTGAGCGCCTGATCCGGCACCGTTGCTCAGTACCAGAGGAACGCAACCGAGAATGAACGCGATGGAGGTCATCAAGACCGGGCGCAGGCGCATACGGGCTGCTTCGAGTGCCGCCGCGACCAGTGTCTTTCCAGCTTCGTGCTGTTCTTTGGCAAACTCGACGATCAGGATGGCGTTCTTTGAGGCCAGGCCGATGGTGGTGAGCAGGGCGACCTGGAAATAAACGTCATTGAGTTTCCAGGTCAGCATCGCACCCAGCAATGCACCGAATACACCCAGAGGGATCACCAGAATCACCGAAACAGGGATCGACCAGCTTTCATAAAGCGCTGCCAGACAGAGGAACACGATCAGGATCGACAGGCTATACAGGAGTGTCGTCTGGCCGCTGGACGCTTTTTCCTGACGGGAAAGGCCTGTCCACTGGAAACCTATCCCGGCTGGCAACCTGGCGATTGCTGCCTCAACGATCTCAAGTGCCTCGCCGCTAGAGGCTCTGCCGGGCATGCCCATGCCGAGGATTTCGACCGACGGCACGGCGTTGTATCGCTCAAGGCGTGGGGAGGCCAGCATCCACTCACCTTTGGAGAAGGCATCGAACGACACCATGGTGCCGGCACTGTTGCGCACATACCAACGACGGATATCTTCCGGCAGCATGCGGTAGGTGGCTTCGCCCTGCAGCATCACTTTCTTTATCCGGCCCTTGTCTATGAAGTCATTCACATAGCTGCTGCCCCAGGCGTTGGAAAAGACGGTATTGATGTCGTCAATCGAAACGCCCAGGCTTTCAGCCTTGTGCGTGTCGATCTCCAGTTTGAACTCCGGCGAGTCTTCCTGGCCGTTGGGGCGTATGGCGACCAGTCGATTGTCCTTGTGCAAGTCGGCCATCAACTGGTTGCGTGCCTGCATGAGCGCCTCGTGCCCGAGGTTGGCCTTGTCTTGCAGCATCAGATCAAAGCCCGTTGCGTTGCCGAGTTCCGAGACGGCAGGCGGCGCGAAGGCAAACACTCTGGCGTCGCGAATGCCTGCAAAGAAGGCCCCAGCCTTGGCTGCCACAGCGGTCACGCTCTGATCCTTGCCAGTTCTCTGGTCCCAGGGGCGTAACTTGATGAAGGCAAAGCCGACGTTCTGCCCGCTGCCAGCGAAGCTGAAGCCCATGACGGCAAACATGCCTTCAACCGAGTCCTTCTGGTCCACCAGGAAATGGTGCTCGACTTCACGCAAGACTTCGTTGGTGCGGGTCTGTGTTGCGCCCGGCGGCAACTGGACGAGGGCAAACAAGGTGCCCTGATCCTCGTCAGGCAGGAACCCGCCTGGAAGTTTGCTGAATCCGAATACGACCGCGGCCAGTAACATCGCGTAGACAACCATGTAGCGCCGTCCCTTGCCCAGCATGTGCATGACGATGCCCTGGTAGCGTTTGTTGCCACGGTCGAACATGCGATTGAACCCGCCAAAGAATCCTTTATTGGTCAGGCCATGGGAGGGTTTGAGCATTGTCGCGCAGAGTGCCGGGGTGAGCACGAAGGCCACCAGCACCGAAAGCGTCATCGCCGAGACGATGGTGATGGAGAACTGGCGATAGATCACGCCGGTTGAGCCGCCAAAAAAGGCCATAGGTACGAATACAGCGGCCAGAACCAGCGCGATGCCGATCAGTGCGCCGCTGATCTGTGTCATGGATTTGCGTGTGGCCTCTTTGGGAGACAGGCCTTCTTCCTCCATCACCCGTTCGACGTTCTCCACCACGACGATAGCATCGTCTACCAACAAGCCAATGGCCAGAACCATGGCGAACATGGTCAGCGTGTTGATGGTGAATCCGAAAACCGCCAATACACCAAAGGTGCCGAGCAACACTACAGGCACCGCGATGGTCGGGATCAATGTGGCGCGCAGATTCTGCAGGAACAGAAACATCACCAGAAAGACCAGCGCCACAGCTTCGACCAGGGTATGAACGACCTGCTTGATCGAGATCCGCACGAAGGGCGTCGTGTCATACGGCTTTTGGACTTTCATGCCTGGCGGGAAGAACTCTTCCTGCTCGGCGAGGCTGGCATCGATTGCCTTCACTGTATCCAGTGCGTTGGCACCGGGGGCCAGTTTGATGGCCAGGCCGGTCGCCGGTTTGCCGTTGTAGCGGCTGGAAGTGGTGTAGGACTCGGCCCCCAATTCTATTCGTGCGACATCCTTGAGGCGTACCTGGGAGCCATCGGTCTGGGTGCGCAGCAGGATGTTTCTGAATTCCTCAGCTGTCTTGAGTCGAGTCTGAGCGGTAATCGTTGCATTGAGTTGCTGGTTGGGTGCCAGTGGCAAGCCGCCTAGCTGACCGGCCGATACCTGGGCGTTCTGAGCCTTGATCGCGGTCGTGACATCAATGGGCGTAAGCCCGAAGTTGATCAGCTTGTTCGGGTCGAGCCAGATGCGCATGGCGTATTGAGACCCGAACAGTGTGGTGTCTCCGACTCCATCCAGACGGCTGATCGTTTCCTGTACGTTAGCGGCCACGTAGTCGGCGAGGTCCGTATCGCTCATGCTGCCGTCTTCTGAGGTGAAGGCGAGCACATTGAGGAAGTTGGTCGCTGACTTGGCAACGGTGACACCTTGCTGCTGGACTTCCTGCGGCAGCAATGGAGTGGCCAGCGATAGCTTATTCTGCACTTGTACCTGTGCAGTGTCCGGGTCAGTGCCGTTCTCGAATGTCAGGGTAATGGTGGCGGTGCCCGAGGACTCACTGGTCGAGGCCATGTAGCTAAGCCTGTCCAGCCCCTTCATCTTTTGCTCGATGACCTGGGTGACACTGTCTTCCAGGGTTTTCGCCGAGGCTCCGGGGTAGGTAGCGGTGATGGCGATTGCTGGCGGTGCGATGCTGGGGTACTGCGCGATAGGCAATGTAAGAATCGACATGATGCCCGCTAGCATCACGATAATGGCAAGTACCCATGCAAAAATGGGTCGGTCGATAAAGAAACGCGACATAGGGGGCCGTCCGGCTTAGTTCGAGGCGCTGGCTGGCGCTGATGAGAAAACGTTCGCAGTAACAGCCTTGGGCTGCCAGGGCGTTGTCTTGACTTCGGCACCCGGTTGGGCGCGCGGGATGCCCTCTACCACCAGTTGCTCACCAGGCTGCAAGCCTGAGCGCACCAGCCATTGGTCGCCAACTGTGCGGTCGGTATCCAGTGTCCGGAGTTCGAGTTTGTTGTCTTTGCCGACGACATAAGCAATGGGTTTGCCTGCGCTGTTACGTGATACAGCCTGCTGCGGGATCAGAATTCCGTTCTGTTGCGTGCCTTCCTGCAGAATCGCGCGTACGTACATCCCCGGCAGCAACTCTGCCTGGGGATTAGGGAAGACGGCCCGCAGAGTGATGGAGCCGGTGTTCTGGTCCACGGTGACGTCCGAGAATTCCAGGCGGCCTTCAAGCGGGTAGTCACTGCCGTCCTCCAGCTGTAACCGGATTCTGGCGGCGGACTCACCGGATTTTTCCAGCTCACCACGAGCCATTGAGCGCTTGAGACGCAGCAGCGATGCGCTGGGCTGAGTGACATCTACATAGATAGGGTCAAGTTGCTGAATGGTGGTCAGAGCCGTGGTCTGGCTAGCCGTTACCAATGCGCCGGGTGTGACGGTCGACTTGCCGATGCGCCCGGTAATAGGAGCGGTGACTCGGGTGTAGGCAAGGGTGATACGAGCGCTTTCGACGTTCGCCTTCGCCGCATTCACATCGGCATTGGCTTGTCCCAGTTCAGCGTCAGCATCATCGTATTCTTGCTGACTGACGGCCTTTATTGTCACTAACTCCTTGTAGCGTTCGCTCTTGAGGCGCGAGGAGCGCTGAGTGGCTTGCGCCTTGCCGAGGGTCGCCACGTAATTGTCGTAACTTGCCTTGAACGTCGCCGGGTCAATCCGGTAGAGCGTTTCACCAGCCTTTACATCAGCACCTTCGCGGAAGGTACGCTCCAGAACGATGCCGCCTACCTGAGGGCGAACTTCGGCGATCAGGTAGGGAGTCGTGCGGCCCGGAAGCTCGGTTGTCAGGTTGACGGGCTGAGCCCTGACCGTCGTGACACCCATCACCGGCGTTCCTTCAGCAGGCGGTGGCCCACCGGGTGGATTGCCGCATGCCGTCAACAGCAGCGGCGTTGCAAGCACAAATACAAGAGCAAAAGGCAGGCTGGGACGACTGGCAGCAGGGCTCAAGGTAGTTCTCCGGCGGGCGAGGGGGCGATTAAAATATAAACGGTACGGTTCGGTATGCTAATAACGGCTTTTTTAGGCGTCAACTTAAACTGCCCAGTTTGGTGTACTATTGGCGTCCGCTTATAAGGAGTTTTTTATGCGCGTCAGGACAGAAGCCAAGCGCCAAGCCATTCTTGAGGCTGCTTCTCAGGTTTTTCTGGAGTCTGGTTTCGAGGGGGCGTCGATGTCTCAGATCGCCGCTCGGGTCGGCGGATCAAAACGCACGCTATACGGTTATTTCGCGAACAAGGAAGACCTCTTCGTCGCTGTTGCGCATAACGTTGCCGAGGGTTTGCTAGGTTCGCTGTTTGACTCCCTTGCAACTACCGATGAGCCACTTCCTGTGGCATTGGCAAGGGTCGGCTACAGCTTGAGCAGGCTGATGACCGATGAGCAGACATTGCAGATCATGCGCACGATGATTGCGGTGTCCGGGAGAAGCGATATAGGCGTAATGTTCTATGCGACGGGGCCTGCCAAAGGACTGCAAGCGCTTGCCGACTATCTGGAGCGGCAGATGGAGGCTGGCATGCTCAGGCGCAGTGATTCGATGGTCACCGCTCAACACTTTCACTCATTGCATCAGGCTGAAACCCTGCTGCCGGGGCTGCTGGGCATCCTCAAGAACCCCACCAGCCAGTATCTCGGCGAGTCTACAGTGCGGGCGTTGGGTGCATTCCTCAATGCCTATGCGGTGCTTGATCACCCCTTGTCGAATGAGCAACTTATACAGGCGGTGAAACGTGCTTCGCACGCAGAACAGGAAAAGCCCCGGATTGCTCCGGGGCCTTGATGCCTTACTGCTGAATTTACAACGCAGCCTGCGGACTACGCCCCAGCACACGGCTGTATTCAGCCTGGGCTGTCGCTTCTGTAAACTCGCCCGACCATTTGGAAACCACCACTGTTGCGACGCTATTGCCAATGGTGTTGCAGGTGGCGATGGCCATGGACATGAAGCGGTAGACCCCGAACAGCAGCGCCAGGCCTTCGGCTGGCAGTACGCCGATGGCGGTCACTGTCGCGGCGAATACCACAAAGCTGCCTCCCGACACGGCGGCGGCGCCTTTGGAGGTCACCAGCATCAGGGCGATGATGCCCAGTTGTTGCTCCCAGCTCAGCGGCACGCCGTAGGCATTGGCGATGAACAGCACACACAGCGACATGTAGATGGACGTGCCGTCCAGGTTGAAGGCATAGCCGGTAGGCAGTACCAGGCCCACGCTCTGCTTGGAACAGCCGAACTTCTCCAGCTTTTGCAGCAGGCGTGGCAGGGCGCTTTCCGAGGAGGCCGTTCCCAGAACGATGAAGATTTCATCCTTGATGTACTTCAGGAAGCGCCACAGGCTGAACCCGGAAATACGGCACACCACGCCCAGCACTACAAAGATGAAGAAGGCCACGCAGACGTAGAACATCAGCACCAGATTGGCCAGCGACATCAGCACTGCCGTGCCGTTGCTGCCGACGGCGTACGCCACCGAGCCGAATGCACCCAGAGGCGCGAACTTCATGATCAGGTTGATGAACTCGAAGAAGCACTCGGAGATGCGATTCAGGCCATCCTCGATGACTTCCCGGCGTTCGGGCTTGAGTGCCAGCAGCGCAAAACCGAAGAACACCGAGATCACCAGCACTTGCAGCAGTTGACCGCCGGAGAAGGCTCCGACGAAGTTGTCCGGGAAGATCCCGTAGATGAAGTCCAGCGTCGAGGTCGGTGCGTGGCCTTTGGCGATTGCCGCGCTGGCTGCCGCTGCGGTATTGCTGCTCGGGTGTGCGTCATGCATGCCTGAGCCGATCTGCAGCAGGTTGCCCCACAGCAGGCCCAGAGCCAGAGCAATGGTGGACACGATCTCGAAATAGATCAGGGCGCGCAGGCCCACCTTGCCGACCCGCTTGATATCGCCGGCCGAGGCGATGCCATGAACCACGGTGAAAAACACCAGTGGCGCAACAGCGGTCTTGATCAGCTTGAGGAAGATATCGCCGAGGATCTTGAACTTGGCCGCCAGCTCCGGAGCCATGAAGCCGAAGGCGATACCCAGCACCATCGCAGCGATGACCTGAAAGGTCAGGTCCTTGTAGAACGGTTTCTTGGTGGTCGTGGACATGATTGCAATCTCATTGTTTTTATTGGCAAGCAAAGGCAATGACCCGGCCTTGACCGGGCCTTCGGAGGATCAGCGTTTGACAGAGCCCTCTCGGGCCAGGGCGATATCGACCATCTGCGGGGCCAGGCCCAGATAGTTGGCCGGATCGGTCAGACGCTTGAGTTCCTCGATGTCCAGTTGTGCGGTGGCTTCGCCTTGGGCGAGAAGGGCGTCGAGCAGGCTGATGCCCTGATCGTTGGCCATGCGGCAGGCGGTATACACCACGTCATGGGCGACCTGGCGACCCAATGCCGGAGCCAGTCCCATCATCACCGCTTCGGCCACGATCAGGCCTTGGGTCATGTCCAGGTTCTTGCGCATGCGCTCGGGGCGTACTTCAAGCCCGGCGAGCATGAAGGTCGCCTGGCCCAGGGACGCGGCGCTCAAGGCGAAGGCTTCGGGAATGGCGATCCATTCGGCCTGCCATGGGCCGGTGGAGCGCTCGAAATCCTGAATCATGGCGTCGAGCATCAGGCCTGCCTGCTGGCGTACACCCTTGGCGGCGGCATACATCAGCTCGCAGGAAATCGGGTTGCGTTTCTGCGGCATGGTGCTGCTGGCACCACGTCCCTTGACGAAGGGTTCGTACACTTCGCCCAGCTCGCTGGTCATCATCATCATGATGTCCAGCGCGATCTTGCCCAGCGAACCGGTCACCAGGCCCAGGAAGTTCAGGGTTTCAGCCAAGCCATCGCGAGCCACATGCCAGGTCGCCTGAGGGACGCCAAGGCCCAGCTCGGCCATCAAGGCTTCCTGCACTTCCAGGCCCTTGTCGCCCAGCGAGGCCAGGGTGCCTGCGGCCCCTGCGAACTGACCGATTTCCACCCGCGGGCGCAACTCCACCAGACGCTCGGCGTGGCGGTCGAACATGCTCAGCCAGACCGCGCATTTGTAGCCGAAGGTGATGGGCAGGGCATGTTGCAAGTGAGTCCGGCCAGCCATCGGGGTATCGCGATAACGCTGGGCCAGACCGGCCAGCAGGTTGCGCACGCTCTGGATATCACGTTCGACGATGGCCAGGGCTGCGCGTACCTGCAACACCACAGCGGTGTCCATGATGTCCTGGGTGGTCGCGCCCCAATGCACATAGCGTCCGGCTTCGCCGCAGGTTTTGGACAGTTGTTCGACCAGAGGCAGGATCGGATAACCGACGATTTCGGTTTCGTGCTGCATGAGCGCCAGATCCAGCGACGAGTAAGTGGCCAGTTCGGCGATCTGCTCGGCCGCCTCGGCGGGGATCACGCCACAACGGGCTTCTGCACGAGCGAGGGCAACCTCGACCTCGATATAGCGTTCGATCAGGGCTTTGTCGGAAAACACGGCGCGCATCTCGGCGGTGCCGAACATATCGCGAAAGAGGGCGGAGTCGAAGACGGTGCTGGACATGAAGAGATACCTGATATGTTGTTATTGGTCGGACATATTATAAATGTCCGTACATAATTCTTGCCCGCTCGCTGATACACTGTCAACTCGCAGAAAGACCGGGACTGATGAAAGGTATGAACCAGACGCGCTATGCGGTTGTTGCCAAGGACTTGCTGGAGGGCATTGCCAGCGGCCGCTACCCGGTGGGGAGCCTGCTACCCACCGAGTTCGAGTTATGTGAGCTTTATGACGTGAGCCGCCATACCGTGCGTGCGGCCATCACCCAGTTGCAGAATCAGGGCCTGGTATCACGACGCAAGCGGGTGGGGACGCGGGTCGAAGCCAGCTCGCCGAGAGGCGGCTACTCGCATTCATTGGCATCGGTGTCGGATCTGGTTCATCTGGCCGAGACGCAGGTGCGCAGCATCCAGAACGTTCGTCATTTCGTTGCGGATATCGCCGAAGCCCGGCGTCTGGGGCTTGAGCCGGGGGAGCATTACTTTTGCGTGTCGAGCATTCGGGTCGACCAGCAGAACATCAATGCGCCTTTGTGCTGGACGGATGTCTACGCGCAGGATGGCTACTCGGCCGTGATCGAACTGGCCGAGCAGCACCCCGACGAACTGATCGCGGCACTGATCGAGCAGCATTTCGGTCGCCATATCGACGTGGTGGACCAGCAGGTGCGAGCGGTGCTCCTGACCCCGGAAATCGCCAGGAGCCTCAATGCCGAGACGGGCTCGCCCGGCCTGAAGATCATTCGCCAGTATCGAGACGATTCAGGGGCCTTGATGGTGGTGTCCGAAACCATTCACCCGGATGACCGCTTCACACTGGTGGTGCAGATGAAACGCGAGAAGAGTACTGGCGCCGGCTAGCCTGACATTCTTTCCAGACCTCGCCGATCAGTTGTTTGAGCAACAGCGCCTCGGCCCAGCGGTCGGTGATATCACGCCCGTCCGGGCCGGTGATTGCATAGGGCGGCGGGCCGAGTTCGCAGGTAAATGACAGGCTGCCGGTTTCGCCGAGCGGGCGGTTCAGCCAGTCCTCGATGCCGTAGCGCCAGAGCTTGAGAAAGTAGTCCAGCCAGGGCCGATGCTGGGCAAAGGTGATGGGTATTTGCACCTGTTCACTGTTGGCGACCCGGCCATGGAAACCCCAGCTATGGCGCAGAATGGTCTGCAAATGCTCTTCGTCTTGCGAGGCCGCAGGCAAGGGCAGTTCCCGGCCCACGACGTAATGGGACAGATCGGCCAGAAGCTTGAGGTCCGGCATCTCGGCGAGGATATCCAGGGTGAACAACAAGTCGCTGGTGATGCGATAGCGATGGGTTTCCAGCAGGATCGGAAACGCTGCCTGCTCGGCCAGTCGCTGCCAGCCCTCTATCAGGTCGATGGCCTGGTGCAATGTCCGTGGTTGCGCATCCGCTTGCAGGGTGAGGTGGTGGCAGCCGTGAGGTGAAATCACATCGATGGCTCTGGCCAGATCGTCCACGGTACGCGGAAACAACTGGCCTTCGATCTGCAGGCCCTGAGCGTTGGCAGCAGAGGCTAGCCGCTTCACATGTCCGGGGACCCAGAAGTGATCGGTGATGCCGTCAAACCCTGCCGCCGCGATTTTCTCCAGTTGCGCCTCAAGAGAGAGGTCGCACTGCCCCTGATGATCGAGCATTGCCCAGAGTGACTGAAAGATCAGGAATTCACGCATGTCAGTTCCTCAGCAATTGCTTGAGTGGCATATCGGGATTGGCCAGTTGCCCCGCATCCAGGCGGATCTGACTGCCGATCAGCCGTTCGCAAAGCTTGATGTCCTTGGCGACGCTGTTACCCGGTCCCCAGCCGCAGGCGCCGATCAGACGTTGTTGCGGGTCGAGGTAAAACAGCACGAAGCCGTCCGCCGGGGTGACACGTGTGGCATCAGGCTCGCTATTTGAAACCTGCCCCACGGTTTGCAGCCCCCAATCGTACTGATCGCTCCAGAAGCCGGGTACATCGTTGAATGGCTGCCCGGCACCCAGCATATTCAAGGCCGCATGTCGCCCCTGGGCTTCGGCATTGCGCCAGGTTTCCTGACGTTGAAAGTCACCCTCGGGGTGCAGGCGGAACTCGCAGACATCCCCGGCGGCAAAGATATCCGGGGCGCTGGTACGCAATTGTTCATCGACACGAATGCCTTGCCCGACCTCAAGACCTGCTGCTCTGGCCAGCTCGATATTGGGTTGCATGCCAATACCTGCGACCACCAGGTCACAGGCAAACTGCTCGCCGTTGACCAGTTGCACGGCCTCTACACGGGGCGCGCCCTGCAAGGTTTCAATGGCTGCATTCAGACGTACGTTCACGCCGTTGCGTACATGCAGTGCCAGCAGGGCGGCGGAAACAGGCCCTGGCAGGACTCGACCCGCCAGACGCGGCCCGGCCTCCAGCAAGGTCACCTGGCAATCCAGGGCTCGGGCAGTGGCCGCGACCTCCAGGCCGATGAAGCCGCCACCGATCACCACCAGACGAGTTCCCGGCTTGAGCGACGTTCGCAAGGCAATGGCTTCGTCATGGGTCCGAAGGTAAAGCAGGTTGGCGGGCTGCTGCACAGCAATGGGCAACTGCCGTGCCCGGCCACCGGTGGCAATCAACAGGCGGGCATAATCCAGCCAGTTTCCGTCGGCCAGTTGTAGGCGATGACGGGACGGGTCCAGTGCTGTCACCGGGTTGCCCGACAGATGCTCGATGTTCAGTTCGGCCAGCCGGGCCTCATCGCAGAGGCTGCATGCAGCAAGGTCCATCGTGCCCTTGAGCAATTCCTTGGACAGTGGCGGACGCTCGTAGGGCAGGTGCCTTTCATCACCGATCAGCACCAGACGACCGCTGTAACCCTCGGCCCGCAGAGTCAGGGCCGCACGGCCACCGGCATGCCCGGCGCCGATGATCACCAGTGGAGCGTCATGAGCAGGCATGGCGATTCCCCCTTTCATGAGGTGAGGCCGAGCAGGACACGTCCCGCTTCGACCCGGACCTGATAGGTCTTGAGATTGACGCAGACCGGAGCCCCCAAGGCCTGGCCAGAGCGGTAATCGAAGCGTCCATTGTGTTTGGGGCACTCGATCACATGCGCCATCACCAGCCCGTCGGCGAGGTGAATGGCCTCATGGGAGCACAGGCCGTCGGTGGCGAAAAACTCACTGTCGGCAGAGCGGTAAACCGCATAGGTGCGCTGGGCATGGTCGAAACGAATGACATCTTCTTCGTCTATGTCGTCCACAGCGCATACGTCGATCCATTGGTCGGTCATGGCAAACTCTCTTGTTGTTTTTCGTGGGATCCAGCGAGGGGCCGTTCAGGACTCGGCAAGTGCCTGTTCACTGCTTTCCCGGCGTGGTTGCAACGGGCGGCGAACGAAGTAGGTCGGGTCCTTGCGCTGTTTCCAGACCGTTGGAAGGATCTCCCTGAAAGCCTCGAACAGGCTGCGATAGGGCGGCGGACAATCGTCGACTATTTCGGCATGAAGTTGGGCCAGGGCGTGATAAGGCACCATGGGAAACATGTGATGTTCCAGGTGATAGTTCATGTTCATGTAGAGGAACCGAAGCACAGGGTTCATATAAATGGTTCGGCAGTTAGTGCGGTGGTCCAATGTATCTTCGGCCAACCCTACATGTTGCGTAATACCGAAAAGATAGGAAAGCCAGCCGCCATAAAGTGACGGTAGACCGATAAACATCAACGGCAGCCAACTGTGCAGATAGAGTGCGGCCATGATGGTCAGGGCATAGATCACCAGCCAGATCCGCGCCGCACGAAAGACCTTGGGCAGCTCGGATTCAGGGATGAAATCCCGTTCTTCATCACTCGCATGGCCCTGGGCATGGCGCAGGACACCGCGAAAGGTTTCCAGGGCGCGGGGCAGGCTGAGCAGGTTCAGAAACATCTTCAACAGACTGGGCGGACGTGGTTCGACGATCTCCGGGTCCCGGCCGACGATGATGGTGTCGGTGTGATGACGGGCATGGCTCCAGCGCCAGACATGGGGCTCGAAGATGCACATGAAACTGGCAATGTGATAGACGACATCGTTCATCCAGCGGGTCTTGAAGGCCGTGCCGTGGCCGGTTTCATGCCAGCGGGCATTGGAGGCTGTGCCATACAGCACGCCATAGACAATGAAAAACGGCACGCACGCCCAGCTTCCCCAGAACCAGTAGCCACCCCAGCCGGACAGCCCCAGCGTCAGAAACCACAGCGCGGTATCACGCAGGGCCGGACCATCGCTGCGTTGCATCAATTCCTTCATGCGCTTGCGAGGGACAGGGCATTGATACCAGGTGGCCGAGACCAGACCTTTTTGCGCGGCACGTGCTGCCTCTGGACCGGTCAGTCGATAATCCCGGCGCTTGTATTGAATATCCTGTTCAAAGGCTGAATCGTGTTCAGGCATTTTATTATTCTCCGCAAGCATGTTTATTGTTGGAACTTGCCGCGATGTTTGTTTGATTGCATCGCTGGAGAAAAGAGTAGGCAGTTGCAGTAAGTCACTCAATCCCTTGAATTCATTCTCTATCAAGCTATCATCCAGCCCCGGAGCGGAATGATAGTTTTCTATCAAGGGATCAAACATGAATAACAAGAAACGTCCTACGATTGCCACAGTGGCCGAGCGTGCCGGGTTGAGTGTCGCCACCGTGGACCGGGTGCTCAACGACAGGGCACCGGTCAGCCCGCAAACGGCCGAGCAGGTGCTGCAAGCGGCCGAGTCGGTCGGTTATTTCGCTGCCCGGCTGATTGGCCAGCGAATTCGTGAACGTCGTCCTCACTACCGTTTCGGCATCCTGTTGCTGGGGACGGCCCAGGCGTTCTACGCCAATCTTGCCGCCGCCATCAATGAGGCGGCGCGGGCCTGGCCCGATGCGAATCTCACGTGCCACTTCGAGTACATCACCGACCGCACACCGGCTGTCATTGCCGGGCAGATCGAACAACTGGCGGTGAAGTACGACGGTCTTGGCGTGGTCAGCTTTGCCCATCCGCTGATCAACCAGACCATCACGCAGATACGCGCTGCCGGCGTGCCTGTCGTGGCCTTGCTGTCGGACTTTCACGACACCCGGCAAGGGCCTTATGTCGGGCAGGACAATCACCAGGTCGGGCGTACCATGGGCTGGCTGGTCGCGCACTTCGGGGGTGCCCGCGAAGGTTGTGTCGGTGTATTGATGGGCGGGCATCGCTTTCTGGGACATCAGGCCCGTGTCGATGGCCTGCGCAGCTACCTGACAGAACATGCACCGCAGTTGCGCATGCTGGAAGCGTTGGTGAACATGGATAACGACGACATCACCGAGGAGGCCACGCTTGACCTGCTGGCCCGCCATGACGACCTGCGCGGCCTGTGCGTAGTCGGAGGCGGGGGAGATGGCATCATCAAGGCGCTGGCTCAACTGCCCGAGCGGCCGTCGATCTGCAGCATCCTGCTGGAGTCGACGCCCCTGTCGTGTCAGGCCCTTGAGCAGGGCGTGGTCAGCCTGGTCATCGATTCGCAGCCACTGCTAATCGGCACTTCCCTGATCCGGTTGCTGGTCGAGTTGCAGGAGGCACCAGCCTTTGATCCAAAGCGGCATTGTGTTCATGTGCCTTTGCAGATAGTGACGAGTGAGAATAATGGAGCTTTGGGCTGTTGAGGTATGGCCGATGCTTTTGGCTTTTGGAATGGCATCCTGCGGACTTGATCGGAGAATCCTTAACTCAGCACTATTGCTTACCACAGAGCAGTCGATAACCAACTTGCTTCCTTTCCTCGTTTACCACCGGTGTGAAATTGATCAAACCCTTTCTATTCTTATGCTTGGCATTGTTGGCGGGCTGCGTTGGTCACTACCAGCAGCCAGCACCAAACGCTGCGCATGCAACCCTGATTGCCAAGTGGAGCACCAACGCCCTCATTTCTGGAGGCTTCCAGGCGTACGATGCGTATTATGACAACCGTTGTACCGACACAGACGAAACCGGTGTGCTGGGTGCCGTTTCGGAATCGGAGCCCGAAAAAAATCGATTCTTTATCAAGCCTGATCGACGTATTTACTTGATCGCCGTGAGCTCGGGCACAAAAATCCACCAGCCCACCCCGGGTTCACTGATTGGCAAAACCTGTTTGAACGTCAGCAGCTTTGTTCCCAAAGCTGGAGCGACCTATCAGATGAGCCAATCAACGCCTGAGCAGGGTTGCTCGTTAAAAATCCTGGACATGCATACTGGCCAGGTGCCCGAAACGCTTGTGGTAGAGACAGTTACCAAAGAATGTGGTTTGTAGCGATTGCCAGAATTCGTAGGCGGTGGCGGCTGCGCAGCGCAGCAGTTCGCAGATGTGCAGCAGGGATTCTTCGAGGGAAGGAACAGGTGGGTCGGGGAGTACTTTTTTACGGTCGAGATAGGGGCAGGTCCATCAGAAATATCCTGCAAGCAGGGTAAAAACCGAGGCCGGTCCTGAATGCCATATTCAACCCCATCACGGAACTTTGAACCGGGCGCTGACCTTGGTCTTGCCATCCGCCAGGGTCAGCAGGGCGCTGATCCGTGAGCCCGACTGGTAACTCACGCCCTTGCTTTGCAGTTGATTGCCGCTGAGCGCGACGATGTCGGTTTTAACCCGTTTGTGGCGGGTGGTGATGGTGAGTACCCCGGTGACATTCTCTGTACTGACGGGCTCATCATGGTCGGTCAGGTACAGATCGACTGTATCCCCTGTGGCAACCATTTCGATGGCGACCAGCCCGGCATCCTCGATCAGGCCACCGTGCTGTGGCTGGGGGACACCATGGGCACTGGCCTGGCTCATGAGCAGGGCGCAGGTCGCGGCCAGCAGGGTCTGGAAAACAGCTTTCATGACAAGGCTCCATCAATCACTTTTTGTTCAGGCGAGCGATTTCAGACGCTGGCAGGCTTGAGTCGGCTCGGGGCAGAGGTGCCAGGCCTGTATTCTTGTGGAAGGAGAGCGACGAGCTATAGGCCAGGATGTCGTATTTTTCCTTGTTGCCATCAAGGCCGACACGTTCTCCACCCGCCGAGCGATCGCGGTATTCGATACCCAGCACATAAGTGCCTTTCCAGGGCAGCTTGAAGCTGACCTTGCCTTCGCCATCTGTATTGGCCAGCCGCACCCAGCCGGAGCCCGAAGACAGGGTCACGGGAACATTGCCCAACGGGTCTTGCAGGTGAAAGACCTGAAACTCCACTTCATCGCCCTTTACGACGCCTGTCGGCACGATATCCAGGTCCAGTTCGGGCTCGCGTACACGAAAGTCGCTGACCCAGCGGGTGGCTGGTGTCCAGTAGGCGCTGACGGTCTTGCCTTCGTCCTTGACCTGAAAGATCGGGTACTGCTTGTCGACGGCCAGCAATGAATCATTCTTGCCTGGCTTCTGAGCGACCGAGAAATGGTCGCGTTCGAGTTTCATCTTCAGCGGGACCGTACCTGAGGCGCTTGTCCACTGAGCTTCCAGGGCCTTGAAGCGATCCATGCCGCCGGGTGTGACTTCCAGCATGTTGCTGTCATATTCGCCGTAGTAGAACGTCATGCTGCGGTCCGGGGCCTGCTCGAACCAGATCTGGTGAGCCTGTACAGAGTGGGCTGCAAGCAGGATTGCCGAAGCGGCAAGCAAGGTGCTCAGGGTTTTCTTCATGACGGTTTCATATCCATTGGGCCAAGCCGGCCAGAATACCCAGCGAAAGCTTCTGTGTCAGGCTTGTGCGAGCTTTTTCAGAGCTAAGCTCATGATCTGGCCGCCAATTTTTTTCGTATGAGGCCCAAAGCTTTTTCCGTTCAAGGCCGGAACACGTCTACTGTTTCAATAAGGAATAGGACTAGGGATGCGAGCAAATCTTGGAAATGATGGCAAAAGAATGGTACAGGGTTGGTACACATCATGAGTGCGCAGGTTCAATGATGAATCCGTGTACGTCGAACATGTTTTCAACCTGCCTTGGAGGCTGCCTTTGAAGAGTGATCTTCGTCTTGCCTCATTGCTGATTTTTGTTGTGTGCCTGTGCGTCGTGTTACTGACGGTATGGCAGATAGTGACGGTTCGCCAGAATACGCTGGTGAGTATCGAAACCAATACCGTCAACCTCACCAGTGCCCTGAGCAACTACACCGAGGGCATGTTCAGGCAGAGTGAGCTGATGCTGGTCGGCCTTATCGAAAGGGTCGAGAAAGAGGGTGTCGGCGAAAAGCAGATCGACCGCCTGAGGTCGGTGGTTGCCCAGGAAATGGCAACGCTGAAAGCCTTGAACAGCGTGGTGCTATATGACGCAGAGGGCAACGGGGTCTTCCTGAGCAACCGGCATATCCCCAGGATGGGAGGCGAAGATCGCGAGTTCTTCATGTACCACAAGAATAACCGCGACCGAGGTGTATTCATCGGCCCGGCTTTTCAAAGTCGTGTCACGGGGGCCTGGCTGGTTTCGATCAGCCGGCGAATCGACAATCCTGACTCAGGTTTTGCCGGCGTCATGCTGATCACCATCAGCATCGATCATTTGCTCAAGTTCTACTCCAATATCGATGTCGGGCACACCGGGGTCATCAGCTTGAGTTCGGCACAGGGACGGCTGTTGGTCAGGTACCCCTTCCGAGAGGCTGATATCAATCGCGATCTGTCCTCGGCACCGATTTTTGCCATGACCCGGAAGAACCTGTCCGGTACGGCCGAGTTCATTTCCAATGTGGATGGTGTGGATCGTCTCTATGCATTCAAGAGGAGCGAATATTACCCGTTGGTGACCACGGTGGCGGTAGGGCGCAACGAGGCCATGGAAATCTGGTGGAGCCAGGCCCGGCAGTCGATTGTGGTGGTGCTGGTGCTATTGGGGTTGCTGGTTGGATTGGGGATTCGCCTGATTGGCCACATCCATCGCCGCATACGGGCCGAAAGCGAACTGCTGGTTTCCCAGGCCGCGCTGATCGAGCTGAACCAGAGCCTGGAACTTCTTGCCTCTCAGGACAAACTGACGGGGTTGGCCAACCGCAGGCGCTTCGATCAGTTTCTGGATATCGAATTCAAGCGGGCCAAGCGCGAGCGGCGTGCCTTGTCGCTGATCCTTATCGATGTGGATTACTTCAAACTCTATAACGACCATTACGGCCATCTGGCGGGTGACGAGTGCCTGAAGATCATCAGCCGGATCATCGAGCAATGCATAAGACGCCCTGGAGACATGGCGGCCCGCTATGGCGGTGAGGAGTTTGCGGTGGTCATTCCCGATACTGACGAGGCGGGTGCCAGCGCGGTCGCCGAGGCGATTCTGGAGCGCATCCGCACTCAATGCATCGAGCATATATCGAGCCCCTTCAACATCGTGACCATCAGCCTGGGGGTTGCAACGCTTGCGCAGCGCAATGAGCCGGTGAATCAGGAAGGGTTGATCGAACTGGCCGACCGGGCGCTGTATTCGGCCAAGTCACAGGGCAAGAACCAGGTGAGCATGGCGTCGAAGTTCCTCCTCGACGTCAGCCCGGCCTGGTCACAGATCACGGCAAGAAATAATCCGTAGCGAATTCATTCGCGAATGAGCGGAGCGCCGCCCGATTCTCTCCTACTCGATTGCATTGGGCTTGCGGCGTAATACCGACAGCACCCAGACAAAGAAGATCGGCACCAGAATCACGCCCAGCAGGGTCGCACTGAACATGCCGCCAATCACGCCTGTACCGATGGCACGCTGGCTGGCAGCGCCGGCACCGGTAGCGATGGTCAGCGGGACGACACCCAGGATAAAGGCCAGCGAGGTCATGACGATCGGGCGGAAGCGCAGGCGTGCTGCCTGGAGAGCCGAATCGCGCAGGGAATGCCCCTGTTCCCACAGTTCCTTGGCGAACTCGACGATCAGAATCGCGTTCTTCGCTGCCAGACCGATGATGGTGATCAGACCAACCTTGAAGTACACATCGTTAGGCATGTCGACCGCCGTTACAGCCAGCACTGCACCCAAGGCGCCGACCGGTACGATCAGCATCACCACCAGCGGGATCGCCCAGCTTTCATAAAGCGCAACCAGCAACAGGAACACCACCACCAACGCCAGGGCGAACAACACCGTTGCCTGGCCGCTGGCTACTTTCTCCTGATAGGAGAGGCCGGTCCACTCATAGCCAATGCCCGGTGGCAACTCGGAGACAATCCGCTCGATCTCGGCCATCGCCTCGCCAGTGCTGACACCCGGCGGGGCATCACCCGAGATCTTGAACGCCGGATAGCCGTTGTAGCGGGCGATCTGCACCGGACCTTCCTCCCAGTGAGTGGTGACGAACGCACCCAGCGGAACCAGTGTGCCGCTGCTGTTGGGAACATGGAGTTTCAGAACGCTTTCCGGTGTCATCCGCGAGTCCTGATCGGCCTGAACCACGACTCGTTGCTGTCTACCGGCGTTGGCAAAGTCACTGATGACCGAGGAACCAAATGCCGTGGACAGGGCATTGTTGATCGACTCGAAACTCACCCCCAGGGCGCGGGCTTTTTCCCGGTCGATATTCAGACGCAGCTGTGGTGCTTCGGCCAGGCCTTCCATCATGGCGTAGAGGATTTTCGGGTTGCCATTGGCCTTGCCCAGCAATTCATTACGTGCTGCCAGCAGGGCTTCACGGCCCAGACCTGCACGGTCTTGCAGGCGCAGGGCAAAACCGCCCGACGTGCCAAGGCCTTCGATTGGCGGTGGTGTAACGGCCATGACCGTACCGTCGCTCAGGCCGGCGAAATGCTGGTTGAACGCTGCTGCTTCGTCGGCGGCCGACTGCCCCTTGCCGCGTTCGGACCAGTCCTTCAGGGTCGGGAAAGCCAGGCCGGCGTTTTCGCCCATGCCGGAGAAGCTGAAGCCCAGCAGCATCGTCACCGCGTCGTTGCTCTCCCGGGACATCAGGTATTTTTCCAACAGTTGCGCAGTTTCATCGGTGCGCGCACGGGTCGCGCCGGGCGGTAGTTGCACGTCGACGATCAGGTAGCCCTGGTCTTCAACTGGCACGAAGGATTCCGGCAGACGCAGATAGAAAAAGCCCAGCAGACCGACGATGCCCACATACAGCAGCATGTAACGGCCCGCACGTTTGAGCATGCTTGAACTCAGGCGCTCGTAGCGGTGGGTCAGCTTGTTGAACAGACGGTTGAAGCCACCGAAGAAACCGCGCTTCTCGTGATGCCCGGCCGGGATCGGCTTGAGCAGAGTGGCACACAGTGCGGGTGTGAACGTCAGGGCCAGGAAGCCCGAGAACAGGATCGACACCGCCAGCGACAGCGAGAACTGCTGGTAGATCACGCCCACCGAACCGCCCATGAAGGCCAGCGGCAGGAACACCGCAGCCAGCACCAGGGTGATGCCCAGAATCGCGCCTGACACCTGACCCATCGCCTTGACCGTCGCGGCCGCCGGGGACAGGCCTTCTTCGGCCATGATCCGCTCGACGTTCTCCACCACCACAATGGCGTCGTCCACCAGAATACCGATGGCCAGTACCATGCCGAACATGGTCATCATGTTCACCGAGAAGCCCAGCAGGTACATGATCGCCAGCGTACCGGCCAGACAGACTGGCACCACAATGGTCGGGATCAGGGTGTAGCGGATGTTCTGCAGGAACAGGAACATCACCAGGAACACCAGCACCATGGCTTCGATCAGGGTGTAGATCACCTTGTCGATGGCCACACCCACGAACAGCGAGGTGTCATAGGGAACGGAAAACTCGACATCGTCCGGGAAATTCACCGACAGCTCGGTCAGGCGCTGTTTGACCGCCTTGACCGTCTCGATGGCGTTGGCGCCCGGCGATAGCTGAATGGCAGCCGCTACGGCACGCTTGCCGTTCAGGCGCGACTCGAAGTTGTAATCCTGGCTGCCCACGGCAAGGCGTGCGACATCGGACAGATGCACGGTGGAGCCATCCTGATTGGCGCGCAACACGATGCGCCCGAACTCCTCGGGATTATCCAGAGTGCCCTTGACCGCCAGCGTCGCGGTCAGCTCTTGCAGGGACGAGCCGGGGGTACTGCCGAAGCTGCCGGCAGGCACCTGAACGTTCTGGCCCTGAATTGCGGTGTTCACGTCATCGATGGACAGCCCGAAACCCACCAGCTTCTGCGGGTCGATCCATACGCGCATGGCGGCTTCGGCGGCAAAGAACTGCAACTTGCCGACACCGGCCACGCGGCTGATTTCATTGTTGACGTTACGCGCTGCATAGTCAGCCAGGGCAACGGTGTCCTTGTTGGTTGAATCACCCTTGTAACTCAGGGTGAAAATCATCAGGAAACCGGAGCTGGCCTGTTCCACTTGCAGGCCCTGGCTCAGGACAGGTTGCGGCAGGCGTGCTTCGGCTTTCTTGATGCGGTTCTGTACTTCGACCTGTGCCATGTCCGGGTTGGTGCCCGGATTGAAGGTCACATTGATTTCGGCAGAACCGGTTGAGTTGCTGGTCGACTCGTAATACAGCATCCCCTTGGCGCCGTTGAGTTCGTCCTCGATGACGCTGGTGACCGAGTCCACCAGCACCTTGGCGGAGGCGCCCGGGTAGGTGGCAGTCACGGTGATCTGCGGCGGAGCCACGACCGGGTATTGCGCCACCGGCAATGACGGCAGCGCCATCAGGCCTGCCAGCAGGATGAACAAGGCAACGACCCACGCGAAGTTGGGGCGCTTGATAAAGAACAGTGACATAGAAGGTTATCCTTGATCGCGCTGAAGTCGGCCTTACAGAGCCTTGGCCTGCTGTTGAGCGGGTTGCGATTTGGGGACTACCTTGTCACCAGGATTGAGGCCGGTCATGTTGCCGACGATGATCTGCTCGCCTGCGCTCAACCCTTCGGTGATCTGCCAGCGCGAGTCCTGCATCGCTCCGGTTTTCACCGGTCTGGCTTCCACCGTTCCATCCTTGCCGATGACCAGCACCTGGGCTGCGCCGTCGCTGGAACGCTTGATGGCACGCTGAGGAATCAGGATCGCGTTATCGCTTGTGCTCTGTGGCGTGCGAACCCGCACATACATGCCTGGCAACAATATGCCTTCGGGGTTGGCGAAGCGGGCGCGCAGGGAAACCTGACTGGTGGTGCGGTCTACCTCGATGTCGGTGAACAGCAGCGTGCCACGGCTCTGGTAATCGGTACCTTCGACGCTCAGGGAAAGGGCATCTTCACCGCCCTTGGGCAGGCTGCCGTTCTGGATGGCGGTACGCATGCGCAATGCATCGGCCACCGGCTGGGTGAAGTCGGCATACACCGGGTCCAGTTGCTGGATGGTCGCCATCAGCGTGGTTTCGCCCTGGCCGACCAGCGCACCTTCGGTGACGGTGGCTCGGCCGATACGCCCGGAGATCGGCGCCTTGACCGTGGCATAACCCAAGTCCAGCCTTGCTGTCTCGACATCGGCCTGGGCCGAGCGTTTTGCGGCAATGGCGTTTTGCAGTGCGGCTCTGGCGGTGTCGTAGTCCTGCTGGCTGACTGCTTCGATTTTCACCAGGGGTTCATAGCGTTTGACGGTGGCCTGGGTCTCGAACAGCGTGGCCTCGGTGCGGGCCAGATCACCCTGGGCCTTGGAAAGGGCGGCCTTGAACGGAGCAGGGTCGATCTGGAACAGGATGTCACCAGCCTTTACATCGGCTCCTTCCACGAAGTTGCGACTGAGCACGATACCTGCGACCCGGGCGCGTACCTGGGCGACTCGAACCGGCTCGATGCGGCCGGGCAGTTCGTTGATCAGGGTGAAAGCCTCGGTCTTGACGGCAACAGACTCGACCTCCCGTGGTGCGCCTGACGCTCCCCAGCCCTGTTGGGCTTTTTGATCACAACCTGCCAGGCCCAATGCGGCCAGCAGCGTCACAACCGGAATAACACGCCATTCGCGCAACGTACTCATGCTTTCACCCGGGCAACGCCCATTAGTCGCTAAAGTTGCGAATGATCTGTTCTGTACTAAGGTGAGTCAATATTGACTCATATGAATCTTTTGTGAGCAATTGTTAATGTTCTTTGAGGAAATGGGCTTTTTCTGCACAATGCCCGCCATGCCATTTTGACGAGTGAAAGACCACCCAATGGATTTACCCGCTGCTGATGAAAAACTCCTGAAAGCTCTGGCTATCGCGCTTGTCGAACATCCGGCAGGCACGTTCAAGGACATCGCCGAGGCTGCCGGCGTGAGCAAGGCTACCCTCAATCGCTTTTGCGGGACCCGCAGCAACCTCATCGAAATGTTGCTCAACCATGGCTCGTCGCTGATGAACCAGGTCATTGAAGCCTCGGACCTGGAGCACGCTGCACCGCTGGATGCATTGAGCCGTCTGATCGAAGGGCACCTGACCCATCGTGAAGTGCTGGTGTTCCTGTGCTTTCAATGGCGCCCGGATTCCATGGACGAACGCTGTGGCGGCACCCGCTGGATGCCGTATTCGGATGCTTTGGATGCCTTCTTCCTGCGTGGTCAGCGCGAAGGTATTTTCCGGATCGACATCGGCGCACCGGTACTGACGGAAATCTTCGCTTCCCAGCTGTTCGGGCTGGTGGATGCAGAACGGCGCGGCCGGGTGGCGCGCTCCGGTATGGCAGCATTGTTGATGCAGTTCTTCTTGCAGGGGGCGGCGAAGTAAGGACAAACCATCTGTCGCGGGCAAGCCCCCTCCCACGGGATTGTGGGAGGGGGCTTGCCCGCGACAGCGTCATCCAATCCCCATCATGCCTCCTGACAATGCCTCGCGCATGGTCTGCATCTTCAGATCACTCTCCCGATATTCGCTCTCCGGCTCAGATTCACTGACCAGCCCGCACCCTGCAAACAGGGTCGCTCTGTTGCCGTCCAGCAGGGCAGAGCGCAGGGCGACGGCAAATTCGCCGCTACCGCGATCATCCAGCCAGCCTACCGGCCCGGCGTACCAGCCACGATCCAGATGCTCGTGATTGCGTATGTAGTCCAGTGCCTGATTACGCGGCAAACCGCCGACCGCCGGGGTCGGGTGCAGGCTTTCGACCATTGCCAGCAAGCGGGCGTCTGGCGCGAGTGTGCCCTGGACCGGCGTCAGCAAGTGCTGGATATGCGGCAGTTTATGCAGCCGTGGCTGGCGAGCGATATCCAGTTCCAGGCAGTGCTGGCTCAGGCACTCCCTGAGGCTGGCGACCACCATTGCATGCTCGGCGTTGTCCTTGCGGCTGGCGAGCAATTGCTCTCCCAGCCGCGCATCGTCAGTGCTGTTCTGGCCGCGTGGTGCTGTGCCCGCCAGGGCCATGGTCTGAAACGCCTTGCCTTGTACGGTAAGCAGGCATTCCGGTGAAGCGCCGACAAAGCAACTGTCCTGCCGAGCGAATGCAAACAGATAGGCATTGGGTTGTTTGTGCAGCAGACGTTGCATGACCTGATGCAAGGGCTGCGCAGCCGGTACGTTTTGAGAACGGGCCAGCACGACCTTTTCCAGGTCGCTGCGCTGGATCCAGCTCACAGCATTACTTACATCCTGCTTCCACAAGTGCGCCATGGACAGGCGCACATAGTTGTCGACGGGCGCAGCCTTGACGGGTACCGGTCTGGCGAGAACGGTCGCCCACTCGTTGACAAGGCTGTCGGCCAGTTGCTCACAGACGGTGCCTTGCGCCACCAGCACATTGACGATCAGGCGTGTCTGGCCCTCGTTCTCATGCAGCTCGAAGCGCGGCAGGGTCAGCGCAGCATCGGGAAAATCACGCCATAACCGGGTTCTGTGATGGTGCCTGTCGAAGGCGAAACCACCGAACAGCGCCGGACGATGCGGGCCATGGACGACGGCGTCGGCTGCCAGGCTTTGCCAGCGATCTTCAAGCAGTTGCCAACTGTCGGTGCGGCGGGCATTGAACTCATGAGCAAGGCCCAGCCCCAGGCGATATTGCGCCTGAGCCTTGACGTGCCACAGGCTGGCCGGTTGCAGATGTTCCCGGTTGGCGCTGAACAGCGTCAGTGGCTCGACCTCCGGCGATGGCGTCGAGAATGACGCCAGCACAAAAGGCCGCTTCGGGCTGACCCGCTGCCGGGCTTCGTCCAGGCATTTCAGCAGCCCGTCGAACGATGGGAGTGGGTTCATTGTTCACAAGCCTCCGGATGCAGGGTGCGCCAGTGATTGATCTGCTGATTGATGAACCAGTGAATCAGGTCCTTGAAGAAATCCTCGGTCTGATCCACAGGCAGCCCCGCCTCGGCGGCCCATTGGCGCCGTTCTTCGAGCATGGCCACGACCCGCTCCGGGGCGGGAATGCTGTGTTCGTTGGCCTTGAAACGGGTAGCGGCCTTTACATAGGTCAAGCGTCGGGCAAGCAGACTGACGATCTGCTGATCAATGCTGTCGATGCCTTGGCGTATGTCGCCCAGGTTCTGGCAGTCAGGCGCGGACTTGATGGCACTCATGGAAAACTCCGGATTCACTGAGCCATGACGGCGAGTTGGCGTTTGTCTATCTTGCCCACGGCGGTCAATGGCCAGGCCGCAACCCACTCGAACTGATCGGGCAGCTTGTCTTCGCCCAACCCGCATTCGCGCAACTGGTCACGCACCTGCTGAGCCGCGCCTGCCGGTTGCTCTCCGAGAATGAAGGCGCAGATGCGCTCGCCCAGCAGCGTGTCCGGCACGGCAACCACAACCGCCGCTTCGACTTCGGGCAGGGTATTGAGGTGGGATTCGATCAGTGCGGCAGAGATCTTTTCCCCACTGCGCTGGATCTGCTCCTTGATCCGGCCTTCGACGATGATGTTGCCTTCGGGTGTCCAGCGCGCCAGGTCGCCACTGCGGTAAAAGCCATCCGGGGTAAAGCTGACGGCGTTGTGGGCCTCGGCCCGGTAATAACCGGCAATGGTGTAAGGGCCACGGGTCAGCAGTTCGCCGGTCTGGCCCGGTGCGACGTCCTGCAGATCGGCATCCACCAGCCGCACTTCATCGAATGGCGACAATGGACGGCCTTGAGTGTTGATCACCACATCCAGCGAGTCCGAGGGCCGGGTGTAACACAGCAAGCCTTCGGCCATGCCGAACACCTGCTGCAGGCGACAGCCGAGAGAATCCAGCAGCTGTTGCGCCAGAACCGGATCGAGTCGCGAGCCGCCGACCTGCAACAGCTTCAGGCTCGACAGGTCGCTGTCTTCCCATTCCCGGCCTTGTGCCCAAAGCTGTGCCAGTGGCGGCACCAGCGCCACATGGGTGACACGCTCGCGCTCGATCAACGGCATCGCCTGATCGCAACTGGCGCTTTCGCCCAGAATGACCGTCGCTCCCGCCGCCAGGCTGCCCAATATTCCCGGACAGGCCAGGGTGAAGTTATGGGCAGTCGGCAGTACCGCGAGGTACACGCTGCTGCTGTCGATTTCGCACAACTCTGCCGAAAGGGAAAAGTTATAGGCGTAGGCTGCGTGGCTGCGGGGAATCAACTTGGGTGTTCCGGTGGTGCCGCCAGACAGTAGCAGCAACGCCGTATCGAGCGGGTCGATGACCGGCCATGGCGGGCAGGGCGCATCCAGGGATGACAGGGCAGTGAAAGCCCCCGGCTCACCGTCGACAATCACATGGCGCAACGAGTGCTGACGCTCGACGATGCCTGCCGCCATTTCCCGGTAGTCGAAGTCACGGATACGGTCGGGAATCAGGTAGGCCACCGGTTCGGCCAGTTGGCACAGCGCTTCGATATCCTGGGCGCGTTGTGTGGGCATGGTCAGGACCGGCAGCGCGCCGATGCGCATCACGGCGAAAAAGGCGCTGACAAAGGCAATGCTGTTGGGCAGTTGCAGCATCACCCGGTCACCGGCCACGATGCCGAGTGCTGCCAGCCCGCCTGCCAGGCGTTCTACTCGTTGATTGAGCTGCGTGTAGCTCATGCGCAGTTCGCCCGAAACCAGAGCGGTGCGCGAACCCTTGGCCTGAGCCCAGTGTTGCAGGCGCTGGGGCAGCGTCAGGTCGAGGTAAGGTTGCAGCGGGTCATTGGGCAAGGTGTGTTGTGTGTTCATGTCCGGCTCCCGTTAATGATGGAAAGGGCTGATGCTGTTCTCGATGAAGCCGAGAACACGGGCCGCAAAGGCCCTGGGACGCTGAGTCAGATAAAAGTGATCGCCTGCCATGGCGTGTTGCTGGTGATCGCCACACAGCCACTGGCTCCAGGCCGCCACTTCCTCGGCATCGGCCTCGGGGTCGTGACTGCCGTGCAGCAGCAGGGTCGGGGTGTGCAGTTGCTGGCGCTGGGGATCAAGCAGACGGTGATAGCTCTCGGTGGCCTGGAAGTCGGCGCGCAGCAAGGGCATGAACAGCATCAGCAGGTCGCGGTCTTCCAGCAGCGCCTCGCTGCAACCACCAATGTCGACCAGTTGCTCGATAAAACGCTGATCATCCAGATGGCTGAGCAGGCGTCTGCCACTCAGATGCGGTGCATGACAGGCAGATAACACCAGCCCGGCGGGCGGTTTACCGGCCTTTTCCAGTAGCAGGCAGGTCTCGAACGCCACCTGAGCGCCCATGCTGTGCCCGGCCAGGATCAGCTTCTGGCGCTGGGGGTTGGTCAGCGCCTGAATTTCGGCGGCAAGGCTTTCGGCCAGTGGCTGGACCTGACGCACGCAAGGTTCGTGCATGCGCTGGTCGCGTCCCGGATAGATTGCCAGCGAAAGGTCCAGCCCCAGTTCGTCCAGGCCCCGCCAGCTCTGGAATGCACCGCCGCTGGCACCGGCGAACGGGCAGAGCAGCACATGGGTGTCGCAGTGGTCGGCCTGAAGATAAGGTCGCAGCATGCCCATGGACTCAGACCTCCGCTCGCAGTTGGTCGGCATCGATGATGCGCGGCGGCGTGGCCGAACGCTGCTCGGCAGGCCCGGCGCAGCGCAGGGTTTCCTGCCAGAGCCGGGCCAGGGCGAGTTGGTAGTCGCCGCTCAGGCTTGCAGCGACAGGTTCGCCCTGAATGCAGGCTTTCAGGTGTTGCAATAGCCAGGTGACGCCGGCAGGTCCTTCGATTTCATGGGCGCTGCGCCAGTGGCTGGCTGCCGGGTGCAGGGGTAATGCCGTGGCTCGTTCAAGATAGTTGGCGGTGCTGGCGTAGAGCGTCTGCCGATCGTCGTTGTGGGTATCGGCATGCAGCGCGGGCGTCCAGTTGACCGGGCCATAACTGGCGTCCAGCGACAGGTATCCGCTGCTCCAGGCCAGGTTCAACTGATGCATGACCAGGCTGTGCAGGTCGGGATCGTCAGGGTCCATCCAGCTTTGCAGGCGCAGCAGCACACGGCTGCCCGGCAGATTGAGCGACAGGGTGTGAAAATCCGTGTCGCGATCCACCAGGCTCACGCTGGCCTGTGCCGCCAGCTCGCAGCCCAAGGCTTGCAGCAGCAGGTCCAGGCTTGAATAGAGCAACTGGCGACTGGTGGTCAGTTGCGCCAGTTGTGGTTTCTGGCCATCCAGCAACTGGCTGACACGTTGTGCTGCACCGGTCCAGCAACGACCGGCTTCGGTATGCGGGTAGAAACTGTTGACGATGTAATGCAGCCCCGACTGCGCGGCCAGTTGCTGATGACGGGCGATTTCATCCGGGTGAACCGGGTGTTCCTGAATGACGTGCAGGCCACGGCGCAGCAGCTTTTCCGTGAGCTGCCCGCCGACACCGCCAACAATGGCCGAGCGCACCACGACACAGGCAATGTCCAGGTCGCCGGGCAATTGCTCGATGTCGGTGTACAGCGGGATGCCGAAGGCATTGGCCAGCGCTCTGGAGCGCGGGCTGCCATTGGCCAGCAGGCCAGCCAGTTGCAGGCCGGGTTGCTCGTCCAGAAAGCTGTTGAGGTACAACTCGCCGAATTTGGCCCCGACGATCAGGACTTTCAAAGGCGTACTCATTGTTGATGCTCCTTGTCAGTGGCGACCAGCCAGGCATTGATGGCTGCGGCGGTACGTTCGACTTGTTGCGGTTCGAGCAGCAGTTGCCAGTGATCGCAGGCCATGGATTCACGTCGGGCTTGTGCAGCCCACTCCTGCCAGTCCTGTTCGGCGGGTTGCCAGTGCTGCGGGCGGCCTTCGGCGGTCAGCCACAGGCACGGCAGGTCCAGGTGTTGTGGGCGTGAGTGGCGGGTCAGCAGCTTCATCAAGTGCTCGATGCGTTGCAGCCACTGTCGGGCCTGCTCCGGTTCCGGCTGGTTCTTCAGTACGCCGGCACGGGTGGCATTGCCCATGAACACTTCCAGTTGCCGGGATGCGGAAAGTTGTTCCAGATCGTCGGGCAACTCGACGGTCTTCGCGCCCCGGGCCATCAGGCGCAACAGGCCCGAACGGTTCTCGAAGTGGAAGTCTTCACGGCAGACCGGGTCGAGCAGGATCAGACGCACCTGCTGACCATCGCGCTGCAACAGATGAGCAGCCGCTTCGGCCACGAATGTCCCGTAGGACCAGCCCAACAGCACATACGGTCCGCTGGCCTGTTGGCGGCGAATGGCGCGAACGTAATGTGCTGCCAGATCTTGCAGAGACTGAATACCCAGTGCATCGGCGGCCTGCAGGCCGAAGACCTGCAGATCCAGCGCTTGAGCCAGTGGCAGGTAAGAGCCTATTTCGCCATCGGATGCATGGAACACAAACATCGGCAGCTTGTTGCGGCCACGGGCCAGGGCCAGCGGGTTGTCGTCGGCACGGGTTTCGGTGGTTTGCAAGGTGGCGCAGAAGTCACCCAGACGCGGGTTGTCGAACAGATTGCGCAGGCTGCTGCCGGGGTAACCCATGCGGTTGAGGCGTGCGATCATGCGGGTCGCGATCAGGCTGTCACCGCCACTCTGGAAGAAGTCGCTTTCGGCATCCAGACTTTGCCCGAGCAGTTCCTGCCATAGTCGGGCGACGGCATCCAGTGTTGCCGGGTTCACGACTGCTGCGGGACGAGACTCGGTGCTGGCTGCTTCGGCACGCTGGGTTTCAGTCGCGCTCAACAACTGTTCGACCTGACGCAATGCCAGTGGCCAGTGTGTCTGCTGCTCAATATCAGCCTGCACCGCCGCCAGATCCAGATGCGTGTTGCCTTCGGCGCGGGCCAGCATGAAATGCTGGCGCATGCTGTCCTGAGCCTGTTGCGGCCAGTTCATCACCCAACTGAAGCCCGAAGCCTGCACGGCAGTGCGCCAGCGCGGCAGATCCAGCATGGCCTTGTCGTCTTCGCTGCGCTCGTCTTCAAAGTTGCTCAGGCCTTCGATGAACCCGATGCTCGCCAGTTGCAGCGCGCTGTCGCGTTCGGTTGCCTCCAGCAGCAGCAAATGCCCGCCACTGCGTAACAGGCGATGCAAGCGCTTGAGTGAGCGTGTCACATGGGAAGCATCGTGCATCACGTTGACCGCCACGATCAGGTCGTAGCCTTGTGCCGGATGCTGGCTGAAGTCCACGGGCTGGTTCAGGTCCAGAATCGAGCTGGTCAGTTGTGGCCAGGCTGCGAAGCGCTCCTGGGCCTGCTTGAGGAACAGGCTGGAAACATCGGTAAAGCGGTATTCGCTCAGATGACTTTCCAGCATCGGCAGCAAGTGGTTGGTGGTGGCACCGGTACCGGCACCCACTTCCAGCACGCGCAGGTCACGACGTTTACCGGCCAGCGCCTTAGCGGTCTGTGCGAGAGCACTGTTCAGGCAATGCAGGACCGGGTTGTTGCTGTAAAGGGCTTTCACGACCTCGTCGCTGTTACCGAACAGCAGGCTCAGTGGCGAGCGATCACCACGCAGCAACTCTCCATGCAACTCGATGCAGGCATCCAGATAGGTGGAAAGTGTCTGGCTCCAGTCGGCATCAGGCAGTGTCTGCGCTATCGCCGGGGCACCTTCTGGCGCCAGGGTCAGGTAGCGTTGTCCGTCCTGTTGTACCCAGCCTTGCTGGCAGAGCATGGCCAGCCATTGGCGCAGCAGGCCGCCAAATTGCGGCAATGCTCCCAGACGGGTCATCACTTGGGCCAGGTCATGGCTCTGACCAGCTTCAGTGAACAGCCCGTGCTTTTGTAGAGTGGCGAGGATGCCCTGGCGGGCACGGCTTTCGAGCGCTTGCCAGGTCAGATCCACTTCCCGACGCTGGGCATCGCTCAGGTCCGGCAACTCGTTCAGCGCCAGTGGCAGCGGGGCGAGAAGGGTGTCATCAAGGGCTGCCGGTTCTCTGGCGACCAGTTCACCCAGCAAGGTACGGCCATCGGTATCGACGCTGATTCTTGCCGCCTGAACGTCTTGAGCACGGCGCAACTGTGCCTCAAGGGCTTGCGGGTCGAAACGCTCGCCGTCCAGATTGACCGACCAGTCGTGGCGTGGCAGATCCGGCAGGCCATCGAAGCCTTGGGGCTGGCTTGCCAGCTTCTGCAACAATTCGCCATAGGCCTGGAACAGGCTGTCGATCAAACCGTCGGCCAGCACGTCCTCCATGCAGTACCAACTGAACACCAGCTCCCCGTCGATCTCCATGACCTGATGATCGAGCCAGACCTGCGGCGTCTGGGTGAAGACATGCACCGGGTCGCCGAGGGTCGAGGTCATGGCCTGATCGATGGCTTTACCGTCCAGCGACATGCCCAGCATGCTGGTGAACACCACCGGCATTGCCGGTTGACGGCTCTGGCCCTGACGGCGTCCGAGTTCGCGCATCAGTTCCACACCGTTGACGTTGGTGTGGGTGAGGCGTTGCCAGAGACGTGCCTGGGTACTTTCCATGACCTGGCGCAGACTGTCGCCGCGCCCCAGCTGGAAGTCGATCAACAGCACCGAAGTGAAGTCGCCGATCAACTGCTGGACCTGCGGATGCAGTGGACGGCGGTTGAAGTAAGTCAGGTTGAGGGTGAAGTCCGGCGTGCGGCTGACGCTTTCCAGTGTCTGGGCAAACAGCGCCAGCAAGGCCGCGGAGGCGGTGACGCCAGACTGTTGGCATTGCGTCTTGAAGCTGCTCCAGTGCTTGGCACCCAGCGTGGCCTGCAGAGTGCGGAAACGTGGCTGGCCCTGTTGCGGCACGGCGGCCATCGGCAACTGCGGAGCGGCTGGCAGGTGCTCCAGCGTGTCCTGCCAGTAGCGCCAGGACTGGCGCCATTGCAGGCTGTCGCGCTGCGCCAGGTCGGTCAGCACATAGTCGCGGAAGGTCAGTTGCAGAGGTGCAAGGTCCTGACCGGCATAGGCCGTGGCCAGATCGTCCATCATCACCTTGAAACTCTGCACATCGAACAGCAGCAGATCGAGGTTCATGTGCAGGCGGCAATGTTCGGCATCCAGTTCGCTGACCGTGACCTCGAACAGAGGCCAGCGGTCGGCGGGCAGGACCCGATACGACATTTCTTCGCGAATGCCCAGCAAGCGCTGTTGTTGCTGTTCCTCAGGCAAGTCGCGCAGGTCATTGCGTGGCAGCTTGTACCAGGGCGTCTGTTCAAGGATGCGTTGCCGACCGTCGCTGTCGACCACCATGCGCAGCATGTCGTGGCGTGCGATCAGCGCATTCCAGGCCCGCTCGAAACGGCTCAGGTCAAAGTCGGCATAGGCCTTGTCCCACTCGAACAGCACATGGCAGGCCACACCGCCGTATTCGATCAGGTCGGTGCGTCCCAGCCAGTAGGCGTGCTGAATCGGTGTCAACGGGAACGGCTCGAAGCGCGCCTTTGGATCAGGCACGATCTGCTGATCGTTCGCGGCCACCGGCGCTTTCCCGGCATCGGCCAGCAACAGGGCGCTCAGGCCGCGGATGCTCAGGTCGCGATAGGCCTGTTCGGCGTCCAGACGGATGCCCAGTTGGCGCTGGATATCGCTGCTCAGTTCCAGGAACAGCAACGAATCCAGACCCAGTTGCATCAGGTCCTGATTTTCCGCAGGCGCAGAATCGGAGCCCAGGCGCAATTGTCGGCAGATCGATGCGCTCAGCCACTGGCTCAGGGCCTGACGATCAGCCTGTGCTTCGCCGGTCAGCACCGGTGCCGCGATGGCATTGGTCTGCCGAGTGTTCTTGGCCTGAGGTCGGGCGGCAGGTTGTTCGGCCTGTTGTGCGAACAGGCGACGACGCGGGTCGATACGCTCATGATCCACGCGCATTGCCAGGTGCCATGGCGCACCGCGCATGACAGCTTGCTCCAGATGCCAGAGACCTTCGCCTGTTTGCAGCGTGCCCATTCCGCCCTGAGCCAGTCTGGCATGCAGGTTGTCTTCGGCAGCCCGGCCGATTTCGCCCCAGGCACCCCAGGCAATGCTGATGGTGCGCAGGCTGGTGCGAGGATTGGCTTCGGCCAGACCGTCCAGATAGGCACTGGCCAGCGCATGGGCTCCCTGGCCCGATGCGCCGAGGCTGGCAGCGGCCGAAGAGTAGAGCAGCAGATAGCGGCCCTGACCGGCCAGTGCGGTCTGGAGCTGGCTGGCGGCCGAGCATTTGACCTGCAACAGCGGTTGCATGCGTTCGCTGTCGAGGTTGGCCAGCGGTGTATCGTCCAGCAGACCGGCGCTATGAATCGCGCCAGTCAGGCCGCCATCCAGTTGCAAGTCTTCCAGGCACATGCCCAGCGCAGCCGGGTCGCTGACATCGCAGTCGAACCAGCGCAATTCGCAGGTGTGCTCCTGTTGCAGGCGGGCGAACCATTGCCCGACGTCTTCAGGGCAACGAGGGGCGAGCAGGGCAATGCGACGGGCACCTTGATGAGCCAGCCACTCGACGCTCAAGCGACCCAGCCCGCCAAAGGCTCCGGTGACCACATGCCAACCGTTGCCGGTGAAGCTTTGCGCGGGCAGGTTGGCGGTGCTGTGAGGTTGGACGGCCAGCGTCTGGACTTGTACCAAGCCATTGCGTATGGCGATCCAGCGTTCGCCGCTCTGTGCGGCGCTCAGTCCCGGCAAGAGTTGTTGCCATTCGTCACTGCCATTCAGGTCGATAGCCGCCAGCGCCCGCTCTGGTTGCTCGGCACTGGCAACCTTTAGCAAGCCCCAGATTGCACGTTGTTCAGGACTCACGGCGGTCGGTGCCCAGGCATTGCGTGTGACCACCAGCAACGGTTGATCGGTGTTGTGGGTCAGGGCATTGAGCACGTCGTTGGTGATGCTTTGCAGTTCGCCGTTTTCCACGATCAGCAGACAGGCCTTGGCGTCAGGGTCATGAGCAATGCCCACTTCAGCCAGTGCAGATCGCATGCTGGCCGGTTCAATGCGCAACGCGGGTACAACGGCATCCTGCACTTTCAGTGTCAGCCACTGCCAGGCGTAATGAGTGCCTGGCGCTGCTTTCAGTGCGGGCAGAGACGAACTGGCCGCAGGCTGGTTATCGGCGTTGCCGAGCAATAGCCATTGGCCTTGGTCATTGCGTTGCTTGAGTGTCACACGGGCGATGCCGAACGGGCTGGCACACCATTCCAGCGACAGACCGTCCAGCCGTTCCGGCAAGGCGACAGACTGATTGAAGACTGGCACTTGGCGCGTATCGCCATGCCGCGCCGCCAGTTCGCTGCACGCCTGTTGCAGACGCGCCTGCCAGCGTTGTGCCTGGCCGGCACAATCGCGCCAGTCGGGTTGATAAAGGCTTTCGCCCAATTGTCGACCGAGGACAGCGCTGCCACTGTCGTGACCGGCACTGGCCGTGCTGTTGGTGACGTTCGACGCCTGGGTGCGGGCCAGCAGAATATGTTCGCTGATGTTGGCGGTGGCGCTGCCATCGTCCGGCAGCCAGTCCAGGCGCTCGAAACCGCTTTCCCGGCATTGCTGCTGCCAGTGTTCAGTGGACAGGAACAACTCGCCGCCACGGGCCTGTTCGTCATGCAGCGGCAGTACCAGCGGGCCGAACACGAAGTCGAAAAGACGCATCGGGCGGGTGATTTCGCGCATCAACAGGCCGCCACCGGGCTTGAGCAACGGGCGCAGGTTTTGCAGCGTCTGGCCCACATGCTGGGTGGCGTGGATCACGTTGGCGGCGACGATCAGGTCATATTGCCCGGCCAGGAAGCCTTGCTCGCCGGCCGGTTTCTGCAGGTCGAACTGGGCGTAATCGACAAAGTCGTATTCGCTGAACTTGTCTTCGGCGCGGCGGCTGAACAGGGCGGAGATATCGGTGAAGCAATAACGCACATCCGCCACATCCTTGAGCCCGGGCAACAGCCAGGCGGTGGTGCCGCCCGTGCCGCCACCGACTTCCAGAATGCGCAGCGGGCCACCACCGTTCTGCTGGTTCTGGTTGACCAGCCCGGTTATCACGCCTGCGGCAATCTGGTTGAAGTAGCGACCGAAACTGAATTGCTGATACAGCACTTCCACGCCGCTCGACGCGCTTTCCGGGAAGATCACCGCTACGGGCTCCACCGAGCCGTTCATCATGGCGAAAAGCTGCTCGCCAGCGCGTTCGACCGTTTCGGCGATCACGTCCAGGCCTTCGCAGCAGTCACGCAACTCCTTGAGCAGGGCTGCGCGCTGCTCGTAAGGCACCGGAATGGCGGTGCGATAGAGGCCTTGTTCCTGCGCGTAGTAGCCGTCCTCGACACAGGCGTTGAGCAGGCGTACCAGCAATTGCCGGTGACGCGGTAGCAGACGCCCGCCACGCAGTATATCCAGCGCCGGAGCACCGGCATCGATGCGCTCGCCCACGCACTGACGAACCATCTGATCGACATAGATTGCATGCAGCTTGGTCACGCACACATAGAGGCGTTCCAGACGCGGCAGATCCAGGCTTGCGCCTTCCTGAATGACTGCCTTGCGACCGGCTTCCAGCAACGGATCCTGCTGAGTCACCGCGAGCGTTTGACGTGGCGTATCGCACCAGTAGCGTTGTTCATCGAAGGCATAAAGTGGTGCCTGGATGCGCTGCCCGCTGCTGGGCAGCAACTCGCGCCATGGCAGGTTGGCGCCAGCGGCGAACAGGCGCAGGAGGCTGTCTTGCAATACAGTCTGTGCGGGTTTGTGACGTCGGGCACTGGCGATCCAGTGAACGCCCGGTTGTTGCAGGCGAGTGCCAATGCCGGTCAGCGGTGCATCGGGGCCAAGCTCCAGGCTGATGCCGACGCCGGTTTGCAGGGCTTGTTGCAATGCCTGATGGAAGCGCACCGGCTCGCGCATGTGCCGGCGCCAGTAATCACCGCTTTCCAGCTCTGCCTGAGTCAGCGGCTGGCCGGTCAGGGTCGAGATCAGCGGGATTTTTCCGGGGTTGGCATGCAGGCGGGCGCAGGCTTGCTGGAACTCATCAAGGATCGGGTCGAGCAGACGAGAATGTGCTGCACCGGCCACGCTCAGGCGATTATGGCGGATCTGCCGGTCTTGCAGTGTTTGCACAAGCGCCTCGATGCCGTCACGGCTGCCCGAAGCCACCAGATGCTGTTCGGCGTTATGCACGGCAATCTCGACGCCATGCTGGCGGGCCAGAGGCTCAAGGGTTGCGGCGTCGCAGAACACCGAGAGCATCGTGCCTTCGGCGGCGCTCTGGTTCATCAGGCGACCACGGGTAATGACCAGTGGCAGCACGTCTTCCAGACGGTAGATTCCGGCGATCACCACGGCAGCGAACTCACCCACCGAATGACCGATCAGCAGGTCCGGCGTCAGGCCTTGTTCGCGCCAGTGGGCGGCCATGGCCACGGCAAAGGCCACGATGGCCGGCTGCGCATAATCCATGCGGTCGATCAGCGTGTCATGCTCGCCGAACATCACCGATTGCAGGGATGGTTGAAGGTGGGCAGCGCAGGCGGCGAAGCTGCGGTCCAGGCTTTCGGTAAATGCCTTGGCCTGGCCGTAGAGACTTTTGCCCATGCCCGCCCACTGGCTGCCCTGGCCGCTGCACAACCAGAGCTGTGCGGCCTGTTGTGCATGGCCGTCATGCAGCAGTGCATCGCTGTTGCCCTGGGCAAAGGCTTCAAGTGCCGGTGCCGTTTCTTCATGCAATGGCACCGCCAGGCGATAAGGCAGGTCGAGTTGGCGACCGTGTAACGCGGTATGTGCCAGGTTGGCAGGAGCGTTGCTGTTCTTGAGTTGCAGGGCGTAGCGACCGGCCAGTTGTTGCAGTGATGCCTGGCTTGCAGCGCTGAGCAACAGAGCGCTTGCCTCAGGTTTGGGGCTGACGCTGCGCAAGGTGTCGGGTACGGCTTCGACGATTACATGGCAGTTGGTGCCGCCGATTCCGAAGGAGGAAACGCCCGCGCGGCGCGGCCCGGCTGGCCAGTCACGAGGCTGGGTCGGGACCTTGAACGGACTGTTTTCCAGTTGCAGCGCCGGGTTGGCCTGCTCGAAGTTGATACTCGGCGGAATCCGCCCATGGCTGACGGCAAGCACCGTCTTGATCAGGCTGGCGATACCGGCTGCGGTGTCCAGATGGCCGAGGTTGCCCTTGACCGAGCCCAGCGCACAGCCGCCGATGTCGCTGCGCTGGGCGAAGACATCGCGCAACGCCTGCACTTCGATGGGGTCGCCCAATGGCGTGCCGGTGCCATGAGCCTCGATCATGCCGATGCTGGAACATTCGATATCGGCCAGCAGCAGGGCATCGCTGATGACTTCACGCTGGCCGACCACCGATGGCGCGGTATAGCCGACCTTGTGATGACCGTCGTTATTGATCGCACTGCCGCGCAGTACGGCAAGAACCGGATCGCCATCGCGCAAGGCATCTTCAAGGCGACGCAAGGTAACGGCACCGACTCCGTTGCCGGCAAAGGTGCCTTGGGCACCGGCGTCGAACGGGCGGCAGCGTCCGTCCGGCGAGAAAATCATGCCCGGTTGGTAGAGGTAACCCGCCTGCTGCGGAAACGACACTGCAACGCCACCCGCCACGGCCATGGAGCATTCGCCACTGCGCAGGCTTTCACAGGCCATATGCACGGCCACCAGCGAACTGGAACAGGCCGTCTGCACCGTCATCGCCGGGCCGCGAAGGTTGAGTTTGTAGGCCGCGCGGCTGGCCAGGTAATCCTTGTCGTTGCCCATCAAGGCTTGCAAACCCTTGACCTGAGCCACTTCGGTGACGCGGATATTGTCGCGGCCCGGATAAGTGCTCATTCGTCCGGAGGCGAATACACCGGTCTTGTGAGCAACGTCGCGAGGCGCAAAACCCGCATGCTCCAGAGCGTGCCAGACGGTTTGCAGGAACAGTCGTTGTTGTGGATCGATGGACTCGGCTTCCTGACGCGAATAGCCGAACAGCGCGGCATCGAACCGGTCAGGGTTATCGATGGTCGAGGCCACATTGACGAAATCGGGGTTGTCGATCAGCGCCGGGTCCAGCCCGGCGGCCAACAGTTCTTCGCGGCTGAAACGGCGGCTGCATTCGCGGCCATTCAGTAGATTCTGCCAGTACTCGGTACTGTCGCTGGCACCGGGGAAGCGGCAAGCCAGACCAATGACTGCGATGGGTTCACTGGTGCCGTAGAACTCTTCAAAGGTGTGCATGAATGACCTCTTGGGCAGGAGCGTTAGAAGAAGTGGATGAAGCGCGTTCAAGGCGGCGACGCAGCCGCAACGCAGGCCATAGAGAAAGGCAGGCAATGGCCGCCAGAATGGCCAGCAACGCTGGATAGCCCAGGTGATGGGCGACTTGCAGGGAGGCGATGGAACCGAGCATGGCAATGGCGGCATCCACCGATTGCAGCAGGGCATAGTCCGAGGCCGGTTGATGCGCTCGTACGACGCCCATCAACAGGTTGTAGAGCGTGACAAAGCTGATGGCCGCCGCGACATTGACCAGCGCGAACAGCGCCAGCCAGGCCGTGAGGCTGTAGAGCGTGGCGCCCAGTGCCGCCGCCACGGCAATCGCGGCGTGGATGGCCATGGCGGGCAACAGGCAACGCCAGGCGCCGAAACGCTTGGCCAGCCAGCCGCCGAGGAATACGCCAAGAGCGCTGGCGAGGGTGCCGTACAACGTCGTTACAAAACCCAGGTCCGCAAGGCTCAAGCCTTGATCCAGCAAGAGCACGGTTTGTACGGTCATCAGGCCGCGCATTGCCAAGTAGTAGATGGCGGTCAGGCAGAGCGCAGGCCACAGGGCCGTGAAGCTGCTGAGGTCCAGCCTTGGAGGCCGTGTCGGTTCCGTGCTGACCGTGCTGGCCGGTAGCAGGCTCACCGGCAACAACAGCAACAGTGAAACCGCCGCCATCCCGGTAAAGCCCGCACGCCAGCCCCAGCGCTCGGCCAGGTAGAGGAACACGAACGAGCCGAACACCACGCCCAGATAACTGCCGCCCACCTGCGCGGTATTGGCGAACGGACGACTGGCGGCATCACAAGTAGTGATGGTGATACCGTCGGCATAGATGTCATGACTGGCCGACAGCAAGGCCAGCAGCATCAAACCGGCCATGATCGGGTAGATCGAATGCTCCGGTGCCAGAAAGCCGAGCGTCAGCAAGGTCGCCGCCATGCACAGTTGCAGGATCACCAGGCTGCCCAGGTAGCGGTTGCCGCGCAGGGAAATGCTGTGGCGTTCGCACCAGGGTGCCCAGAGAAACTTGCCGACCCAGGGCAGGAACGTCAGCGACAGCAAACTGAGGCTTGCAAGGTCCAGCCCCTGATGACGGAAGTAGCCGACCACCCCTTGCAGCATCAAGGCCGTGAGCATGCCTTGATGCAGGTAGTAACACCAATAAGGCAGGTAGCGGCTCATGAAGCACTCCCGATGCGACGTAACCGTCTGGCATTGCGCTGGGTCAACTGGGTACGACGCGCCTGTTCCAGATCTTCGCTGACTGGCGCTGTCTGGCTCAGATGCAAGGCCAGCGCATGGGCATTGGGGTAGCCGAACAGGTCCGTGACTTGCAGTTGCGGGTAGCCCGACTGAGTCAGACGGATATGCAACTGCACCAGCTTCAGGGAGCTGGCGCCCGCATCGAAGAAGTTCTGTCGGGCGTCGTGCAGCTTCAGCCCCATCACTTCGCTGAAGCTCTGGCGGATCTGTTCGACGATCTGCTCATCGACCTGGCTGCCGGTGTCAACCGGCGTCGGTACTGGCAGTGCGCGGGGCAGGGTGGCGATTGAGGAGCCTGCCTGTTTGCGCGTCACCAGTTGCTCCAGCGGCAAGGCCCATGCCTGCGGTTGTTCGGCCAGTTGATGCAACAAGGCAACGTACTGCGCAAACATGGCGCGCAGCATCTCTGGCTCGAACAGCGCCTCGACGGCATCCCAGTTCAGGCACAGGTCGCCTTCCGACTCGTAGACCTGATGGTCCAGCCAGATCTGTGGCGTCTGGGAAATGCCCCAGACCGGTTTGAGCCAGGACGACTCGGCCATGAAGCGGCCTTTGTCGAAGCCCAGCGCGCTGGTGAACACCACCGGCATCTGCGCGGCAGCCATACCGTTGCGTCTGGCCAGTTCGCGCATGACCCGGATGGCCGAGTGATCCCGTTGGGCCAGATCGCGCCAGAGCCGCTGTTGCAGGCGTTGAGCGCTGCCGAGCCACTGGCCGGTCGGTTGCCAGGCCAGCAACAGCAATGACGTGAAGTCGCCCAGTACCCGGTCGATGTGCGGGTGCAACGGCTGACGGTCGAACAGCGTCAGGTTCAGGGTCAGTTCACGCTCGCTGCTCCAGGCCGAAAGCACGGCGGCGAATGCACTGAGCAGCAGGCCTGAAGGCGTCAACTGGTGCTGGTGTGCCTGGGCTTTCAGGCGTTCCCAGGTGTCTGCCGGAATCCGGTCGGCCAGACGCACGAAGCGCGGTGTACCGACTTCGCTCGGGTCCTGTCGCAATGGCAGGCGCGGCGCGGACGGCAGACTGTCCAGGCGGCGCTGCCAGTAGGCCTGGGCGTTGACGGCCTCGGGTTGCGCGGCACGCAGACACTGGTAATCCCGGAAGCCGATCTCGATGGGCTCCAGTTCGCGGTCGGGTTGCTGATACAGCACTTCCAGTTCGGCCAGCAGAATCTGCATGCTCATACCGTCGAGCAACAGGTTGTCCAGGCTGATGAAAACGCTGCTGTGCGTGCCGCCATCCTCGGCGATTTGCACATCGAACAATGGCCATTGTTCCGGGTTCAGCACTTGATGCGACAGGCGATCACGCAGCGCCAGGGTTTCCGGGGCCTGCAGCGAGCTGACGCGGTGACGTTGCGGCACAAAAGCGGGAACCTGCTCCAGCACTTGCATGCTCCCGTCACGCACCACTGCGCGCAGTGTGTCGTGGCGGGCGATCAACTGTTGCCAGACCGACTCGAAGCGCTGGATATCCAGTTGTTCGACGTTGAACTCGACAAAGAAATGCGCGCCTACGCCACCCAGTACGAAACCGGGCTGGCGACCCACCAGATAGGCTTCCTGCACATCGCTCAAGGCAAAAGGCTGATAGCGGCCAGCGGGATCATGTTGCAGGTTTGTCGCAGGCGCGCTGTTGTCGGCAACCAGAGTGGCGGCGAAGGCTTGCAGGCCCGGGAAGTTGAACAGGTCATCGAGCCGTGCGCGATAGCCATGCTTGCCCAGTTCGCCGATCAGTCGGGTGGCCAGCAGGGAGTCGCCGCCCAGCTGGAAGAACTGGCTTTGGCAATGAACCGGACCGGTCTGCAACAGCTCTTCCCAGAGACGGGCCAGCAATTGCTCGCTGTCGGTGCTCGGGGCCTGAGTGTCGTCGAGGGTTTCGACGGCAGGTTTGCAGAGCTGGGCCAGAGTCTTGTGGTCGATCTTGCCATTGGCAGTCAGGGGCAGAGCGTCGAGAAAGTACAGGCGCTGCGGGATCATATAGCCGGGCAGTTCGCTGGCCAGTGCCTTGGCCAGTCGTGCCGCGTCCGGTTTTTGCAGTGTGTCGCTGGCGCGCAGCACCAGACGTTGCACATCGCCCAGGCGATCAGCCTGGCAAGCGTTCAGCCCGGCTTGTGCCAGCAGGTTTTGCCAGTGAGCGGTGTTGCGCAACTGTTGCGCGGCACTCTGACCGCCGTTGAGCAGATCCGCGCTGACCAATGCCAGCGCAGAAGCCTGCGCCAGTTCCAGCACGCAGACGGCTGCGCCCGGTGTACAGAGTTTCAGCCAGCGCTGGAGTGCCAGCTCAGGCTGATCGATGCGGTGCAACTGGTTATTGATCAGCAGTACATCGGCGCTGTGGCGCAGGGTCTGGAGTTCGGCATCGGTGTCGCGACAGGCTTTGCCGTGGGCAAAGCGGGCCAGACGTTCCCGGGCTTTGAGGACCAGCGCCTGGGACTCATCGATAGCCGTGTACTGCACCTGGGTGGCGCTCAGTCGCTCCAGCAGATGAACGGCGCCCACAGCGCTGCGGGCACCGGCTTCGATCAGTCGCACGGGGCGTTGCAGACGCTGGCTCAGGCTGGCAATGGAGGCCGCCAGTTGTTCGAGGGCGGCGCTGCTGCCAGCGCTTTGCATCAACAGATGCTCGGGCGACCAGTAAGGGTGATCGAGCAAAGTCCGGGCATTGCGTTGGCCGCGCAGGATATCGCTGAGTGCGTCATGGTGAGCGTTCAGCGCTTCCTTGAGGGCGTAAGTCGAATCGTTGTCGGCGCTGCTGACCGATTCGGCGCTGTGTGTGCGCTGCCATTGTCCATCGGCATTGCAGCTCAGGCGGCCCTGGGCGCTCAGCCAGTCCAGCCAGCGACCCATCAGTCCACGCCATTGTTCCTGAGCGCCATAGGTTTGCAGGGCCGCGTCGAGGCTGGCGGGTGTATTGAAGTCCAGGCCGTTGAGGGCCAGATGCTGGGTCAGGAAATCAGCCAGCAGAGCATCTTGCGAGGTCGATAGCTCGGCAAGGCAGGCAGACGTCAGCCAGTCGCAATAGTCGGTCGGTGTGCGTGGGTCGGCTTCCACCGGGCTGCACAGGCTTGAACCTTGCGGCACGACAAAGGCCACCAGACTTTTTTCCCGCTCGCCCAGCGCCATGCTGATGGCGCTCTTGACGCCTTCCAGGCGATTGAATGCAGCGTCGATTTCGCCCAGTTCGATGCGATAGCCACCGACCTTGACCTGCTTGTCGCGACGGCCGAGGAATTCCAGGGTGCCGTCAGGCCAGTAGCAACCCATGTCGCCGGTGCGATACCAGCGTGCGCCGTCCACTTCGACGAACTGCCGGGCGCTGCGCTCGATGTCGTTGAAGTAGCCTTGTGCGACGCCGATACCGCCGATCCACAGTTCCCCCGCAACCCAGTCGGGGCAGTCGCGACCCAGCTCATCCACCACGCGATAGCTCTGGTTGGCCAGCGGCTGGCCGTAGGGAATCGAGCGCCAGTTCGGCTCGACACGGGCTACGGTGCAGGTGTTGGACCAGATCGCCGCTTCCGTCGCACCGCCCATGGCCACGAACTGGCCGTCGGCGCGGTACTGGTGATAGCGCTCGGGCAGGTCCAGGCCGATCCAGTCGCCGGACAGCATGACCACTCGCAGATGTTCCGGGCTGTGCAGCTCGAAACCTTCGCTGTAGGTCAGCAGCATGTCGAACAGGGCAGGTACGCTGTTCCAGAGCGTGATGCCGTGTTTCACGATCAGGTCGCACCACAGCGCCGGGTCACGGCGCTGCTGCTCGTTGACCAGCACCACCGAAGCGCCTGAACCGAGCACGCCGAAGATGTCGTAGACCGACAGGTCGAAATGCAGCGCCGAGAGGGCCAGTACCCGGTCGTTTTCGTCGACTTGATGGCGTTGGCTGATATCCACGCAGGTGTTCAGGGCGCTCTGATGGCTGATGACCACGCCTTTGGGTTCGCCGGTGGAACCCGAGGTGTAGATGATGTAGGCCGGTTGTTGCACATCCACCGGCACTTGCTCAAGCAAGGGTTCACCGAGGATTGCCTGCTGCCAGTCGAGACGGTTGTCGATTTCGCTTTCGCGAACTTCGTCCGCGCTGGTCAGCACGCACTTGACCCCGGCACCTTTGTAGATTCCCAGACGTCGCGCCAGCGGTTGATCAGGCGGCACGGGAACGTAAATGGCTCCGGCCTTGAGAATGCCCAGTACGGCAATGATCTGGCCGATATCCTTGAACATGCTGACCGCGACCGTATCGCCTGCGCTCACGCCTCGGGCTTGCAGGCTGCCGGCAAGGCGACTGGCCTGATCGATCAACTGGGCAAAGCTCAACTGACGCTCGCCCTGAATCAAGGCGATGGCATTCGGTGTGTGTTCAGCCTGAGCGAAAACAGCGTCGTGCAGCAGGCCGGCAGGCACAGGACGCGCCGTGGCGTTCACCAGCTCGCGAACCACTCGCTGGGTGGCAGGCATCAGTTCTGGCAGCGGGCGTGACCAGCCGCTCGGGTCAGCAATCAAGGCCAGGACCTGCTCGAAATAGACCTCGAACAGCGTGTCGGTCAGCCCTTTGGGGAACAGATCGTTGTTGCTGTCCCATTGCAGCATGATCTGGCCGCGGTGCTCGAACGCCAGGTGGTCGATCCACACTTGCGGGGTCTGGGAAATGCCCCAGCCCAGTTCGCCGATGGAGCTTGCTTCGGCTTCGCCATACAGCGGGCGTCCCAGATTGCTGGTGAACACCAACGGCGCGCCATGGGGATGGCGCTGGTGTTTCTTGAGTTCGCGCAGCACTTCAACGCCGGACCAGGCGCTGTGCTCATGGACCTCTGCAAACGTCCGCTGGTTGGCCAGTGCCAGTTCGGCAAAGGTCTGGCCGTCGCATTCCACAGGCAGCGGCAGGATATTGGTGAAGTCGGCAATCATGCCGGACACAGCCGGATGCAGTGGCTGACGGTCGAACAGGGTCAGGTTCAGCAGCAGTTTCTGTTGGCCGCTCCAGCGACCCAGCACCGCGCTGAACAATGTGGCCAGCGCCATGGTCGGGGTGACGCCGTGGTTGCCGGCGTGCTCCTTGAAAACCTGCCATTGCGCGGCGTCCAGTTGTCCGCGACGGCGGCTGATGCGGACCTGTTCGATACGCTCGGGTTCTTGCGCCAAAGGCAGGATCGGGGCTAGCGGCAAATCGTCCAGACGCGCCATCCACCAGGCTTTGGCCTGTTCGATACGTGCCTGATCGTTGCGCTCGACCTGTGTCAGGTAACTGCAAAAGTCGTAATCGGTGGGCGAGGGCGGCAGTGGCTGGTCCGCTATCAGGGCAATCAGTTCCTCGAACAACTGGTTGAAGCTGGCGGCATCGCAGACCAGCAGGTCGATATTGACCAGCAGCCGGTGTTTGCCTTCAGGCAGCAGGCACAACTGGAAGTCGAAGGTTTCACCGATCTCGACCTGCAGACGACGATGGCCCAGTTGCTCACGCAATTGCAGGAGGGTTTGCTGGCGCGAAGCCTGGTCGTGCTGACGCAGGTCATGAACCTTCAGGCCCGGCCATGAGGCGTGTGGTTGCCATTGCTGGCGACCGTTGGCCAGAAAGCGGGTCTTGAGCATCGGATGGCGTTCGATCAGCTGATAGATCGCAGGCTCCAGCACCTGTGCTGTCAGCCCATGGCCATCGAATTCCTGATACAGATGGCAACCCACGCCGCCCAGTGGCTGCTCGCTGGAGCGGCCTACCAGATAGGCGTGCTGCACGGCGGTCAGCGGGAATGGCTGGCCATCGCTCATGCGCGGCAGCGGTTCGGTGGCTTGTGGTACTGCGGCACCCGAAACTTTGGCGCGGGCATTGGCCAGCAGGTTTTGCCAGCCCTCCAGCGTCGGGTGGTCATAAAGCTCGCTCAAGGTCACCTTGAAGCCCAGGCGACGAAAGCGATTGAGCCAGGCCATCAGGTGCATTGAATCAAGGCCCAGCCGTAGAAGGTTGGCATCGCCTGGTAGCTGTTCGACGGGCAAGCGAAGTTGCTTGGCGATTTCATCAACCAGTGTTGCAGGGTCGAAGTCTTCAAGCGTTGTGCCGCGCGTAGTCGAGGCTTTTCTGGTCGATGTGTACATGGTAAGACTCCATCCAGACAAGTACTCGTGCCGCGCAGGATTTGCGCGGCGCGTAGGGTTCAGGTGTTCAGGTTCCAGTGCCGTGCCCGGCTCTGCTGATTCCATAAATGTGCGTAAAGACCGTTCAGCTCCAGAAGCTCGTCGTGACGGCCCTGCTCGACGATGCGCCCGCGATCCATGACCAGAATCTGGTCGGCGTGCTGGATGTTGTGCAGGCGGTGAGCGATGACCAGCACGGTGCGGTCACGCACCAATGCATCGAGCCCCAGTTGAATAGCGGCTTCCGAGGACGGATCGACGCTGGAAGTGGCTTCATCGAGCAACAGGATCGGGCTGTTCTTGAGCAGGGCACGGGCAATGGACAGGCGTTGGCGTTCGCCACCTGAAAGCCAGCCGCCGTTTTCGCCAATCCGCGTGGCGTAACCGTCTGGCAGGGCCTCGATAAAGTCGTGGGCCTGAGCAAGGCGTGCGGCGTGGATGACTTCCTGTTCGCTTGCGCCGGGCTTGCCGACCAGCAGGTTGTCCAGCACGGTGCCGGAGAACAGCGTGACGTCCTGGAAGACCATGGAGATGTGTTCTTGCAGGTACTGACTGCCAATCTCACGGGCCTCGATGCCGCCAATCTGCAAGTGACCGCTGTCGATGTCCCAGAGCCTTGCGACCAGATGCGCCAGAGTGCTTTTGCCGGCTCCGCTCGGGCCGACCAGTGCGGTCAGGGTGCCTGCTGGCAGGTGGCAGGAAATACCGTCGATCACCGTCGATTCACGCTCGGCGTAGCTGAAGCGCACATTCTTGAGTTCGATATCGAAGTGTTGGGGTTTGCGTGGCGTGGAAGGCTCAGGCATCGGTGCCTGCTCCAGCAACTGCTCGGTGCGGGTCAGGGCCAGATGGCCGAAGCGCAGCAGCAGCGTGGAGAAACCCAGGTCGATGGCCTGGCGATACAACGGCAGAGACAGCACGGTAAAGATGAGCAGGTTTTCGATGCTCAACTGCCCCTTGAGCAGCAGGTTGCAGCCCAGCAGCACCATCAGGATGAAGCCGGCTTCGATCACCAGTCCGAACAGCCCGACCCAGGGTGCCGGTTTCAGTTCGATGCTGACCATCGCCTGATGCTGCGCATCCATCACTTTGTTCAAGCGTTGCAGGGCGCTGCCGAACCGGCCGAAGCTGCGGATCACCGCAATGCCTTGAATGTATTCCTGCAACGCTGCCTGGGTGCGGTTGTTATTGGTGAGCATGCGGTCGGCATGCACCAGAGTCTTGCGGATCGCCACATAGATGGCCAGGCAGGCCAATGGCAGCATGGCCAGCACAGCGAAGGCCAGCACGGGTTCCAGCCAGAACAGGAAGATCAGGAGAAAGGCCAGCTTCGCAAGCGACAGGGCGAAGACGCCGAGAAAGTGTGACCAGAGATGTTCTACCAGTGCCAGGTCACCGGTGACCCGAGCGCTGATTTCGCCGCTGTGGGTCTTGCCGAACCAGCCAAGAGGCAGCTTTTGCAGATGGTCCACAAGGCGAATGCGGGCGTTGGCCATCATGGCGTAGGCACCAGTGAAGATCAGCGGGGTGCCGATTGCGCCGGTGACGATTCGGGCAATCAGGCAGGCGAGCATCGCCAGTGCCAGCCCGATCACGCTCAAGGTGGTGGCCGTGCCTTTGAGCAGGCTGTCGAGCAACCAGTACAACAAAGGGTAAGGCGCAGCGCTCAGCAGGCCTTCCAGCACTGCAAGGCGCAGGCCCTGATTCAGATGTGGGTCACGCTGGCCGGCCAGGCGTTCACCGGCTCGCATCAGATTGGCGATCATGCCGATACTCCTGTACTGCTCAGTTGCCATTGGCGAATACGTGTGTGGTCTTGCCAGAGCTGTCGATACAGCGTGCAGCCTTCAAGCAGCTCTTCATGACGACCGACGCCGCGCACTTGCCCCTGATCCAGCACGACGATGCGCTGGGCGGCAATCACGGTATGCAGGCGGTGGGCGATCATCAGCACCGTGCGGCCTCGACACAGATTGGCCAGAGCTTCCTGGATCAGCGCTTCGTTTTCGCTGTCGGCATAGGCGGTGGCTTCATCAAGAATCAGTACCGGAGCGTTCTTGAGCAGGGCGCGGGCGATGGATAGCCGCTGGCGTTCGCCACCGGACAGTTGCGCTCCGCCTTCGCCGATCCGGGTCTGATAGCCCTGCGGCAGACGCTGAATAAAGTCATGGGCACAGGCTGCGCGGGCGGCGGCTTCGACGCTGGCCTGATCGGCATCGGGCCTGGCCAGCAGCAGGTTGTCGAGCACTGTGCCGTCGAACAGGTGAACCTGCTGGAATACCGACGCGACCCGTTCGAGCAAGGCTTCCAGCGGCCAGTCACGCAGATCCGTGCCGCCCAGAGTGATACTGCCGCTGTCGGCATCGAACAGACGGCAAACCAGTTGCGCCACGGTGCTCTTGCCGGAGCCGCTCGGGCCGACCAGCGCTGTCAACTGGCCTGCCTGGGCGCTGAAGCTGACCTGGTTCAGGGCTTTTCTTTCGCCATAGGCGTGGGAGACGTTTTCCAGGCGCAGGTCCAGTGGCGCATCGGGGATGCGGGCGTCCGGGTTTTCGCTCATCGCCGGGCTGAGCAACACCTCGTTGATACGGGCCAGTGCCGCATTGCGTTGTACCTGATCGCCGAGCATGTAGGTCAGGCGCAGCAGTGGCATCAGTACGGCGGGGGCGAGAAGCAGAAACAACAGCAATGTTTCCAGGGTGATCTTGCCTGCCAGCAGCAGCCAGGCACCCAGTGGCGCAACGATGATCAGGTTGGCGCTGAGCAGGCCCGAGAACACCACCCAGAACAGCGAACTCTTGCGGGCAAAGCCGGCCACCCACTCAGCGGCACCGCGAATGTCCTTGCTCAGTGTGCCGAAGCGCAGGCTGGTCAGGCCGAAGCTTTTCACGACCTGTATACCTTGCAGGTACTCGCTGAAGCTCTGGGAAATCTGCTGTTGCAGGCTTTGCCATTTGGCCATGCGTTCGGCCGAGCCCTTGACCATCAGCATCTGCGCCATAAAGGCCAGGGGCAGCGGGGCAATACAGGCCAGTGCCAGTCGCCAGTCGATGCAAAGCAGCACGATCAGGGTCAGCGGCGGCATTACGGCGGCGGCTATGGAGTCGGGGAGTGAGTGAGCAAAAAAGCCTTCAAGAGAGCCGACGTCGTCGTTGATTGTGCGACGCAGGTCCGTGCTGCTGTTCTTGTTGAAGAAGCTCAAGGGGACTTCGCCCAGATGCCGGGCGATACGGCTGCGCAGCTGGCGTAATAGCTCGAAGGCCGCGAGGTGGGCGGTTACATGGCTGACGGTCATGATCAGCCAGCGCAACAGAACGGCAAAAAGCGCTGCCAGCCCCCAGCCCAGGGCGGCTTCGGCATTGGGTGCGGTATTGAGCAGCATCTGCGCAATCTTGTAGATGCACCACAGCGGCACCAGGCTGAGCAGGGTCGAGGCCACGGCGCAACCGATGGCGATGGCAAACATTGTGGGTGCCAGTTTCAGCAGCCCGGTATGGCTCAAGGGCTCTTTTGTGGTCGTGCCGACAGTGTCGTGTTGTGGGCTCATTCAGAACTCCTGTAGGTTTCTGTGCTTTTCAGGAGGGTGCACGGGGCCGGGCTGACGGCTGAAGGGCCGTGGCCACGGGGCATTCCGTTGAAAGAGCGAAGCGCTTGCCGGCTTCGCCCGTTACACCTTTCCCGACGTGTCTCGCGTCAGAAGGTTATTTTGGTGCTCACGCCCAGTTCGCGGCCTTGGCCGGGTTGGCTGAACTGGGCGCCGGAGGTGATGTAGGAGTAGGTGCGATAGTCCTTGTCCCCCAGGTTGTTGCCGTACAGCGCCAGTTCCAGATCGGGTTTTGGCAGCCAGGAAAGACGGGCGTCCACCAGGCTGTAACCGCCCTGTGAAACCTCGTTGTCGACATCGAAATAGTGCTGGCCGGTGTAGCTGATGCCGACACTCGGGCGCAGCTCGCCCAGCAGGTTGTCGAAGTAGAAACTGCGCTCGGCCGAAGCACGCAAGGTGCGTCCGGGCGTGTAGGTCAGGCTGTTGCCCTGGCGGTCGGAATCCAGCATGCGGTTGCGGTTGACGGTGCCGGCCAGACGAATCAGCGTCGCTTCGTCGGCGCGCCAGTCCACGGACATTTCCGCGCCTTCGCTGCGGGCCTTGCCGATGTTGCTCAAGGCTTGAGTGCCGGTGCCTGCGGCGCCGATGAACTGCTGCACATCGTCGATATCGATGCGGTACAGCGCCGCATTCAGCCAGAGACGCTTGTCCAGCAGGCTGGATTTGACGCCGACTTCCATGTTCAGGGATTTTTCCGGCGAGTAAGCCACCGAGTCGGAGGTGATCGAGCCAATGCGGTTGTAACCACCTGCCTTGAAGCCTTTGCTGACCGATGCGTACAGGCGGGTATCAGGCGTTACCTGGAAGCCCAGCGCCACTTTGGGCGTGGTGCTGGTGAAGGTGTCGTTGCCTTTATAGACGAAGCCCGGTGTGAACAGCGCGTCCACCTGGTTGTAGGTGGTCTCGGCCTTTTCCTCGCTGTGACGGGCGCCCAGGGTCAGGTCCCAGCGCGGCGCCAGGTGCCAGATGAACTCGCCGAACACGGCTTTTTCGGTGTTCTCGATGCGGCTGTCGGCTGCGCCATACACGCCGAACAACGGGGCGCCAGCGTCAGGAGTCCGCTCTGAGTGGCTGCGGCTCTTCTGCCAGTACAGACCGCCGACTGCATCCCAGGCACGGTCTTCACCTTGGGTGGCGAGGCGCAATTCCTGGCTGACGGTGCGCTGGGCTTCCGGCCAGTGGAAACCCATGTCACCGAACAGGCGCTCATGACGGTAATTCTGCAGGGATGTGATGGAGGTCAGTTTCAGTGAGTCGCTGAGGTTCCAGTCAATGGTCGCGCTGCTGGTTTCTACCCGACGCACGTAGATCGACTCCATCAACGGTACGCTGGCCCGGCGCTTTTCATAGGTTTCGTCGGCCAGATATTGCTCGTTGTAGGACGTCAGCCGGTCACGGGCATAGGCCAGTTTCAGGCTGAAGTCTTCGTTGGGCCTGAAGGTCAGTGCGACATTGCCGCCACCGTTGTCGCTGTCGCCATGATGTTCGCTGCGGGTCAGTTCGCCATCGGTATCATCATGGTAGACGGTGCCCTGAATGAACAGCTTGTCTGTGACCAGCGGAGCCGAGCCGCTGACGGCGACTTGTTGATGCAGATTGCTGAAGCGGCTTTGTATCGTCGCCGTCGGTGTGTTGTCCGGCTGGCGGGTAATGATGTTCAGCGCACCTGCATGGGCGTTGCGTCCGTACAGGGTGCCTTGCGGCCCTTTGAGCAGTTCGATGTGTTCTACGTCGAGCAGTTGCTGATTGAAGGTGCCCAGGTATTGCGGGACGCCATCGACGTAGATTGCCACTGGCGCGTTGTAAGGGTCCGAAGACGAAATGCCGCGCATGCTCAGGCTCGGGAACACTCCGGCACCGGTATTACGCACCAGCAGTTCGGGGAATACTCTTTCCAGCTCGCCGCTGTTATAGACGTTGGCACGCTCAAGGTCAGCCTCACTGGCAACCGAAAGCGCCAGATCGGTCTGATCCTGGGCCTGGGTTCGCTTGCTGGCAGTCACTTGCATTTCGGGCAAGTTCAGAACATCGTCCGCCAGAACGTGGCCGGATATGGCGAATGTGATCGCCAGGCTGAGGATAGAGCGCTGCATGGGAAGACTCTGCTGGTAAGTGGAAGCCGCTATCTTCTGGTTATGGTTATGTTGTTGCGCGTGCGATCGGGGTATAAATGCGCGCAATCGGCACTATAGTTGATAAGTGTTATCATTTGAGTCTGATTCCCAAAAGAGTGTGTACCAATGAGCCTTAATCATTACCGCGCTGATTATGAGTTGCCCAAGGTGCTCACCGAAGAGGTGGGAGACGAACTCGATATCCGTCTGATCGAATGGCAGGTCGATGAAGACCGGCATCTGGATGCCTCCTGCGAGGCGTCGTTGACGGTGTCCTATCACGCCAACTGTGCGGGCTGGCGCAGTTTCGCCGATACTTCGCCCTTGAGCTGGCGCGAAGATCATTGCTGTCTGTTTCATTCCACGGTGCCGTTACAGGGCGTGGGTTTTGTCCCGGCAGGAACGCGCTGGCGCGGGGTCAATATCAGTTTCGCGGCTCATCGGCTGGGCATGCTGGATCTGGCCACTCAATTGTTCGAGTACGACGGCCCCTGGGAGAAAACCCGTACGGTAGACAGTGCGGCGCGTCTGGCACAGTTTCCAGCGCCCCATGTGGTGCGGCGTATTGGCCAGGAAATGCTGGGATGCAGGCTGGAAGGTGTTGCCAGGGATTTACTGCTGCGGGGCAAGGCCTATGAAATGCTCGGGCAATTGACGGCGCATATCCAGGACCTTGCGCGCTTCACCGGGCTCAGCGCCGGTGGCCGTGATCTGGCCCGTGTCGAGCGTGCGCGCAAACTGCTTGAGGCCCACCCGGAACAGGACTGGACCATCGAGTCACTGGCCCAGTGTGTGGAGCTCAATACCAAGAAACTCAAGCAGGGTTTTCGCGACGTCTACGACAGCGGCGTGTATGGCTATCTGCAGAAAGTCCGTATCGAGCGTGCTGCACAATTGCTCAAGCAGCAGGGATCGGTCAGCGAAGTGGCGGCGGCGGTCGGGTATTCCAACGCCAGCCACTTCGCCAAGGTTTTCCGCCGTTACTACGGCATCAATCCGCTGCACTTCAGTACCCTGGCCGCCAATGGCATGGATGAGACCGCGATTCAGGCCGAGGTCTATCCATTCTGATCCTGATGGCGCCAATCAGAAGTCATAAGCGATCTTGCTATACCAGAACCCGCCACCCGGATAGAACGGCGGGTTGCTGTACAGGTTCAGGCCATTGGCCGAAGGGATGGCGTTCTTGTCCGGGCGCACATTGAAGATGTTGGTGCCGCCCAGGCTGAGGGTGATGTTGTCCGCAATGGTGTAGGACAGGTCCAGGTCGGTGATCCATTTGGCACCGAAGCTGCGGTCGCCACTTTCCAGTTGTTGAAGCGTCTTGACCTTGCCATAGCGGGTGGTTTGCAGGTTCACGCCCAGATCGCCGAGGGTCCAGTTGGCGCCCAGCACCCATTTGGTTTTTGGTTGCGCGTCGGTCAGATCGCCTTCCCGGGCACGGCCGACCCAGGTCAGGCTGCCGCCGGTGTTGTCGCCCAGGCCCTGTAAGGCTGAGGGCTCGCTCTTGACGTCGGTGATGATGGTCTTGTTGTAGTTGAAGCCGGCACTCCAGCGCACATCGCCAAAAGCGCCATAACGGCTGGAGTGATCGAGCACGATATCCAGGCCGCGAGTGCGGGTGTCGAAGGCGTTGGCGTAGTACGAGGTCCAGGTGCTGGTGTCGACGCCTTGCGCGGTAAGAATCGGTGCCAGTGCCGGGCCGTACAGGCTTTCGGTACGCGCGATGCGGTCGGCGATTTCGATCCAGTAGGCATCCACCGTCACGCTGGTGCGCGGTGCCGGTTGCCAGGTCACGCCAAGGCCCAGGTTACGGGATTTTTCCGGGTCCAGAGGAGTGGCACCCAAGGCCTGGGCCAGGGCCGAATTGACCGGTGCGATGCGGGTCACGGCCGGCACGATGGTGCCGTCAGGCGCTGCACCGACCCGGTTGTCGGAGATGCTGTAGCCGATCTGGGTCAGGGAAGGTGCCCGGAAGCCGGTGCCCACTGTACCGCGCACCGCGAAGGTGTCGGTGAACTCGTAGCGGGAGTTGAGCTTGGCGCTGACGGTGTTGCCCGAGTCGTCATCGAAATGCTCTGCGCGCAGGGCCAGGTCAATGAACAGTGGCTCTATGGGCGTGATGCCGAAGTCCACATAGGCTGCATAGTTGTTGCGTTTGATACTGGTGGCGTCCAGAGGTGAAATGACCGCCGCAGCCTGAGCAGCAATCGAGGCCAACTGGCCTGCCAGCGGGTTGGGCTGGCCATTGGGCAGGGTGGCCGGGAAGCGATATCCCCCGACCTGATACGCCTGTGCATCACCGGCGAAGGTCCGGAAGCGTTCCCAGCGATGTTCCAGCCCCGCAGACACCTGTAGCGGCACACCGAACACGCCGTCAAAGGCGCGGGTGATGTCCAGGTTGTTGACCCATTGCTCGAAACGGTAGGTCGCCAGGTCATCAAAGGACGTCGGTGATGCCGGACCCAGTGACGGGTTGATGGTCAGGTCACTGTATTGATGGTTGTTGTTGCGCCCGTAAGTGGTGCTCAGGTCCCAGTTCCAGCCCAGTGATTCACCTTTGGCGCCTATCAGGTACTGGTAGTCGGTATCGTCCAGGTTGTTCAGCGGATAGTAGCCATCGGGGAACAGTTCCGGGATGTTGGCGTTGCCATTGGGGTAGCGGAAATAGTTATTGATGATGGCGTCGCGTTGGCCATAGGTGCCATAGGAATACAGCTTTGTCTGATCATCCAGTGGCAATTCGGCGTTGTAGGCCAGGTTGAATGCCTTGATCTGCGGGTCGCCGTTCTTGACGCCCACCCGGTCCCAGGTCGCCTCCCGAGGATCGCCGGGGAAGTAAGCGGTGTTGGTGGCTTTTTCATTCCAGCTGGCATCCCCACGCTTGCGGGCATCGGCGGACAGGTGCAGGAAGCCGCCATCCCCCAGTTCAAAGCCGGTATCGCCTTCGAACTTGGTCACTTCGCCTTCGCCGCTGTAGAGCTTGCCGTAGGTCACGCCCAGGTGGCCGCCCTGAGCGCTGGATTTGAGGATGACGTTGATCACCCCCGCAATGGCATCGGAGCCGTACTGGGCCGCGGCGCTGTCCTTTAGGACTTCGATGCGCTCCACAGCGCTGACGGGGATCATGTCGATGTCCACCGAGTTGGCGCCGCTGCTGTCAGTCGAGCCGTTGGCGGGCAGGGCGCTGTTATGGCGTCGCTTGCCATTGACCAGCACCAATGTATAAGCCGGTGCCAGGCTGCGGTTGGACAAGGGGCGGATAGTGGAGTTGTAACCGGCGACGTTGGTGCCGTAGTTGAACGAAGGCAGCAGCTTGGCGATGGCTTCGGTCAGGTCTGCGCGGCCGGTCTTGAGCAACTGCTCGCTGGTGACTATGTCGATGGGGGCCGGGCTGTTGGTCACGGTGCGCTCGGTGCCGCGAATGCCGGTGGAGATGACCGTGACCTTGTCCAGGCGGGTGTCATTGCCGGATTCTTCAGCCGCCTGAACGGGCGTTATCAGACCCAGTCCGGCAAAGGCGATACCTTTTAGCAGGTGAGGGTGCAGAGGCTTTGTGGCTGCGCGAGCAGTGAAGGCCATGGAGAGTGATCCTTGTCAGTTTCGGGAAGTTTTTCTGAGCCTCCACTGGTAGGGGTCGGTCTGTAAGCTGGAATATATGGTTATGAAACAATCCTGTGAAAGTTCTTTTCGGTATAAGCTAATTATAAATAATTTGAATTTATATTTATTGTGTAAATAAAATAATTGCATCTTTTGGTTGGCGGGAATCCGGACTTTCAGTCGCCAGCGGACCCTATGTGCAGGCTGCGCCACTTTGTCGCACCTCGGGCTATGGCCCGTCACCACACGCTTCCTGCCTTGGCCTGCACGCCGCCCGTGGATTCGCGGTGTTCGACAGGGCGTGAGAGTGGTAGATTCGCCGCCATGAAATTCGTCCGAACCCACCGCTCGCTCATTGCCTGGATGCTGTATGGCTTCATCCTGTTCAATGGCGTCATGTGCAGCGTCAGCCATGGGCAGATGCTGGGGGCGTTTTCCTCTGTAGAGGCCGCAGATATCTGTGGTGATCACCCGGACACTTCCCTGTCGATGGAAGGGCCGGACGAGGCCAGGCATGCGCTGGTCATGCAACTGGCCATGCTGGATTGCACCTTCGCCGGCAAACTGACCGGCATTGTGGTGTTCTTCATCGGACTGGGCTGGCTGCTGCGCTCGCGCGATGTCAGGCTGCGTATCCCGCCGGGCCTGATGCGCCAGTCTTCCCGTCACACTTCGCCAGGGCTGGTGCCACAGGCACCCTGAAGCCCGGTCTTGCCTTGATTGGTTGTCTGCAGCGCATCCAGCATGTGACGTGCTGCATGCCTTGCCTGTTTTCCTTCAAAGGACCGTAATGCATGACTCAATACCTGACCCGTCGCGAAGTGGTCGCGGGCCTCTCCTTGCTGAGCCTTGGCGTTCTGACCGGTTGCAATAACTCCAATGCCTTGCCGTTCAAGTACGGCAAGGACCTGAGCAACAAGATCATCGGGCGTAACTTCAAGCTCAAGAACTCTCAGGGTGATGTGCTGACCCTGTCGAGTTTCCGGGGCTATATGCCGATGGTGTTCTTCGGCTTTACCCAATGCCCGGCGGTCTGTCCGACTGCACTGGCCCGAGCGGCGCAGATCAAGAAACTGATGGGTGCCGATGCCGACACCTTCCAGGTGGTGTTCATCACCCTGGACCCGGAGCGCGACACGCCAAAAGTCATTGATGCCTATGTAAAGGCGTTCGACCCAAGTTTTGTGGCCCTGTCCGGCACGCTGGAAGAAACCGCGGCCACGGCCAAGGAGTTCGGCGTGTTCTACGAGAAGGTGCCGCTGGGCGACACTTATACGATTTCCCACACCTCAACCAGCTATGTGTTCGACACCCGTGGCGTGCTGCGCCTTGGTCTGTCCCACTCGCTGTCCGCACAGCAATGCGCAGAAGATCTGCTCACCTTGATGGAAGTATGTTGATGAATGCTCTGATCCGTAATGCCCTGAACGCCACCCCATGCAAAAGCCTGCTGCTGGCCCTTTCTGTCATGGGCATGAGCGTGCAGGCTCACGCGCAAACCACCGTTGATGACGCCTGGGTGCGAGCCACTGTGTCCGGGCAGCCTGCGACCGGTGCTTTCATGAACATCACGTCGACCACCAACAGCAAGCTGGTTGAAGTCAGCTCGCCTGCCGCGAAAGACGTGCAGATCCATCAGATGAGCATGAAGAACGATGTAATGAACATGCAGCAGGTCAAATCCATCGACCTGCCAGCCGGCAAGACTGTTGTGCTGGACTCCAATGGCTATCACGTCATGCTCATGGGCCTGGTTGCCCAGGTGAAGGAGGGCGATCAGGTGCCGCTGACCCTGACCGTTGAAGACGACAAGGGCGTCAAGGAGTCGATCAAGGTCCTCGCGCCAGTCAAGGCGCTGACGGCCCAGGGACATTCCGGTCATGGCGATCATAGCGGTCACTGATTGATCCGTTGACCCAGGCAGCGCCAAGCCCCGTCATGTCATTGCATGCCGGGGCTTTTTCATGGGTGAGATTTTTTATATTTCCTTTTTGAATAACAGGAGAACTAAATATTCTTTTCGGGAACAAGCGTGATCATGGATGATTGCCCGGCGCTATCAAATTGGAAAGGTGACTGATACCAACAGAACCTGGATTTTTACTGAAAAAATGCAGGAGTGTATCAATGGGCAATGTCCAGACCGCAGCCAGTGCGCATGAAGTGCCTTGGCGCCAAACGCCGAGCGGCGAATTGGTCGATCTGGGGCGTCCTTTTCGGGGACCCTTGGCGCTGTCGCGGTTGCACCGCACGCCCAAGCCTGTCTTGGGACGTCGGGAAGGAATTCTGCTCGGTGCATTTGCTCTGGTGTTGCATGGCGCAGTGATTTACTGGCTGAGCCAGACGCCGACGCCTGTTCTGCCGATCGTTCCGCCGGAAATTCCGCCGATGACCATCGAATTTTCCCAGCCCGCGCCGCCTGTGGTGGAAACACCGCCACCGCCGCCCGAGCCAATCGTTCAACCTGTGGTCGAGCCGCCGCCTCCCGTCGAGGATGAGCTGGCCGTCAAGCCACCGCCCAAGCCAAAACCCAAGCCGGTCGTTAAACCGCCGACTCCCAAGCCTGTCGCCAAGCCCGTGGAGCAACCGCCAGCGCCACCTGCACCGCCACAACCGGTTGCAGCGCCAGCGCCTCCAGCACCGCCTGCGCCAGCACCCGTGACGCCTGCTTCGGCCAGCGCCGGTTATCTGCGCAATCCGGCACCGGAATACCCGTCTCTGGCCATGCGCCGCGGTTGGGAAGGGACAGTCCTGTTGCGAGTGCATGTACTGGCCAGCGGCAAGCCTGGAGAAATCCAGATTCAGAAAAGCAGTGGTCGTGAATCGCTCGACGAAGCCGCAGTAACGGCAGTCAAGCGCTGGAGCTTCGTTCCAGCCAAGCAGGGCGATGTCGCCCAGGATGGCTGGGTCAGCGTCCCCATCGACTTCAAGATCAAATAACGGTTTCAAAGCTTCAATGCGAGCCACCTGACAAAAGGAGCATCGCGACACCAGAACCTGACGTATCAGCACAGCACGAGAGTACAGATCATGAACTTACTGGCATCCCCTTTTGAATCCATCGAACACGCCGTCATCTGGCTGCTGGTGGTCTTTTCCGTCGCGACCTGGGGCCTGGCCTTGCTCAAGGGCGTGCAGTTTTCACGTCTGAAATCCCAGGATCGCAAGTTCCACAAACAGTTCTGGGCGGCTTCCAGCCTGGACTCGGCCGCCGAGCTGGCTCAGCAGCAGCCGGGCGCCGCTGCTCGTGTTGCCCAGGCAGGTTATGCAGCAATCCAGGTGCATGAAGGCACTCAACAGACCGACCTGAGCCAGTCGATCAACCATCAGGATCGTCTGGAGCGCGCCTTGCGCCAGCAGATCGTGCGTGAGCGTCGTTCGCTGGAAACCGGCCTGGCTGTTCTGGCCAGTATCGGCAGCACCTCGCCCTTCATCGGTCTGTTCGGTACCGTCTGGGGGATCATGTCGGCACTCCAGGGTATCAGTGCTGCGGGTTCTGCCAGCCTGGAAACGGTTGCCGGTCCTATCGGTGCGGCCCTGGTTGCTACCGGTGTCGGTATCGCGGTCGCGGTGCCAGCGGTGCTGGTTTACAACTACTTCCTGCGTCGTCTGAAGCTGACCGCTGCCGACCTGGACGATTTTGCCCATGACTTCTACAGCCTTGCGCAGAAGAATTCCTTCCGTGTCCTGCTGCACCCGGTACTGACCAAGAACGGTGCCAGCGCCGCTGGCCAGAAAGTGAAAGAGGCTTCCTGATATGGCTTTCTCCACTCAAGACAGTGATGAAGTACTCAGTGAAATCAACGTGACACCTCTGGTGGACGTGATGCTGGTACTGCTGGTGGTGTTCATCGTGACTGCGCCGTTGCTGACCAACTCGATCCCGATCAATTTGCCCAAGACCGAAGCGGTCGCCCCGGCAGAGCAGAAGGACCCGCTGGTAGTGAGTATCGACGGGCAGGGCAAGGTGTTCATCAACAAGGACGAGATCCAGGCAGATCTGCTGGAAACCAATCTTCAGGCCGCCAAGGCCAAGGACGCGCAGGTTCGTGTGCAGCTTCAGGCTGACAACGATGTGAACTACGGCGAAGTGGCCCGTGCCATGGCCTCGATCGAACGTGCAGGCATCACCAAGTTGTCGGTGATTACTGCCAAATAGAGCAATACCCTTCAAGACAGTGAAGCCTTTAAGGTCGTACCCTCAGGTAGGTACGGCCTTTTTTTTGTGTGTGATGTTGTGGTCTTTCGCGAATGAATTCGCTCCTGCGGACTCCAGGCAGGAGCGACTTCAGTCGCGAAAAAGGCTCAATGAGCCCCAGCCGCCTTGTTCAGGTCGCTTTCTGCCCATTGGGTGTAGATACAGGCATCGGCGGTGGCCCAGCGGACGCGCACAGCATCACCGGCTTTCAGTTGCAGCCCGGTTGCAGACAGCGCCTTGACGGTCATGGCCGTACCGCCAGGGGTAACGACTGCGCAGGTCTGGCTTTCGCCCAGAAACAGTACCTCTGTCACCTTCGCGGTCACTTCATTCCAGCCATGTTCCAGCGGAGTGGCTTCAGCCTGTTGAATGCTCAGAGCCTGAGCTTTTTCCGGGCGGATCATCAACAGCACATCCTGATCGGTTTTCAGGCCAGGGGTCAGCCGAATCGACAGCGGGCTGCTTTCAAACGTCGCCACCGCATTGCCCTGAGCCTTGAGCTTCAGGAAGTTCGAGTTGCCCAGGAACGAGGCGACAAAGGCATTGGGCGGGTTCTGATAAAGGTCATAGCCAGTGCCCAGACCGACAATCTTGCCGTGGCTGAAGATCGCAATGCGCTGTGACAGACGCATGGCTTCTTCCTGATCGTGGGTCACGTAGACAATGGTGATGCCCAGACGACGATGCAACTGGCGCAGTTCATCCTGCAAATCCTCACGCAGTTTCTTGTCCAGCGCACCCAGCGGCTCGTCCATCAGCAGAATGCGCGGCTCGTAAACCAGCGCCCTGGCAATCGCCACCCGCTGTTGCTGACCGCCTGACAGTTGCGAAGGGCGGCGATGGGCGAATTGTTCCAGTTGCACCAGCTTGAGCATTGCATCCACACGTTTTTCGCGCTCGGCTGCCGGCAATTTGCGAATGGCCAGCGGGAAGGCGATGTTGTCGCGCACCGACAGATGCGGGAACAGCGAATAGCGCTGGAACACCATGCCGATGTCGCGCTTGTGGGGCGGCACGTTCACCAGCGACTTGCCACCGACCAGGATTTCTCCCGAACTGGGCGTTTCAAATCCCGCCAGCATCGACAGCGTGGTGCTCTTGCCCGAGCCGCTGGAGCCAAGGAACGTCAGGAATTCACCTTCCTGGATATCCAGGTCGATGTTGTCCACGGCGGCGAAGTCGCCGTAATACTTGTTCAGGTTGCACAGGCTGACCAGGGTGTTCGGGTCGTGTTGTGCGTTGTCTTTGATCACGGCACTCATGAGGTACTCCTGGCTTCGTTGCGGCGACGCAGGGTCGCGGCGATGAACATGACCAGCACCGACAGGGCGATCAGCAGCGTCGAAGCGACTGCAATGACCGGGGTCAGATCCTGACGCAGAGTGGTCCACATTTTGACGGGTAGGGTTTGCAGGGTCGGGCTGGCCATCATCACGCTCAGGACCACCTCGTCCCACGACACCAGAAACGCGAACAGCGCACCGGCAACCATGCCGGGACGGATGGCCGGGAAAGTGACCTTGATCACTGCCTGGATGCGCGAAGCCCCGCAGATCACAGCGGCATCCTCGATGGACTGATCGAACAGCTTCAGCGAGTTGATGATCGAGATGATGGTGAACGGCAACGCCACGATCACATGGCTGACCACGAAGGAAAACAGCGTGCCGGTGTAACCAAGCTTGAGAAACAGCGCATACACGGCCACGGCAATGATCACCAGCGGCACGATCATCGGCAGGGTGAAGATGCCATACAGCATGTCACGCCCCGGAAAGCGTCCGCGTACCAGAGCAAAGGCGGTGGGCAGGCCCAGAGCGACGGCGCTGATGGTGGTCAGCACGGCGACCTTGAAACTGGACATTGCCGCCTGCATCCACTCCGGATTGGAGAAAAACTGCTGATACCATTTCAGGGTCCAGCCCGGCGGCGGGAAGACCAGCCACTGGGAGGAGCCGAACGAAAGCAGCACGATGAACAGGATCGGCAGCAACAGGAACAGCGCGATCAGGCCTGTGGTCAGGTAAAGACCCAACCGCAGGCGCGTGCTCATGGCATTGGGAGTCAGGAGCATGGTTCACCTCGCATTGCTGGCGCCGACCGGGGATTCCGGCTGGAGCTTCAGGTAGAAGTAGAACAACACCAGGGTGATCAGGATCAGCAGCGCGGCTGCGGCGCTGGCCAGCCCCCAGTTCAGGAAAGACTGCACCTGTTGCACGATGAACTCGGGCAGCATCATGTTCTGCGCGCCACCGAGCAGTGCGGGGGTGACGTAGTAACCCAGGGACATGACAAACACCATCAGGCCACCGGAAAACAACCCCGAGCGACACAGCGGCAGGAACACTCTGAAGAAGTTGGTCCACGGGCTTGCGCCGCAAATGGAGCCGGCCTGCAATACCATCGGGTCGATGGCCTGCATGGTTGCCTGCAACGGCAGCACGATGAACGGGATCATGATGTAGCTCATGCCGATCACCACGCCTGTGAGGTTGTGAACCATTTCCAGCGGCTGATCGATGATGCCCATGGCCATCAGTGTCTTGTTGATGACCCCGGACGCCTGCAACAGCACCAGCCAGGAATAGGTGCGGGCCAGCAGGCTGGTCCACATCGACAGCAGCACGATATTGAGAATCCAGCGGCCCCAGCCGCGTGGCACCAGGGTGATGACCCAGGCCAGCGGGAAACCCAGCAGCACACTGAACAGTGTCACCAGGCCCGCCACCGAGAAGGTGTTGAACAACACTCTGGAGTAGGCTGAGTTGGCGAACAGTTGCTCGTAGTTGCCCAGGCCCGGAGTGGGCTCAAGCACGCCGCGAAGCAGCAGGCCTATCAGCGGTGCGAAGAAAAAAAGCCCCAGAAAGAGCAGTGCCGGGAGCAGATTGCGGCTGCCGCGCCAGCGTTGTGACAAAGTGGTTTTTGACTGCATCGTCACTGCCTTGGTGCAAGCCGCGCCAGCGGTGCTTGACGCACCACCGGCCGGGTTGGATTGACGGGAAGCGATAGCCGTCATTTTTACTTGACCAGCCATTCGTTCCACCGTGTCGCGATGTCCGGACCATTCTTGGCCCAGTATGCGAAGTCGAGAGTGATTTGATCCTGGGCATACGCGGTTGGCAGATTAGGCGCCAGCGTCGAATCCAGGCGCGGCACGCTGTCCAGGTTGACCGGCGCATAGGCGCTGAGGTTGGAGAAGTCTGCCTGGCCTTTAGGGCTGGTCGCCTCGGCGATGAACTTCATGGCAGCAGCTTTGTTCTTGGCGCCTTTGGGGACCACCAGGAAATCGGCCATGACCAGGTTCTGCTTCCAGCTCACGCCCACTGGCGCACCGTCCTGTTGCAGGGCGTAGACGCGGCCGTTCCACATCTGGCCCATGGACGCTTCGCCCGAAGCCAGCAGTTGCTGGGACTGAGCGCCGCCGCCCCACCAGACGATATCTTTCTTGATGGTGTCGAGTTTCTTGAAGGCGCGGTCCAGATCCAGCGGATAGAGCTTGTCAGGGGCTACGCCATCGGCCAGCAGTGCCAGTTCAAGTACGCCAGGGCTTGGCCATTTGTACAGGGCGCGTTTGCCGGGGTAGGTCTTGGTGTCGAACATGGCCGACCAGTCTTGCGGGGTCTTGGCGCCTACCTTGCTTTCGTTGTAGCCCAGTACGAAGGAGAAGAAGAACGAGCCGGCGCCGTGGTCAGACACGAAGCGAGGGTCGATCCGGTCACGCTTGATGGTGGTGAAATCGAGGGGTTCAAGCAGGCCTTCGCTGGCGGCGCGCAGGGCGAAGTCGGCTTCCACATCCACGACATCCCACTGCACGTTGCCGCTTTCGACCATGGCCTTGAGTTTGCCGTAGTCGGTCGGACCATCCTGCACAACAGTAATGCCGCTGGCCTTGGTGAAAGGTGTAGCCCAGGCTTGCTTCTGTGCATCCTGGGTCGAGCCACCCCAACTGACGAAGTTGACGCTTTCGGCGGCTATGGCTGTGAAACTTGAAATAGCCAACACGCCAGCAGCAAGAACTGCAGTTGCACGTTTGTTCAACACCATTTTCACGCCCTCATTTGTTGTGTTTTGAGCGGGCTTTTTTTGCCCGCGTATTCGGGAGCAGTAGGTCCAGTGGACCGGAGAAACTGGCGACCATGCCGGGTGCTGTTGTTTGGCCTTATCCCTCAGCGGGCGCACCTGACAAAAACCTTCGGTCTACGGAATGTCATATTATGGTATTCCAAACTTTGTGCAAGTATTTTGCCCTGCCGGAACCCGTTCCTTTTTAATTTTTTGCCCGTGAAAGCCTTTGTTTACTGGGGCAGGCGTCACCTCTTCAGACGTGTTGCCTGCCTTGCATCAGTGGCCGGTCAGCCAGTAAAAGGAATGCTTTCAACCACTTCCAGATCGTATCCGGTCAGCCCTGCGTACTTGAGAGGCGGGCCAAGATGGCGCAATTTACCCACGCCAAGGTCCTGCAGGATCTGTGCGCCAGTACCGACTTCCGAATAGATGCGTGACTGCGAACGTGTGTACTGGCGTGGCGGTTGAGTGAGTTGCGGAATGCGTTCGAGCAAAGCCTGGGACGACTCATGATTGGCCAGCACCACGACCACGCCGCGACCTTCTTCGGCCACCTTTTGCAGAGCGGCCCAGAGCGTCCAGTTTGCCGGTCCTGTGTATTCGGCACCTACCAGATCGCGCAGAGGGTCAACCACATGCACCCGCACCAGCGTCGGGTAATTACGCTGAATGTCGCCCATGACCATGGCCATGTGTACGCCACCTTCGATCCGGTCCTCGTAGCTGAACAGGCGGAAAGTCCCGTGGACGGTCGGCAGCTCGCGTTCGCCGATACGCACGACCGTGTGTTCGGTGCTCAGGCGGTAGTGGATCAGGTCGGCAATGGTGCCGATGCGGATGCCGTGCTTTTCAGCGAACAGTTCCAGATCGGGGCGGCGGGCCATCGTACCGTCATCGTTCATGACTTCGACGATCACCGACGCAGGCGTCAGGCCAGCCAGACGAGCCAGGTCGCAACCAGCCTCGGTGTGCCCGGCGCGGGTCAGCACGCCGCCTTCCCGGGCGCGCAGCGGGAAGATATGGCCAGGCTGCACCAGATCCTCGGCGCGGGCTTCGGGATTCACGGCGGCCTGAACGGTGCGGGCGCGGTCGGCGGCGGAAATGCCGGTGCTGACGCCTGTGGCGGCTTCTATGGAAACCGTGAAGGCTGTCGCGAAGACACTGCCGTTGCTGGGCACCATCTGCTCGAGCCCCAGACGCTGGCAATGTTCGTCGGTCAGGGTAAGGCAGATCAGGCCGCGTGCTTCGCGGGCCATGAAGCTGATTGCCTGAGGTGTACAGAGGTCGGCGGCGAGCAGCAGGTCACCTTCGTTTTCCCGGTCTTCATCGTCGACCAGCAGGACCATCTTGCCTTGGCGGTAGTCTTCAATGATGTCTTCGATGCGATCGAACGCCATACTCAGGATCTCGGTGTTATGGATGAAAAATCGTGGTATACCATAAGACAGAATATTTCATAGATTCCCTATCATTGAAACAGTGAGATCGCGATGAAGGCTTATTGGATTGCAAACGTGGACGTTACCGACCCTCAGCAGTACAGCGAATATACCCAGCGAGCGCCAGCGGCGTTCAAATTATTTGGTGGCAAATTCATGGCACGCGGCGGGCGTTCTGAAGCAGTCGAAGGACGCGAAACGCCGCAACGCACGGTAGTGATCGAGTTCGAATCGTATGAGCAGGCCGTGGCCTGTTATCGCTCGGCCGAGTATCAGGAGGCGATGAGTCATCGCCATGGCGTGGCGAAGGCCGAGATCGTGATTGTCGAAGGGGTTTGACTTATCCCCGTAGGAGCGAATTCATTCGCGAAGGGCCGTTTAGCGAATAAATTCGCTCCCACACGGAGGAAATTCACCGAATGAAATGCACCTTTCCGGTATCGTCATTGCCCATGTACAGGCCATACACCCCGGCCTGACGCTCGGTGATGTAGCGTTCGAGGATCTGCCGGATGGCTGGGTAGTAGATGCTGTCCCACGGGATTTCTTCAGGTGCGAAGAAGCGGTAATCCAGTGTCTCCGGCCCGAACTGGCCGGTGATTTCCAGTGCTATTGCCCGGAAGACGATATACACCTCGCTGATCTTCGGCACGCTGAAGATGGAGTAGGGCGAGATGATTTCTGCGCGTACGCCGCTTTCTTCCCAGACTTCGCGCAGCGCCGCCTGCTCGGTGGTCTCGCCGCTTTCCATGAAGCCTGCCGGAAGCGTCCAGGTGCCGGGGCGTGGTGCGATTGCCCGTTGGCACAGCAGGTACTTGCCTTCCTGCTCGATGATGCAGCCGGCAATGATCTTGGGATTGACGTAGTGAATGTAGTTGCAACTGCCGCACATCAGCCGCGCATGGGTATCGCCCGGTGGCACACGCTGATCGAGATCAGCGCTGCCGCACTGCGGGCAAAAGCGCGGCGCTGGCATGTCAGCGGCCTATGCGGGGTTCTTTGAGCACGACGGGGGCAACGATGTCGCGAACCTTGGCATCATCGTCCTGCTTGGACTTCAGGTATTCCAGCGCCACCTTGGCGGCATTGCGCACATGATCGACCGAGGCCTGATGCGCCGCCAGCGGGTCGCCGCTCTTGATGGCTTCGACGATGCGTTCCATTTCCTGGCTGCTCGCACCGCGACGATTGACCTGGGACACCGAGGTGGCACGCAGGTAGCTTATACGTGCCTGCAACTGCCGCAACTGGGTGGCGGCGATGTGATTGCCCGACCCTTCAAGCAGCACATCGTAGAAGCTTTGCACCGAGTCGATGACCTGTTGCAGCTCGCCATCGTTGAGTGCCTTGCGGTTTTCTTCGAGGGCCTTTTCCAGGGCACGGATATCTTTTGCCTTGGCTCGCAGGGTGAAAAGCTGCACGATCAGCCCTTCAAGCACGCAACGCAGTTCATAGATATCGCAGGCATCTTCCAGAGTGATGATCGCGACCCGTGGCCCCTTGGCGTCGGCGAACTCCACCAGCCCCTCGGACTCCAGGTGACGCAATGCTTCGCGCACCGATGTTCGACTGACCCCCAGGCGGTCGCACAAGTCTCGCTCGACCAGGCGATCTCCCGGCAGAAGCTGGAAGTTCATGATCGCGCTGCGCAGTTTGTCCAGCACGATCTCACGCAGGGTAACGGGATTGCGATTGACCTTGAAGTTGTCGTCGAGTGGCAGGCGTTTCATCGGGTGTGCTCGGAGTGGGGCTGTCTATGTGAAAAACACGGCCAGAACAAGGCGGTCGCGTTCATGGCGTCAGCCTGAAAACTGGTCGGGCTGACGCATGACCGGGCATGCATCGCCCGGAAAGGTGCCGAGTTTATCATGCCGTTGCGCTCGACTACCAAGAACCCCGTCTCATGCAAAAGGTGGCAGAGCCCCCAGTTTGCCGCGGTAGTAGAGCATCGGCGTCGCCGGTGTTTCGGGCAGGATCAGGTTTTTCACGGCACCGACGATGATGGCGTGATCGCCGCCATCATATTCGCGCCACAACTCGCACTCGATGATCGCCGTCGCCTTGCTCAGCAACGGGTTGCCGAGGTCGCTCAGGTGCCATTCGATACCCTTGGTCTTGTCCTTGCCCTTGCTGGCGAAAGCATAGGCTTCGGTCTGCTGTTCTGCGGACAGCAAATGGATGGCGAATTTTTTACTGTCGCGCAGGACCGGGTAGGTGTCGCTGGCATAGTTCGGGCAGAACAGCACCAGCGCGGGGTCGATGGACAGTGCGCTGAAGGCACTGGCGGTGATGCCTACCAGACCGCCTTCGGCGTCAAGTGTGGTGACGATGGTGACGCCCGAGGGAAAGGACGCCATGACTTCTTTATAAATGCCGGGTTCTATCATTGCCGCCGCCTCACTCAACGCATTACAAAAGGATCAGGCATAGGGGCCTGCGATAGATTGATCCATACCGTTTTCAGTTCGGTATAGGCCAGGACCGAGTCAATGCCGCTCTCACGGCCATAGCCGCTGTTCTTGAACCCGCCGATGGGGGCCATGGCAGAGACGGCTCGATAGGTGTTGACCCAGATGATACCTGAACGAATGTCCCGTGCCAGACGGTGTGCGCGGCCAAGGTCGCGGGTCCAGATGCCTGCCGCCAGACCAAACTGGGAGTCGTTGGCAATTGCCAGGGCTTCGGCTTCGTCCTTGAAACGAATCACGGACGCCACAGGGCCGAAGACTTCTTCCTGCATGATCTTCATGGAGTTGCGGTCGCACTCGAACAGGGTCGGCTCGTAGAACCAGCCTTCACTGGCTGTTGCCGGGCGTTTGCCACCCAGTCTCAGGCGTGCGCCTTCGGCCAGAGCGTCAGCCACCAGACCTTCGACCACCGCCAGTTGCTGGGCGGTGGCCATGGGGCCCATTTCAGTGGTTTCGTCCTGCGGGTTACCGATGCGGATGCGGCTGGCACGTTCGGCCAGCCGCTCGACGAATTCGTCGTAGATCTCGTCCTGAACCAACAGTCGCGAACCGGACACACAGCTTTGCCCCGAGGCTGCGTAGATACCGGCGACCGCGCCATTGATGGCGCTGTCCAGATCGGCGTCGGCAAAGATGATGTTGGGGGATTTGCCACCCAGTTCCAGTGACAATTTGGCGAAGTTCTCGGCGCTGCTGCGCACTACATGGCGTGCGGTCGCGGCACCGCCGGTAAAGGCGATCTTGCGTACCAGCGGATGACGGGTCAAGGCTGCGCCGGTGCTTGGGCCATAGCCGGTCACGACATTGACCACGCCCGGCGGAATACCGGCTTCCAGTGCCAGGCGAGCCAGTTCAAGAATGGTCGCCGAGGCATGTTCGGAAGGCTTGAGCACGATAGTGTTGCCAGCCGCCAGTGCCGGAGCCAGCTTGATGGCTGTCAGGTACAGCGGGCTGTTCCAGGGAATGATCCCGGCGACCACGCCCATCGGTTCATGGACGGTGTAGGCAAACAGATCAGGCTTGTCGAGGGGCAGGGTGCCGCCTTCGAGTTTGTCTGCAAGGCCGGCCGTGTAGTGGAAGAACTCCGGCAGATAGCTCACCTGACCGCGGGTTTCGCGGATCAGCTTGCCGTTGTCGCGGCTTTCCAGCTGGGCCAGTTGTTCCTTGTTCTCGGCAATCAGGTCGCCCAGCCTGCGCAGCAGTTTGCCCCGTGCAGTGGCGGTCAATCCACGCCATGCCGGGCTTTCAAAGGCCTTTTGCGCCGCCTGGACGGCGCGCTCCACATCCGCTTCATCAGCGTCGGGCAATTGTGCCCAAGGCTCGGCCAATGCAGGGTTGAGACTGTCGAAGGTCTTGCCGGAAAGTGCGTCGACCCATTGGCCGTCGATGCACATCTGAAAGCGCGTGAGAGTCATGCAACGATTCCCTTTACCGGGTTGTGTAGAGCTGCCGACTTGTCGAGGAAGTCCAGCAACACCTGATTGACCAGACGTGGCGATTCCACCGGCATCATGTGCCGCTGCTCGGGCAGTATCGCAACCTCTGCACCCTGAATGCGCATTGCCAGCTGGCGGGCCATGTCGGGCGTCGAGCCCGGGTCCAGCTCGCCGGTGGCAATCAGCGTCGGGACGTGAATATCGCCCAGATCGTCGGCGCGGTACATATCCTGCGTGGCGAACAGCTTGTAAGTCGTCAGGTAGCCCTGCGGATCGTTGCTGGCCAGGTTCTGGCGGATGGCAGCGATCTGCGCGGGGTTGGCGGCCTGGTATTCACGACTGAACCAGCGCGACAAGGCCTCTGCTGCATTGGCGTCCGGCCCGTGCTCGGCTGCCTGGCTGGTGCGTGCAATCACACCGGCACGTTGTTCGGGGGTGCGATTGAATACGCTGTTGAGGATGACCATGCCTGACAGGTGCTGCGGGAAGTGCAGGGCAAAGGCCCGCGCCACCAGCCCGCCCATCGAGAAGCCGATGATCGTGGCCTGGGGCAAACCCAGATGGTCGAGCAGCTCACGCAGTTGTTCGGCATAACCGGGCAGGCCGGTATCCGGGTCCGGGCGCGGACTCGATCCATGACCCAGCATGTCGTAGGCAATGACTCGATAGTGCGGGGACAGACCGACGATCTGCCCGCCCCACATCTCTTTGTTCAGACCTACCCCGTGAATCAACACCACAGGGTGGCCTTGGCCGGTGGCCAGATAACTGGTCCCGGCCGGGGTGCGTTCAGCGGTGAGCTGAATCATGGATCGCTCCTGCGCAGGCATTCATTATTGTTGGGGATGGATGATTACTGGGCCTTTTCGGCAGCCAGCTCTTCCAGGTCGATATAACGGTTGCCGATGCGCGGATGCAGACGGCCGCCGTTGGCTGCGCCCAGCACGACAATGATTTCATCGGCGCGTGGCGAGTCTTCGATCTGCATTTCCAGGGTGATGTAGTGCGAGCGCAGGCCTTCGTCGTCCTTGTGCATCATCGGGATCTGGATGGACGTGCCCGGGCCGCCGCGTTTGTTGGTGAAGCTCAGGTAGCTCTTGGCCTTGACCGCTTCACGGTAATGGTTGCCAAAACGCAGGGTGTGAATGACCGCCGAAGCATGCTCGATCTCGCCTTCGGCCCCGACCACAGCGGCTTTGCCATAGGCCTCGATCTTGTCTGCACCACCGATGGCATCGGTCAGGCGTTTGACCATCAGTTCGCCCAGCTCTGAGCAGTTGGCGCGGATTTCCGGCTTGAGGTCTTCGACAAAACCACGACCGAGCCAAGGGTTCTTGATCACGACAGCCAGGCCGACCATGGTCACTGGTTTGTCGGTCGCCTTGCCGCCTTCGATGAAGGTCTCTTCGGTGTAATTGACGATCTTGCGAATTTCAAAGCTCATGTAGGACTCCCGGATCGAGCGCTGTTGTATTTCGTCTGATGGTATACCATAAGATTGCGTGTGCAAGCGCTTTATTCGAGTCGGATACAAAAACCTCGTGCGTCGACCATTCGTCAGTCGTTCTTCCCTGTTCTTTGAACGTTGGTCCCGGGTGACGGGCCAGATATTCCATGAGCCATGGATGACTTCCGTCTTCTTCAGCCCACAACAGGAGAAAGAAATGACTGACTACCCGAGACCTCCATTCCCGCCACAGGCCCAATCGGTGCCCGGTTCGCAGGCGAAGATGGAGCCTTATCCCGATTGCGGCGAACAGAGCTACCGCGGCGCTGAACGGCTACAAGACAAAATTGCCCTGATTACTGGCGCCGATAGCGGCATTGGTCGTGCGGTGGCCATCGCCTTTGCACGAGAGGGCGCCGATGTCGCGCTTTCTTATCTCGATGAGCATGAGGACGCTCAGGAAACCGCTCGCTGGGTCGAGCAGGCGGGCAGGCAGTGCCTGCTGCTGCCGGGTGATCTGGCGCAGAAGGAGCATTGCCGTGGCATCGTTGAAAAAACGGTGGAGCGATTTGGCCGGATTGATGTATTGGTCAATAACGCAGCTTTCCAGATGAGCCACGAAACCTTCGAGGAAATCACCGATGAGGAGTGGGTGAAGACCTTCGATATCAATATCACGGCGATATTTCGTATCTGTCAGGCGGCTCTGCCGCACATGGCTGCGGGCAGCTCGATCATCAATACCAGTTCGGTGAACGCCGACATGCCCAAGCCAACCTTGCTGGCCTATGCCTCCACCAAAGGGGCCATTGCCAACTTCTCCGGTGGCCTTGCGCAAATGCTGGGCGAGCGTGGTATCCGGGTGAACAGCGTCGCTCCGGGACCGATCTGGACACCCTTGATCGTTTCGACCATGCCCGAAGAGGAGGCCAGCAACTTTGGTAGCCAGACGCCATTGGGGCGTCCGGGCCAACCTGTCGAGGTCGCACCTGTTTATGTGTTGCTGGCTTCCGATCAGGCCAGCTACACCTCGGGCGCGCTGTATAGCGTCACGGGTGGTAAGCCCATTCTGTAGCGAACATTCTGGTGTCGATGTAATCCCATGCAGTGACGGCCTGACGATGAGGTGTTGGCAGGCCGCTGCTGTTTCCGTATGTCATTCATTCTTGACTGTGCCTTGACTTATGCGGGGATATCCCCGTAAGTTGGGCGGCTCTGTCATTCAACTGCCTCAGGAGAATTGCCATGTATCCCGATGTTCAGCTCTTTATCGATGGCCAATGGCGTGCAAGCCGTGATGGCCGCACCTTGCCTGTCATCGATCCTGCCACCGGCCAGTCTCTGGGAACTGTGGCGCATGCCAGCATTCCCGATCTGGATGAAGCGCTGGCGGCAGCTGAACGTGGTTTTGCAACCTGGCGTGCCACTTCGGCTTATGATCGCTACAAGATCATGCAGAAAGCTGCACAACTGTTGCGCGAACGCGCCGACAGCATCGCCCGCATCATGACTCAGGAACAGGGCAAGCCGCTGGCCGAGGCGCGCATGGAAACCCTGTCTGCTGCCGATATCATCGACTGGCTGGCCGAGGAGGGGCGCCGCAGCTATGGCCGCCTCGTGCCGTCGCGCAATCCTTCAATCGAACAGAAAGTCATCAAGGAGCCGGTTGGCCCGGTGGCGGCGTTTACGCCCTGGAACTTCCCGATCAACCAGGTGGTGCGCAAGCTGTCTTCCGCACTGGCTGCCGGTTGTTCGATCATCATCAAGGCACCGGAAGAAACCCCGGCATCGCCTGCTGAACTGATTCGTGCCTTTGCCGATGCTGGCGTGCCGGCAGGTGTGATCGGTCTGGTGTATGGCATTCCTGCCGAAATCTCCAATTACCTGATCCCGCATCCGGTGATCCGCAAGGTGACCTTTACTGGCTCCACGCCGGTGGGCAAGCAACTGGCGGCCCTGGCTGGTCAGCATATGAAACGTGCCACCATGGAGCTGGGCGGCCATGCGCCTGCGCTGGTATTCGACGATGCCGATCTGGATCTGGCTGCTCGGGTGCTGGTAACCGCCAAATTCCGCAATGCCGGCCAGGTCTGCGTTTCACCGACGCGGATTCTGGTTCAGCGCAAGGTATTCGAGGCTTTCACCGAGAAATTCGTCGGCCTGACCCGTGAGGTCAAGGTGGGCAATGGTCTGGAGGCGGGCACCACCATGGGGCCGGTGGCCAATGAGCGTCGTGTTCCGGCGCTGGTGGATCTGGTCGAGGATGCCGTGGGTGCCGGTGCGAAGCTTGAAACGGGCGGCAAGGCCCTTGAAGGGCCGGGCTATTTCTTCGAGCCAACCGTATTGAGCGGTCTGAACCGTGAAATGCGCATCATGAACGAAGAACCTTTCGGGCCGGTAGCATTGCTGGTGCCGTTCGACACGCTGGAAGAGGTTATCGCCGAATCCAACCGAGTGCCGTTCGGGCTGGCGTCCTATGCCTTCACCACGTCGATGAAGACTGCTCAGGCGCTGAGCAATGGCATCGAGGCAGGCATGCTGTCGATCAACCATCAGGGCATTGGCCTGCCTGAAATTCCGTTTGGCGGGATCAAGGACTCAGGCTACGGCTCCGAAGGCGGCACCGAAGCCATCGAGGCTTACCTCAATACCAAGCTGGTGACGCAGTTCAACTAAACCTGCCCCGGTAGGAGCGAATTCATTCGCGAAGATCTTCATACCTTCTTCGCGGATAAATCCGCTCCTGCGCAGGTGGGGTTTTATTCCCGCGCCTGCTGAATACCGTTCTGTTTCATCACCAGATTCTTCTCCTTCTTGTACTGCAAGGCGACTTCCGGCGCAGGGCCGCTCTGGCCTGTTTCCAGCCACCGGCGCAGGCGGCTGGCATCGGCGAAGTGTGTGTATTTGCCGAAGGCATCGAGAATCACCACGGAAACCTGGCGGTTAGCCATGGTGGTCAGCAGCACCAGGCAATGACCGGCCTGATTGGTGAAGCCGGTCTTGGTCAGCTTGATATCCCAGTTATCCTTGCGGACAAGGTGATCCGTGTTGCTGAAACCCAGGCTGTAAGTGGGTTTACGGAAGGTCACGGTCTTTTCCGGGGTGGTACTCAGTTCGGTGATCATCGGGTATTTGCGAGCGGCCATGATCAGCTTGGTGAGGTCGCGAGCCGTGGACACGTTATAGACCGACAATCCGGTAGGCTCGACATAGGCCGTATGCTTCATGCCCAGTGCCTTGGCCTTGGCGTTCATTGCCAGGATAAAGGCCGGGTAGCCGCCCGGATAACTGTGGGCCAGGCTTGCGGCGGCACGGTTTTCCGAGGACATCAGAGTAATCAGCAGCATGTCCTTGCGATTCATTTCGCTGCCCAGTTTGACGCGGGAGAACACGCCTTTCATTTCCGGCGTCTGGGAAATATTGACCGGAATGACTTCGTCCATCGGCTGCTTGGCATCCAGCACCACCATTGCCGTCATGAGCTTGGTGACCGAGGCGATCGGGACGATAACGTCCGGGTTGTGCGAATAAAGAACCTTGTCGGTCTGTACATCAATGACCAGTGTGCTGCCGGAAGCCAGATGAAGTTGTGATGGGTCCCGGTTCAGGGCTGCGGCTTCGTTTGCAATGGCATGGGCGGAAACTACAGGGCCTGTAAGTGCAAATAAAAGACCCAGAAGTGGCAGACGAATTTTCAAGAGCAAGGCTCACTCGATAAATGTGCGGTTTTGCACGTGGATATAGGAAAAACGCTGCATTTTAGGAGCGGACTTTGCTCAAAGTCGATGGGGTGAGTAGGGCGTTTCGTCAATTAATGCAGGAATTGTGGTTTTATTAAGTCGCTGTTAAGTAGGAAAGCCATGAATTGATGTTGTGCTTTCAATATTCGTGGTGTCGGAGGCTCGCACCGATTAGCATCCACGCCATCAATGGTCATCGATTTAAGGAAGCGTGCAATGCTCAAGGGGTTTATCGGCAAGGATTACGTTGTTCTGGTGATCGCTGCATCTCTGGTTGCGGTAGTGCTGCTTGTTACAGGCTTTTTTTCACGTCCTTCCGACTGGGCCGGCTGGGTCCAGGCTACCGCGCTGATTGTCGGCATGATGGTCGCGGTGGGTGTTCCAGGTATCCAGCGCAAGCAGGAAGCAGCCGTGGCTCACAGGCAACTGCGTGAGCGTGAAACCGGTTATGCCCGCCGTATTCAATACCTGTGCGGCGAGTTGACCGAACTGCAGGCCAGAACGAGCCTCAACCTCAGCCATTTGCGTGCCAGCGACCGTCATCGCCTGAAATACACCTTGCAGGATTATCTGCACCGCTTGTTCGAGTCCCATAAACAGGACTTGAACGATGATCGTGTAGTGCTCGCCTATGAATTGCGTCAGGTCGCCAATGACCTGATCGATGAGCTGGACAGCGGTCGCACTGATCGTGTCGTGTTCATTGCCCTGGAAAAGCGCCTGCAAAAACTGACTCATCGCTGCCAGGTGAATGCGGCGATGGCCGAGCGCGTCTGAGGCTTTTTCAGCCCTCATAAAAAAGCCCACATCAAAGGATGTGGGCAAGGGGATGTGCGGAGCAACGCACGAAGTTCGTTAAAGCCGGGTACTGCATTCAGCCGTTGAGCATGTTGCTTTCCAGTTTCTCGGAACTGGCCTTGGCTGCAGGCAGTGAAGCGAAAGGGCCGCTGACGGGCTCGCCGTTGTGCATCAGATACCAGCAGGCCAGCAGGCCGCGTTCTCTGAGTGTGGCTGGTACGGCGCTGCCAACTACTGACATGATCTGAACCTTGTTCATGGCTGTCTCCATCAATCGATGGCGCTACTTTACGCAGCCATCGTCTCTGGTAAAAATCATCGCTCTCGATAGTGGTCATTGATGAGCGCGAGGTTCCCAAGCCTTGACGCTCCACCCCCGACTCATGACAAAGAAACGAAAAACCCCGCCAAAGCGGGGTTTTTTGTGGGTTACCAGTGACCGCGTGGCGGGCCATAGTAGGCTGGCGGCGGTGCATAGCGACGGTAGTAGACCGGTGGCGGAGCCGGGTAGCGTTCCACAACCTCATAAGCGGGTGCCGGCTGGTAGTAAACCACTGGCGGAGGAGGTGGAGCGTAGTAAACCGGCTGTGGTTGAACATAGACCGGCTGGCGTTCTACATACACTGTCCTGTCACGACTGGACGAAACAGCCGCTCCAACCACGGCAGCGCCAACGATTGCGCCCAGTACGGCGGGCCCACCCCAGCCACGATCAGCGTTGGCTTGACCTGCCAGTGCCAGGGCACCAATAAACAAGGCAATTTTGGGGATATGACGAATCATGACTGTTCCTCGCTCTCAACCCGTTGTCGCGGGCCTGCATTACGCTCAAGCACTGCCACGGGATAACTCTAAGACATCGTAATTTGAGAAAACTGCGAAGCCGTTAGGTAAATTTTGTGTAAGGGGCTGGCGATGTTTTGTGTGGCTTGTCCATCGCGAATCTTGCCGCTGATTCTACGCCTGCTCCTCAGAGTTAATCCAATACCGTTTGGTAGGAAGGTGTGGAAACATCTGCCGGATGCCTTGTCATGCATCGACAAGCCTGTCGCGCAGAAACTCGATAAACCGCTGAGTTTTTGCCGGTAGCAAACGAGTTTCGGTCAGTGCGTAAACGGATACAGGAGAAGCGTGCCATTTCGTCAGGACCTGGCGTAATGTTCCGTTGTTCAAATCTTGTTCCGCGATCCCCTCTGGCAATAACGCAATTCCCATATCCAGCGATGCCAGGCGCCTGAGCATGCCTACGCTGTTGAGTTCAAATCGCCCGCCGACATCCACTTCCACGCTCTCTTCGCCAGTGGACAGCGTCCATCGATCTGCACCTGAACCGCGTAATCGCAAGCACTCGTGGTGGCTCAGATCCGAAGGTTGCTCAGGTTCGCCAGACATTTCCAGATATCGGGGAGAGGCATACAGGCCGCGCCGCAAACTTGCGAGTTTGCGGGCTATCAGGTTTGAATCTGCAGGCTCTCCCATCCTGATCACGACATCCACCGAGTCGCTGACCAGATCAACCTGACGCGGGCTTAGATCGAACTCAAAACCGATACCCGGATAAAGTCGGGCGAACTCTGCAATCAGTGGTGCCAGGTAGACAGTGGCGAAATCGACGGGCAGCGAAGCGCGGAGTATTCCGCTGGGCCGTGCCAGCATTTCCCCTAGCTGCTCATGGGCCAGACGGGCTTCATCGACGATCCGTTTACAACGCTCAAAGTACAGCTGACCGGCCTCCGTCGGCTCGATCTTTCGCGTTGTGCGGTGAAGCAGTCTCAGGCCAATCCCTTTCTCCAATTCACTTATGCGTCGCGACAGCGTCGAGTTTGGTATGCCCAGGGTTTCTGCCGCACGGCTGAAGCTGCGCGTCTTCACCACCTCTACAAACAGCGCCATATCGTTGAGATATTCCAATTAATTATCCCACTGATGGATTAGTGATTTCATTTTTACGGGGTTTATCCCGTATTAGGGTCTGATTAATCATAACCACATCACTTCTGAGGAGCACCGTAATGAATTCCCTTTTTTCGCAAGTCCAGGTCGGTCGCTACACCCTCTCTAACCGTATGGTCATGGCTCCGATGACTCGTTCACGTTCCGATGACACAGGCGTGCCATCCGATTTCGTTGCGACCTATTACGCCCAGCGTGCCACTGCCGGTCTGATCATCAGCGAAGGTGTTTTCCCTGTTGCGCTGGGCAAGGGGTACGTCCGCACTCCGGGTATCGAAACCGCCGAACAGGTCGCCGCCTGGAAAAAAGTAACCGAGGCTGTCCATGCCGGTGGCGGGCGAATCTTCATGCAGTTGATGCACTGCGGGCGTGTTTCTCACCCTTCGCTGTTGGCTGACGGCGCACAGCCGCAAGCACCTTCGGCAATCAAGGCAGCGGGCCAGACCTGGACTGCCACTGGTTTGCAGGATTTCGTGACACCCCATGCCCTGAGTCAGGCCGAGATCGGTGTCGTGATTGCTGGCTACCGTCAGGCGGCACGCCAGGCCATCGAGGCCGGCTTCGATGGCGTCGAACTGCACGCGGCCTCCGGTTATTTGCCAGAGCAATTCCTTTCCACAGGCAGCAACCAGCGTACAGATCGTTACGGTGGTTCGGTTGAAAACCGTGCCCGCTTTGTGATCGAAGTGCTGACAGCCATGGCCGATGAAGTGGGTAGTGATCGCGTGGGTATCAAGATTTCGCCTGAGATGAACTTCAACGACATCGTCGATGCAAACCCGCAGGAAACTTACACCTATCTGGTAGAGCAGCTTCGCGACCTCAAGCTTGCCTATCTTCATGTCGCCTTGTTCGGGGCCGATTTCGACTACCACGCTGCACTGCGTCCGTTGTTCGGAGGCAGCTATCTGATTGGCAGTGGCCTCACCAAAGAGAGTGCCGACGCCCTCATTCGTGAAGGCAAGGCCGATGCCGCTGTATTTGGCGGCGCGTTCCTGGCCAACCCCGACTTGCCCGAGCGTTTCCGTACCAGTGCCGAACTTAATGTACCGAACAAGGAGACTTTCTACTCGCCGGGTGCCGAGGGTTACATCGACTATCCCGCCATGTCCCGAAACGCATAAGGAGCGCAGCCATGTTAGCCACCGCTCGTTTGCAACGCATGAACCACGGCAGCCAGTTCCGGGCCTTCACACTGCGCGGCGATCAGTTTGCCAAACCTATCGATCCGTTTCTGGCGGTCGATCATGCCTGGATCAGTGGGCCTACTTTTCCGCCGCATCCCCATGCGGGGTTTTCAGCCGTGTCCTACCTGTTTCTGGATTCGGAAACAGGCATCGATAACCGGGATTCGCTGGGTAACCGCAACCTGATTCAACCCGGCGGGCTGCATTGGACGGCTGCCGGAGCGGGTGTGGTGCATGAAGAAATCCCTGCCGAAACGGGCAAGACCGTGCACATGCTGCAAATCTTCATCAACCTGCCGGAGGATCGGCAGGCGCAGGCACCTTTTGCCCTGAGCCTCGAAGCACGCGATGTTCCGGTTGTGCATTTGCCAGGCGCAAAGATACGAGTGCCGCTGGGTCGTTTCGAGAATGCTGTTTCGCCACTCTCGGTGCCGACCGAAGTGTGTGTGCTGGACATCTCCCTTGAGGAGGGTGCCGAAATCAATGTTCCTATCCCGGATGGCCATGTCGCGTTCGTGATGCCCATCGACGGCGATGTGTCCGTTGATGGCCAGGCTTTCAATCTTGTGGAGCCCCGGTTGCCGGTAAGTCTGCCGCAGAGTGCGGACCGGACCGTCACCTTGCGGGCCGGAAAAGGCAATGCCAAGGCCGTCGTGTTTTCCGGTGTCCCGCTCAATCAACCGGTGTACTGGCAAGGACCGTTGGCGCTTGCCTCATCGACTGCATTGGCAGCAGCCGTAAACGGCTACCAGAGCGGCGCATTCGGAACCCTGCAACCTCGATAACCAGACATAACAACCCCAAACCGGGGCCTCAGGCCCTAATCTTGCTGTCAGGAGAGTCAAATGAGCTACGAAAAATTCAGTGCCGACAATGCTGCCCTGTTGTTGATCGATCATCAGGTGGGGACGATGGGATGGGTTAAATCCATTTCATTCGAAGACATGAAACGCAATGCACTGATGCTCGCCAGGACTGCCAGCATTCTGAAACTGCCGGTCGTATTGACTTCCAGCATGGAGGAGTACGCCCAAGGTCCACTGCTCAGTGAACTGGAGCAGATCCTGCCTGCCGAATTCGCTTCACGAATCAAGCGCCTGGGCATCGTCAACGCCATGGACGATGAGAACTTTGCTGCTGCGGTCAAGGCGACAGGCCGCAAGAAACTGATCATCGCCGGTGTCACCAATGACGTTTGTACGGTCTATCCGGCATTGAGCCTGGTACGCGACGGCTTTGACGTGCAGGTTGTCGCCGATGGCGGTGGCTCACCTACCGTCATGGCGGACGACATCGCTTTGCGCAGGATGGATAAAGGCGGTGTGACATTGACCACAACCAACCAATTGATTGCCGAACTTGCTGGAAGCTGGGCGACACCAGAAGGTGGGCAGTTGGTGCAGGTGCTGATTGAGGCACTTCAAGGCTGAGGCCTTTTTAGAACAACAGGCAGGACCTCAATGTGAGGTTCTGCCTGTTGTTCAATACCCATGAAGCAAGTGTTTCAGGCAGTCATACCCGCGCGACCTTTCACTCCAGCCTCGCCAACCGCTCCTCAAGCGCCGCAATCCGTGCCTCAAGTTCATCAATCCGCTCGCTCGATGCAGATGCCGATACCCGTTCCGGCTGGTTTTGCCGTGCAGCCAGCAGTTCCTCCAGGTCGGCCGGATCTCCCAGTGAATGCATGTAGCGATCTTCCCGCTGGCCGGCCTGGCGTGGCAGCAGGGTTGCCAGGCCTCGGGCGATGAGGCGGTCCAGTTGGTGGACGACTTGTTCGCTGTCTTCGAAGTCGTGCATTCGGTTACTGCGTGTCAGCAGTTCGTTGGTGGTTTGCGGGCCACGCAAAAATAGCAGCCCGCTCAGGATCACTTGCGCGGGCACCAGTTCCAGATGCTTGTCGACCTTGTGTTCCCAGCGATCGGCGCGGCTGCCCATGACCAGGCGGGCCAGCCCAAGGTTTTCCAGGGCGCGCAGGCTTTGGCCAACCTGGCCCTGGGTCAGGTTCATCACCGGGTCGCGGCTGGTTTTCTGGTTGCAGGCAATGACCAGGGCGTTGAGTGTCAGCGGGTAGGTTTCAGGGCTGGTTGCCTGTTTTTCGATCAGGCAGCCGAGAATGCGTACTTCGGTGCTGTTGAGTTGCAGCGCTTGGGTGGCATCGGCTGATTCGGTTGAAGAGGGTTCGGTGGTCATTACGCTTTCCCTGAGCGATGGCGGGGTGTCAGCCTATGGGCTGCGCTGAATTATATCCAGTGCGCCGCTGGCTCGTTGTGTGGAATGGAAAAAGACTCGCCATCTTTCCTGAAGAGCATGTCTATAATTCCTGCTTTCACTCTCAGGATTTGTCATGTCTATTTCCCTGTACGCCGCTTCCGTTCCTGTATTCCAGCAAATGCTCAACGCGCTGAATGACGTTCTGGTCAAGGCCGAGGCCCACGCTACCGAGAAGAAAATCCAGCCTGAAGCCCTGTTGCAGGCGCGTCTGTTCCCGGACATGCTGCCTTTCACCCGTCAGATCCAGATCGCTGTCGACTTCGCCAAGGGCGCTTCGGCTCGCCTGGCTGGCGTCGAGATCCCAAAATACGAAGACTCCGAAACCACTTTTGCCGATCTGCAAGCCCTGATCGCCAAGACTCTGGCCTTCATCGGCAGCATCAAGGCGCAGGATGTCGACGGCAAGGAAGGTATTGAAGTCGTCCTGCGTCCTGGCACTGACAAGGAAAAACGCCTCAACGGCCAGGCTTATCTGTTGAGCTATGCCTTGCCGCAGTTCTTCTTCCATGTCACCACCGCTTACGACCTGCTTCGTCACAATGGCGTGGAAATCGGCAAGCGCGATTACATGGGCAAGTTTTAAGCTCAGTCGGTAAACAGCTTGTTTCGAGCACTCTCGGTAATGGCGACAATGCCGGGGTGCTTGACCTTGCGTTCGACGGTAATGGCATAGAACGACTCGGTGACTGATTCGGTCTGGCCAATGATCTGCACGTCATATTGGTTCTGCACTTCATCGGCGATCACGCTGGGGGCGACGAACACGCCGCTGCCGGATTTGCCGAAAGCCTTCATCAAGGCGCTGTCATCAAACTCGCCGATAATCCGCGGCTGGATTTTCTGTTCGGCGAACCAGCGCATCAATCTGCCGCGCACCACAGTGTCCTGCCCAGGAATCAATAGCGGTGCGCCATGCATGCTCTGCGGAAAGTCTCCCCACAGATTTTCAGCGACGCCTCGGGTCGCGAAGAAGCTGACACCGCATTCTCCCAGTTTCTGGTTGTAGCCTTTAATGTCCAGATGTGGTGGCATAGGGCTGTCAGAAATCACCATGTCCAGTTTCTGGATTGCCAGGTCGGCCAGCAGGCGTTCGAGCTTGTCTTCGCGGCAGGTGATGCGAATCGACTCTTCGAGTTCCATGGTGGGGGCGATCAGGCGATAGACGATGGATTTGGGGACGACATCTGCAACGCCGATGCGAAACAGGATCTGTTGCTCGTCGGGCTGTGAGCGCAGCATGGTTTCCAGCTCATTACCCAGTTGGAACATCTGTTCGGCATAGGGCAGTGCCAGTCGACCGGCTTCGGTCAGTTCCAGTTGCCGGCCTACACGGCGAAAGAGATCGACGCCCAGTGTCTCCTCGAACAGGCTGATCTGGCCGCTGATGGTCTGGGGCGTGAGGTTCAATTGTTCGCAGGCGCGCACGATACTGCCGGTCTTGGCCACGACCCAGAAATAGTGGAGTTGGCGATAGTTGAGCATAAAGATTGCCGATTCGGTAAAACCGAAGTATACACCTTGAAAAATCGAATTTTTCTGATGTTTCCATGTCCCTAGAATGCTTCGCTGACGCCGGACCAAAGGTGATGTCCGGCCTTGCTTATCGAGGGAAACATGATCAAACCCATTTACGCCGCATTGCTGACATGTTCGCTGGTTGTAATGGCGGGCTGTGACCAGGTTGAAACATCGACCAAACAGATTCTGGATACGGCTGCCAACACAGCCAAGCAGGCGATTGACGATACCCATGAAGCTGCAACCAAGGCGCTTGAAGATACCCGCAAGGATCTTTCGGTACTTGAACCCAGGAAACAGCCCGAGTCTCCCGAAGAGAAGTCTGGTAAAGAAATCTAACGCTTAATATTGGCTCAAGCAGGACACGATCTATGGAATACCTTTTGGAACTCGCTACAAGTCCCGCAGCCTGGATTGCCTTGGCCACGCTGGTGGTGATGGAAGTCGTATTGGGTATCGATAACCTGATCTTCATCTCCATTCTGACCAACAAGCTACCTGAGCATCAGCGGGCCAAGGCCCGTCGCCTGGGTATCAGTGCGGCCTTGATCATGCGTCTGGGCCTGCTCAGTACCGTGGCCTTCATTGTCCAGTTGACCGAACCTGTGATCGAAGTACTCGGCCAGGCGTTCTCCTGGAAGGACATGATCCTGATCGCGGGTGGCCTGTTCCTGGTCTGGAAAGCGACCACTGAAATCCATCACAGCATGGACAGCAAGGCCGAGCAGGAAAAGACCATCGGGTCTGCTGTGACGCTGAGCATGGGCGCGGCGATCTTCCAGATCCTGCTGCTGGACCTGGTGTTCTCCATCGACAGTATCATCACTGCGGTGGGCATGACCGAACACTTGCCGATCATGATTATCGCTGTGGTGTCTGCTGTGATCGTGATGATGGTGGCTGCCAACCCGTTGGCCAAGTTCATCAATGACAACCCGACGGTGGTGATGCTGGCGCTGGGCTTCCTGATCATGATCGGTATGACACTGATCGCTGAAGGTTTTGGTGCCCATGTACCTAAAGGCTACATCTACGCCGCCATGACGTTCTCGGCAGCGGTTGAGATCCTCAACATCCTGGCTCGCAAGGCCAAGCGTAAAAAGGCTGCTGCTGAAGCTGCCAACGCCTGATACCTGGGGCGGTAATGTAAAAAATGGTCGGCCCTGTAATGGGGCCGACCATTTTTCATTTCATGGACGGTAATCAGTGGGCTGTTGCAGGCTGTCTTTTTTCCAGCCGGACCACTGGGGTCGGTCGCACCGGACGAGGATGATGGCGGCGAGAAATTCGCAGAACTCCCCAAAGCATGGCACCTGCAACCATCAGCCATGCCATGATCAGCATCACGATTGTCATTTCCAGGCTCATAAGCGCCTCCGCATTTGCTGCATCTTCTTGCTGTCTGAATAACTGACAGTCTAGTCCCTCACATGTTTCGATTAATTGACGGCTATGATCGATTTGATCTATCCAGACACTCTGACTGCGTGAGAAGGCTATACCCATGCCTTGCGCGGCTCTATGATCGACGTCCGAGTCAGGTCGCGTGTTGCCTGACGCCAGTTGAAGTGAGTGAAAATGCTGCCGGTATCCTTTTTGTTCAACGCCGCCAGATCCCGGCGGTCATGGGTGATTGCCCTGGCACTGAGCCTGGCCGCCTGCGCTTCGATGGTCACCCCGCAAATCCAGCGTCTGCCGGATCGGGTCGAACTCAACTCCGTGCCGTTCTTCCGGGGCAATGCCTACCAAAGCGGGCCGGGCGCACTGGCGAGCATGCTGTCCAACCATCAGGTGCTGATTACCCCCGGCCTGCTCGACAAACCTCTGCAATTGCCGGGCGGCGAAGGCCGTCTTGAAAGCAGCATGCAGAACGTGGCGCGCCAATATGGCTTTGTGGTCTACCCCCTCGATGGCGAGCTGCACGCTCTGCTGGAGCAGGTTTCAGCGGGATATCCGGTGATGCTGCGCATGTCCGAAGGCTCGGCCTGGTGGAAAGGGCCTCGCTATGTCGTACTCGTTGGCTATAACCGCATCAAGCAGACGGTGCTGTTGCAGGCGGGCATGAACCGTCGGCAGATGATGAGCTTTGGCAGCTTCAGCTCTGCCTGGAAGGATGCGGGTAGCTGGGCTGTCCTGATTCAGGGGCCGAGGCAACTGCCTGCCAATGTGGATCAGCAGCGCTGGCTGAAAGCTGCCAATGAAGTGTCCCTGGCGGGACAGGAGCAGGCGGCGGGTGAGGCGGTCAAGGCGTTGGCGCGCCAGGGTGTTAAATAAGTTTGGCTTGGCAGAGTGAAAACCCCGAGATAGGCGGTTTTCACTCTGAAGCCGAGTATCAGAAGCCCAGCCTGTCGCGCAGGCTGTAATACCAGGCACCCAATGCCGTAAGCGGTGTGCGCAACAACTGGCCACCGGGGAAGGGGTAGTGGGGCAGGTCAGCGAATGCATCGAATCGCTCGGCCTGGCCGCGCAAGGCTTCGGCGAGCACTTTGCCTGCCAGGTGGGTGTAGGTCACGCCATGCCCGCTGCAACCCTGAGAGTAATAGATGTTGTCGCCCAGGCGCCCGACCTGCGGAAGTCGTGACAGGGTCAGCAGGAAATTGCCGGTCCATGCGTAATCGATCTTCACATCCTTGAGTTGCGGGAAGGCCTTGAGCATCTTGGGGCGAATGATGGCTTCGATATTGGCTGGGTCGCGGGCGCCATAGACCACGCCGCCACCAAAGATCAGGCGCTTGTCGGCGCTGAGGCGGTAGTAGTCCAGCAGGTAATTACAGTCCTCGACGCAGTAATCCTGAGGCAGCAGGGATTTGGCCAGCTCTTCGGTCAGCGGTTCGGTGGTGATCACCTGAGTGCCGCATGGCATCGACTTGGCCGCCAGTTCCGGCACCAGATTGCCCAGATAGGCATTGCCGGCCACGATGATGAATCTGGCGCGGACTTTCCCTTGTGCCGTATGCACGACCGGGTTGGCGCCACGTTCGATACGGATCGCCGCCGATTGTTCATGGATGACACCGCCAAGCGATTCCACGGCAGTCGCTTCGCCCAGCGCCAGGTTCAGTGGATGGATATGGCCGCCGGTCATGTCCAGCATGCCGCCGATATATTGCTCGCAGGCAACGACTTCGCGGATGCGGTTTTTATCCATCAGCTCCAGATGCGAATGCCCATAGCGTTCCCACAAACGCTTCTGAGCTTCCAGATGCGCCATCTGCTTGTTGGTCAGGGCTGCGAATACGCCGCCGTCCTTCAGGTCGCATTGAATACCGTAACGGGAAACACGATCTCGGATGATCGCCGCGCCCTCGAATGCCATCTGCCCCAGCAGTTGCGCCTGTTTGGGGCCTACGCTGCGCTCGATGACATCGATATCGCGGCTATAGCTGTTGACGATCTGCCCGCCGTTACGGCCCGAGGCGCCAAAGCCGACCTTCGCGGCCTCCAGCACGGTGACTCTGAAGCCATGCTCAAGCAGGAAGAGGGCGCTGGACAACCCTGTATAGCCTGCGCCGATGACGCATACGTCCGTCTCCACTTCACCCTGCAAGGTAGGACGTTCCGGGACCGGATTGGCTGATGCGGCGTAGTAGGACTGCGGATAGAGCGTGTTCGCCATCCTGAAGCTCCGTTTAAAATTCTTGACGAGTGCCGTGATCCTACCCCAGTTAAAAAACCTCTGCCAGCCACGGGATAAAACATATTTACCTGCGCAGCACCTAAAAGCGTTGCGAATTCATAGGCTTAGCTGAAAAAGAGATTGACAGGCCAGCCAATGTCCGTAGAATGCGCACCCACAGCAGGCACGTAGCTCAGTTGGTTAGAGCACCACCTTGACATGGTGGGGGTCGTTGGTTCGAGTCCAATCGCGCCTACCAGACAAATCCGCTCTGCTGGGCGGTGAAGAAGGGCGATCCGAAAGGGTCGCCCTTTTTTCGTTCGGCGCAAGCAGGTTTGAAAAGCGCTCGTGAAGTGCATGATGCCGGTTGCCTAGGGGTATTGCGCCAGAGCTTTATGTCTAGAGTCGGATTACAACATATATGGTGCTCTCCTTCTGAATGTTGTAATCGCTCAGGCTTCTCTGATCTTCAAGCTGTTTCCCGGCAAAGATAAGCCTCTGTGCTTCGGGGGAAATGCCAGATTTATCCTGAATCTTGCATTTCACGTTACTGATCGTATCTGAGGGTTCAACATCCAGTTCCCAGAGTTCTCCGGTCAATTTCTTTGCATAAATAATCATTTCGTCACCTGGCGTGAATGGCATAGGAGACGCGAACAGGAGTGCCTTGAACGTGTTCGTGCAGATAGCTACATTCGCTTGCGCGCGTGCGTACAGATTAAAAGTGGGGGGAAATGACGGGAACTGACAGAACTGTCAGCGCCGTGCGCTTTCAGACAGCTGGCTTGATGCCCTTGCCGGAGCTTGCGTCTGATGGCATGTGCTGAATTCAGAGCTAAAAATTTGAATATATCAGTGGGTTACTGCAAAAAGCCGTTGACACCTTTTTCAATATCCGTAGAATGCGCTCCCACAGCAGGCACGTAGCTCAGTTGGTTAGAGCACCACCTTGACATGGTGGGGGTCGTTGGTTCGAGTCCAATCGCGCCTACCAAACAAATCCGCTCTGCTGGGCGGTGAAGAAGGGCGATCCGAAAGGGTCGCCCTTTTTTCGTTCCTGAGAAAACGTTCACAAATTACAGGCAGTGTTCACAGAAGGCAACGTGAACAGAAAATTTGGCCAGTGGTGAGCGTTCACACATCATTCACAGTGACGTTCACACCAGCGTTCACACAAGAAATTGTGAACGACCTAGCCTAACCAATTGATTTCAAAGGCTGGAACACCTTCTTGTTAAGGTGGTGCTCATTGTTCGTGCCTCACAATGGCTAGCGTCTAACCAACTGAGCTACGTGCCTGTTGTGGGGAGTCAGCTAAGCGCCTATGGCATCCAAGTAACGCATGAGAGAAGCGAATAGCCAGTGCATGTGTCTGTCTGGTGGGAGAAGACATGCCCTGATTTTCTGTGACTGAGCACTATGAGCACTAGGGGTGGGGAGGGGGTGTGGGGCGTGGTGCTATCTATGCAATGCTACGTATTATTTTCTAGAAAAAACTCTGTAGCTGCATCTAGTGAAAATTAAGGAATTGAGAATGTTTAAGGGAATATATTGGGCTTGGAAAGGTAAGTCGTTCGGTAATGAAGTGGCAGATTATCTGGGTGTTAATCGTAGATTGTATCATGGCGCTATGGAAGAGGGTGGTTGCAGTCAGCACATGTTAAGGTTGTATCATTTGCGGTCTCAGGGTGTTGCTCTGGAAGAGGTTGCATACCATTCGTGCGACTATTTATCACTCGGTCTTCTTGGTTTAGAGCGTCGCTTCGGTAAGCAGAAACTTATTAGCCAGGCCCAAGAGAATATAAACCGATTTCTATTAGCTAAGGCTAATCTTGACTTACGTTCTTCTTGAGCGTATCTTAATGCCTTCGGCAAACGGGCCTGCCTAGCTTCACAGGTAAACTGTATGTCCCAGTAGGGGGCACCTCAATGTTAGTAATTTCATAGCGTAGCCTTCAATGGCGTAGTGGTGATATGACCGCTAAGAGGACAATGGGAGGATGGTTGGTAGAACTCCCCAGTGAGGCGTAACTGATACGTCGGCATATCCCCTCTGGCTTTGTTAGATGGGTAGGTACTGGTAGCTAAACTATCAGGCACAGCAGGTGTAAGCCCCTGTGAAGAACGGCCAGTGTGGAAACGCATTGAGCACCCTAAGAGGGCATAGGTACAGTTAGAGCTTAACGCTCTCTTTGATTCTACTATGCCTTTAATTCAAGGAGAGAATTGAATGCAAGAATCAACGCCTGAATTAACAAGACTTATATTGAAGTCAACTTCTGCATTCCACCCTTTAGGGTTGCTATGTAATTTTCTGCTACTTTCTACGATTATTGCATCAATCATGATTGCCATATTCAAAGGCAAGGTGGTAGGCGCTTTATTATTGGTGCTCTCAGCGTTTGTGATTCGAGCGATAGTCATGTGGGTGTTGAGGCTTTATCTGTTTCGTAAGTATAGATAGAAAAGTGGTGGTTGTGCTCTGAGGTTAATGCCTATCACCTCAATTAATAAATAATTCTACGGCTTGACTAGAGCCATACGCTTAACATCTGCATCAAACTCATTGTCTATCTTAGACTTAATATTAAGATACTTTTCTACGTCTGCTTTTTTAGGGCGTCCCACAGGTCGGGCCATACCAGCAAGCTTAAGCATTTCCTTCACTGCTACAACGTTACCATTGATAAGCTCAACCTTAAGTTGCTCCACCGACTTGTCAAACCAGTAGAGTCTATGTTCTTCTTTCCAGCCTTGAAACTCGGCATGGCTATCTAGAAGGGAGAGGCTTACGCCTATCTTCTCTGCTAGCTCAATGTGCGAGAAGGCTTCGATATATTCCTTCTTGTATGTTTCTTTAATATTCATTTTTTTCTCTTGAGGGTAGTGGTTGGCTTTCAGCAGGAGTCACTGCGTGACGGCAGAAGCAAGAGCACGCCACGGAGTGGCAACGCATCAAAGAGAAGGGCAAAGGCACTGGTAGGTGTTCCGCTTTTGATCTTTGTTTTAATGCGTGCTCTTTTCGGCTATGCCGAAGTTGCTTTTGATTTCAAGTATAAGGAAGTTGTTTGTAATGTATCTGAGAATAATTGATAGAAGGACTTGTCTTCTATTTATAAATCTTTAAGGGAGCGCCTCTGTAGGTCGCGTAAATCAAGGGCTAATTCTAATTTGGTGACAAAGAATTGCCATTTTCTTGTCACTAAACTTCTAGCCAGTTTTCTAGTAGTTTTCTCATTCGCTCGCTGGCTATCAGTAGATTCATATCGTTGTGTGTTCTGATTGAACCTCTGAATATGAATTGCAGGAGAAAGCCTAGGGCATATCTCTCTGAGTCAATCTCTATCCCCAATGTCTTGTAATGCTGGATGATGATTACGTTAGGGTAGATGTTGTATGCGTAGATGCAATTGATTCGATCTGCAAATTCATTGGTTGCTCTGGTGTTCCAAGGTATGAAGGTTCTATGTTTTGAATCGTCATTACCTTCTAGGTCAGTCTGCCAGCGCTTATGTGCCATTACTTTAAGTTTTTGGTAAGGAGAGGAGCCTATAGGCGCAGTCCAGAAATATGAGCCTTTAGGCATTACCTTCTGTCTGGTGTTCTCCAGGCTAGCCCCAAAGGTTTTTAGTGTTTCGTCACTTGCGTTCTCAAACCAAGAGTAAGAGAAGGTATGTGGTGCATACATACCCTTACTGTCAGTCTGTATGTCTAAAACTTTCTTAGGTGTATTGATGATTTTCAGTTTCTGCTTGATGATACGCTTTATCTCATTCTCAGAGCGTAGCTCGGTAGGGTAGTGATAAGCATATTCAAGGTCGTTGATCTTCAACCATGCAGCCATTAGGCTACCTTCAAACAGGTATGTCAGAATGGTAGTGGTCTTGGCTGCATTGATAACGCAAGGTGGTGTGCGCGCAATGAAGATAGTATCTCCATATAACCATAGGGAGCCTGCATCGCATTTGTTTTTAACTGACAGATCGCGGCCTTTATAGTTGGGGTATTTGAGGTGATTCCACTCAACCCTGCCATTTTCAGCGATGTGTATCATGCCAGCCTCAGCTAGCGCTGTAATGTCTTGCGGGTGATATTCCTTCCACACCTCAATCATGTCTATCGTTTCGTCTATGATTAGATGGTAGTCATTTTCGTAGATGATTTGGATAGTGTCCTTGTCTATGTCTTCAAACAGAGCATGGGTGCATGCAATGTTGTGACCACAGGAGAGAAGGGATTTTAAGTGAGAAGACTTGCTAAGGCCGCTGGTTCCGGGAGATTTAAAGTCTAAGTTTGGTAGCTCTAGCTGGATGCGTCCTTTGGTTTTGCCGTCTCCTACTTCTGATAGGTAAGGAGAAACGAATAGCCAGCGTTTTTCTTTGTTTTTCTTAATGTGGTCAAAGACCCAAGTGGTTTTGCCTGCACCGCATACAGCATCTATAATAGTTACCAAACTTTACTCTCTCTATGGTTTTTTATATGAGTAATCACACCTTGTAGTTAGGGCTAACTGCTGGTGCTTCATTAATATACTTCTCCGTCTGCCAAGTTAAATGGCCTACAGCTTGTAAAGACATTCGATGCTTTAGAGCTAATGCGTAGATAGCGTCAGGATTACCCTTGGCCGTCATTATTTCTCTAACTACCTTGCGCTTAATCTTAATGGGGATGATAGCTCTGAGGGGGGATTGGTAGTTAGGTATGAGGATGAAGTCTTCTTCTGAATTTAATTGAGCCATATCATGGCGCCTATGATAAGTATAGCTATGGTAAGTAAGATTATGCATGTTGCATGCATGATGATTGCTGTAATAGCCCAGCTTGTACCCGTATTCATTTCTTGGGCTTAAGTCTTTCTAGTTCGTCAACAACGTTGTGTAGAATAAAGGCTGTAGTAAATACACCTTCCAGCTCAGGGCGAGGATTGATGCAGAGGAAATTACCTCTCTGATTCATCTGGTATTGAACGCCCTTGTAGGTTTTAATCTCACCTACAGGGCTGTCGTTCTTCAAGGCAACAGCTTTAATAGTTTTCTCTAGCTCGGCCTTGCGATGTTCAAGGTATTGTCGCTCACCTTCTGATCGGTAACAGTTCATTGCTCAGCCCCCAGTCGTTTATAAATATTGGCTTTGATAGCCTTCATTGCGTCAGCTTGATTTTTTCCTGTAGCCGCTGGTCCGCTAATGATGCTTTTGTTTACACCTTGAAAATGTCCATTCTCGTCGTAGATGTTATTGTTAGGCTCGGTGTTCTTGCGTGTTTGTCTGGCTGCCTCAATGGCTGCTTGGGCATTAATCCCCTCTCGAATGAAAGGGTCATCTCTGTAGAGGCGCTGTAATGTTTGCTCTTTGATCTGTTTCATCATTGCTACAGCGTCCTTGGAGTTGTCAAGGCTTCGTAAAGTCTTAGGTTTCTCTGATAGCTGCCAACCTGAGTTCTTTGCAATCTCTTCGATTTCTTCGACACTGCGTCCAGTTTCTTGGGCAATGGTTACTAGGTCGTTGTGGGTATAATTCATACTGTGTTTCCTTCTTAAAATGTAATGGTCCGATACTGGAAAGGAGATGTTTGATTCGGTCCAGACTTTCTACGCTCTACCAGACCTGATTTAATCAGGTGTTTAATCACGCCTTCTACAGAGCGACGGGAGAGAGCAGATGCTACACAGAAGTCATTACCTGAGATGGTAGACCAACCTTCTTGGTCGGCTTGGTTACGCACCATCAAGTAGATGATCTTCCTTGGAAATGTATTAAGCTGCTGGTGTTGGATTGCTACAATCTGTTCAAGTGTTATGCTCATTGCTATTGTCTCTTTGGTTTTATGAAGGGCTCTCCTTGTTGTGTTTCCCATGGATGTCTAGAGTTTACGGCTCGTAATATTATCTGGGTGAAACCACAAGTTGTCTCTATCTCATAACTTTTATGAAAATAGAAGGCTGGGAGAGGTTGCTGCTCGGAGTTACAGTCTGGTTTGGTGTGGGAGTTGAGGAGGTGATTTTGTGATTTTAATAACTGTGCCTGATTTTTGGAGGGGTGCCTAAAAATGTAGCAGAGATATTTTCTCTACTAGTAATATACTAGAGTCGTTTTTTAGGAAATTTCCTGCATGGAAAATCAAAAATATTTTTCAATGACGGTAGCTCAAGCATACTCATGGTGAGTTTGTTGTGGTATGGCTGGTGCCTATAAGTAAGCCTGTTGGGGAGGTGCTGTGTATAAAGTTATAGTCTGGCGAGGGCGGTTCCTTACGCCTCGCCAGAGGGCTTGTAAGGGCTCAATCAATTAGATGGAGAACGTCCTTGGCATTCAAGTGAGAGTATCTGGCTACCGATCTCGTATCTCTGTGCCCCGACACAATCATTATCTGAGCATTGTTAAAACCTTTCTTGGCTACATTGGTTATTCTTGTATGTCTCAATTGGTGCAGTCTTACACTACTGTCTAAGTTGGTTGCGATACGTGCCCGCCTGATAGCCTGTGAGACGCTACGGGGCGTTACAGTGAATAACCTTCCTTTGGGTATGCGCTCAGCTACAGCACGCCTCATAGCTTCTCTGAATAGCTCTACAGCACGAAAGGTAAGAGGAACAGAGCGTGTCCCATTTTTCCCATCTACAACATCCGCTATACGTTGATCCAGATGCAAGCAGTTAACTGTCAGCTTCAATATCTCCGAACGCCTCATGGCTGTTTCATATGCGAGTTCAGCTATCAACCCCATGGTAGGTGACAGCTCATTGAGGATTATGTGTAGCTCACCAGTGGTCACTACCTTGTCACTCGACTTTCCTGGCTTTGGCAGGACTATTTCCTGTACGGGGTTAGCTATGTCTATCAGCAAGCCCCGCTTTGCATATTTGAAGAACCGAGAGAGGAACGCTAGCTGATGCCTACAGGTAGCAGCCTTCACTGTCTGTAAGCGTCTCAGCTTGAAGTCATTAATCATTTGAGGGGTGATTTCATGGATGGGCTGGGGGAAGGCTTGAGCAAGCTGCTCAACAATCTGGATGGCATGGTCATAGCTGCCCTTGCCCTTGAGGTGGGACTCACAATAGGTCATGCCTAGCGTGAGTATGGTGTGATGCTTGTGGTCCTTGTGAATCGCTTCCTGTTTGTCAGCCCATGCCTGAGCCTCAGCTTGAGTAGGGAAGGTGGCTGATTGAGCAGGTCTGCCCTTGATACGTACCTGAGCATTCCAGTTACCAGAAGGAAGGGAACGGATGTTAGCCATATTTGACGCCTCATAGTGTGAATGGGCGTTCTCTCAGGGCCTAGAACCACAAGGGCTATAGACAGCAGGCTGCCTTCTTGACATGGTGGGGGTCGTTGGTTCGAGTCCAATCGCGCCTACCAAACAAAATCCGCTCTGCTGGGCGGTGAAGAAGGGCGATCCGAAAGGGTCGCCCTTTTTTCGTTTGCGCAGATTGAAACCCGACCCTATTTGGGCCGGGCAAACGATTTGACGATGGATTTGGTCGCTGTGCTTGCCTTGAGGTCGCTGATGTTTCCAGTCGCGAGCCATTTGCAGGCGGCAATCTCGTTCCGTGGCGAGGGCTCGCTGGAGGAGGGGATCACGGCTGTGAATATGTGGTGAATGACCCGATCCTTTTCGTATTCATCCACATACATGAGGTCCAGGTTTTCAAGGCCCGTTTCCTCACTCAGTTCGCGCACGGCTGCCTGGGCTGGCGTTTCTCCCGCTTCGATCCTGCCGCCGGGCAATGCCCATTTCGATTTTGGTTTGCGAACGTAGAGGATCTGGTCGTCACGCTTGCAGATGACTGTTGCTCGTTCTTTCATCTTTCCACCTGTTAACGTCCAGTCATTCTTGATATCTGCACGCTTGCCCTGAAACTTGAATCTGTTGAGATAACAGATATCAATGTCATAAAAATGTAATAAAAAGTTAATTTTTCACCAAGCACAATCGGTGCCAGAACGCTTGTTGAAAAAAGAATAGCCGGGTCATGACGAAAGAGCCCGGCGCAGGACCGGGCTCTTGTCAGGCAGTGGGGGGCTTTTACATGAAGTCGGACACAGGGATATCCTGCGCCATTTTGCGGTAGGTTTTTTCATCGGTGGCAGCGAGCAGGCTTCTGCCGTCCTTGAACGTTGCTACAAAGGTTATTTCTTTCTCCTCGCTCGCCAGGAGCATGCCAGCGGCAGCTCCCACGGGACCTAGCATCAATGCGCCTGCCAGACCGAATCCGATGGTGTCATCCATTTTCCTGTTTGACGCTTTGCTGGCAATTTCCACTGACTTGATTTCGTTCTGCTTGAAACAGATTCCAGGCCATGGAAAGAGGGGGGTTACAAGAGTAATGGTGCCAGAGCGGTATTCCCCATTACCTTGAAGAAAATCACCCGCTAAAACATTGATCTTAGCCATGTGTGTTTCCCCGTCGTTTCATCCAGCACCTATTGCGCGCCCCATAAAAGGGCGTGTCAACAGCGGGAAGTGATGGATAAGGGCTTTATGATGAATGGTTTGAGGAAGCGTGCAGTTATTTGCAGCAAGATATTTCAATGATGAGGTTTGTTGTTTAAATGCGCTGAATCGAGACTTTTTGTCATATGGCCCTGATGATAAAACAGGCTGCCCGATCCTGTCGGACAGCCTGAATGTCCGCTATCAGGCAGCAGACGCTTCCTGCTTCAGAGTGGCCATGTCGATCACGAAGCGATATTTCACGTCACCCTTGAGCATGCGCTCGTAGGCGTCGTTGATGTCCTGCATGGCGATGATTTCGATATCCGAAACGATGCCGTGCTCGGCGCAGAAATCCAGCATTTCCTGGGTTTCCTGAATGCCGCCTATCAATGAACCGGCCAGGCTGCGGCGCTTGAAGATCAGCCCGAACACGGCCGGTGATGGGTGAGGCTCCGCAGGGGCGCCGACCAGCGTCATGGTGCCGTCACGCTTGAGCAATCCCAGGAAGGCATCGAGATCGTGAGGTGCAGCGACGGTATTGAGAATGAAGTCCAGGCTGTTGGCCTGTGCTGCCATTTCGGCAGGGTCTTTGGAAACCACGACTTCATCGGCGCCCAGGCGCAGGCCATCTTCACGCTTGTTGGGCGAGGTGGTGAACAGCACCACATGCGCGCCCATGGCGTGGGCAATCTTCACGGCCATATGACCCAGCCCGCCAAGGCCGACGACACCGACCCGTTTTCCTGGCCCGACTTTCCAGTGGCGCAGCGGTGAGTAGGTGGTGATGCCTGCACAGAGCAACGGAGCGACAGCAGCCAGATTGTCGCTGTGGGAGATGCGCAGGACGAATTTCTCCTTGACGACGATATTGTCGGAGTAACCGCCAAAGGTGTTTTCGCCACCAAAGACCGGGCCGTTATAGGTGCCGGTAAAACCGTTCTCACAGTATTGTTCTTCACCTTCAGCGCAGGAGGCGCAGTGTTGGCAACTGTCGACCATGCAGCCGACGCCCGCCAGGTCTCCTACCTTGAAGTTCTTGACGTCGGCACCCACAGCGGTGACCCGGCCAACGATTTCATGGCCCGGCACCGAAGGGTAGAGCGTGTTGTGCCATTCGTTGCGTGCGGTATGCAGGTCCGAGTGGCAGACGCCGCAGTACAGAATATCGATCTGCACATCGTCAGCACCTGGGGTGCGGCGTTCGAAGCGGTAAGGTTTCAGGGTGTCGGACGGTTCTTTTGCGGCGTAGCTGTATGTCTTGACCACTGCGATCACCTTTGGAGTGGGGTTGAAAGAAACCGGAAGCCAGCATAGCTGTTGATCAGGCTTCGAGTATTGCAATGTGACCGGGTTTGACTTGCTGAATGAACCGATAGTGCCGGTCGCCGTCAGCTTTTCTGATGGGCTGAGGCCTTGATACGCTCGGTAATACGTATTTTCTTGTGTTCAATCACACTTCCTGCTTGCCACCATTGGGGGCTGCCGATGAAGATAGCCGCAGTCAGCTTCAGGATTTGGTGTTTTTCATGCAGGTTCCCCCTTTGTCCCCAGACTTGTACCAGTCCACTGATGACTCTTGTGCTGTATCACCTGCACCTTCAGATGAAGACTCCGTGGAAGCCTTGCTGCGCGAGGCGAGAAGCCGCATGCCCAATGTGGCATGGGCGGCCTACGGTGCCGGGTCACACAAGCGTCTGCTGGGGAGCGGGTGTGTACAGGCTGACTGGCTTGGGGAAATTGCCTGTGACGGTTTCGATGACTTCTGTCGCTCGCGGCAGTTGCATCGCTGGGTCATGGGGATGGGCGAAGCGGCGCTGGGCTGGTTGCTGGCGCCCCTGTCCGAAGCCGATAACCCGCAATTGGCCGATCTGGCCCTGCGATTGGGGTATCTCTTGCAAAGTGCTGCTCTGGTCAGGGCGCAGAATACCCAGCGCGTCCTTTATGAAATCAGTCATCTGGCCAGTTCGACACGGGACCGTAGCACCTTCCTCAAAGGCATCCATAAACAGCTGGCGACTCTGATCGATGCCGAGAACTTCTATCTGGCGCTGTACGACGGCCAGCGAGACAAGATCACTTATCCCTATTACATCGATGTAGCCGACCACGAAGCGCTGGAGCCGGAGAGCTTCGAGTATCTCGACCGCTCACGGCTATCCATGACGGGCTATGTCCTGACCACCGGCCAGCCGATGTTCATTGATGCCATCGCTATCAGGCAGGCTCAGGCTCAGGGGCGCTTTTTCTGCGAGGGGCGTCATCCCGAGTTCTGGATGGGCGCACCGCTCAAGAAGTCATCGGACGAAGTCTTTGGCATGCTGGCCATGCAGGTCTACGACGTCTCGCGGATTTACAGTGTCGAAGACCGTGCGCTGTTTCTGGTGGTTGCCCGGCATGTGGCGATGGCGCTGGACCGGATTCTGCACCGGGCCGACCTGGAACATACGGTGTTGCTGCGCACCCAGCAGCTTTCGGCCGCCAACGATGCACTCAGGCAGGAGGTGGCAGATCGCGAGCGGGCAGAGCACCTGCAGAGTGCGTTGTTCCAGATTACCGAGCTGTCCAGCCAGCCGGGCGATATGGCAGAACTGTTCCACAGCCTGCATATGATCGTCGGCGAGTTGCTGGTGGCGTACAACTTCTATATCGCCCTGTACGACAGTTCTACACAAGAAGTGACCTTCCCGTATTACAGCGATGAGCGACTGGCGACGCCTCCCAGGTCGCGGCGGGGGCAGCGTGGCTTTACCGAATACGTCATCCGCCAGCGCCGTCCTTGCCTGATCGATAAAGAAGATGCTTACAGGCTGGAAAGGGAAGGTGAAATCGAGATTCAGAATGAATCCAATCGTTCGTCATCCTGGTTGGGCATCCCCCTGTTCGAGGGGGACGATGTACGAGGCGTGCTGGCGGTGCAGAGCTATTCGCAGAACGTCAGCTACACCCTGCGCGATCAGGAGTTGCTGACCTTCGTCTCTCGCCATATCGATACGGCCTTGTCCCGGCGTAGCGCTGCCGAGGCGATACATACCGCTAATCTGCGCCTTGAGGCACGGGTTCAGGACCGTACCCGTGAGCTGGATCTGGCCAATGCCCGGCTTCAGCATGAAAACTCCCATGACTCACTCACCAGCCTGCCCAATCGCAGCCAGTTGCAACAGCGCCTGAAAGAGGCCTGGCAGGCTTTCAATAAACATGACCAGCAATTGGTGGTCATGTTTATTGACCTGGACCGGTTCAAGGTCGTCAACGACAGCCTGGGCCATCACTTTGGCGATATCCTGTTGGTCCAGGCGGCTGCGCGGTTGCGCAGTTGTATCCGCGATTGCGATTTGCTTGCGCGTCTGGGGGGCGATGAATTTGCTGTGCTGGGGATCGGTGCGCCGCTGGCTGTCGGGGTCGGGATTGCCGAGCGCATTCTTGAAGCGTTCGACCTGCCGTTCTTTATCAGCGGCCATTCGGTCTTTTCTTCGTGCAGTATCGGAGTGGTCGGGGCTGATCGTCAGTTTCACCAGGAGCCAGCCGATTTGCTGCGTGATGCGGACACGGCTATGTACCGGGCCAAGAATGGTGGGCGTGACAGCTTTGTCGTGTTCAATCAGGAGTTGCGTCGCGAAGTCTCGGACCAGGTCGAGCGCGAAGGCGCATTGCGCAAGGCGCTCAAACATACCAACGAACTGATTCCGTATTTTCAGCCCATCATTTGCGTCAACACCGGCAAGCTGCTGGCGCTTGAAGCCTTGATCCGCTGGCGTCAACCCGATGGTCGGGTCATCGCTCCCGGCAGCTTTCTGCCAGCTCTGGAAGGGTTTCGCCTTATCGGGCGTCTGGACCTTTACATGTTGCAGCGGGTGATTGCCATTCTGGCTGATCCGGCCAATGCTCACTGGCCGCCGGTGCATGTGAACTGCTCCAGTTACAGCATCACCCGTCCCGAGTTCGCCTCCGAAGTACTGGCCTTGCTGGCGGAATACGACGTTGCGCCTTCGCGGCTTTGCCTGGAGCTGACCGAAGGCGCGCTGGTGGCAGATCCCGAGCAGGCTCGTCAGTCCATGAAACAATTGGCTGACAGGGGCATGTCGGTGGTGCTGGACGATTTCGGAGCGGGCTTCTCATCGCTCAGCTATGTGCATCAGTATCACTTCAGCGGCTTGAAGATCGACAAATCCTTCATTCTGGAGCTGACGACCAGCGCCAGAAGCCGGGCCATTGTGCGCGCTATCGTACGAATGGCCGAGTCGCTGGATCTGACGGTGGTGGCCGAAGGGGTTGAAGACCGCGCTACCCTGGAGCTGCTGCGCGGTATGGGAGCGGGGCAGGCTCAGGGGTATCACTTTGCGATGCCGTTGCCTCTGGAGCAGCTCGACCTGAACAAGGATATCGAGTTGGGCCAGCACTGGAACCAGACCGGCAATGACTTGCCATGACCGGCATTGTCTTTCCTTTCCTGTCAGGCTTTTGGTCGGGCCTCTGTAATAAAGTCCTTATTAATCAGTCGATTATATTTTGTTGAGAGGGCTGGCACTGGTTTTGCTGCGAAAGGGGCGCACCCACCGCAGGAGGTGAAAGATGATTATCAACAACGGCACGCTTGAAGGTCTGGTTTCCAGATTCGTCGGGCGCAAGACAGTGGATGAGGTTTCCCAGAACTCATTCAGTACTGTTGCGGCTGCTGAGAGTCTGGTTCCGGCAGTCACTCCGGTGACCGCCAGGGCAGACAGTTCCGCATCTCAGGACAGTACCAAGAGCAACAATGGGTATGACGAGTCTTTTGCCCGGATGATGTTCAACATCAAGACCCTGGCCGAGAAAACCCTGTCCGAGGCGACTGCCGACAGCGATAACGGTTTTATCGCCTCGACCGGCTCAACCAGTGCAATCAACACGGATACTCCGACTGGCTCTGTTCAGCAGGAATTCATGGATTACATGAAGCAGTCTGCCGAAGAGAAAATGCGTGAAAAACTCACTGGCGTCAGCAAAGAGGAATACGACGCCATGACGCCTGAAGAGAAACTGGCTCTGGACAAGAAAGTCCAGGAGGCTCTCAAGGAGCAGCAAACCGCTGCCGTTGATGACATCAATGCCAGAATCAACGGCATCAAGGCCGGGATGGTTGCGTAGCGTATCTTTCGCGAATGAATTCGCTCCTACGCGGGTGTAGGAGCGACTTCAGTCGCGAAAATCACGCCAGCTGATGCCGATACGGCAGATCCGGCCCCACCTTGGTACAGGTCAGTGCCGCTGCCCTGACGGCAAAGCCGAGCATTTCATCCAGGGTTTCCCGCGACAGTGATTCCAGGCTTTGCGCGTTGTCCAGTTGGCGTTCGCTGAGGAACGTCAGCAATGCTGCCTGAAAGGTATCTCCTGCGCCCACCGTATCCACGGTCTTGACGCTTTGTGCCGCCACCGACCAGTTTCCGTGTTGCCGGGTAAAAATGCTGGCACCTTCCGAACCCCGGGTCAGGACCACCAACTGGCAGCGCTTGTTCAGCCACTCTTGCGCAATGCTTTGCGGGGTGCTGTCCGGGTAGAGCAGGTGCAGGTCTTCGTCGCTGACCTTGATGATATGCGCGTGCTCGGCAAAGGCGTGGATCCGGGTGCGCCAGCGCTCTATATCCGGCTCCGGATTGAGCCGCACATTCGGGTCCAGGGTGATCAGACGGTTGTTGCTTTCCCGGGCAACCAGCGCCAGCAAGGTATCGGCGACCGGCTGCACAACCAGTGAAAACGAACCGACATGAATGCCGCGCACTTTTTCATCCAGTGTGGGCAAGTGTTCCAGGCGCAGTTGCCGGTCGGCACAGCCTTCGCCCCGGAAACTGTAGGTGGGCGAGCCATTGGCACCGACTGCGACCATGGCCAGGGTCGTAGGCGCTGCAAAGTCGATCAGGTAATCGGGGTTGACCGCTTCCTGCTCCAGCACCGCCCGCAGGCGCTGTCCGAGATAATCGGTGGACAGCCCGGCAAAAAAGGCCGCTTCGACCCCCAGACGGCGTAAACCTATCGCCACGTTGAAGGGGGAGCCACCGGCAATGGCTTCAAGGCCCAGCCGGTTGAGCGAGCCGTTGTCGTCCGCTCGGGTAAAAATGTCAAAAAGCGCTTCGCCGCAGACAAGAAACATAGGTGCTCCGTGAAAGGGCAGGATCAGGCTGCCCGCAATTGATCTTGATAACGTGAATAGACTCGCTCGTAGGCGGCCACGTTCTCCTGGACTGGATGGGTTTCGCTATCTGGATCAAGCCTGACACAACGTTCGCAAAGTGCTTGCAGATCCGCTGTCTGCCCATGCTCGCCAGACCAGCACCAGGCCGCCTGAATCGCCGCACCCAGTGCCGCCGCTTCGGCGTATTCGGTGCAGATGACGGGAGTATCCATGATGTCGGCAATCATCTGTCGCCAGATGGCGCTTTTCGAGCCGCCGCCGATCAAACGGATGGTCTGGCTCTTGATGCCGCTGGCCCGCAGCAGGTCCAGCCCGTAGCGTAACCCGAGGCTGGTCCCTTCAACCACGGCCCTGCACAGATTGGCCTGGGTCAGGTTGGTGCTGTTCAGACCCAGAATGCTGCCGGTGGCATCGGGGAGGGCGGGGACCCGTTCGCCGTTTAGAAACGGCAGCATAAGCACGCCCTCCGCACCAATCGGGGCCTGGGCTATGGCCTGATTGAAGCCGTTGATATCCAGCGCGAACAGCTCGCGAATCGCACTGGTGGCATTGGTCAGGTTCATGGTGCAGATCAATGGCAGCCAGCCATCGGATGAGGAGCAGAAGGTTGCCACCGACGCTTGCTCGCTGACAAATGCCTGATCGGCAAAGGCGTAGATGGTGCCTGACGAACCGAGGCTCATGGTAATCAGGCCCGGCTGGATATTGCCGGTGCCGATGGCTCCCATCATGTTGTCGCCGCCACCGCTGGACACCACCGCTTCGGGATTCAGGCCCAGCCGCCTGGCGACTTCATCCCGAATCGTGCCGACCTTGTGTTGCGCCGGCAGTAGTTCTGGAAGCGCCTTGCCCAGGCGGCCGGTCGGGTCGATATGCGCCAGCAGCGGCAGATCCCATTCCCGGCTGCGAACATTGAAGTAGCCCGTTCCCGACGCATCCCCATAGTCCGTGCAGCAACGCCCGGTCAGCCAGTAATTGAGGTAATCGTGAGGCAGCAGGATCTTGTCGATGCGCCCGAACAGTTCCGGGTGCTGCTCCTTGGTCCACAACAGCTTGGAAACCGTATAGCCCGGTGCAATGACCAGCCCCAGACGTTGCAGCGAACCTTGCTCGCCGCCCAGATAATCCAGCAGGCGCTGGTTCTCGGGAGTGGTTTCGGTGTCGCACCACAATTTGGCCGGGCGCAGCACCTGGCCCTGAGCGTCCAGCAGCACCAGACCGTGCTGCTGGCCCGAAACGCCAATGCCCTTGATCTGCTGGCCTGAAATGCCAGCCTGTTTCAGAGCGCTGCGGGTCGCCTGCTCCAGCGCGTCCAGCCACTGCTGCACATCCTGTTCACGTCGGCCATGGGCGTTGCTGATCAGGCTGTGCGGGGCTGAGCCTTCGCCTAGCACCTGACCGCTATCAGCATCCAGAACGATGGCTTTGGTACCTTGGGTCCCGCAATCGATTCCAAGAAACATGGTTGCCTCTCAAGGGCTGTTGGCCAGGATTTTTTCCAGTGTGCCGCTGACTCCCAAGTCCCGCAGGTTATTGAGGTTCTGCTCAAAGGCTGCGACGAACTCGGCCGAGCGAGGGATTGCCAGGCCAAAGATTTCTTCCACGTCCAGCAGCCGCTGAGTCAGCAAAACATCGTCGGCCACCAGCGCCTGACAGAAGTCAGCCCGTGGATCGGGAATCCTGTAGGTCGTGCCGTTCTCGTCCACGCCCTTGAGGTACAAGGCCCAGGCAGCCACCACCAGTGATGCGCGCTCCAGATTGCCCTGATCGAGAATCAGCCGGTTAATGGTCGGAATGGTGAACTTGGGGAATTTCGACGAGCCGTCCGAACACACACGCTCCAGTTGATCGGCAATCGCCTGATTGGAGAAGCGCTCGATCAGCGTGTCCTTGTAGCCTTCCAGATCGATGCCTGGCACCGAAGCCAGCTGCGGGGTGACATCCAGGTCCATATAGGCCCGGATATAACGCACGAACAGCGGGTCGTTCATGGTTTCGTGGACGAAGCGGTAACCCTTCAGAAAACCCAGGTAGGTCAATGCAAGGTGGCTGCCGTTGAGCAGCTTGATCTTCATTTCTTCGTAGGGCGTCACGTCGTCGGTGAACTGTACGCCGACCTTTTCCCAGGCCGGGCGGCCATTGACGAACTTGTCTTCCAGCACCCATTGCACGAACGGCTCGCAGACCACTGGCCATGCGTCGTCGATATGCTTTTCATCGGCCAGTTTCAGGCGGTGGGCCGAGCTGGTCATGGGCGTGATGCGGTCGACCATGGCATTGGGGAAGCTGACGTTTTCGGCAATCCAGTCATGCAGGTCGGCATCGCGCAGGGCAGCAAAGGCCAGCAGTGCCTTGCGGGTAACGGCGCCGTTGTGGGGCAGGTTATCGCAGGACATCAGCGTAAAGGCCGGTATGCCCGCAGCACGCCGACGGGCCAGCGCGGCACACAGAAAACCGAATACCGTGCCGGGCGTATTGGGGTGGGTCAGGTCGTGGCGGATCTGCGGCAGGTGCGCCATGAACTGGCCGTTGCTGTCGTCGATGCAATAGCCACCCTCGGTAATGGTCAGGGACACAATGCGGATGTCCGGGCTGGCCAGTTTGTCGATCAAGGCCTGGGGATCTTCCTCGGCCAGCAACATGCCACTGATGGAGGCGATGATCCGGGTTTCAGTGTCTGGCGTGTCACCCAGCTCATACAGGGTGTACAGATAGTCCTGGCCGGCCAGTGCATCGCGCACGGCCTGGTCTTCGGGGCGCAGGCCGACGCCGCAGATGCTCCAGTCCAGACCTTCACCGCTGTTCATCAATGCATCGGTGTAAAACGCCTGATGTGCGCGATGAAATCCACCGACGCCAATATGGGCAATGCCCTGGCGGGTTTCGCTGGCAGAGTAGGCGGGGCGGGCAATATCGGCGCCCAGTTGTGACAGGTTCTGTTTGTTCAGTTTCATGTCAAAGGCTCTCCAATACGTTAGGCAGCGACCGGCAAGGCCTTGGCAATGACCAACCCCTGATCGTCGAACAGATGGCAGTGGGCGCTATCGAGATGCAGGTTCAGGGTTTCGCCGTACTGGCTGGCCAGATCGCCACGGATACGCATGGTCAGCGCTTCGCCCGAACGGGTGCGGACATGGCAATAGGTATCGCTGCCCAGACGCTCGCTGACATCGGCAGTAACCTGCAACTGGCACTCGCCGTTCTGGGCAATGTTCAGATGCTCGGGACGAATGCCCAGCGTGACCGGAGCCCCGACACTCAAGCCGGCACGTCTTACCGGCAGGGTGATGCGTGTACCGGCATCCAGTTCGACTTCGCAGTCCTGGTTGTCGACGCGGCTGATCCGGCCCTTGAGAAAGCCCATTTTCGGCGTGCCGAGAAAACCCGCGACAAACAGGTTGGCCGGATGGTGATACAACTCCAGTGGTGAGCCCACCTGTTCCACCTTGCCGCCATTGAGCACCACCACCTTGTCGGCCAGAGTCATGGCTTCGACCTGATCGTGGGTGACGTAAATCATCGTTGCCTGTAACTCTTTGTGCAGGCGCGACAGCTCCAGCCGGGTTTGTACCCGTAAAGCAGCGTCGAGGTTGGAAAGCGGTTCGTCGAACAGGAAGATTTTCGGGTTGCGCACGATGGCCCGGCCAATGGCGACCCGCTGGCGCTGACCACCTGAAAGCTGCTTGGGTTTACGCTCCAGCAGTGGCCCAAGCTCCAGGATGCGTGCGGCTTCATCCACTTTCTTCTTGATCTCGGCCTTGTCGCCGCCCGCCAGGTCCAAGGCAAAGGACAGATTCTTGCCCACGGTCATGTGCGGGTACAGGGCGTAGGTCTGGAACACCATGGCCAGGTCGCGCTTGGCCGGTGTGACCTGGGTGATCTCGCGGCCATCGAGTTCGATGCTCCCCGAGGTGACTTCCTCAAGCCCGGCAATCAGGCGCAGCAGGGTGGACTTGCCGCAACCCGACGGGCCGACAAAGACCACGAACTCGCGATCCTTCACATCCAGATCGATGCCTTTGATGATCTGATGGCCGTCGAAGCCTTTTTGCAGATTTCTGATACTGAGATTAGCCATGCTTGACTCCGTTTTTATTCTTGAATTCGGGCTATTTGACTGCGCCGAACGACAGGCCGCGGACCAGTTGTTTCTGGCTGATCCAGCCGAAAATCAGGATCGGTGCGCAGGCCAGGGTCGAGACGGCCGAGAGCTTGGCCCAGAACAACCCTTCAGGGCTTGAGTACGAGGCGATCAGTGCAGTGAGCGGCGCGGCGTTGGACGAGGTGAGGTTCAGGGACCAGAAGGCCTCGTTCCAGCACAGGATCAAGGACAGCAGCGCCGTCGAAGCCAGGCCGCCCTTGCAGATCGGCATCAGCACCCGGAATATTTCCTGGCGCGTGCTGGCACCGTCCAGCCGCGAGGCTTCGAGGATTTCTCCCGGAATGTCCTTGAAGTAGGTGTAAATCATCCAGACCACGATCGGCAGGTTGATCAGCGTGTAGATGATGATCAGCGCCAGACGCGAATCCAGCAGGCCGAAGGTCTTGGCCAGCAGATAGATCGGCATCAGCACGCCCACCGGCGGCAGCATCTTGGTCGAGAGCATCCACAGCAGTGTGCTCTTGGTGCGCTTGGTCTCGAAGAACGCCATTGAGTAGGCCGCAGGAATGGCCACCAGCATGCTCAGGATCGTGGCGCTGAACGAAATCAGTACCGAGTTCCAGGCGAAGTGGAAGTAATCGCTGCGTTCCTGAATGTGCAGGTAGTTTTCCAGCGTCGGCGTGAAAAACAGTTGCGGCGGCGTCGCGAAGGCGTCGATCTCGGTCTTGAAGCTGGTCAGCACCATCCAGAAGATCGGGAAGAACACCAGTGCGGCGATAAGCCAGGACAAGACCCCGAGCAGCAGGCTTTGCAGGCGGCGTGATTGTTTGAGCGTCATCATGGCAAGGCCCTCATGACTTGTCGGTGAGGTTTTTGCCGATCATCCGGATCAGGATGATCGCCGCGATATTGGCAATGACGACCGCAATCAGGCCGCCCGCCGAGGCCATGCCGACATCGAACTGCAGCAACGCCTGGATGTAGATCAGGTACGCCAGGTTGGTCGAGGCAAAGCCCGGCCCGCCATTGGTGGTGGTGAAGATTTCGGCAAACACCGAGAGCAGGAAAATCGTTTCGATCATCACCACCACGGCAATCGGCCGGGCCAGGTGGGGAAGGGTCAGGTGCCAGAAAATCGCAATCGGCCCGGCGCCATCGAGTCGGGCGGCCTCTTTCTGCTCCTGGTCCAGCGACTGCATGGCGGTCATCAGAATCAGGATCGCGAACGGCAACCATTGCCAGGACACGATGATAATGATCGACAGCATCGGGTAATGAGCGAACCAGTCGACGGGCTCGGCCCCGAAGAAGCGCCACACGGCGGCCAGTACGCCGGAAACCGGGTGGAAAATCAGGTTCTTCCAGATCAGGGCGCTGACCGTTGGCATGATGAAGAACGGCGAGATCAACAGTACCCGTACGATGCCGCGGCCGAAAAACTCGCTGGCTTCCAACAGGGCGGAAATCAATACACCGAGGATCACACTGATCGCCAGTACGCTGCCCACCAGCAACAAGGTATTACCGGCACCGGGCAGGAAACCGCTGTCGGTGACGAAGTACGTGAAGTTTTCCAGCCCGACGAATTCGTTTTCGCCGGGGCTCAACAGGTTGTAGCGAATCAGCGAGAAATAAATGGTCATGCCCAGAGGCACGATCATCCAGATCAGCAAGAGCGCCACGGAAGGGCTGACCAGAAACCATCCGGGTTTGAACCTGTTGTTTCTGGCCTTGGAGGCATCGCCGGACAAATCCGGGCGAGCAGGAATGGCTGAGGTCTTCATGGGGAACTCCGAACCGGGATTTGCCTGTCAGCGGGAGTCGAGGGGCAAGTGCCCCTCGGCTTGAGTCGTGAGGCCTACTTTTTCGGGTAGCCGGCTCGTTTCATGTCGCGCTCTGTGGAGTTTTGCGCCGTTTTCAAGGCGTTCTCCACTGTCGACTGACCGATCAGTGCAGCCGAGAACTGCTGGCCGACACTGGTGCCGATGGCCTGGAACTCGGGAATGGTCACCAACTGGATGCCCACGTAAGGCACCGGCTTGAGCGTTGGTGTCTTGGGCGTCACGGCCATCAGCGATTTGAGGGTGATATCGGCGAATGGCGCGGCTTTCTTGTATTCATCCGTGTAGGTCGATGCCCGCGTACCTGGCGGCACGTTGGATACGCCGTCTTTCTCTGCGACCAGAGCGGCATATTCCTTGGACGTTGCCCACTGAGTGAAGGCCTGGGCGTCCTTGGTGTTCTTGGCACTGGTCGGAATCGCCAGCGACCAGGAATACAGCCACGACGAGCCTTTTTCCGTCACTTGATGAGGCGCATAGGTAAAGCCGACATGGTCGGCGACCTTGCTCTGGCTCTTGTCGGTGACAAAGGAACCAGCCACGCTGGCATCGACCCAGATAGCACACTTGCCGCTGTTGAACAGCGCCAGGTTCTCGTTGAAACCGTTGCTCGATGCGCCCGGTGGCCCGGATTGCTTCATGGTGTTGACGTAGAAGTTGAGGGCGTCTTTCCATTCCGGCTGATCGAACTGGGGTTTCCATTGTTCATCGAACCAGCGTGCGCCGTAGGCGTTGGCCACCGTGGTAATCAGCGCCATGTTCTCGCCCCAGCCGGCCTTGCCGCGCAGGCAGATGCCGTATTGCTCCTTGGACTTGTCGGTGAGCTTGCCCGCGAACTCGGCAATCTGGGTCCAGGTCGGACGCTCCGGCATGGTCAGCCCGGCGTTCTGGAACAGGTCCTTGCGGTAGTAGGTAATCGAGCTTTCTGCATAGAACGGCAGGGCAAACAACTTGCCGTCCACCGACAACCCGTCGCGCACCGACGGGAAAACATCATCGAGCTGGTAACTGGCAGGCAGATCCTTCATTTCCTGCAACCAGCCCTTGGCGCCCCACAGTGAGGCTTCGTACATGCCAATGGTCAGCACGTCGAACTGGCCGCCCTTGGTGGCAATGTCGGTGGTCAGACGCTGGCGCAGGACGTTTTCTTCCAGCACGACCCAGTTGAGCTTGATGTCAGGATGTTGTTCTTCAAAGGTCTTGGAGAGGCGTTGCATGCGAATCATGTCGCTGTTGTTGACCGTGGCAATGGTCACGGTCCCTGCAACAGCGTTGCCGCCGAACAGGAAACCGGCGCTGAGGACTGAACTGGCAAGCAGTAATTTTGCTGGGGTCTTCATTGATCACTCCTCGTCCATGCTCTGGGAGTCATGGAGGGTCGGTTATTGTTTTTGTCTCTTCCGGAGGTGAGGAAGATGTGAGCTGATTACAACGACCTTGAGACGCGATGACAAATCCTGCACCGCACTTCAACTGATACTTTTTTGCATTCGGCAGTGCTTTGAAAACGCACCGCAACCGCGCTCAGGCAGGCTGCAATGCAGAATCAGCGTAGACGAGATGGCCGCAGGCAGGGTGAATCAGTACAGGTTCTGCTCGGTCAGGCGCTGGACGGCAAGGCGTCGATAGTGTGACGGCGTCATCCCTTTGAGCTGCTGGAAGCGGCGATTGAAGTTGGAAATGTTATTGAATCCCGACTCGAAGCAGATATCCGTCACCGGCTTGTCGCCATCGGCCAGCAGCTCACAGGACTTGCTGATGCGCAGGCGATTGACGAACTCCACGAAGCAGCGGCCAGTGGCCTGTTTGAATACACGAGAGAAATACGTCGGTTTCATGCCCAGGTATTCAGCGACCTCTTCAAGGGGCAATTCGCGCCCATAGTGGGCAAAAATGTAGTCCACCGCCCGGTTGGTGCGCTCAACGCTGTGCTCGTCGGCCATGTGCGACACCGTGGTCCCCGAAAGCAGTTGAAAGTCGTCGCTGGCCGCCAGCAGCTCCAGCAGAATCAGGAAGTGCCCGAGCCGGGTGATACCGCTGGAGTCGGCGATTTTCTGCATCAGCTTCATGGCCTGACGGATCGTGCGCTTGCAGCGGAATTCGATGCCGTACCGGGCGCGCTCCAGCAGCGGGGTCAGGCTCTTGAGTTCGGTAAACACCTGGTTGCCGCTTTCCAGCAGTTCATCGGTGAAATTGACCAGCATGTCGCGCTTGGCCACTACTTCATCTTCCTGAATCTGGCTGATCCAGTTGTGCGGCAGGTTCGGCCCGGTGAGGAACAGGCTGCCGGGGTTGAAGTTGCCAATGTAGTCACCGACGAACACTTTGCCGGAGCTGGCGACGATCAGGTGCAGCTCGTATTCCTTGTGGAAATGCCAGCGCACCAGCGGGCAGGGGAAACCGTGTTCGCGGTAGATGATCGACAGGCCATTGTGATCGTCCATCAATTCGTAGGAAGGGTCTGTGATTCTTGTTGTTCTTGTCATGGTCTGACCGCCTTCAGAAGTTGCCAGTCTGCTAATGTGCCTTAATTGTTCTATTCATGCCCAGTCGTCTAATGCTGTCCGCATCGAAACCGGAGTCATTGCCTGATGAAACAGATCCTTCTGATCGGTATTGGTGCCGGAGATCCTGAACAAATTACAGTGCAGGCCATCAATGCCCTGAACCGCGCCACGGTGTTCTTCCTGCTGGACAAGGGCTATGCCGAGGATGATCTGCTGCGCCTGAGAAAAGACATCTGTCAGCGTTATATCCAGAACGACAACTATCGACTGGTGCAGGTCCGGGACCCGCAGCGCGAAGATGATCCTCAGGGCTATGAGCGCGGCATCGAACATTGGCATGAGCAGCGGGCGGTTCTGTTCGAGCGGCTGATCGGTGATGAACTGAGAGCGGGGGAGGTCGGGGCGTTTCTGGTCTGGGGGGATCCGTCGCTGTACGACAGCACCCTCAGGATTCTCGATCAGGTACTGGCGCGTGGCCGGGAGGTCTTCGAGTATCAGGTGATTCCCGGCATCACCAGCGTTCAGGCGCTGGTAGCACGACATCGGGTGCCGCTGAACCGCATTGGCGAACCGATCCGCATCACCACCGGCAGGCGATTGGCTGCCATGCCCGAGAGTGAACTGGATAATGTGGTCGTGATGCTCGATGCACACTGCACTTTCGAGCGCTTTGTCGGGCAGGGGCTGGATATCTACTGGGGGGCTTATCTGGGCACGCCGGACGAGATCCTGCTGTCCGGCCCGCTCGATCAGGTCTGTGGGCAGATCAGGCGGCTACGGGACGAAGCCCGCAGCCGCAAGGGCTGGATCATGGACACCTATCTGCTGCGCAAAGGTTGAGTCAATCCTTGCGATTCTTCGCCTCGATCCACTGCGCCATGTACTGAGTACTTTTGTGGTGGTGATGGCGCAGCATCGCGCCGGTGAAGTTGGTGAGGCGATGGCGCGGCAAGTCCTGACGCAGGGTTTCGATACGTTCGATCAGGCTCGCGCAGTGTTGCCTGTGCTGAAAGCGCGCCTGAAGGATAGTCCGGCCCGCGGTCTGGGCTTCGGTCCACAAGGTCTGATCCTGATACAGACGCACCGCCGCGCTGGCGATTTCGCTGGCGCTGCGGGCAATTGCGCCAGGCCATGGCAGGTCGCCGCTCATGGCTTCGGCGCCCACGGGCGTCGTTACCGAAGGCGTGCCGCTGAGCATGGCATCCATCAGCTTGCCCTTGATGCCCGCCCCGAAGCGTATCGGTGCCAGGCATATGCGCGCGGCAGACATCACTTGCAGGGCGTCTTCGGCCCAGTTCATGACATGAAAACCCTGCGCCGCGTTATGCAGAGCGGTGGCCTTGGGCGGTGTGTAGGCGCCATAGATATGCAATTGCGCAGTCGGCAACTGTTGGCGAATCAGCGGCCAGATGGCGTTTTTCATCCAGAGCACGGCATCCCAGTTGGGCGCATGCCGGAAGTTGCCGATGCTGAGAAAGTGCGCCCGCTGCTCGAACGGCGTCACGCTGTCCGGTACGCCATCGAGCATCAATGGGCACCAGTGCAGCAGGGATTTCGGCACGCCGAACTGGCCGCTCAGCAGGTCGATCTCCACGTCAGAAACCATCAGGTTGAGGTCGCAGCGATAGAGTGAGGCCACTTCGCGCTGGGCCAGATCGCTGCTGGCGATTCGGGCAAAGAGGCTTGAGTGGTCGATCGCGAAAAAGTCATTCAGATCGTCAGGCTCTGACGATTCATTCAAATGATCCTTGAGAATCTGATGGCGTGTATGGCGCAGGCTCTGAAAGTCGGAAGTTTCCAGTACCCGCAAGGCATTCGGGCAATGCTTTTCAACGCGCCAGCCAAATTGCTCTTCGATGAGAAACTGGTCGAACAGCACGATATCGGGCTGTAGCTCACTGACGAAGGTATCGAAGCTGCTGCTGTTGAGCTCGATATGGACTTCTTCAATCCCCAGGCTTTTCAGGTCGGCCCGGTGTTCACCTTCGGTGGCCGGGCTGGCGAAGGTGATGTGCCAATCCTGTTCGAGAAAACACTGGATCAGTTGCATGACATGGCCGCTGGCCGCGGAGGAACGGGGCTCGGGCCATACATAACCAATGATCAGCAGGCTGGTTTTTACTCGGGGCGGAGTCTGTGCAGGGTGAACGTCATGATTAGCCAAGGATGCTTTTTACCTTGTCGCGCAGGTCATCGATGGAAAACGGCTTGCCAATCGAATGCATGCCATCCGGGACTTCGATGTTTTCCGAATAGCCGCTGGCAAACAGGACCGGCAGTTGCGGGCGCAGTTGCCGGGTTTGTCTGGCCAGCTCCGTACCACGCATGTCAGGCAGGCCCTGATCGGTCATCAGCAAGTCGATGTGAGTGGCCTCGTCCTTGATATGGGCCAGCGCCTCCTGGGCGTCCGACGCTTCAAGTACCTGATACTCCAGTTCTTCAAGCACATCGACGATCAGCATGCGTACGATGCTGTCATCTTCGACCACAAGAATGGTGTTGGCTGCGTCAGGCATGGCGATTTCCTAGAAAATGGTAGTGAAGGCTACGCACTGGCGCAGCCTGCGGGCTTTTGTACGAAAAGTCACTGCGTTTGGATCATGCAGCCGTCAAAAACAGCCTGGTCTGATCGGGACGGGTGATTTCTTGCCCATTCCTTCCATCAGTAAATAAAACACAACCAGAAGTTCCGTCAGAATCGAATCGAATAGCTATCCTTTGCCAGCAGGCTTTATTCGCTTGATGTGGGCGAGCTTATCGCCGATTTATGTGTGAGATTTCAATCCTCTATGTGAGAAAACTGAGTCTTTTTCTTGCCGTTGCGGCAAACTCTAACGTTTTGATATATCGCCAGGGACTTTTCATGATCCGGACGTCTGTCGTCGATGAACAGCGCTTTCGCAAGTTATTGGTTCGTAATGTCAGTCTGCCGCTGGGTGTTGGCGTTTTAAGTGCGTTTTTCTTTGTCTTGCTGATCACCTATCTGCTCTCGGTCATCCAATGGGTCGAGCATACGGATCGGGTCATCAATAGCACCAACCGCTCCATGAAACTCTCCATCGACATGGAGACGGGGATGCGCGGTTTTCTGCTGACCGGCCAGGAAAGCTTTCTTGACCCTTATGAAGTCGCAAGACCTGTGCTCAAGGCAGAGCTGAAAACCCTGGCAGAACTGGTTGCCGATAACGCGACGCAACTGGATCGTTTTCGCCGACTGGCCACCCTGCATGAGGAGTGGGAGCGTTTCGCTCAGGAGATGATCGATCTGCGTCGTCAGAGTGGGGATTATCGGACGGCTACCCAGTCAGGGCGTGGCAAGCGTATTACCGATGAAATCCGCTCCGAGTACGATCAGGCCATTTCCATGGAGCAGCAGTTGCGTCTTGCACGCAATGCCGACGTGACCCGCACGACCATTGCGTCGGTGGTGCTGTACCTGATCTTTGTGCTGACGGTCAGTGGCATCCTCGCTTACTTCGGAAGGCGTGATCTGCTTTCTCTTTCAAATACCTACAGCGCAAACCTCAGTCAGCTCGAAGATAACGCTGAGCGCCTGCAGAAGGTCGCCTGGTTGCGTAATGGTCAGAGCGAACTGGCTGAGCAGGTCCTGGGGCAACTGACTCTCAACACCCTCGGGCTGCATATTCTGCAATTCTTTGCCCAGTACCTGGGCGCGGTTGTTGCGGCTGTTTATGTTCGCCAGGAGCATGGTGGTCTGCAGCGTGTGGCCTCTTACGGCCTTTCCCGAGAGCAGGAGCAGCAGGAGCAGACAATCTTCAGCGGTGAGGGCGTTATCGGTCAGGCCGCGCAGCAGAACCGCATCGTCACGCTCAATGAACTGCCCAGCGATTACTTCAAGTACAGCTCGGGTCTGGGCGAAGGTCTGCCGCGCAGTGTCGTGATCGTGCCCACCACCAATGACGATCAGGTCAATGGTGTGGTCGAACTGGGCTTTCTGCGGGCGCTGACCGACAAGGACACCGAATTCCTGGAGCTGGTGGCAGCGAATGTAGGGACTTCCATCGAAGCGGCGCGTTATCGCCAGCGCTTGCAGGAAGTCCTGACCGAAACCCAGCAGCTCAACGAAGAGTTGCAGGTCCAGCAGGAAGAGTTGCGCACCGCCAACGAAGAACTCGAAGAGCAATCGCGCATCCTCAAGGAATCCCAGGCGCATCTGGAAACCCAGCAGGCCGAGCTTGAGCAGACCAATACCCAACTGGCCGAACAAAGCCAGGCGCTTGAAGACCAGCGCGACATCCTGGACAGCAAGAACGAAGAGCTGAGCCTGGCCCAGGTTGAGTTGCAGGCCCGTGCCGATGAGCTGCAACGTTCCAGCAAGTACAAGTCCGAATTCCTGGCCAACATGTCCCATGAGCTGCGCACGCCGCTCAACAGCTCGCTGATCCTGGCCAAGCTGCTGGCTGAAAACCCGACAGAGAACCTCACCGAAGAGCAGGTGAAGTTTGCCGAGTCGATCTATTCGGCGGGCAATGACCTGCTGAACCTGATCAATGACATTCTGGATATCTCCAAGGTCGAGGCGGGCAAGCTGGAGGTTCGGCCGGAGAACAGCAGTGTGTCGCGTCTGGTGGATGGCCTGCGCGGCCTGTTCCAGCCTTTGGCGACCGACAAGAATCTGGACTTCAGCGTGGAGGTGCAACCTGGAACGCCGACCATGCTGTTCACCGACCGCCAGCGTCTGGAGCAGATCCTCAAGAACCTGCTGTCCAACGCGATCAAGTTCACCGAGAGCGGTTCTGTCAGCATGATCGTCTCCCGCCAACCGGGAGCGGGCATTGTGTTTACCGTGCGCGATTCCGGGATCGGGATTGCCCAGGAGCATCAGCAAAGCATTTTCGAGGCCTTCCGTCAGGCCGACGGCACGACCAACCGTCGTTACGGCGGCACCGGTCTGGGGTTGTCGATTTCCCGCGATCTGGCAGCGTTGCTTGGCGGTTCCATCAGCGTCACCAGCGCGCCGGGGCAGGGCAGTATTTTCTCTCTGGTGCTGCCGGAGCAATACGTCGATCAAGGGCGTGAAGAGGATGCTGGCGAGCGCTCAGCGATCATTTCCTCACCCGTCGTCACGCTGCCGGTTGTGAGCCCGCCCGTTGCCGAGCCTGTGTCGGCAAAACCTCAGCCGACCTTTGCCGATGATCGCCACAAGGCGCCGTTCAGCGGTCGCTGCATTCTGGTCATCGAGGATGAAGTGTCGTTCGCCCAGATTCTTTTCGATCTGGCCCACGAACTGGGATACGACTGTCTGGTCGCCCACGCCGCCGATGACGGCTTCAATCTGGCGGCGCAGTACACTCCCGACGCAATCCTGCTGGACATGCGCCTGCCGGATCACTCCGGGCTGACCGTGCTGCAACGCCTCAAGGAACTGGCGCCTACCCGGCACATCCCGGTGCATGTGATTTCCGTCGAGGATCGTCAGGAGGCCGCCATGCACATGGGGGCCATCGGCTATGCCGTGAAGCCGACCACCCGCGAAGAACTCAAGGATGTATTCGCCAGGCTCGAAGCCAAGCTGACCCAGAAGGTCAAGCGCATCCTGCTGGTCGAGGACGATGCTTTGCAGCGTGACAGCATCGCGCGTCTGATTGGCGACGATGATATCGAGATCACCGCAGTGGGGTTCGCTCAGGAAGCTCTGGATCTGTTGCGCGAGAACATCTACGACTGCATGATCATCGACCTCAAGTTGCCGGACATGCTGGGTAATGAATTGCTCAAGCGCATGTCCACCGAGGACATCCGTGCCTTCCCGCCGGTGATCGTTTACACGGGGCGTAATATGACCCGTGACGAAGAAGCCGAGCTGATGAAGTATTCGCGCTCGATCATCATCAAGGGTGCCCGTTCGCCGGAGCGTCTGCTCGATGAGGTGACGCTGTTTCTGCACAAGATCGAGTCGCAGCTCTCCAACGAGCGCCAGAAAATGCTCAAGACCGCACGCAGCCGTGACAAGGTCTTCGAGGCGCGCAAGATCCTGGTGGTCGATGACGACGTACGCAATATCTTTGCCCTCACCAGCGCTCTGGAGCACAAGGGTGCCGTGGTCGAGATCGCTCGCAACGGCCTTGAGGCAATTGCCAGGCTCAACGAGGTCGAGGATATCGATCTGGTGCTGATGGACGTGATGATGCCGGAAATGGATGGTTACGAAGCGACTGTCGAGATCCGCAAAGACCCGCGCTGGCGCAAGCTGCCGATCATTGCGGTGACTGCCAAGGCGATGAAGGATGACCAGGAGCGTTGCCTGCAAGCGGGCTCCAACGATTACCTGGCCAAGCCGATCGATCTTGACCGGCTATTCTCGCTGATCCGGGTCTGGCTGCCGAAAATGGAACGTATTTGAATGGCAGTGGCCCAACCGATTCACTCTTTCAGGTTTTTTCATGGTTCTTGATCGAAACGCTGATATCGAGCTGCGACTGCTGATTGATGCTATTTACCTGAAGTACAGCTACGACTTTCGGGATTACTCCGGCGCTTCCATCAAGCGTCGGGTCAGTCATGCCTTGCGCCAGTTCGATTGCAGCACCATCTCCGCCTTGCAGGAGCGGGTGCTGCATGACCCGGCGGCCTTCATGCAATTGCTGCAGTTCCTGACCATTCCGGTCAGCGAGATGTTTCGTGATCCTTCGCACTTTCTGGCGATTCGCCAGGAAGTCGTGCCATTGCTCAGAACCTATCCCTCGATAAAGGTCTGGATCGCCGGATGCAGCACAGGGGAGGAGGTTTATTCGATGGCCATCCTGCTGCGCGAAGAGGGTTTGCTGGAGCGCACCATCATTTACGCCACCGATATCAACCCCAACTCGCTGGAAAAGGCCAAGCAGGGGATCTTCCCCATGGAAAGCGTGCGCGCCTATGCCGATAACTACCGCAAGGCCGGTGGTCAGCGCGAGCTCTCGGATTACTACACATCGGCCTATGATTACGCGATATTCGACAAGACCCTGCGTGAAAATGTCACCTTTGCCGATCATAGTCTGGCCACTGACAGCGTGTTTTCCGAAACGCAGCTCATTTCATGCCGTAATGTGCTGATTTACTTCAACAAGAACCTTCAGAACCGAACGTTCGGGCTGTTCCATGAGTCGCTGTGCCATCGCGGGTTCCTGGCGCTGGGCAGCAAGGAGACTCTGGATTTCTCCGCGTACAGCAATGCTTTCGAGACATTGGTGAAGCCGGAACGGATCTACCGGAAAAAATGAAAACGACGTTCAGTGCCGAGTCGCAGAATTGCCCCCTGCCGGCCGTAGATGCCATTGTTGTCGGCGCTTCGGCTGGGGGTGTGGAAGCATTGCTGAAAATATTCAGCTTGCTCAGGCCCGGCTTCCGTCTGCCGATCATTACTGTCCTGCATCTGCCTGAGGAGCGACGCAGCCAGTTGGCCCATGTGTTCCAGAATCGTCTGGAGATACCGGTCAAGGAAGCTGACGACAAGGAGTCGATTGTGCCGGGCACGCTGTATTTTGCGCCCGCCGGTTACCACCTGTCGGTTGAAAACGATCAGAGCTTTTCATTGAGCCAGGAAGAGCGTGTGTTTCATTCTCGGCCCAGCATCGATATCTTGTTCGATTCGGCTGCCGATGCCTTTGGCTCACGCCTTGCGGGCATTTTATTGACCGGTGCCAACAACGATGGCGCGCTCGGATTGGCGCACATCAAGAGATACGGTGGCTTTACCGTGATCCAGGACCCTGATCAGGCCCTGGCACGTACCATGCCGGAGGCGGCTCTGGCGCTTCATTCGCCCGATTACCTTCTGCCTTTGAATGAGATAGGCCAACTGCTGGTCGAGCTGGAACGAATCGCATGCTAAATGAAATCCAGGCAAAACTGCTGATAGTCGACGATTTGCCGGAAAACCTGCTCGCCCTCGAAGCGTTGATAAAGCGCGATGACCGAGAAGTCTACAAGGCTCTTTCGGCAGACGAAGCCTTGTCTCTGCTGCTGCAGCACGAATTCGCCCTGGCCATTCTCGACGTGCAGATGCCCGGTATGAACGGTTTTGAGCTGGCCGAGATGATGCGCAGCACCGAGAAGACCAAGAACATCCCCATCGTGTTTGTCAGTGCGGCAGGGCGTGAGCTCAACTACGCCTTCAAGGGCTATGAAAGCGGCGCAGTGGACTTCCTGCACAAGCCGCTTGATATCCATGCGGTCAAGAGCAAGGTCAATGTGTTCGTCGAGCTTTATCGTCAGCGCAAGGCAGTGAAACTGCAGGTCGAGGCACTGGAGCAGAGTCGTCAGGAGCAGGAGGTGCTGCTCAAGCGCTTGCAGGCGACACAGGGCGAGCTTGAGCATGCGATCCGCATGCGCGATGACTTCATGTCCATCGTTTCCCATGAAGTGCGTACGCCACTCAATGGCCTGATCCTTGAAACCCAGCTGCGCAAGCTGCATCTGGCCAAGGACAACGCTTCGGCTTTCACCATGGAAAAACTGCGTGGCATGGTCGATCGCGACGAGCGCCAGATCCAGAGCCTGATCCGGTTGATCGAAGACATGCTCGATGTGTCCCGTATCCGCACCGGCAAACTGTCGATCCGGCCGAGTGCTTTTGACCTGAGCGAACTGGTCAGCCAGTTGCTGGAGAACTTCTCCGCCCAGATTACTGCGACCGAATCTACCGTGACCCTGTTTGCCGATGACACGGTCATTGGTGTCTGGGACGAATTCCGGATAGAGCAGGTGGTGGCCAACCTGCTGACCAACGCCATGCGCTACGGCGCCCGCAAGCCGATTGAAGTGCGTGTGTACTGTGACAACGGAGAGGCAAGGGTCGAAGTGATCGACCAGGGGATCGGTATTTCCGGGGAAAACCAGAAGCGCATCTTCCAGCAGTTCGAGCGGGTAACGGCCAAGCATGCCGTTGCCGGCCTGGGGCTCGGGTTGTTCATCTCCGAACAGATCGTCCTGGCCCATGGCGGCCGGATTGTCGTGGAAAGCGAAGAGGGCAAGGGCTCGACATTCCGGGTCTGCCTGCCGCTGTAGGAGCGAATTCATTCGCGAGAGGTCGGTACATCCCCAAAAAATGTATCGCCTTCAAATGCTGTCTCGCGAATGAATTCGCTCCTGCAGAGGTTTGCAAATTTTCGGGAAAAATTAGCGCAACCTCTACAGAGCGCCGTGGTCGTATTGGCAGCTATTTACAGAACAAAGGCAGTTCCATGAGCGCTGATGCAGAAAACGTCGTACTAATCGTCGAAGACGAACCCCTGATCTTGATGCTGTTGGCCGACTATCTGTCGGGCGAGGGCTATCGAGTCTTGCAGGCCACAAACGGCGAGCAGGCGTTCGAGATTCTTGCGACAAAGCCCCATCTGGACCTGATGATCACCGACTATCGCCTGCCAGGCGGCTTTTCCGGTGTGATGATTGCCGAGCCGGCAGTCAAACTGCGACCTGAACTCAAAGTGATCTTCATCAGCGGCTATCCGGCGGAAATTCTCGATTGCGACAGCCCGATCACTCGCAAGGCACCGATTCTGGCCAAGCCATTCACCATGGAAACCCTGCATACGCAGATCCAGCGCCTGCTGGCCTGAAACGTCCAGAATGGAGGCTTCAGGCCTCGATCATCTCTCGTACCTTGGATGTCAGGTGATCAAACGCAAAGGGCTTGGTGATCATCTGCATGCCCGTGTCCAGAAACCCCGAGCGTGCCGCCGCATGTTCGGCATAGCCGGTAATGAACAGCACTTTCAGCTCTGGCCTCAGTTGCCGGGCTATTTCCGCCAGTTGCCGACCGTTCATGCCGGGCAGGCCGACGTCACTGATCAGCAAGTCAATGCGTTGATCCGACTCCAGAATCGGCACGGCTCCACGGGCATCGCCGGCTTCTATGAAGGCGTACCCCAGTTCACCGAGCACTGCGCTGACCAAGGCCCGTACGGCTGGATCGTCTTCGACTATAAGTACGGTTTCGCCTTCTTTGGCAAAAAGGGTGTTGCCCTGATAGCTCTGCTCGTTTTCAGGCTGATCGCCCTGGAAGCGCGGCAGGAATAACTGCACTGTCGTACCGCGGCCCATTTCGCTCTTGATGGCGACATGACCATGAGACTGTTTGCTGAAACCATAAATCATCGACAGCCCGAGCCCTGTGCCCTGGCCGATGGGTTTGGTGGTGAAGAACGGGTCAAAGGCACGGCTGACCACGGCTTCCGGCATGCCACAGCCGTTGTCGCTGACACTCAGTACTACATAGTCGCCCGGCAGAAGGTTTTCATGGGCGTTGGTGAACGACTTGTCCAGCCGCTGATTGAAGGTCTCGATCTGCAACTGCCCGCCATCGGGCATGGCGTCCCGTGCATTGAGCACCAGGTTGAGCAGGGCATTTTCCAGCTGGTTGGGGTCGGCCTCGGCGGTCCATAGCTCTGCATGCGGGCGCATGTCCAAGTGAATGCTTTCGTTGAGGCTGCGCTGGATCAATTCGCCCATGGAACTGATCAACTGGTTCATCTCTACGGGCTTTGAGTCCAGCGACTGGCGTCTGGAAAAGGCCAGCAGACGATGGGTGAGAGCGGCTGCACGGTTGGCGGAGGTCACGCCCAGGTCGATCAGGTTGTCGAGGTCCTCGATACGGCCCCGAGCCAGGCGTCGCCTGATCAGCTCAAGGCTGCCGATGATCCCCGTCAGCATATTGTTGAAGTCGTGGGCGATGCCGCCGGTCAACTGGCCGACAGCCTCCATCTTTTGCGACTGACGCAGGATCTCTTCCTTATGGCGCAACTGCGACGTTCGCTCCTCGACCTGTTGTTCAAGGGTTTCGTTGAGGCTTCTGAGCTGGGCTTCGGCCTGCTTGCGCTCAGAAATGTCGGAGGTCACTCCGGATAGTGCGCTGACATGGCCGTTCTTGGCGCGCAGGGCCCGTGCGCGCACATCGACCCAGTTGACCGAGCCGTCGGGCCAGATATCACGGTACTCAATGATGAAATCGACGCCCGTATCCAGGCTGCGCTGCAAGGCCGATTGCATACGGGGCTGATCTTCGGGGTGAACTGCTTCCAGCCAGTCGTCGTAGGTGAAGTTTTCGTGCTCTTCGCGGCCATAGTGGGCTTTACTGATGGCCGAGCAGGTCAGTACCAGAAACCCGGCCTCCAGTTGCCATGAACCGAGCCGACCTGCCTTGAGGGCGTTTTGCAAACGCCTTTCACCCTCCACAAGATCCTCCATGCGTGCCCGAGCCTCGTACTGGCGTCGACGGCCGCGCACGGCCGTGGACACCAGGCTGACCAGAGTGATGGGGTGGAAGGGGCGTTCCAGGAAAGTGACGTTGCCCAACAGGTTGCCCAGACGTGCCGAAGGGTTCTGGTCCGGGCCGCCATGGTGAGTGAGCAACACGATAGGCAGGTCTGACCAGGCGGGCTGGTTGGCCAGAAGGCTCACCAGAGGATCGATATCCGCACCGCGCAGCGCCTCATCGGCAATGATCGCGAGTCCCGCTCCGGCAGCCAGTTCCTGGCCTAGTTCGTTGAGATCGCGGGCTATGGTTGCTCCATAGCCCGCTTCCTCAAGGATCATTACCGCAATCTGACTGTCACGTCCTCTGGGGGCCAGAATGACAGCCCGCTCCGATAACAATCCGCTGACACTCACTCGTCTTCATCCTTGAGCAGTGGCTTGCTTTCGCCAAAGTAATCGGGAGCGCCGCGCAAGACACCCTGAAAGGCTGATAACGGCTCGCCTATTCTCAGGCCGCTCCTGCCAATGCGGTATTCGCGAATCGTCGATTCGTGAGTGCCGGTTCGTTTCTTGATGATGGATATGGCCCTGCGAATCTGGCCGAGCGCTTCAAAGTAGCGCAACAGGATGACGGTATCTGCCAGATAGGTAATATCCACTGGCGTTTGCATATCGCCAACCAGGCCGTGTTGCGCCACGGTCATGAAGGTCGAGGCACCTTGTCGGTTGAGATAAAGCAGAAGTTCATGCATGTGCAGAACCAGTGAGTTCTCTTCCGGCATTGCCGCCTGATAGCCGTTTATGCTGTCGATGACAACGGTCTTGATCTGCTTGTCATCCACGCAGCGGCGCACCCGATGGGAAAACTCCCCCGGAGACAACTCGGCAGCGTCCACCTGCTCGATCATCAGGTTGCCCGTGGCCTGCAAGGCCTTGAGGTCGATGCCTATCTTTTTCATCCGGTCAAACAGCAGGCCCAGTTCTTCGTCGAAGATGAACAGGCCGACCCGCTCGCCACGAGATACGGCCTGTGCGGCGAAGACCAGTGCGATCAACGATTTGCCAGTGCCGGCCGGGCCGAGGATCAGCGTACTTGAGCCGCCGTCCGTACCACCGCCGAGCAAGTCGTCGAGTTCCTTGATGCCGCTGCCCAGTTGCGTGCGGATGTAGTCATTACGGTGTTCGGCCGCGACCAGGCGCGGGAACACATGGATTCCGTCTTCCATGATGGTGAAGTCATGGAAGCCGCCGCGATACTTCTGACCGCGATACTTGACGATCTTGAGGCGTCGCCGCTCTGCGCCATAGTTGGGTGTCAGTTCTTCCAGGCGGATGACGCCGTGGGCGACGCTGTGTACGGTCTTGTCCAGAGACTCCGTAGTCAGGTCGTCGAGCAGAATGACGGTCGCGTCATAGCGAGCGAAGTAATGCTTGATGGACAGAATCTGCCGTCTGTAGCGCAACGAACTCTGCGCCAGCAGGCGAATTTCCGAAAGGCTGTCTATGACTACGCGAGATGGCCTGATGCGCTCCACCACGTCAAAGATCTGCCGTGTTGCTTCCCCCAGCTCAAGGTCGGAGGAGTACAGCAGGCTTTGATGCTGCTCGGTATTGAGCAGGCTTTCCGGAGGCGTCAGCTCGAAAATCTCGATATGTTCATCCAGTTCCCAGCCATGGGAACGTGCTCCCTCACGCAGCTCTCGTTCGGTTTCCGAGAGTGTGATGTAGAGGCAGACTTCACCCGTTTGCGCACCCGCCAGCAAAAACTGCAGCGCTACGGTGGTCTTGCCGGTTCCGGGTTCCCCTTCGAGAAGGAAAACATGATTGCGTGAAAGACCACCCGAAAGGATGTCGTCCAGACCTTCTATGCCGGTTACCGCTTTTGAATTTTCCAAGTATTGCCCTCTTGTTTCCGAATACAGGCAATGAATCTGGACCCCTTGAGGCCTCGACGGTTCATACTTTTTATGTGTCAGGCCATGGAACATGGCCGATTCGCGGTCCGGGAAATGTCACAAAAGTCGTCTTACGGCAGTTGTGAAGGGCTTGGTATAGTCCGGGCCAGTCAAAACAATAATCACCTCTGAGGATGATGCCCGTGTCCGATTACCAAGCCTTTCTCGTCGAACTGACCGATCACATTGCTCATGTGCAGATTAATCGACCAGACAAGGTCAATGCCATGAGCGCTGCCTTCTGGAGTGAAATAATCGAGATATTCCAGTGGGTCGAGGAGAACGATGAGGTGCGTGTCGTCGTTTTGAGTGGTGCGGGCAAACATTTTTCCTCGGGGATCGATCTGGCGCTGCTGGCTTCCATCGCGGGGCAGATGGGCAAGGATGTCGGGCGCAATGCGCGGATGTTGCGGCGCAAGATCCAGCAGATGCAGGCTTCGTTCACTGCGGTGGACAACTGCCGCAAGCCCGTGCTCGCTGCAATTCAGGGCTATTGCCTGGGCGGCGCCATCGACCTGGTTTCCGCGTGCGACATGCGCTACGCCGCAGCCGACGCGCAATTCTCGATCCGTGAAATCGATATGGGGATGGCTGCCGATGTCGGGACCCTGCAACGCCTGCCACGTATCATCGGTGACGGCATGATGCGTGAGCTGGCTTACACCGGGCGCACCGTGGGTGCCGAAGAAGCCCAGCGCATCGGTCTGGTCAACAGTACTTTTGCCGATGCGCCGAGCCTGTTGGAAGGTGTGTTCGCCATCGCCCGTGAAATTGCCACCAAGTCTCCCATTGCAATAGAAGGCACCAAGCAAATGATCGGTTACATGCGCGACCATCGTATTGACGATGGGCTTGAGCACGTTGCCATCTGGAACTCTGCCATGCTGCAATCGGCAGACCTCAAAGTGGCCATGGCGGCGCACATGAGCAAGCAGAAGCCTGTTTTCGACAATTGAGGAGCTAAGATTCTTGCCAGTTACCAGAGGAGTTTTGCCATGACACGCCCGGCGCGCTGGACTACCGCAGTTCTGGATACGCAAGCCACGGGTGGTTGGGCCGTGGTCCATGGCGACGAGGGTTTCCTGCTCGACGGCAATGGCGTCATGTTCCCCAGGGAGTGGCTCAAGCGTCAGGACCTGCCGGTGCAAAGCGAGCATGGGATTGGCCACTTCGATGGCGAGCCGGTCTATGTGCTGGTGCTCGACAGGTCGGTGGAGGTCGAAGGATGCACCTGGCAGGGGCTTCGCCAGTTCATGCTGCAAGGCGATTTTGCTGTCTATCAAAAGCTTGGCTATGCGGCGCAGATCAGCACCTGGGCTCGCGAACATCGATTCTGTGGCGCCTGTGGCCGCCCGACGGTGCAGATTCCGGGCGAGCGGGCCATGTACTGCGAGCATGACAACCTGCGCTTCTATCCGCGTATCTCGCCAAGCATGATCGTGCTGATTACCCGTGGCGATGAAATCCTGCTGGCCCGTTCACCGCGCTTCGTGCCGGGCGTCTACAGCACTCTGGCGGGCTTTGCCGAACCGGGTGAGTCCGCCGAGGACTGCGTGCGTCGGGAGGTGATGGAGGAGGTGCAGATCCGCATCCGCAATATCACTTACATGGGCAGCCAGTGCTGGCCGTTCCCCCACTCGATGATGCTGGGCTTTCATGCCGAATATGAAAGCGGTGAAATCGTGCCGCAGGTCGATGAGATCGAAGATGCGCGCTGGTTCCGTATCGATGACCTGCCGCCTTTGCCGGCCAGCCGTTCCATTGCGCGCTATCTGATCGAGTCGTATCTGGCTCGTCGCTCAGGCGCCCCCGAACCAGTGCTGCCAGGCTAGGCGCACAGTCAGGCCGAGCACGACGGTGATGAACACCGGGCGAATGAACCTGGCACCGCCCTTGATTGCGGTGCCTGCGCCGAAGTAGGCACCGAGCATCACTGACAGCCCCATGCTCAGGCCGATCACGAAGTCTACCTGGCCGGAAAAGATGAACACCGACAAGGCCACGGCATTGCTGACGAAGTTCATGCTGCGCGCCACGCCACTGGCCTTCACCAGATCCACGGGGTACATCATCAAGGTGCTGACAGTCCAGAAGGCTCCGGTGCCGGGACCCGCCACGCCATCATAGAAACCCAGCGTCAGGCCTTGGGGCAGTTGCCATTTCTTCTTGATCGGCGCGTCACTGTCCAGCGGCGCCTTGGGCGTGCCGCCGAACAGCAGGTACAAACCGCAACCGAACACAATCACCGGCAGCATCTGGTTCAGCCATTCGGCAGGCAGGTAATGGGCAATCACCGCGCCGAGTGCCGCACCCACAGCGGTGCCGACCAATGCATGCATCCATTGGCGTGGATGGAAAAGCTTGCGACGGTAGTAGGTAAAGCTGGCCGTGGCCGAGCCGAAGGTCGAACTGAGCTTGTTGGTGCCCAGAACCAGATGCGGCGGCAGGCCGGCTGTCATCAGGGCCGGGGTGGTCAGCAGCCCGCCGCCGCCGGCAATGGCATCGATGAATCCGGCGATGAAGGCAACGGCGATCAGAACAGCGAGGGTAGTAAGGTCGACACTGAGTTCAAAAGGCATGATCGGTACGGCTTATAGGGCAGGGGGGCAGAATGGCTGCCCGAAGGCCGCGCATTCTACTCCCATGTGTACCCAGTGTCAGACAATGGTCGAAGCCTGGCTCTCAAATTTCACCCAGTCCGACCCAGCGCTGTTCACGCGCCGCAAGGCGAATCGCCGCTGCCAGGCGTTCGATCTGCCAGGCCTCTTCAAAATCCGGTCCTCGCTTGCCAAGGCCGCAAACGGCCTGAATCAGAGAATGTACTTCCAGTGCCTTGAGTTCGTTGTAACCCAGTTGATGGCCGGGCGCTGGACAGAAGGCGGCATAGCCTGCCTGGGCCGGGCCTGCGAGTATCCGCTGGAAGCCATCGCGCCCGGTGGCGCCCGAGCGATAAATGCGCAGTTCGTTCAAGCGCTCCTGATCGAAAGCCAGGGTGCCGCGAGTGCCGCTGATTTCAAAGCTCAGGTGATTCTTGTAGCCATGCTTGAGCCAGCTGCTGCTGAAGGTGCCGCGTGCGCCACTGGCAAAGCGCAGCAGGGCGTGGGTCTGATCGTCTACCGCAATCGGGCGCAGCTCGCTGCTGCCGCGAGTGCTCGGGCGCTGGCGATGCACCGTATTCGAGTCGGCGCACACTGCTTCGATATCGCCCAACAGGTAGCGGGCCATGGCCAGCAGATGGCTGCCAAGATCGGCCAGTGCGCCACCGGCATGCTCGGCTTCACAGCGCCAGGACCATGGCGAAGCCGGGTCGCCCATGAAGTCCTCACTGAACTCGCCCTGGAAACTGATGATGTCCCCCAGCTCGCCAGCCTCGATCATCTCTTTTGCCAGGCCGATCATCGGGTTGTGCTGATAGTTGTAACCCACTTGCGTCACGACGCCTGCGGTCTGGGCGCTGCGGCGCATCTCATCGGCCTGGGCAAGGCTGACGGCCAGAGGCTTTTCGCAATACACCGCCTTTCCCGCGGCGATGGCTGCCATGGCCATGGGGAAGTGCAAATGATTGGGTGTGGTGATCGCCACGATCTGAACCTGAGGATCGTCGATCAGTTGCTGCCAGTCGCCATGACTGCGCTCGAACCCCCATGCTTGCGCACACTGCTCGGCACGGGCGCTGTCTGCATCGGCCAGTGCCGCCAGGTGGAGAGGGGCAGGCAGCTCAAAAGTCGCGCTGACATTACGAAATGCAAGGGCATGGGCGCGGCCCATGAAACCGGTGCCGATCAGCCCGATACCCAGTGGCGCAGCGAGAGGGGTTTTCCGCATGACAGTCTCCGTAAAGGATCATTGTTTTCGGAAAATATATTCTACAAATTATAATTATGGAAATTTAATTCTTATCTGGTTCTGTGGGAGCGAATTCATTCGCGAATGAATTCGCTCCTACGCAGACGTCATGGCTGCACTCAGGAAAGAAACCCGCCATCCACATTCAGCGCAACCCCGGTGGTATAGCTCGACGCTTCGCTGGCCAGATACAGCACCGCACCGGCCATTTCACTGGGCGCGGCCACGCGCTTGAGGGGGATCTGGGCCAGTGCCACATTGAGAATGGCGTCGTTCTTGACCAGTGCCGAGGCGAATTTGGTGTCGGTGAGGCCCGGCAGCAGCGCATTGCAGCGGATACCGAACGCCGCGCACTCCTTGGCAAACACCTTGGTCATATTGATGACGGCTGCCTTGGTCACCGAATAGATACCCTGGAATTCGCCTGGAGATACGCCATTGATCGAGGCCACATTGATGATGCTGCCGCCGCCGTTTTCGCGCATCAGCTTGCCGGCTTCCACCGACATGAAGAAGTACCCGCGAATGTTCACGTCCACGGTCTTTTGGAAGGCACCCAGGTCGGTATCCAGCACATTGCAGAACTGCGGGTTGGTGGCGGCATTGTTGACCAGCACGTCCAGACGCCCGAACTGTTGGCGAATCTGCTCGAAGACGCTTTGAATCTGTTCCATCTCGCCAATATGGCAGGCGATGGCCGTCGCCTTGCCACCTTCGGCGATGATTGCATCGGCAACCTGCTGGCAGCCCTCGATCTTGCGGCTGGAGACGATGACATGTGCGCCTTGCTGGGCCAGCAGTCTGGCGATGGCTTCCCCGATGCCGCGACTGGCACCGGAAACAAAGGCGATTTTGCCATCAAGGTCGAATAACTGGGTTCTGGACATGTTGGTTTCCTGTTTCCTGGGTCACTGCACTCAAAGACTGGATTTTTCGATCACTTGCAGGCTCATCCGCTCCAGCAGCAGGTTCATCTGAATGAACTGTGCGAAGCGCTTGTCCCGGGTCTGGCCATGAAAGAACCGGTAGTAGATCTGTTGCACGATGCCGGCCAGACGGAACAGGCCGTAGGTGTAGTAGAAGTCGAAGTTATCGATGCGGATGCCAGAGCGTTCGGCGTAATAATCGACAAACTGCTGGCGGGTCAGCATACCCGGCGCATTGCTGGGCTGACGGCGCATCAACTGTACGGGCGCAGGGTCGTCTGCCTGTATCCAGTAGGCGAGGGTGTTGCCCAGATCCATCAGCGGGTCTCCCAGCGTGGTCAGTTCCCAGTCCAGCACGCCAATGATGCGCATCGGGTTTTCGGGGTCGAGAATCACGTTATCGAAGCGGTAATCGTTGTGTACGATGGCGTGCTGCGGGTGGTCGGAGGGCATTTTTTCCACCAGCCAGTTCCTGACCGTTTCCCAGGCGGGAGCATCAGGGGTCATGGCTTTCTCGTAGCGTTCACTCCAGCCGAGGATCTGCCGTTTGACATAACCCTGAGGCTTGCCCAGGTCAGTCAGGCCGCACGCCTGATAATCGACCCGATGCAACTCCACCAGCTTGTCGATGAAGCTTTTGCACAGTTCCCCGGTCTGTCGGGCATCCAGATTCAGCTCAGGCGGCAGGTCCGAGCGCAGGATGATGCCCTTGACCCGCTCCATGACATAAAAGTCAGAGCCGATCAGGCTTTCATCGGTGCAGTGTGCATAGGCTTTCGGGCAATAGGGAAATGCATCCTTGAGGCCGTTGAGAATACGATACTCACGGCCCATGTCGTGGGCCGACCTGGCTTTTTGCCCGAATGGCGGGCGGCGCAGGACAAACTCCTGTTCGGGATAACGGATCAGGTAGGTGAGATTCGATGCGCCTCCCGGAAACTGGCTGATCTGCGGCAAACCGCTGAGGCCAGGGATCTGTGCTTTCAGGTAGGGATCAATCAGGTGTGCGTCCAGCTCTTCACCGGGACGAATATCCGTGGACTGGTCGGTTAGCGCCATACTTATTCCTGTTTATTATGGTCTGTCAGGATCATTGGCTAATCTAATCGGCAGGCTATTGGCGAACAACCCTTGGCGAGCCTTATAGGCTAGCGTGTTGCCCGCCGATCAGCCGGTTTTATTGCAGACGAAAAAAAACCGAAGCCCTGAAGCTTCGGTTTTTCGTGCATCGTCCTGAGCCAGTCTGCATGACCGGGCGCAGTGGTTTTCATTAAACCGGGAACAGCTCGCTCAGCTTCATGGCCAGCATCATGTCGCCTTCGGCGCGCAGTTTGCCGCCCATGAAAGCCTGCATGCCATCGGTCTCGCCGCTGACGATGCCTTTGAGGGTTTCGCTGTCCATGACCAGAGTCACGTTGGCGTCAGGGTTTTCACCTTCCTGCAGTTCGCAGGTGCTGTCCTTGACGATCAGGGCGTAGTGCTTGTCTTCGTCAGTGATGTTGAAGCCGAAAACCAGGTCCAGGCCCGAAGCAGCGCTTGGGTTGAACTTGGCTTTCATGGTTTGGACAGCTTCGGCTACTGAGGTCATGGTCTTATCCTTTTATGGTTGGTTCTGGCGCCGGTCAGGGCGCGGTTGGCCGGACTCAGCGGTAAGTGATGAGTTCCGGCGCCTTCAGCAGTTGCAGGTGTGTGTAACTGTTGAAGGAAGCCAGGGTCACCTTGCTGCCACTGAATTCCAGCCGGTTCAGCGAGGTGTTGACGATATGCCAGTTAAGCTCGAATGCCTGCCGGGCAGGTACGCCGCTGACAAGATGCAGTAAAGCCGTGATGGTGCCGCCGGAGGTGAACACGGCGATGCGCCCGTGCTTGTCTGCCGCTTCGATGATTCTGTCCAGACCTGCCTTTACGCCAGCGACGAACGCCAGCCAGCTTTGCATGCCCGGTGTGTCGTGTTCGCCGCCGAGCCAGCGGCTGACGATCTGTGCGAACAGGCGCTGGAACTCGGCCGGGTCATGGCCGGCATTGCGCAGGATATTCAAGGCATCGGGTTCATCGGGGAGCATTGCGGGCAGCAGGGCGCGGACGATGCCTTCGGCATCGAATTCATTGAAGGCGCTGTCGATTTCCAGCACAGGCGGCTCAAGACCGGCCTCGGCCAGTTGGGCCAGGGCATTTTGTGCAGTGTCTTTCTGGCGCCGCAGATTGCCGGACAGGCAGCGGTCGAAGCGCAGGCCAAGCTGCGCCAGATGTTCGCCAATTACCTGGGCCTGACGAATACCGACGGGCGACAGGACGTCGTAATCGTCTGCACCGAATGAAGCCTGGCCATGTCGTATCAAATAAATGCTGCCCACGTCCGTGTCGTCTCGGTACGTTGAAGGTCCGGCGAGGTTATGGGGGATGGCCGGGGCCTGTCAACGAAAAAACATACGCTCGTTTGAAATTACCGTTTTAACTATTTGCAACAGGTCGTGTGCTGGTGAACGTCAGAGCGCGTCGGTATGCTTGAGCCATCGAAGCCCTTGACTGGAAAGGGCGCAACGCAAGTGAGGAGTATCTGTGGATTTCGTTGCCGATTACGCAAGTTTTCTGGCCAAGACGGTTACGCTGGTCATTGCCATCGTCGTCGTGCTGGTAGCTATCGCGTCAGCACGTGGAAAAGGTCGTCGCAGGACGGCAGGACAACTTCAGGTCACCAAGCTCAACGAGTTCTATAAAGGCCTGCGCGAGCATCTGGAGCAGGCGCTGCTGGACAAGGATCGCCTCAAGGCCTTGCGCAAGGAGCAGGCCAAGACCCTGAAGAAAGAGAAGAAGCAGGCTGAGCCTGAACAGAAGCCTCGTGTCTTCGTGCTGGATTTCGATGGCGACATCAAGGCTTCGGCCACCGAAAGCATGCGTCATGAAATCACCGCGCTGCTGACCATGGCTACCGACAAGGATGAAGTGGTCCTGCGTCTGGAAAGCGGTGGCGGCATGGTTCACAGCTATGGTCTGGCTTCATCGCAACTGGCGCGTATCCGTCAGGCGGGGATTCCGCTGACCATCTGCATCGACAAGGTCGCGGCCAGCGGCGGCTACATGATGGCTTGTATCGGTAACAAGATCATCAGCGCACCGTTCGCGATTCTCGGCTCCATCGGCGTCGTGGCGCAGTTGCCCAACGTCAACCGGTTGCTGAAAAAGCACGATATCGATTTTGAAGTGCTGACTGCTGGCGAGTACAAGCGCACCCTGACGGTCTTTGGCGAAAACACCGAGAAGGGCCGCGAGAAGTTCCAGCAGGATCTGGACATCACCCATGACCTGTTCAAGGGCTTTGTCGCCAGCTATCGCCCACAGTTGTCCATCGATGAGGTGGCCACCGGTGAAGTCTGGCTGGGTATGGCTGCTCTTGAGAAGCAATTGGTCGATGAGTTGCAGACCAGTGATCAGTACCTGGCCGAGCGGGCCAAGGATGCCGAAGTGTTTCACCTGAATTATGCCCAGCGCAAAAGCCTGCAGGAGCGCGTAGGACTGGCAGCAACATCATCGGTGGATCGGTTGGTTACCGGCTGGTGGAGTCGTCTGACCCAGCAGCGGTTCTGGTGATGCCTTCGCGAATGAGTTCGCTCCCACATACCGTGCAGGAGCGAATTCATTCGCGAAACACTGTCCGTCAGCGACGACGGAACAGCGGCAGAGGCTCGTCGGTTGCAGCCTGGTAGGTCACCGAGAAGTCCTTGAGGCCTTCGAGGGCGTCGTAGGGGTCCTTGTCGGCGCGGACAGCGAAAGCATCGAAACCGCAGCGACGCAGGTAGAACAACTGGTCGCGCAACACATCGCCAATTGCCCGCAACTCACCCTTGTAGCCATAGCGATCACGCAGCAGGCGTGCATTGGAGTAGCTGCGGCCATCGGTGAAGGCCGGGAAGTTCAGGGCAATGACCTGGAACTGATCCACGTGCTCGCCGATTTCCTCGGCTTCTTCATCACTGTCCAGCCATACACCCAGGCCGCCATCGCGGGCCTTGAGTGCGTGGCCATGTTCGCGCCACAACGCCAGCGGCACAATCAGGTCATCGCAGTTGGACAGGCTGTCGAAAGTCGTGTCCTTGGGCAGCAGGTGCCAGGTTTCGTCGATGACTTCGTTGTTCTTAATGATTCGCTGCATAGACGCGCTCCTTGAAAGGGTCAATGCCAATACGCTGGTAAGTGTCGATGAAGCGTTCGTCTTCGGTACGTTTCTCGACGTAGACGTCAATCAGCTTCTCGATCACGTCCGGCATCGCGTCCTGGGCGAAGGACGGGCCGAGGATCTTGCCCAGGCTTGCATCACGGCTGGCGCTGCCGCCGAGTGAAACCTGATAGAACTCTTCGCCTTTCTTGTCCACGCCCAGAATGCCGATGTGGCCGACATGGTGGTGACCGCATGCGTTCATGCAGCCGGAAATGTTCAGGTCCAGCTCGCCGATGTCGAACAGGTAGTCCAGGTCATCGAAACGACGCTGGATGGATTCTGCGATGGGGATCGACTTGGCGTTGGCCAGCGAGCAGAAGTCACCGCCAGGGCAGCAGATGATATCGGTCAGCAGGCCGATGTTCGGCGTGGCGAAACCGCCTTCACGCAACTCGTTCCAGAGGGTGAACAGCTCGGACTGCTCGACGTCGGCCAGAATGATGTTCTGCTCGTGGGAGGTGCGCAGCTGGCCGAAGCTGTAGCGGTCGGCCAGATCGGCAACGGCATCCAGCTGTTTGTCGGTCAGGTCGCCAGGAGCAACACCGGTCGGCTTGAGCGACAGGGTCACGGCAATGTACCCCGGCTTTTTATGGGCCAGGACATTGCGGGTGCGCCAGCGAGCGAAGCCAGGGTGCTGGGCGTCCAGAGCAGCCAGTTCGGCGTGCTGATCGCTGAGGGTTTTGTAATCCGGGTCGACGAAGTGCTTGGCAACACGCTGGACTTCGGCTTCGGTCAGGGTGGTCTGGCCGCCGCGCAGGTGAGCCATTTCGGCCTCGACCTTTTCGGCGAAGACTTCAGGTGTCAGTGCCTTGACCAGAATCTTGATCCGGGCCTTGTACTTGTTGTCGCGACGACCGTAGCGGTTGTAGACCCGCAGGATGGCATCCAGGTAGCTCAACAGATCCTGCCATGGCAGGAACTCGTTGATGAAGGCGCCAACTACCGGCGTACGGCCCAGACCGCCACCGACCAGTACGCGGAAGCCCAGTTCGCCAGCAGCATTGTGTACCGGCTCCAGGCCGATATCGTGTACTTCAATGGCGGCGCGGTCGCTTTTCGAGCCGTTGATCGCGATCTTGAACTTGCGCGGCAGGTAGGCGAATTCCGGGTGGAACGTGGTCCACTGGCGAACGATTTCACACCATGGACGCGGGTCGATCAGCTCGTCGGCGGCAACACCGGCGAACTGGTCGGTGGTCACGTTGCGCAGGCAGTTGCCGCTGGTCTGGATGGCGTGCATCTGCACGGTTGCCAGTTCGGCCAGAATATCCGGCACGTCTTCCAGGGCTGGCCAGTTGAACTGCACGTTCTGGCGGGTGCTGATGTGTGCATAGCCTTTGTCGTAATCACGGGCTATCTTGGCCATCATGCGCGTCTGACGCGACGTCAGTTGGCCGTAAGGTACGGCAACGCGCAGCATCGGCGCGAAACGCTGGACATAAAGACCGTTTTGCAGGCGCAACGGTCGGAATTCTTCTTCGCTCAGTTCCCCCGCCAGGTAGCGTCGGGTCTGGTCACGGAACTGCTTGACGCGGTCCTCGATGATCCGCTGATCGTACTCGTCGTATACGTACATATAGGTCCTGTTCTCAGGCTTCGTAATGAAGCAAGGGCTGCGGCGTCAAACACGACTGCGGTTACACAGCCTCTGTCTTCGCTTGCGAAGCCTTACGCCATCTAGACAATTCTGCGCGCACGGTCGCGCACTCCCAACGGAGCGCGGCGAAGATACCAGTTTGCAGATATCGGTAAAAGTGATGTTTATATATATGCAAATCGTTAAAAGCGATAAGCAAAATCCTGTCCCTGCGCCGCATGTACAAGACCCTGCTTGAAGTGCGGGAAATTGTCGACTTTACTGAGTGCTGATCGATGCCCGATGAGGGGTAAGACAAAATTTTTCATATGCAATCACCTATAAAACCGACAAGAGGCGATGCGATGAGTAAGCACCCGAAGACCACCAAGTCCGATAGCAACGTGGATGCCTGGGCTATTTTCTTCCTGATTCTGCTGGTAGTAGGCGCTGCTGTCTTCTGGGTCAGCGGCCAATAGCCAGAACCTGATTGTCTAGCGGTCGACTGCGCAGCTCTCCAGTATTCGGGAAGGGCGGCCGATAGCCATTTATATGCTCAAGGTTCTGTGAATATGAGTGGCTTCATTTTCCGCTGTTTGATCATTCTCTGCGGTTCATGGAGCGGTGTGGCCCTGGCCGCTTCCGTAACCTTTCTAAGCCCGGGTTTTGCAACCGATGGCTACTGGCAAAGCTATGCGCGTGTCATGCAGTCGGCTGCCGATGAAACCGGCATGTCACTCAAGGTGCTGTACACGGATCGTGACACCCGCAAATTGCTGGATATGGCGCGAGAGGCGTTGCAGGGGGCCGGTCAGCGTCCTGACTATCTGGTGTTCTCCAATGAATTGAATGTAGCCCCCGAGGTCCTGCGATTGTCTCAGGGCAGTGGCGTCAAGCTGCTGGCCGTCAACAATACGCTGACGGAGGATCAGGTGCGGATTCTGGGTGATCTTCCCTCGCGATACCCTAACTTCATCGGCAGCCTGATCGGTAACGATGAGGAGGGCGGCTATCTGACGGCAAGGCGGCTGATAAGCCTTTATCCTGGCCTGGCTGGCGGCCAGCCAATCGAGATGCTGGCGTTTTCCGGGACCAACTCCACGCCGGTTTCCCTGGCGCGTGAACAGGGGATGCGCCGTGCTCTCGAAGAGTTTCCGCAGGTTCATCTGCGTCAGATCGTGCTGGGTGGCTGGCGTCGTGACAGGGCACAGGAGCAGGCCCGGGTACTGCTCAAGCGGTATCCGAATATCCGGCTGATCTGGGCTGCAAACGAGCAAATGGCGTTCGGTGCCATGGATGCGTTACGCGAGCGTGGCGGGGAACCCGGCAAGGACATCCTGTTCAGCGCCATCAACGGTACGACGATTTCATTGCAGGCGCAGTTGAATGGTCGCTTGAGTGTGGTGGCAACGGGGCACTTCACCATTGGCGGCTGGGCCATGCTCTTGCTGCATGACTACGATGCTGCCGATGCTCAGACACGCCCCCGAATCGGTGAGCGCAGTGTGCGGGTGCTGGAGTTGGTAGAGCGCCATGATGCCAGGCGTTTTCTGGAGGCTGCGAAAGTCGAGCGTTACTACCTGGACAAACAGGCGTTCAGGCGTGAGCCGGTCGACGGCAATTCCCCCTTTGCCCTGAAAAACATGCTGCCGCTGGTTCAGCAAGACCCGAAATAATGCCCTTTCCCCATGGATGGCGGGTATCCATGGGGAAAGGGCGGCGACGGGTTACTCGTCGTAACCCAGGTTGGGTGCCAGCCAGCGCTCGGTCACGCTCAGATCCTGGCCTTTGCGAGCGGTGTAGCTTTCGACCTGATCCTTGTCGACCTTGCCCACGGCGAAGTATTGCGCCTGCGGATGGGCGAAGTACCAGCCGCTGACGGCTGCTGCGGGGAACATGGCGTAGTGCTCGGTGAGGAACACGCCGCTCTTGCCGGGTGTATGGATCGGTGTGCCTTCAGGCAGCGGGTCCAGCAGGGCGAAGAGGGTGCTCTTCTCGGTGTGATCCGGGCAGGCCGGGTAACCCGGTGCAGGACGGATACCCACGTATTGCTCCTTGATGAGCGCTTCGTTGTCCAGGTGCTCGTCCTTGGCGTAACCCCAATATTCCTTGCGCACCTGCTGGTGCAGCCATTCGGCGCAGGCTTCGGCCAGCCGGTCGGCCAGTGCCTTGACCATGATCGAGTTGTAGTCGTCGCCCTTGTCCTGGTAGGCCTTGGCCACTTCTTCGGCACCGATGCCGGCGGTGGTGATGAAGCCGCCCACATAGTCGGTCACGCCGCTGTCCTTGGGCGCCACGAAGTCGGCCAGGGAGAAGTTCGGTTTGCCATCGGTCTTGATGATCTGCTGGCGCAGGTGATGCAGCTTTGCCAGTGGCTGGCCGTCGTCACCGTAGACTTCCAGGTCATCGTCATCGATCTGATTGGCAGGCCAGAAGCCGAACACCGCACGGGCGCTGATCAGCTTCTCGTCAATCAGTTTGCGCAGCATCTGCTGGGCGTCGGCAAACAGCGCTGTAGCCGCTTCGCCAACCACTTCGTCAGTCAGGATGCGCGGGTATTTGCCGGCCAGATCCCAGGAAATGAAGAAGGGTGTCCAGTCGATGTATTCGGCCAGCACGTCCAGGTCGATGTCTTCCAGAATGCGAGTGCCGGTGAAGGTCGGCTTGGCAGGCTCGTAGCTGCTCCAGTCGAACTGCGGCTTTTTCGCGACTGCCGCGCCATAGCTCAGGCGTTCGGTGCGGGCGCTGCGTGCCGAGGTACGCTCGCGGACTTCGACGTACTCGCGGCGAGTCTTCTCGATGAAGCCGGCTTTCAGTTCCTTTGACAGTAACTGTGTGGCAACACCCACTGCGCGGGAGGCGTCAGTCACATAGACCACGGCGTTATTGCTGTAACGCGGCTCGATCTTGACTGCCGTATGCGCCTTGGAAGTGGTTGCCCCGCCGATCATCAGCGGAAGATGGAAATCCTGGCGCTGCATTTCGCGGGCGACATGGACCATTTCGTCCAGCGACGGGGTGATCAGGCCGGACAGGCCGATGATGTCGCATTTCTCGTCGCGGGCCACTTGCAGGATCTTCTCGGCAGGCACCATGACGCCCAGGTCAACGATGTCATAACCGTTGCAGCCCAGTACCACGCCGACGATGTTCTTGCCGATGTCATGCACATCGCCCTTGACCGTGGCCATCAGGATCTTGCCCTTGGCTTCGGGCTTGTCGCCTTTTTCCAGTTCGATGAACGGGATCAGGTGCGCCACGGCCTGTTTCATCACACGGGCGGATTTCACCACTTGCGGCAGAAACATCTTTCCTGCGCCGAACAGGTCGCCGACCACGTTCATGCCGGACATCAGCGGGCCTTCGATCACTTCGATCGGGCGCGAGAACGACAGGCGGGACTCTTCGGTGTCTTCGACGATATGGGTCGTGATGCCCTTGACCAGCGCATGTTCAAGGCGCTGATTCACAGGCCAGGTGCGCCACTCTTCGGTTTCGGCTTCTTTGACGCTGCCGTCGCCCTTGAAGCTGTCGGCAATGGCCAGCAGCGCGTCGGTGCCATCGGCGGTGCGGTTGAGGACCACATCCTCGACACGCTCGCGCAACTCGGCCGGGATCTGATCGTAGATTTCCAGCTGGCCGGCGTTGACGATGCCCATGCTCAGGCCGTTGCGGATCGCGTGCAGCAGGAATACCGAGTGAATGGCTTCACGCACCGGGTTGTTGCCACGGAACGAGAACGACACGTTGGATACGCCGCCGGAAGTCAGTGCGTAGGGCAGTTCGTCACGGATGTAGGCGCAGGCATTGATGAAGTCTACGGCGTAGTTGTTGTGCTCTTCGATGCCGGTGGCGATAGCGAAGATGTTCGGGTCGAAGATGATGTCTTCCGGCGGGAAACCTACTTCGTTGACCAGAATGTCGTAGGAGCGCTTGCAGATTTCCTTCTTGCGCGCTTCGGTGTCGGCCTGACCGGCCTCGTCGAAAGCCATCACCACCACGGCCGCGCCATAGCGCTTGCAGAGCCTGGCGTGATGGATGAACTGCTCGACGCCTTCCTTCATGCTGATGGAGTTGACGATGCCCTTGCCCTGGATGCACTTGAGGCCGGCTTCGATCACATCCCATTTGGAGGAGTCGATCATGATCGGCACGCGGGAGATGTCCGGCTCGCCTGCGATCAGGTTGAGGAAGGTCACCATGGCCTTCTTCGAGTCCAGCATCCCTTCGTCCATGTTGATATCGATCACCTGGGCACCGGCTTCGACCTGCTGCAGGGCGACTTCCAGGGCTTCGGTGTAGTTGTCTTCACGGATCAGGCGGGCGAAGCGGGCGGAGCCAGTGATGTTGGTACGCTCACCGACGTTGACGAACAGCGACTGGCGGTCGATGGTGAACGGCTCAAGACCCGACAGGCGGCAGGCTTTCGGAATATCCGGGATCTGGCGCGGAGCGTAGCCGGATACCGCTTCGGCAATCGCCTTGATATGCGCAGGCGTGGTGCCGCAGCAGCCGCCGACGATGTTCAGGAAGCCGCTCTGGGCGAATTCCTCGATGATTTTTGCCGTCTGGCTCGGCAGTTCGTCATATTCGCCGAAGGCGTTGGGCAGGCCGGCGTTCGGGTGCGCGGAAACGTGGGTGTTGGCCTTGGTGGACAGTTCCTGCAGGTAAGGGCGCAGGTCGCTGGCACCCAGAGCGCAGTTCAGGCCCACGGAAATCGGTTTGGCGTGGCTGATGGAGTTCCAGAAGGCTTCGGTGGTCTGGCCGGACAGGGTACGGCCCGAAGCGTCAGTGATGGTGCCGGAAATCATGATCGGCAACTCGAAGCCGATTTCCTCGAATACTCCCTGCACGGCGAAGATCGCGGCCTTGGCGTTGAGGGTGTCGAAGATGGTTTCGATCAGGATCAGGTCGGCGCCGCCCTCTATCAGGCCGCGAGTGGCTTCGGTGTAATTCTCTACCAACTCGTCGAAGGTCACGTTGCGGTAGCCGGGGTTGTTCACGTCCGGCGACAGGGAGCAGGTGCGGCTGGTCGGGCCGAGCACACCCGCGACAAAACGCGGTCTGTCCGGGGTTTCGAGGGTTTTTGCATCGGCGACCTTGCGCGCCAGCCGGGCACCTTCTACGTTCAGCTCGTAGACCAGCGCTTCCATACCGTAATCGGCCTGGGAAACCTGGGTGGCGTTGAAGGTGTTGGTTTCAAGAATGTCTGCACCGGCATCCAGATAGGCCTTCTCGATGGCACCGATGACATCGGGGCGCGTCAGAACCAGCAGGTCGTTGTTGCCTTTGACATCGCTTGGCCAGTCGGCGAAGCGTTTGCCACGGTAATCCTCTTCCTCGAGCCTGTAGCTCTGGATCATGGTGCCCATGCCGCCATCGAGGATCAGGATCCTCTGTTTAAGTGCGTTGAGAAAGGCTTGATGGCGGGCGCTGCGGTCAGACATAGGGATACCTTGAAAAGGCCGATACAGAAAGGTCGAGATCATACCAAACCGGAGCGCTTTTGGTGTTGATGGCGCCTTTGCATGAAAATAGCTCATGTTGGTGTGCTCTAACAGCTGTAGAATTGCGCGGTTTTTCATTTCAAGGCCCTGGATATGCCGTACCGCTCATTGCCAAGTCTCGTTCTGTTGTTGTGGTGTTGTGCTGTCCAGGCCCAGGGAGTGCCTGCGGCCCCGGCCCCCGCTATTTCCTATGTGCGGGATATCCAGCCGATCCTGACCCAGAAGTGCGTGGCCTGCCATGCCTGCAACGACGCGCCTTGCCAGTTGAACCTGGGCAGCGGCGAGGGCATGAGCCGCGGGGCGAGCAAGACCCCGGTCTATCAGGGCGAGCGCAGTACGGCGATGGCGCCCACCCGGCTGTTTTACGATGCTCAGGGCACCGATGCGTGGCGGCGCAAGGATTTCTATTCGGTGCTCGATGCCCAGGGCAGCCAGGCTGCCTTGATGGCACGCATGCTGGAATTGGGGCGCAGTGCGCCGCTGCCGCCCAACAGCAAGATTCCCGACGACATCGTTCTGGGGTTGAACCGGGAAAACCTATGCCCGCTGCCGGGCGAGTTTCCTGCCTATGCCCAGGCGCATTCCACCGGCGGCATGCCGCTGGCGGTGGCCGGGCTGAGCGACGCCGAGTACCAGACCTTGCAGCGCTGGCTGTCTGCCGGTGCGCCGGTCGAACAACAACCCATCATGCCCAATGTCGCTGAAGCGGCGCAGATTGCCGAATGGGAAGCCTTGCTCAACCGCCCGGGTTCCAGAGAGACGCTGGTGGGCCGATGGTTATACGAGCACCTGTTTCTGGCGCATGTCTATTTTGAAGGTGGCGATACCGGGCACTTCTTTCAGTGGGTACGCTCGCGCACGCCAAGCGGCAAACCTGTCGATCTGATCGCTACCCGTCGCCCCAATGACGATCCGGGCAATGACTTCTATTACCGGCTGATACCGGTGCAGGGCGTGATCGTCCACAAGACCCATATCACCTACGCCATGAGCCCGCAGAAGCTGAAGCGGGTCAAGGACCTGTTTTACAGCGCCAACTGGAGCGTGGATGCAATGCCGGGCTATGGGCCGGGGCATCGTGCCAACCCGTTTCTGACTTTCGAGGCGATTCCGGCGCAGGCGCGTTATCAGTTCATGCTCGATAACGCCGAATACTTCGTGCGCACCTTCATTCGCGGTCCGGTGTGCCGTGGCCAGATTGCGACCGACGTGATTCGCGACCATTTCTGGGTGCTGTTCCAAGAGCCGAGTCATGATCGTTATGTCATCGACGCCCAGTACCGTGGGCAGGCAACGCCATTGCTGGCCATGCCCGGGCAGAACGACGAAGTAGGCAGCATCCTGAGTCTGTGGCTGTCCTACCGGGATCGTCGCAACGCTTATGAAAACCTGCGCCGCGACAGCTACGCCAGCATGACGCCACCCAGTTGGTCGACGCTGTGGGCCGGCAACGATAACTCGCTGCTGACAGTATTCCGCCACTTCGACAGCGCATCGGTGACCAAAGGGTTGATCGGCGATGTGCCGCACTCGCTATGGTTGTTCGATTACCCGTTGCTGGAGCGCACCTATTACCAGTTGGCGGTGAACTTCGATGTCTACGGCAATATTTCCCATCAGGCCCAGACCCGGCTGTATTTCGATCTGATCCGCAACGGCGCGGAAATCAATTTCATGCGTCTGATGCCTGCCGACAAGCGCGAGAAGATGCTGGGCGACCTGTATCAGGACTCCGGCAAATTCAAGATGTGGCTGGACTACCAGAGCATCGATGACGACACTCCAAGCGGCCTGAGGCTTGACGAGCGCCACCCTCGTCAGGACTTCTCCCGGCAGTTGATTCAGCGCTCCGGCACCCTCAACGCCGCGCCGGACCCGATCAACCGCTGCATGGGGGCTTATTGCTCGCGCCCCGGCATCAGCCCCGCTTTTGCCCAGGCAGAGCAGTCTCTCAGTCGACTGGTTTCAAGGCCTGCCGCTGGCCTCAAGGTCATCGATCAGTTGCCCGAAGCGACCATGCTGCGCATCGAAGACGCCAGCGGCAAGCGTGTGATGTACAGCATGCTGCGCAACCGCGCCCACAGTAACGTTGCCTTCCTGCTGGGCGAGTCCTATCGCTACCAGCCGGGTCTGGACACCCTGACCATTTACCCGGGCGTGCTCAGCAGTTATCCGAACTTCATGTTCAATATCCCGGCTGGCGAAGTGTCCGGGTTTGTCGACGCCATGCAGCAGGTCAAGGATCAGGACGGGTTCGAGAAGATCGTGCAGCGCTGGGGTGTGCGCCGCACTCATCCGCTGTTCTGGACCTATTTCCATGACATCAGCCGCTATATCCAGGAGACCGAGCCGCGAGAGAGCGGGGTGCTGGATATGAATCGCTACGAAAACCTCTGAATGTCGTTGCAGGCCACGTTTGACGTGGCCTGCCGCCACTACTGTTTCCTGAACGAAACAGGATTTTCCTGATCTTTTTTGTCATCTCACTGTCCGACCTCATGCGTGTCCGGCTCGCTTCGTGTCCGGGCTTCTGGTTGAAAAGGCAGGTGACAAGAGGTTTTTGGATGTTGATTTCGGTTCAGGCTTTACGGGCTTTCGCCGCGTGGGTTGTTGTGTGTCATCACTTCATGCAGATTTTTTTCGATTTCAAGGCCAGCGGTCCCGTTGGCGAATTCTTTGTTTCCAAGGGCGCCGTGGGCGTCGATATCTTCTTTGTCATCAGCGGGCTGGTGATTTACCTCTCGACCCATGACAGCGACATGCCCGCCGGGCGTTTTATCCTGCACCGCCTGATCCGCATCGTGCCGGCTTACTGGCTGTACACCGCTGCCATGGGGCTGTTGCTGCTGGTTGCGGCGCCCTGGCTTCCCCATCAGGTAATCGGCTGGCAGAACTTCTTCCTTTCGTTGCTTTTCATTCCTTCGGAAAATCCCGGTGGCTACGGCTTGTATCCGACGCTGAACGTCGGCTGGACCCTGAACTACGAGATGCTGTTTTATGTGCTGTTCTCCATGGTCTTTCTGTTCGAGCAGCGCCATCGGCCCTTGATCATCGCCGCCGCGCTGTTTGTCGTGACCGAGATTCTGGCTCGCAGTGGTTTGATCAGCCGCTTCTACGGCAACGACATCGTCTACGAATTCCTGTTGGGGATCGGTATCGGCATGCTGTATCGCCGGGGCTTGATCAAGGAAGGGTTATGGTTGCCATTGGCCGGGATTGTGGCGGGAATGCTGCTGATCCATCACCTGACCAACGAGCAACGCCTGCTGAACTGGGGGCTGCCAAGTGCCTTGATCGTGCTGTGCGCCATTTCGCTGGAGCCTTACTTGCGCGGCAGCCGGATGCTCAAGACTCTGGGCGACTGTTCCTACTCGGTATATCTGCTGCATGTTCTGGTGCTCTACGGTGGCTTGCTCATGGCGCAGCGCTTTGCCTTGAGCCCGTATCTGGTGTTTGCCTTCTGTGTGCCGATCATCGCCATTGGCGCATGGGGCAGCTATGAGTGGATCGAGAAGGGCTTGTATCGCCGAATGCGCCGCAGTCTGGATGCCCGCCAGCAAGGAAGAGAATCGGTTGCGCTTTCCTGACAAAAACACTAGGACTTTGTATGCGCATCCGATTGGCGTAAACTGCCGCCAAGTCTGCGAGGAATGTTCATGACCGCTATCACTATTACCGATGCTGCCCACGATTATCTGGCCGATCTGCTGGAAAAGCAGAATACCCCGGGTATCGGCATCCGAGTGTTTATCACCCAGCCTGGCACCCAGTACGCTGAAACCTGCATTGCCTACTGCAAGCCGGGCGAAGAAAAACCTGAAGACAAGGCCATTGGCCTGAAGAGCTTCACCGCCTGGATCGATGGTTTCAGCGAAGCTTTTCTGGATGACGCCGTTGTCGATTACGCAACGGATCGCATGGGTGGCCAGTTGACCATCAAGGCGCCAAACGCCAAAGTTCCGATGGTCAATGCCGACAGCCCGATCAACGAGCGCATCAACTACTACCTGCAAACCGAGATCAATCCGGGGCTCGCCAGCCACGGTGGTCAGGTGACCCTGATCGACGTGATCGAGGAAGAGGAGCGCAATATCGCCGTCCTGCAGTTCGGCGGTGGTTGCCAGGGCTGCGGTCAGGCCGATGTCACCTTGAAGGAAGGCATCGAGCGCACCTTGCTCGAACGCATCCCCGAGCTGGCCGGTGTGCGTGATGTGACTGACCATACCCAGAAAGAAAACGCTTACTACTGAGTTGTTTTCTTCGCGAGTGAACCCGCTCCTTATTCCGTGGGAGCGAATTCATTCGCGAAACTCTTCATTCAAGGCCTGAACAAATGCGCATGCCCGGCCCGATACAGCGATGACTCGCCAAACGTATCGTCTGCCAGTACGCGACCAACCAGTATCAGTGCCGTACGCCTGAAGCCTTTCTCCTGCACCTTGTCGTGAATGTCGGCCAGCGTGCCCAAAACCCAGTCCTGATCCGGCCAGCTTGCGCGATGCACCACGGCTATGGGGCAGTCGGGGCCGTAATGCGGCGTCAGCTCTTCCACTATTTTCTGCAGATTATTGACCCCCAGATGAATGGCCATGGTGGCGCGATGCTGTGCCAGGCTTGCCAGCTCCTCGCCAAGTGGCATTGAGGTCTTGTCGGCATAGCGGGTCAGGATCACGCTCTGGGAAATGTCCGGCAGTGTCAGTTCGGTGCCCAGCAGTGCTGCGCAGGCCGCCGTGGCTGTTACGCCGGGGATGATCTCGAAGGGAATTCCCAGCTCGCGCAGGCAACGAATCTGTTCGCCAATCGCACCGTACAGGCTCGGGTCACCGGAATGCACGCGGGCCACATCCCGGCCCTGTTCATGAGCAGATTTCATCAAGGCAATGATCTGCTCCAGGTGCAACTCGGCACTATTGACCACCTGAATGGCCCGATTGCCATCCAGCACCGCGACTGGCACCAGTGAACCCGCGTAAATGATGACCGGGCAGCTGTTGATCAGTCGTTGGCCTTTGACGGTGATGAGGTCCGGGTCGCCTGGGCCTGCACCGATGAAAAAGACGGTCAATGGATTCTCCTGAATCGAGCGGGATAAATGAGCAGCGGATTATCAACCCTGCCCAGGGGCGCGTGCCAAGGCAAATGTTGCCCTGATGTTTTTCTGGCGTTCGATCACCAGTGTTGCAGGGCTGTTGCCCAACTGGCTGGCCAGTGCCAGCGCTGCACTTTCGGCAACGCCGTGGCAGCCGGTGTGCTGGAACGTCGTTGGCGAGCGATGGGTCAGTTGCGGTTCGTATCGTGCCAGTTGAGAGGCATCGAAGAAAATCAGCGGTACTGACAGGTATTCAGCCAGCTCCAGCAAGCCCGGCTCGTCCTGCTTGAGGTCGATGGAGGCGAGGGCGGTAATGGCTCCGATCTCCAGAGCGTGGGCTTTCAGGCTGCTTTCGATCAGCTCCAGCAGGTGCGTGGATGGGCAGCCACGCTGGCAGCCCAGGCCTGCCACAAGGACAGGACGGGGCTGTGCGGGGGTGTGATCAGGCGTGCAGGTCGGCATTGTTGCGACGGAACAGCCAGGCGCTGATCAGGCCCAGAGCAATCCAGAACAGTGCGTTGGTCAGCAGCGAAGCCATGATGAACTGTGATTCCAGTGCTTCAGGAGCCAGACTCTCGTGGGTCAGCGGCTGTGGTGCGCCAATCAGGTGCGGCACTACCAGAATGGCCGCGCCCAGCACTTTGAACAGCCAGTTCTGGCCGAAGGCGATCAGGGCCAGCCCGGCAGCCGTGGAAGCCGCAGTCCCGATCCACCAGTATTGGCGCAGGTTCAGGTCGGCGGCCGCAGTGCCCGGCAGTTCGGGCGGCAGCCCCAGCGTTGGTGCCAGAACGAAAACCGCAAAACCGGCCAGCCCCCATAGCGCGCCCTGGGAGGTGCGGCCCGGTGCGCGCAGGGTGTAGAGCGCGACCAGCATCAAGGCAAAACCGACTGCGACCACCAGATTGCCACCGGTTGTGGAGAGGATGCGCTGCCAGCCGTCTTCCGGTTCCCAGGCCTCTTCGTCGTGACTGTGTCCGGCGGCTGCGCCTTCGGCATGATCATGTTCATGCACGTGCTCGGCAGGTGCTTTTTCGTAGGTTTCGGCCTGAAGAATCAGCGGCGCGACCCAGAAGCTTTGCAGCAAGGTCAGCAGCAGTGCCGCCAGCAGACCGCTGAAGCCTGCGGTCTGGATGATTCGCTTGAACATGGCGTCAGGTCTCAATGGCAAGGGAAGGCGGCGCTGTGGCGGGTGTCGTGCGCGGCGTTGTGAACGGCGGCGATGTGCGAGAAACCGGCGAAATACACCAGGCACGCACCAAGAATCGCAGCGCTGATGGCGGCGGTCAGGCGTTGGGTCTGGGTGGATGTGGCTGTGCTCGACTGGCTGCTGCTGATGGTGGACATGGCGCTTCCCTCTGGTTTCGACAGGCGGGCATGCGCACAGGAACCTTCTGACGGGCGCCAGGAGGTTTCAACTGCGCCCGCCCACCGCGGGTGTGTCATTGAGTCAGTATCGGGCCGGTCTCCGGGCTCGCGAGGGGCGTTGATGTGCAGCGTTCAACACCTTCAGGATCACCTTCCCATGCCGTGGCACAGTGGTTCTGACCCTCTCTCGCTTACCGTTGCGGGGGCAGCGCCGGACTTGCTCATGCGTGAATGAGCGCACCGGTTTCCCGTTTCACCCCGTGAAGGGCACCCGTAACAAGTTGTAATAGGAGAGCATGGCAGCCACTGAACGTCAATCTGAACGATTGACCTGCCCTCGACCACTGCGTAGCCTTGCGCACTTGAGGTTCTCTGCCTTCTGCAGGAGGGTAGAGCTAAGACGGGAATGCGGTCCAAGCCGCAGCTGCCCCCGCAACTGTAAACGGTGATGTTCATTGCATGGCCACTGCGCAAGCGGGAAGGCGCGATGAATGCCTGTCGGCCAGCACCGCCGATACGCCGCCGTCAGCCAGGAGACCTGCCTCGAACCGGGCCACAGGCCCACGAATTCTCACTACAACCGGGCGGGGTGATCCGGTGGCGAATCGATCCGTGCGCAGCGCACGGTTCTCGTCCTGCTTGCCCGCCGTATTGCCAAAGGGCATCCGATGAAAACACTGGCCAAACTTCCCGTCACCATCGTTACCGGTTTCCTGGGGTCGGGTAAAACCACCTTGTTGCGGCATATGCTCGATAACGCCGAAGGGCGTCGTATCGCGGTGATCGTCAACGAGTTCGGCGAGCTGGGCATCGACGGCGAAATCCTCAAGCAATGCACCATCGGTTGCACCGAAGAAGAAGCCACTGGTCGTGTCTACGAACTGGCCAATGGCTGCCTGTGCTGCACGGTGCAGGAAGAGTTCTTCCCGGTGATGCGCGAATTGGTGTCGCGTCGCGCCGACCTGGACCACATCCTTATCGAAACCTCGGGTCTGGCGTTGCCAAAACCGCTGGTCCAGGCTTTCCAGTGGCCGGAAATCCGCAATGCCTGCACCGTCGATGCGGTCATAACCGTGGTCGACAGCCCGGCCGTTGCCGCAGGCACTTTCGCGGCTTTCCCGGATCAAGTGGACGCCCAGCGCAAGCTCGACCCGAATCTGGATCATGAGTCCCCGCTGCATGAACTGTTTGCTGATCAGTTGGCCAGTGCCGACCTGGTGATCCTCAACAAGGCCGACATGATCGATCCCGAAGGTCTGGCGGCGGTACGTGCCGAAGTTGCCGAAGAACTGCCGCCAGCGGTCAAGGTCATCGAGGCCAGCAATGGCCGTCTGCCAATCAATGTACTGCTGGGCATTGGCGCGGAGTCGGAACTGCATATCGACAGCCGCAAGACTCACCATGACCATCATGACGACGATGATCATGATGACCACGATCACGATGTATTCGATTCGATCTCCATCAAGCTGCCGCCAGCCGAAGAGGCCTTCCTGCTGAACGTGCTGAACCGCATGGTCGTTCAGCACGGTATCCTGCGCGTCAAAGGTTTTGCCGCGATTCCCGGCAAGCCGATGCGTCTCTTGATTCAGGGTGTGGGCACTCGTTTCGACAAGCACTTTGACCGTGCATGGAAGGCTGATGAAGAGCGTGCCACCCATCTGGTATTGATTGGCCAGGAACTCGATGCTGCCGCGCTGGAAAAGCAACTCTACGATGAGCTTGAGTCTGAAGTTCATACAGCGCTGCGAGCCCAACTTTAACGTTACGAGTCTTGCCTGACCCATGCATTTACTGAAAACCCAGCCGGGCGGTTTCGTCCCCGACGACAGCATTGCCGACCTGGGGCAGACCCCGGCCGAGCTGGTGATTCTCTGTAGCGGCGATTCGAGCCTGGCCTTGCTGGCCGAAGCCGCGCAGCAACTGCCCGACGATTACCCGAGCCTGCGTCTGGCCAACCCGATGCAGGTGCAGAATCACGCTTCGGTGGACTTGTACGTCGATGAAGTGTTGCGTCACGCCAGGGTCATTCTGATTTCCCTGCATGGCGGCATCGGCTACTGGCGTTATGGCGTCGAGCGCTTGATGGAGCTTGCTGCCCGTGGCGTGCAAGTGATTCTGGTGCCGGGCGATGATCGTCCCGATCCGGAATTGAGCGACCTGAGCACCGTGCCCGCAGAAGCGCGGGACCGGCTCTGGCAGTTCTTGCGTCAGGGCGGGCTGCAAAACGCACTGGATCTTTATCGCTGCCTGGCAAGTAGCTGGCTTGAGCGCGACTATCCATGGGGCGAGCCCCGGCCATTGCCGCGTACGGCGATCTACCATCCACATAAACCCGGTGCCGCGCTGACTGACTGGCAGGCTGACTGGATTGCCGGGCAGCCGGTGGTTGCGCTGCTGTTCTACCGCTCCCACTTGCAGGCCGCCAATACCGGTTTCATCGATGTGTTCTGTGAGCGCTTGCAGGCCGAAGGGCTCAACCCCTTGCCGGTTGCGCTGGCCAGTCTCAAGGAGCCGGGTTGCCTGACCATGGTCGAGGACTGGCTGGATGAAGTCGAAGCCGAACTGATCCTCAACACCACAGGCTTTGCCCAGTCCAGCCCGGAAGCGCCGCATCTGCGACCGTTTCGCCGCAATGTGCCGGTCATCCAGGCCATTTGCGCCCAGGACAACCAGCCCGCCTGGCAGGCCAGCGAGCAAGGGCTGGGCGCTCGGGATCTGGCGATGCACATTGCCTTGCCGGAGCTGGACGGGCGGATCATCAGCCGCCCCGTCAGCTTCAAGGATCTGGCCTGGCGCAGCGAGCGCAGCCAGTCGGATGTGGTGTGCTATCGCGCCCATCCAGAGCGTATGGGCTTCGTTGCGCAACTGGCGCGGCGCTGGATCGAACTGGCGCGCTTGCCCAATGCCAGCAAGCGGGTAGCGTTGATCCTGGCCAACTACCCGACCCGCGATGGCCGGATCGGCAACGGAGTCGGGCTCGACACGCCCGCGGCGGCGCTGAATATCCTGCGTGCCATGCAGGGCGAGGGCTATCCGCTGGCGCAGTTGCCTGAAAGCGGTACTGCACTGATTCAGCAATTGCTCGGCGGCGTCACCAACGATCTGGACAGCATCGATCTGCGTCCCTGCCAGCAAAGCATGGCGCTGGATGAATACCTGCAAGCCTTCGATGCCTTGCCCCAGGCCAATCGCGATGCGGTAAATGCCCGTTGGGGCGCACCCGTGGATGACCCGATGTTCCGTAGCGGGCGGATGATGATTGCCGGTATCCGCTTTGGTCTGACCTTTGTCGGTATCCAGCCCGCCCGTGGCTATCAAGTGGACCCCAGCGCGGTCTATCACGACCCCGATCTGGTACCGCCCCACGGTTATCTCGCGTTCTACTTCTGGTTGCGCAAGGCTTATGGTGCGCATGCTGTGCTGCATGTGGGCAAGCATGGCAATCTGGAGTGGTTGCCGGGCAAGGGCGTTGGCCTGTCACAGGATTGCTGGCCTGATGCAGTGCTGGGTGCGATGCCGAATATCTACCCGTTTATCGTCAACGATCCGGGCGAGGGCGCCCAGGCCAAGCGCCGTACCCAGGCGGTCATCATCGACCATCTGATGCCGCCGCTTACCCGTGCCGAAACCTACGGCCCGCTGCGCAATCTGGAACTGCTGGCCGACGAATATTACGAAGCGCAACTGCTTGACCCGCGTCGAGCGCTGGAGCTGCAGCGGGACATCCTCAAGCTGGTACGCGAAACCCGTATCGACCGCGAACTGGCGCTGGACGACTCCATCGACAGCGATGCCGATGCGGCGATCTGGTTACCGCGTCTGGACACTTATCTGTGTGACCTGAAGGAATCGCAGATCCGCGATGGCCTGCATGTCTTCGGCCAATCCCCTGAGGGGCGCCTGCGCATCGACACGCTGCTGGCGTTGCTGCGCATTCCCCGTGGCGATGGTCGTGGCGCGCAGTCGAGCCTGTTGCGGGTGCTGGCCAAGGCGCTGGTGCTGGATTTCGATCCACTGGATTGTGATCTGGCTGAACCCTGGAGCGGGCCGCGCCCGTCAGCCTTGTTGGCGGTGAGCAACGATCCATGGCGTACCACGGGGGATACGCGAGAGCGGCTGGAGTTGTATGCCGCCATCCTGATCGAGCGCATCGTCAAGAATGAAGCAGTCGACGATCTTCCTGAGCACCCGGAACTGGCACTGGTTCTGGATAGCCTGCGCGATGTCGTAGCCCCGCGCCTCGATGCCTGTGGCCCCGAAGAAATGCGTGGCCTGCTCGATGCCCTGAGCGGTCGTTTCGTGCCGGCTGGCCCGAGCGGTGCGCCGAGTCGAGGTCGGCTTGACGTGCTGCCCACCGGTCGCAACTTCTTTACTGTGGATGTGCGCAATCTGCCAACCACTACGGCCTGGCGGATCGGCTTCCAGTCGGCAAACCTGCTGCTGGAACGCCATCTTCAGGATCATGGCGATCATTTGCGCCAGCTCGGCCTGTCGGTCTGGGGCACGGCCACCATGCGCACCGGTGGTGACGATATCGCTCAGGCCATGGCCCTGATGGGCGTGCGTCCCGTCTGGGCGACGGGCAGTCAGCGGGTCGATGATTTCGAGATTCTGCCGCTGAGTTTGCTGGATCGTCCTCGTGTGGACGTGACCTTGCGAGTGTCCGGGTTCTTCCGTGATGCTTTTGCCAATCTTATCCGCCTGTTCGATGCCGCCGTACAGGCCGTGGCCGCTCTCGATGAGCCGGACGATCAGAACCCGCTGGCCGCCCGGGTTCGTGAAGAGCGCCGCAGCTTGCAGGAAACCGGGTTGAGCGAAGACGAGGCCGTGCGCCAGGCCGGTTGGCGAATCTTCGGTGCCAAGCCCGGTGCGTATGGCGCGGGTGTGCAGGGCGCTATCGACGGGCGTCTGTGGCAGAGCCGTGACGATCTGGCCGAGGTTTATCTGAACTGGGGCGGCTATGCCTACGGCGCAGCCGATGAGGGCACGCCGGCTCGCCAGCAGTTTGCACAACGACTGACACAGGTTCAGGCCGTATTGCAGAATCAGGATAACCGAGAGCATGACCTGCTGGATTCCAACGATTACTACCAGTTCCAGGGCGGAATGCTGGCTGCCGCCGAAAGCCTGAGCGGCCAGAAAACGGCCAGCTACCACGGCGATCACAGCCAGCCGGACTTGCCTAGAATTCGCACCCTCAAGGAAGAGCTGAACCGGGTGATCCGCAGCCGTGCGGCCAACCCGAAGTGGATCGAAGGCGTCAAACGGCATGGCTATAAAGGCGCGTTCGAAATGGCTGCGACCGTGGACTTCCTGTTCGCGTTCGATGCCACTACCGAGCTGATCGACGACCATCAATATGCACTGCTGGCCGATGCCTACCTGCTGGATCCATCGACCCGCCAATTCATTCGCCAGCACAACCCCGATGCCCTGCGCGACATGACCGAACGCATGCTTGAAGCCCAGCAGCGCGGGCTCTGGCAGGAGCCGGGCGACTATCGTGAAGCGCTGGAAGACCTGCTGCTGGATATAGAAGAGAGCTGATGAACTTGCCTGACCCAAGCATGACCGACACCCCGCATTTTCCTCTGGCAGCCGTAGTCGGTGCAGATGATCTGAAACTGGCGCTGTGCCTGGCAGCCATCGACCCCAGAATTGGCGGCGTGCTGATCGAAGGCCCGCGGGGCATGGCCAAGTCGACCCTGGCCCGTGGTCTGGCGGACCTGCTGGCCAGCGGTCAGTTCGTCACCTTGCCGCTGGGCGCTACCGAAGAGCGTCTGGTCGGCACTCTGGATCTGGATGCGGCGCTGTCCGAAGGTCGTGCGCAGTTCTCGCCCGGTGTTTTGGCCAAGGCTGACGGTGGCGTCCTGTATGTGGATGAGGTCAATCTGCTGGCCGATCACCTTGTCGACCTGTTGCTGGATGTCGCTGCCAGCGGTACCAATCTGGTGGAGCGCGACGGTATTTCCCATCGCCATGCAGCACGTTTCGTGCTGATCGGCACCATGAACCCGGAAGAAGGCGAATTGCGTCCGCAGCTGCTGGACCGTTTTGGTCTGAACGTGGTTCTGAGCGGGCAGACATTGCCAGCCGAGCGCAGCCAGATCATCCGCCGACGTCTGGATTTCGATGCCGACCCCCATGGCTTTTGTCAGGCATGGCAAGGCCAGCAGCAAGCCTTGAAGCAACGCTGTGAGCAGGCTCGTGGGTTGTTGTCTTCCATTGAGCTGGATGACCGGTCGCTGGGTCTTGTTACCGAGCGATGTTTTGCGGCGGGTGTCGATGGCATGCGGGCCGATCTGGTCTGGCTGCGTGCTGCGCGTGCGCATGCTGCGTGGCGTGGGGGCAGTGTGATCGAGGAGCAGGATATCGACGCGGTGGCCGAGTTTGCCTTGCGTCACCGGCGCCGCGATCCTGCGCCACCGGCACAGAGCCCTGAAACACCGCCATCCAGCCAGGCTCGCCCACAAAACCCTCAGCCGCAAAGCGGGCAGGGTAGCTGGGGTGAATTGCCTGCCCGGCCAGTGTCGACAGGGGCGCGCCGCGAAGTGCCGAGCTGGCCAAAAAAGCCTTAGGCATCCGCCCTCGTTCGGCAAAGGGGGCGGATGCCAGCCCCCGTCCAGGCAAACTGACTTACGGGCGTCATGGTGCCTCGCGTTCGGGTATCGATGGCGCGATTGCCTGGCTGCCCACTTTATTGCGCGGTCGCCCGCAAAGCCGCAACGATCTGGTGCGCCAGCCTCGCAGCAGTCGGCCTACGGAGTTGTTGCTGGTGATCGTCGATGCATCGGCCTCGACTCGTCGTCATCAGGCCTTGAGTCAGGCCAAGGGCATGCTGGCCCAGGTTTTTGACGAGGCTTATCGCCGTCGCGCAAGGCTGGCATTGCTGACCGCCAGCGGCAATGTCCCGCAGTGGAAGCATCAAGGGCTCAAGGCCTCGGCGGCATTGCGTCCCTGGCTGGATGCGCTGGGCGCTGGCGGAGGAACGCCCTTGTTTGCTGCCATCGAGCAGGCGAAGGACTGGTTGAAGGTGCGTCAGCAGCGTTATCCCGCCGAACATTTGCGTGTATTGATCCTCACCGATGGTCGTATCAAGGACATGCCGCACTGTTCAGGTTTCGACTGCGAGAGCCTGTTGATCGATATAGAGAAAGGACCGATCCGGCTGGGCCGGGCGCGGGAACTGGCTAATAGACTGGGTGCCGATTACCGGCATATTGAAGAGCTTCGCGAATAAAACGCAACATCATGAATTTAATGAAGTTTCCGTAGGAGCGAATTAATTCGCGAAGGGTTCGTACATCCGAAGAAAATGTATATCCTTCAAATGACGTCTCGCGAATGAATTCACCCACAAGTAGGAGCGAATTCATTCGCGACAAGAGTCACGCCATCAAGCCGGCATGGTCCAAGGCTGGAGGCTGTAACCCTCATTGCTGATTTCTTCGCGAGCTTCTTTCAGGGCGCTGGCCAGTTGAACAGGGTCGGAGTAAGCGCTGCTCGGGATCTGTTTACGACCGATCAGTGCGCAGGTGCGGTCGATCACTGTAAGGCTCAGTTCGCCGCTTCCGGCCTGGGCTGCCCAGGCAACACACTGGAAAGGTGCAAAGGCGTTTCCAGCGATCAGAAGTGCATCGTTGAAGCGCAGTGGGGCGTTCATTTTCAATTCCTCAAAATGCCCATATCAGTCCAGTCACGTCGGTGGGCTGACCGTTCGGCTGGTTACCTGTGTTGATGCCGAACAGGGTGGGGTGAGTCACACCGCTTGCCGGATATTTTCAATTTTTTTACATCCATGCCGCGTTCGGCTTGATCTGAGGCAATTTTTACGATGTTCGGTTCAATGACCGGCAGAATTTCCTGACTGTAAAAACGTTACAACCTGTTTAATTACTTTTCGTTATGAGCGATATATTTAAACGGTACAAGGGTGTGTCAAATATTTGCTAATGTAACATTCGGGCTCGTCAACTTACTGTTTATAAAAAGATTTTAATCACTCTCTTCCACGTCGGGCGCCAAGGAAACCTAATATGCATGAAGCGGCCCAAACACGACGTCTGTTGATTGTTGATCCCAGCGATGATTGCCATCAGTTGATCCCTGTCCTGCAGGCTGCCGGATGGGCTGTGGACAGCAATACGCTGGAAGGGGCGCTTAACCAGCGTTGCGATGTTGGTCTGATTCGTCTCATGCCTGAGCATTTCGAGCACCCCGAAGTGGTCAAGGAACTGATTACCCGCAGCAACACCCAATGGATTGCGGTGCTTGCACCCAATGATCTGCGGCGCGAAAAGATCGGCGATTTTGTCTGTGAGTGGTTTTTCGATTTTCACACCTTGCCTTTCGATGTGGCTCGCATGCAGGTCACGCTGGGCCGGGCTTATGGCATGGCACGTCTGCGTGCCCAGGGGGCTGCGCAAGTATCGAGCTCCGATCACGAGATGCTTGGCGAGAGCCGTCCTATCCGCGAGTTGCGTCGTTTGCTGGGCAAGCTGGCTCCCACTGAATCACCGGTGCTGATCCGCGGCGAGCGCGGTACTGGCAAGGAGCTGGTTGCGCGTACCTTGCACATGCAGTCGCAGCGCAGGAACAAGCCATTCGTTGCAGTCAATTGCGGTGCCATTGCCGAGCATCTATTGCACACAGAGCTGTTCGGTTATGAGAAAGGTGCTTTCAACGGAGCCCTGGAGCGCAAGATCGGCCGCATCGAAGCGGCGAATGGCGGGACGTTGTTTCTGGACGATATAGGCGATCTGCCCATGGAAACCCAGGCCCATCTGCTACGCCTGTTGCAGGACCGGCATATCGAGCGGTTCGGTGGTAGCGAAGCGATTCCCGTGGATGTGCGGGTGCTGGCCGCGACCCATGTGGACCTTGAAACCGCCATCCGTAAAAAGCGTTTCCGTGAAGATTTGTACTACCGCCTGAATGTCTTGCAGGTCGGCACTGCGCCTCTGCGTGAACGACATGGTGATCTGGCCATGCTGGCCAATCATTTTGCGCATTTCTACAGTCAGGAAACCGGCAGGCGTGCCCGCAACTTCAGCCAGGACGCCTTGATCGCCATGGGCAAGCATGACTGGCCCGGCAATGTACGGGAGCTGGCCAATCGCGTAAGGCGCGGGTTGGTGCTGGCCGAGGGACGGCAGATAGAGGCCGCGGATCTTGGCTTGCTCGGTGAAGAGGATATTGCCAGCAGCATGGGGACGCTGGATGACTACAAGTCGCGAGCCGAGCGTCAGGCCTTGTGCGATGTGTTGACCCGCCACAGCGATAACCTCAGCGTTGCAGCCAAGGTTTTAGGTATTTCGCGGCCGACGTTCTATCGGCTGCTGCACAAGCATCAGATCCGCTGAGCCAGTCAGTAGCTGCGTGACGGCAGCCATTGCCTGCTCGCGGCGTGCGTCCCAATCACCCCCGATGACCTGATAGTTCTGCGCATGGCGATGCAGCCATTGCCGACTGTCCTCGAAAAATGCCTGTCGCTCGCTCAGTTGCGGCTGGCAACGTTGCCCGTCACTGATCCAGTCGACACCTTCAGGGGAAAGCAGCAGATGCAGGTCGTAGTGCCTGCTGAGCAATTGCTGCTCGATCCACTGCGGGCAATCACCGAACAAGGCCTTGCTCCAGAGCATGTTGCTCAGAAGATGCGTGTCGAGAATCAGCAGCGGCGGGGCGGTAGCACGGGCCGTGTCCTCCCAGGCCAGTTGGCCTTGGGCAATGTCGGGAATATCGCTGTAGACAGTGTCGCGACCTTGCTGCTCGATGAAATGGCGCACGTACTCGCCCACCAGCAAACCACCGAAGCGCTTGCTGATTTCCTGGGACAGCCAGCTCTTGCCGCTGGACTCGGGACCTGCCAGGACCAGGATTTTCATCGCGCCAGCGCCAGATCGTTGCGCCACTCACGCCAGCCTTGAACGGCCAGCAGGGTAAAGAGCCCATACAGCGCCGCGGTCAGGTACAGCTCCTTGTAAATGAACAGGCCGACGAAAATGACATCCAGCACGATCCACAGGGGCCAGCACTGGACCCGTTTTTGTGCCATCCACACTTGTGCAACCAGGCTGAAACCGGTCAGCGCGGCATCGAGCCAGGGCTGTGCTGCATCCGTGAAATGAGCCATGGAAGCACCCAGCACCAGGCTGATGACAGCACCGATTGCCAGGCCGCCCAGGACTGGCCCGCTCTGCAGGACCGTGACCGCCCGCACCGGCAAGCCGTTGCCGTGTCGGGTCCACTGCAGCCAGCCATACACCTGAAGACCGGCGTAGATCACTTGCAGCAGCATGTCCGAATAGAGCTTTACGTCGAAGAAGATCCAGATATAGATCACCACCATCACCAGACCAATTGGCCAGCACCAAGGGTTCTGCTTCACTGTAAGCCAGACTGCTATCACGCCGAGGACGGCAGCGAAGAGTTCAAGTCCGGACATGGCGGCTCCCTGAGTGTGGTTGGAATGGGTGGGCGCGCGATTGTAAGCGCTTATGCGCAAGACAGGGAGCCTTTGCACGCGCAGGTCTGCTAGCATCTCGGCGCTTTTAAGCATCCTCTTCAAGCATTGTTCAGGTTCGGATGCTCATAGTTACAACCTTTTTTGCAAAACAACACTAACGAGCGAGCCACAGGCAGCGCTTTATGGGGGAATGATGGATCTTTGGACCGCCGCTCAGGCGTTGATATTGGGTGTTGTCGAGGGGCTGACGGAGTTTCTGCCGATTTCCAGTACGGGGCATCAGATCATCGTTGCCGACTTGATCGGTTTCGGTGGTGAGCGTGCCATGGCGTTCAACATCATCATCCAGCTCGGCGCCATTCTGGCGGTGGTCTGGGAATTTCGGCGCAAGATTCTTGACGTGGTCATTGGCCTGCCCAAGCAACAACAGGCGCAGCGTTTCACCATCAATCTGCTGATCGCCTTCCTGCCGGCAGTCGTGCTGGGGGTGATTTTTGCGGACCTGATTCACCATTACCTGTTCAACCCGATCACGGTCGCGGCTGCCTTGGTCATCGGCGGTGTGATCATGCTCTGGGCCGAGCGTCGCCAGCATGTGGTACGTGCCGAAACAGTCGATGACATGACTTGGCGCGATGCCCTGAAAGTGGGGCTGGCGCAGTGTCTGGCGATGATTCCGGGAACTTCACGTTCGGGCTCCACCATCATCGGCGGCCTGTTGTTCGGTCTGTCGCGCAAGGCTGCGACCGAGTTCTCTTTCTTCCTGGCCATGCCGACCATGGTCGGGGCCGCGGTGTATTCGGGCTACAAGTACCGCGATCTGTTTCGCCCTGATGACTTTGCGGTGTTCGCGATCGGTTTCATCACCTCATTCATCTTCGCCATGATTGCCGTGCGCGGTCTGCTCAAGTTCATCGCCACGCACAGCTATGCAGTGTTCGCCTGGTATCGCATCGCCTTTGGCCTGTTGATCCTCGCGACCTGGCAGTTTGGCTGGATTGACTGGGCAGCGGCCAAGGCATGACCCTGCCTCGGCAGCGTTCTTCGACGCAGAGACCGAGCGGGGGCAGGGCGCCGGTTCAGGGATTGAACCTCAAGGTCTGCATCCTTGTGCTGTTGTGCGCGATGCCTGCTTATGGCGCGGGCATGTTGTGGGCCAAATCAGGCATCCCCTTCGTGCTTGCGGCTTATCTGGTCGTCAGCCTGCTGGCGTTTCTGCTTTACCGGCACGACAAGCGTCAGGCCGGTAACGGCGGCTGGCGCACCCCGGAGAACATTCTGCACATGACCGAACTGTTCGGCGGCTGGCCCGGGGCTTTGCTGGGCCAGCAGGTTTTCCGGCACAAGACACGCAAGCTGTCTTTCCAGCTGGTGTTCTGGCTGATTGTGCTGGGGCATCAGTTGTTCTGGATCGACCAGCTGTTTCTCGACAGCGGCTGGTTCAAACCCTGGCTGTCACAGCTTGAGCGCTACCTGCAGGCGCTTCGGTAGCTTGCTGACCACCAGTTGATGCGAGCGGGTGAGCAAATCCCTGATTTCATCGTCGCTCAACACATGGGGCTGCTGGACACTGATCCAGTGGGCCCTTGCCAGATAAGGTGCAGGGCGGATGCCGGGCCGGTCGACGTAACCCAGAAACAGCTCCGGGTGGACCTTGAAAGACAAACCCTGACCGGCCAGGTCCATCACCGCGAACATCTTCTTCTCGGCAACTGAAAACACCCTTACGCCGCCCCATTTATAGTCTTCCCGGGCTCCCGGCAGGTTCAGGCAGAAGCGTGCGATTTCTTCGGTTTGCATGGTGTTTGTGGTCCTTGCTTCTAAGGTGTTCGATAGTCGCACGAATAATCCATCAGCGGATTGTTTGCCCATGCGTCTGTGTCTACTGTGCATCTTTTGTTTTGTTCAGGAGCCTGGAATGTCTGCCGTGCAACTCGCTGAGGGTGAACTCAATTATCTGCTGGAAGGCCCGGCCGATGCACCGGTACTGGTGCTGTCCAATTCTCTGGGCACTGATCTGCACATGTGGGATGCGCAGATTCCGGCGTTTACCCGGCATTTTCGTGTGTTGCGCTACGACACACGTGGCCATGGCCGCTCGCTGGTCAGCGAAGGCCCTTACAGTATCGAGCGCAATGGGCGTGATGTGCTGGCATTGCTGGATGCGCTCCATATCGACAAGGTGTCTTTCTGTGGCCTGTCCATGGGCGGGCTGATCGGCCAGTGGCTGGCGATCAATGCTCCCGAGCGTCTGGAGCGTGTGGTGCTGTGCAATACCGCATCGAAGATCGGCACGCCTGAGGTGTGGAATCCGCGTATCGAAACCGTGCTGCGCGATGGTCAGGCCGCGATGGTTGCTTTGCGCGATGCCTCGATTGCCCGCTGGTTCACGCCTGAGTTCGCCGTTGCCGAGCCTGCAAAAGTCGAGACCATTGTCGGCATGCTGGCGCAGACCTCGCCCCAAGGCTATGCCGCCAACTGCGCTGCCGTGCGCGATGCCGACTTCCGTGACCGGATCGCTTCGATCAGCCTGCCGGTTCTGGTGGTCTGTGGTACCCAGGATGCCGTGACCACGCCTGCGGACGGGCGCTTCATGATCGAGCGTATCCAGGACGCGCAGATGATCGAGCTGCATGCGGCGCATCTGTCGAACGTCGAGGCGGGCGAGCTGTTCACGCAACCGGTGCTGGCATTTCTGAACGACGAATAAACGCTACCGGCAGAATCCATGAACTCCACAGCCCGTGCATTGGCTTGCGCCGGGCTGTGGAGTTTTTGCTTTCCATACGCGGCAAGTTGAAACCTTGACAGCTTCCTTACAGGTAAGCGTGGCTGACCGGCAGTAAAATGGCCCCAGCCGGAATACAGACGTCCTCCCGATAAATAGTCTGGCCCGGCTTATGCACTATTTTCCATTCAAAGACTCTCATTTCTGTGAGAGCAGGGGCGCTGGAGCATGAAGTTCCTCATGTGCGCATAAATGGATTGTTCAGGACTACAAAGGATGAGCCTTCAAATGGTACGTCTTTGTGCAGCTATGCTGGTTTTTGTGCTCAATGGCCTGATTTCAGTGCAGGCACAGGCGAGTGAGGATTGGAGCGCGGGCTTTCATGAGCTGAGCTTTCCCGACCCTCTGGATTCGCAGCTGATGCAGGCCATTGCTTTCTATCCGTCCACCGGGTCGGAGCAGGTGAGCGCGATCCAGGGTTATCGGGTTGAAGCCGGTGAAGATGTGCCGATTGCCATGGGACGTTTCCCGTTGCTGTTGTTGTCGCACGGCAATACAGGCAACCCGCTGGCCTTGCATGATCTGGCGACGTCCCTTGCTCGCCAGGGCTTTGTGGTCGTTGCCGTGATGCACCCCGGTGATAACTATCGCGATCACAGCCGTCTCGGCAGCCTGAGCAATCTTTATGGCCGTCCGTTGCAGATTTCCGAAGCCATCAGCGCAGCCTTGCTCGACCCCATGCTGTCGCCTTATCTCAATGCCCGTCAGGTCGGCGTGATCGGTTATTCGGCAGGTGGCGAAACCGCGCTGATCCTCGCGGGTGCGCAGCCGGACCTCAAGCGTCTGCGCCAGTATTGTCTGGAGCGGCCTGATGATCGCGATGCCTGCAAGACCCGGGGGGAGCTTGTTGCTGACCGGGACGACTTGCATGCCCAGGCCGATCCGCGAGTCGGTGCGCTGATGCTCATGGCGCCCCTGAGCCTGATGTTCGGTCGCCATACCCTGAGCGAAGTTCATGTTCCGGTGCTGATGTATGCCGGTGATGACGATCAATTGCTGCCCATCGACAAGAATGCAGAGGCTCTGGCGCGCAAGCTGCCGAAGGTGTCGGACTACAAGTTGCTGGCAGGCGCAGGTCATTTCGTATTCATGGCCCCGTGCAGCGATGAGCAGCGCGCAACCATGCCGCTGTTATGCACTGACCGTGAGGGCGTGGACCGCGAAGATATCCATCGCAATCTCAGTGCCGAAGCGGTGCGCTTCTTCAGCAGTACATTGGGCTCCTCCGATGCCGATCGTTCCGGCATGCAGACGGCTCATCATCAATGGCCCGATTCACTGCTCCCTTCTGACAGCAGTCTCAGGTAATCACCAAACCCGCCGCTGGCCCTGGGGTCAAGGCGAGTGCTGGTGGTGACCTGTGGCCTGCAACTCCATGCGATACGGGCACCGCTGCGTTCCAGTTGGCGGACAAGATGTACGTCTTCATGGCAGGCCAGGAAAGGAAATCCTCCGGCCCGCAAATAGGCAGAGGCACTGACGCCCAGGTTGGCGCCATGAATGTGCCGATGCCCTTCGCGATGTTGATAGTGCTGTTCAAACAGCCTCTGTGCTGTGGCTGACAGGCCATTGTTCTGCATGGCGAGTGTGACCGTGCCGCAAACGGCGTCGGCATTCAGTGCCAGTTGCTCCACCAGCCAGTCTGTCGCCACATTGCTGTCGCCATCGGTGCTGGCCAGCCAGCGGGCGCCGTGGGCGAGCAGGTAACGTGCGCCTGCCGCCCGCGCCTGTCCGACATTGCGGGCCTTCAGGTCAAGGGTGATGACACCGTGTTCCAGGGCGATATCGGCCGAGTGATCGGTACAACTGTCCAATACCACCAGGATCGTGACGGGTTCGCCATTCAACCCTGGATGCCTGCTGGCCAGCAGCAGGCTTTCAAGGCAGGCACCGAGCAGTTTCTCTTCGTTGTGTACCGGGAGCAGGATGCCAATCATCTGAGTTTCTCCCGAGCTGCGACGGAGGTTTGATCATGACTCCAGAGGTCCAGCAGAAAGTCGGCTTCGTGATGACTGAACAGCCGGTGCGCCTGCAAGCGTTCGTCCAGAACCTGATGAACCCGATCGGCATTCAATGGGCAGCCCTCGATGTCGGGACGCCAATGACAGGCCAGCAATTGACCATCGGGTGTGAGCGAGGCAAGCGCGCAGTCGATCCATTGATGCAGGTCTTCGAGATCGAGGTAATAGCCAAGTTCGCTGAACACGATCAGATCGAACTGTCCCTCGGGCCATTGCTGTGGAAGGCGGGCGTGCAGCACATGGACATGGCTGAAAGACGCCAGGCGCTGGCGGGCAAGCTCCACAGCCAGGTTTGAGGTATCGCAACACAATAAATGTTCGCAGCGTCCGGCCAGTTCTGCGCTCAGTTCGCCATTGGCGCAGCCAGGCTCGAAAATTGAGGCATAGCGCTCATGGGGCAGGGCGGCGAGGGTCAGGGCGCGTTTGCGGCGTTCGTACCAGCGCTGCTTGAAAGCCCAGGGGTCGTCGTTGTCCCGGAAAAGCTCATCGAAATGCTGTTCGGTGACACTCATATGAAGATCACCTCGAAAGGTTGCAGCAGCCGTTCAAGTATTCCGGCAGGCAATATCGGGGAAAGCCCGATGTCCGGGTCGCCTTGCAACTGGCTGGCAAAGGCATGGGCAGCATGGCGCTTGCGGGCAATGGTCATGGGGTCCAGCAAGACCTTGCGGGCACGTTCCCAAGGCAGGCGGTCATCTTCCGGGCTTGCCCAGTGCCAGGCCCAGATCGGCACTTCGATGAGGGTGGCGCCTGCCTGGGCACAGGCGCGTGCGCAGGCGCGGCCTGTTGCTTCGTGATCGGCATGCCCGTCTTCGGCCCAGGTGGTGAACACCACATCGGTGGGCAGCAGGTAGCGTTCGATGAATTTCACCAGCTTTTCCTCCTGGGCGGCGACTGCGCCGTCATTGAAACCACCACGAATCCATTGCAGGCGATGCAGTGGCAGGTCGAGACGACGCAAGGCTTCGGCGCTTTCTTGGGGACGGATCACGCTCAGGCGTCCGGCGGGCCAGAGTTTCGAGCCGGGATGGCTGGCGCTGCCATCGGTGACCGATAACAGTTTCAGGCTCCGGTCCAGTTGCGCCAGTTGGCACATCAGGCCGCCACAGCCCAGTATTTCATCGTCTGGATGAGGGGCGACGATGATTGCCCGTGAGTGATGTGGTACCAGCAGGTCAGCGCTGATGACGGGTACTGCGGCCAGTTTCTGTGAGGCGTTCCAGGCTTTCAGGCTGGTGCCACAACCGGCTATCAGTTTCTTTTTCATGGCTGCCAGGCTGCACCCCATGGGCTATTCGATGCCTTGCTTGCCAATTGCCCGAGAATGGCGAGGTCTTTCTCGGCATGACTCTGGCGCAGGAAGACCGGCAGGTCGGCAATCAGGCGGGCAAAATGGGCGTCCTTGCAGTAAGGGGTTGCCCCTAGTGCCCGGCCCACATGATGAATGACCTGTTCGGCCGTGTGTTCGACATGGGCACGACAGCGTCGGGCAAGCTGTTCGGCATTGTCCTCCGGTGTCCGGTCCAGGCTGAGGGCGGCTGCCTGCAATAGCTGGCTGGCGCTGTACAAGGCAGTATCCACCGCCCCCAGATGTGCAAGGGCATGGGGTTCTTCGCTTTTACCGGCCTGCTGTAAAAGACGTTGTGCCAGTGCGCATGAAGCGCCGTACCAGCACGCCGCAATACCGATGCCGCCATGCCAGAAACCTGCGCGCGTCAGATACGCCCCAGGCGTGCCGACTGTCGACGCGGTGGCTTGCTCGAACTGAACCTCGATACTGCCGGTTGCGCCCATGCCGACTGCACGCCATCCGGAGGTTGCGATATGAATGCCGGGTTGATCGAGAGCCACAGCAACCAGTTGCTGGCGGTTTTCTTCATCCCAGGCGGTGATCAGGGCATGGCTCAAGACTGCCGCTCCCGAGCACCATGCCTTGCGGCCGTTCAGTCGAAGCGAGTCGCCCTTGCCGCTGACACTGACTCTGGCTGTGGGCGGTTCGGCAGCCCACATGCCCCAGGTCGTCCCGGGCTCGGGAATCACCGCGCCCAGTTCCTGCATGATCGCCAGGGCATCGGTATGCCCTTCATAGAGTTTGCACAGCCCCAGATCATGAGCTGCCACACAGGCCAGCGCTTGCCAGCGCTCCAGAGTCTGGCCGCTTGCCGGCATCGGCAGGTGGTCGAGGCCTTCGCTCACCAATGCCCGCAAGCATTCGCCCAGCGCCTGCGTATCGGCATAACCGTGCTTGCGCCAGTCGAGAAACTCCTTGAGTGCCTGAGTCATGACTGATCTTCGCGCTGTAGCTCAAATAGCAACAACGAGCGTGGGGTTACGGTGTAGCGGGAGCCGAAGTCGAATTTTTCCTTGCTGCGCAAATCTTCCTGATTGGTATCGATCAGGCAGGTGAAATGCGTGCCTTCAGGTACTTGCGGGAAGGTGAAGTCAACGCCTTCATGATGAGCATTGACCACCAGCAGCAGGGTGGCATCGGCACCGGGGCGACGGATTCCGGTTTCCTGGGCACGGCCATCCATCAGCATGCCCAGGCAGCGGGCCTGGCTGTCGTGCCATTGTTCGACGCTCATTTCATTGCCGTCCGGCGCCAGCCAGGTGACATCCTTGACGCCGATTTCTTCGTTGTAGTCGCCCACCAGAAAACGGCTGCGGCGCAGGATCGGGTAGCTTTGGCGCAGCTTGATCACGCGCTTGACGAACTTGAGCAGTGCCTTGCCATCGGAATCCAGATCCCAGTTGACCCAACCGATTTCGCTGTCCTGGCAATAGGCGTTGTTATTGCCATGCTGGGTTCGGGCGAATTCATCGCCAGCGACCATCATCGGAGTGCCTTGGGCCAGCAGCAGGGTGGCGAAGAAGTTGCGCATCTGACGCAGGCGCAACTGATTGATTTCCTGGTTGTCTGTCGGGCCTTCGACGCCGTGGTTCCAGGACAGGTTGTTATTGCTGCCGTCCTGATTGTTCTCGTCGTTGGCCTCGTTGTGCTTGTCGTTGTAGGACACCAGGTCATGCAGGGTAAAGCCGTCGTGGGCGGTGATGAAGTTCACCGAAGCCTGAGGGCGGCGACCGCGCTGATTGAACATGTTACCCGATGCAGTCATGCGGCCGGCAAAGTCGGCAAGCTGATTGTCATCGCCTTTCCAGAATGCACGTACGGTGTCGCGGAACTTGTCGTTCCACTCCATCCAGCCTGGCGGGAAGCCGCCGACCTGATAGCCGCCAGGCCCGCAGTCCCAAGGTTCGGCGATGAGCTTTACCTGACGCAGGACCGGGTCCTGGCGGCAGGCGACCAGGAAACTGTGCCGCTCATCGAAGCCGTCGTGATAGCGGCCCAGAATGGTCGCCAGATCGAAGCGGAAACCATCGACATGCATTTCCGAAGCCCAGTAACGCAGGGAGTCGGTGACCATTTGCAGTACGCAGGGATGACTCAGGTCCAGTGTGTTGCCTGTGCCTGAATCATTGATGTAGAAGCGCTTGTCGTCTGGCATCAACCGGTAATAAGAGGCGTTGTCGATGCCGCGCATGGACAGGGTCGGCCCCAGTTCGTTGCCCTCGGCGGTATGGTTGTAGACCACATCAAGAATGACCTCCAGCCCCGCGTGGTGCATGTGCGCGATCATTTCCTTGAACTCGGCGATCTTGCCGTGCGCCAGGTAGCGTGGGTCCGGGGCGAAGAACGCAATGCTGTTATAGCCCCAGTAATTGGTCATGCCTTTTTGCAGCAGGTGCTGGTCATTGACGAAGGCATGCACGGGCAGCAATTCCACCGCTGTCACACCCAGCTTGCGCACATGGTCTATGACCTCCTCGACCATCAGGCCGGAGAAGGTGCCACGCAATTCATCCGGTACCGCCGGGTGGCGCATGGTGAAGCCGCGCACATGGGTTTCATAGAGGATGGTCTTGTCCCAGGGCGTACCGACCCGCTGGTCGCGGCCCCATGTGTAGGCCGGGTCGATGACCTTGCTCTTGGGCACGAAAGGCGCGCTGTCGCGCTCATCGAAACTCAAATCGCCGTCAGGGTGGCCGATGGTGTAACCGAACAAGGCTTCAGACCATTTCAGCTTGCCGACCAGTTGCTTGGCATATGGGTCGATCAGCAGTTTGTTATGGTTGAAGCGATGGCCATTCTGCGGGTCGTAAGGCCCATAGACTCGATAACCGTAGATCAGGCCGGGGTGTGCATCGGGAAGGTAGCCATGAAAGATTTCATCGGTGTATTCCGGTAGCTCGATACGCTCCAGTTCTTCCTCACCGCTTGAATCGAACAGGCACAGTTCCACCTTGGTTGCATTGGCGGAAAACAGTGCAAAGTTGACACCCAGGCCATCCCAGTTGGCGCCGAGCGGGAAGGGCAGCCCTTCACGAATGCGGGAGGGTGAACTGGTCGTTGAAGTCTCGTCTTTTACGGTTTTGGACTTTGTATTCATGATTCTTTCCTGACGCGATGACTTTTCAGGCAGCCAGAACCGCTATCGAAACCCGGACGGCTTCAATACTGCTGAATAAAGATGCCGGAGTTGCCGCAGGTCGCGCCGTGATCTAGCGCGACATCTGCGGCAGTGTGCAGGTACAGGACCTGTAGCGTTTCAAGTCGCCGGTGGTTTACGTGGTTTCTTCGCCGCAGGCTTGGGCGGTTGTTCTGCCTGGGTAGGAGGTGACTTTGGTTTTGCAGCGGGCTTGGGTGCGGCGGCTGGTTTGGCTACCGGTGCTGCCTTGGCTGCCGGCTTGGAGGGCGCGGTTTTTGGCGTACCTCCATCGACCTTGGGTAACTTGGGCTTGTTGGCCTTGCTGGCACTGGTTTTATCCGGAGCCAGTGCTTCGGCTTCTGCCAGTTTGCGGGCCATTTCCCAGTGACGCTGTTCCTGCCCAGTGGGCTTCCCTTCCGATTCCCATATCTGATATGCAAATTCGCGGATTCTTTTTTCGTCGGCACTCATCTCGACACTCCCAGGTATTACATAGTTTGAATAAGCAGGTTTACAGAAAAATCCTTGAGCGCTGCACTGAGCTGTATTTCCCTGTCATTTATAACTACGACGTCAGAAAAGAGGCCCTTCCAGTCTGGATGTGAATCAGCGAACGGCAGAATGATTCGTGTATTTCCCCAATTGGCAGCATTAATGAATGGAGTTTGCGCAGTGCCCAATAGTTCACTGCTTGTGCGTGGAACAACAACAATGGCGCGCTCGCCCTCCCATACACGAGCGAAAGCCACTACATGCTCTGCGTGGCTGCCAGTCACTTGCAGGGGCAGATACTCCCCGTGACTGAACAGGCTTGAATGTTTTGCGCGCAGATTCAGCACCTGTGCGATCAGCGCCTGCTTGACTCTGCCGTCCTGCCAGTCGCTCAGCAGTTCGGGGGCCGGAACGGATTCAGCCAGGGCTCGCTCACGGGCCTTGTAGTCCACCGGGCGACGGTTGTCAGGGTCCACCAGACTGAAATCCCAGAACTCGGTGCCCTGGTACAGATCAGGCACACCCGGTACGGTCAAGCGCAGCAAAGTCTGCGCCAGACTGTTGAGTGCTCCGGCGACAGCGATGCGGTTGGCGGTCGCCCCCAGAGACTGACGCAGCGCCAAGGCTTCAGGGGCCAGCAGCAGGCGCTGGAGAAATTCCCGGCAGGCGCCTTCATAGGCCTGATTGGGCGAGCCCCAACTGCTTTGCAGCTTGGCTTCACGCAGGGCTTTTTCCTGCCACTGAACCATGCGCTGAGCATAGGTTTCATGGGCTTGCTCACCTTCAAGATCAAGCGGCCAACTACCCAGCAGCGCCTGATAGAGCATCAGCTCATCCCCCGCGCTGATGGTCGGGTCTTCACCTTTCAGCGCGATCGCCAGTTGTCGCCAGCGCTCGACTTGCTCGGCATACCAGTCTGCGCATTCGCTGAGCACGGCCAGTCGCGTGCGAGTGTCTTCGCCGCGTTTATGGTCGTGGGTCGCGGTCGCCAGCAGGTTGTTGGCAAACTTGTCGTGTCGCTGCTGGCAGGCCTCATGAAAGGCTTCCACCGGCGCACTGAAGTGCTGGGGATGAAACCCTACGTCGTTGCGCGAAAGCAGCACTGCCGAGCGATAGAAGGCGGTGTCTTCCACGGATTTGGCTGCGACGGGGGAGGTCAGTTGCTGAAAGCGGACACAGGCTTTGCGCAGTTGATCGCGAAGGCGCCCGCGGGGCAGCTTTCGCCATGGCTCACCCCCTAGCCAGCGTTGCAGGTAATCCAGCACTGGCCAGTCACCTTCGTTGAGCGTCGTGCGGGCGCCTTGCATCGCCTGCTGAAAGAAACGATCGTCCTCTGGCGAACGGCCGCAGGCACTGATGTAGGTCCGGTAGATCGGGAAGTTCACCACCAGTGCCAGCAGCGCACGGCGAATGGCGCCAAGGGTCAGGTCGCGACTCATCAGGTCGCTGCGCGCTACTTGCAGCAGCGCCTGAGCAAGATTCTCGAAGTCGCCGGCCAGGGTGCCATGCAGCACCAGATCACGGGCTTGCAGCACCTCCTGATCGAAATCCGCACTGCGTTCTGTCAGTCGGCTCCAGAGTTCGGCCAGCGGCGCCTGGCCCTTGGGATCGTGTTGCAGCAGGGATACCTGATTCATGAACTCGTAACCGGTGGTGCCATCCACGCTCCAGTCATCGCGCAACGGTTCATCGGGGCCGAGGATCTTCTCGACGAAAATCGGCAGGTGGTCCAGCCGGGCGTGGGCAGGACGGTGCCTGAGCAGCCCTTGGACCCGACGATGCAGTTTACGGCCGTAGCCGCGAGGGTCGGCCAACCCGTCGATATGGTCGATGCGCAGACCGTCTACCAGACCCTCCTCGATCAACTGGAAAATCTTGCCATGGGTAGCCTCGAAGACCATGGGCCTTTCGACCCGCAGGCCACCCAGTTCATTGATGTCGAAGAAGCGCCGCCAGTTGATGTCATCGGCGGCGGTGCGCCAACTGGCCAATCGATAATGCTGGCGTTCAAGCAAGTGGTGCAGACGGTTGAAGCCTTCGCTTTCCCGTGAGTCGAACTGTGTAATTCCTTGCTCGATGGCTTGAAGTATTTCTGGGTTCCTGGCCATTTCAGCCAGCTCGGCCTTGGCTTGTCGGGCACGCTCGTAAGCCTGGGGGTACTGACTCAGTGCCGAAAAGCGCTGGCCCAGTTCGGTCAGTTGCGGATGCGCGCTGGCATGCAGCAACGGGCCGTAGGTCATTGGCGTGATCGGAAAGTGATGCTGATAGTGCTCGATATGAAACGAGCCGTTCTGCGCATTGAAACGCAACGCAACGTCCCCGGCTTGCAGCACCGCTCCGTAGTCGCTGCTCAGGAATGGCAGCAGCAACTGGCCTTCGAGCAGCGGGTCGGGGGAGTTCCACTGAATATCGAAAAAGCTGGCGTAAGGGCTGCCGCGCCCCCACTCCAGCAGATCGAGCCACCAGGGGTTGTCCGCACCGCCGACGGCCATGTGATTGGAAACGATATCGAGGATCAGGCCCATGCCGTGGGCGCGCAGGGCCTCTACCAGACGGCGCAGTGCCGGTTCGCCGCCCAGTTGCGGGTTGATGATGGTCGGGTCGACCACATCGTAGCCATGCATGGAATCGGCCCGCGCCTTGAGCAGCGGAGAGGCATAAATGTGGCTGATACCCAGGCTGGCAAAATAGGGCACCAATGGCACAGCGTCGTCGAGGGTGAAGTCCTTGTGGAACTGCAAGCGTTGAGTCGCGCGCAGGGGTTGCAGGGCAATACTCATCGGTCACGCTCCGCAGCTTGCAGCCGGGATTGGGACAGCAGCTCCAGCCTTCGTGCAGTGTCTTCATGGTCGAGCAAGGCGGCACTTTCTGCAGTGAAGCGCCGTCGCCAGTTCGGATGACTGTCGATGGTGCCGGGCAGGTTGGCCTGCTCATGAACGCCCAGAGCATCTTCCATGGGCAGCAGCACCAGCGGTGCGCGGGTATGGCCCAGATAGCGGATGCTGGCATCGATGATGCGACTGAAGTCTTCGGTGTCGGCGGGCAAGTTGTCGTTGTTCTGGCTCAAGGCACGGCGCAGGCTATCGTATTCACGGGCCCGTTCTTCGCGCCAATGGCGCTCGCTTTGTTCGTCGAGATGGCCCAGGCGCGAATGCCACTCGATATCCAGCTCGCTCAGCCAGCCCGTCAGAGTGGGCAGGTCGTGAGTGCTGGTCGTGGCCAGTGCTTCGTCCGACCAGTCGAGGATCGGTTTGAAATGCCCGTTGTTCTGTTCAAACAACAAGACGCGCATGCCCAGAATCGCACGGGCCGACAGTTTCTCATGCAGGCCTTCGGGGACTGTGCCCAGATCTTCTCCCAGCACAATTGCCTTGTGCCGCCAGGATTCGAGGCTCAGCAGGCGCAACATGTCGTCAAGCGGGTAGTTGAGGTAGGCGCCTTCGCTGGGCGGCGACCCCAGTGGCACGACCCACAGGCGTTGCAGGCCCATCACATGGTCGATACGCAAGCCACCGGCATGGGCGAAGTTGGCGCGCAGCATCTCGATGAAAGCCCGGAAGCCGTTGCGTTTCAGCCCATCGGGAGAGAAAGCCGAGATCCCCCAGCTTTGTCCTGAGCGATTGAGGATATCCGGCGGTGCGCCAACGGTCAGCGCCGACAGCAGTTCGTCCTGCCGACTCCAGGCCTGGCTGCCGGCGCCGTCTGCGCCCACTGCCAGGTCGGCGATCAGGCCAACCCTCATGCCACTGCTGCGTGCGGCAACCTGCGCACGTTCCAGGCTGCGAGTGATCAGCCACTGGGTAAAGGCATGAAAGCTGATCTGCCGGCCGTGGGCTGCGGCGAACAGGCCAATGGCGTCGCTGCGCGGGTTTTTCAGTTCGTCCGGCCACTCATGCCAATTGTCACTGATGCCCATGTTCGGGCACTCGGCGCGCAGGGCTTCAAAGCGACAATGGTTTTCCAGGGCTTCGCCGCCACTGTGGCGGAAGCTGTTGAAGTCTTCGTACAGCGGATGAGCACCGGTACTGAACGCTTCATAGAGTTTATGAAGAGCTTTCCACTTGGCACTGGCGGCCGCTGGCCAGTCGATCAAGGGCAAGTCTTCCAGACGCTTGAACTCATCGCTCACACCGGCATCTTCAACGGCCTGACGCCAGGCTCGCTCGCCGAGGATCATGCCCGGCGAAGCGTAGAGACTGTTGAGGAACAGGCGGCTTGAGGGGGAATAAGGGCTGTATCGGTGCGGGTCGCTGGCGAACATGGCGTGGATGGGGCTGATCGCCAAGGCGTCGGCACCCCGTTCGCCGGCCGAGCGCACCAGGGCTTCAAGCGCCTGGGTGTCGCCGAATCCGCCATCGCCTTCACGACGGAGGCCATATAGCTGCACTGTCAGCCCCCATGCGCGGGGCACACGGACATCGGTTGCCATGGCCATGCTGAAGCAGGCTTTGGGGGCTACGGCGATGGTCAGGTGCTGGCCGGCGATATCCAGTTGCTGATAGCCGATGGTTGCCAGTGCTGGCAACTGCGCATTGGCGGTCAGCCTGGCAGCCAGTCGTGAACCGTCTTCCAGATGCAGGACGAAAGGTGTCTCAGGCTCGAACCATTCGGACAGGTCCAGATTGCTGCCATGGTCCACCGTCAGCAGCGGCGGGGCGCTGGCGCCGTGCATGGAGGTCTGCAATTGCAGCAGGCTGGCGTCGATGGTTTCGCTACTGTCTGCCGGGTGACCGAGTGCCTCGAGAACCTTGCGCAATACCTGCGGGCTGACCGTTTGCGGTCGACCATTCGCATCGACCCAATGCACCGACAAGCCTGCTTCAGTGGCAAGTCTCTCCAATTGCTCATTGCTCATCCTGTTCCTCCAGAACATCACTTGCTGTCAGGCTGACAATGGCCGTGTAAGGATTGAGGGTGCCTCGTCGGGAAAGTTCTACCGGATGTTGCTGAGTGGCAAAGAGAAGCGTAGCGCTATCCCGTTCGGGTGCCACTGCCGGATGCTCGCCGAGATTCAGATCGATGCGCAGGACACTGCCATCGCCCATGCGCCAGCGCGCACTGACCGCGCCATCGCCCAGCACGTCGCAACCCAGTGCGCGGGTGCCCGGCAGGCGCGGGACGATCTGGTCGTGACGAATGCCCAGCAGTTGTCGATAGAGCTGCAGCCAGCTTTGATGGTCGCTGCCTTTGTCGGTTTCCAGTTCGATGGCATCGAAGGCGGGGCGAGAAGCGGCGAAGGTTTGCGGGTCGTTGGGGTCGGGGATGTGCTCTCGGCGCTCCTCGTCGGCAAAGGCTGCGAAGTCGGCGAATTCGTTTCGTCGCCCCTCGCGAACGGCGTCGGCCAGTTCGCCGTGGTGGCTGGTGAAGAACAGGAAAGGTTCGCTCGCACCCCATTCATCGCCCATGAACATCAGCGGGATCATTGGCGACAGCAACAACAGGGCGGTCGCCGCCTTGAGCGCAGGGGCAGAGCAGAGCCGGGTCAGGCGCTCACCCAAGGCGCGATTGCCGATCTGATCGTGATTCTGCAGGAACAGGACGAAGGCACTGGGTTCAAGGTGCCCGCTGGGCTCGCCCCGGTTATGGCTGTGCCGGGTTGCTTCGCCCTGATAGACGAAACCTTCGCTCAGCAGACGAGCCAGCTTCCGGGTCGGCTCTTGTGCGAAGTCCGAGTAATAGGCATCGGTTTCGCCGGTCAGCAAGACATGCAGGGTGTTGTGCCCGTCATCGTTCCACTGGGCATCGAAGCCTTGTTCAAGCAGCCTTGCCTGATTGAATTCGTTTTCCAGGTTCAACCAGACATGCCGGTCCTTGTCGATGCGCTGACGCACGCGCCGGGCAAACTCTGGCAGAAAGGTGTCGTCCTTGATGGCATGTACGGCGTCCAGGCGCAGCCCGTCGAATCGATATTCGAGCAGCCACATCAGGGCATTGTCGATGAAGAAGTCACGAACCTGCGGCCGACGAAAATCGATGGCATCGCCCCAGGGCGTGTTCACATCGCTGCGAAAGAAGCTTTTGGCGTAGCTGCCCAGATAGTTGCCGTCCGGGCCGAAGTGGTTGTAGACCACATCCAGGATCACCATCAGGCCATGGCCGTGGGCCGTGTCTATCAGGTGCTTGAGCTGTTGCGGGGTGCCATAGGAGGATTGCGGGGCATAGGGCAGTACGCCGTCGTAGCCCCAGTTGCGATCACCGGGGAATTGCGCCAGCGGCATCAGCTCGATGGCGGTGACGCCCAGTTCTGCAAGCCGGGCCAGATGTGTCTCTACTGCGGCATAACCGCCCAGTGTGCCGACATGCAGTTCATGGATCACAGCCTCGTGCCATGGGCGACCGAGCCAGTGTGTGTGTTGCCACTCATAAGCCTGGTGATCGACCACGATGCTTTGCGAATGCACGCCATCGACCTGGGCGCGGGAGGCCGGGTCCGGCACCTCCAGCGCCTTGTCGATTCTGTAGCGGTAGCGAGTGCCCGCCTTGCAGCGGGCATCGATAACGAACCAGCCGTCCTCGCGTGCCGACATGGCCAGTGACTGGCCATTGTCCAGCTCGACGCTTACATCTTTGGCATCCGGTGCCCAGAGGGCGAACCGGGTGTGTTCGGGGTCCAACAAAACGGCACCGTGGCACCAGCTATCGTCTGTACGCACAAGCATCCAGTGACCCCTTCTCCTCAATAGTAAGTCGAAACACCTGCATTCTTTTTCAGCAGGTCCTGATACAGCTCTGCATAGGGTTCTACAGCCTGCTGCCAGTTGAACGGTGCAGCCATGGCGCGGCAGCGCATGGCATTGAGCAATTCATGGTTGGCGAAAACCTTGAAGGCACGATTCAACGCTTCGGTGTAGCTCTCTACGCTGGAGTCATCGAACAGAAAACCGGTAACACCATCTTCTATCGTGTCTGCCAGGCCGCCGGTATTGCGAGCAACCGGCAGTGAGCCGAAACGCTGGGCGTACATCTGGCTCAGGCCGCAAGGCTCGTAGCGGGATGGCATCAGCAGGAAATCGCTGCCGGCAAACATGCGGCGCGCATCGGTTTCGTTGAAGCCGATACGGACACTGATTCGCCCCGGAAAACGTTCGGCCAGGGCGCGCATGGCATCCTCTTCCTCCGGTTCGCCACGGCCGATGATCGCGATTTGTCCGCCTTGATTGACGATGTGCTCTGCTACGCCGATGGTCAGGTCCAGACCCTTCTGGTACACCAGCCGCGAAACCACGGCGAACAGCGGGCCGCTCGAAGGATCCAGCTCGAACAGCTCGCGAACGTAGTCGGCGTTGATTTCCTTGCGCAGCCACTCGTTGGGTGCGAAATGGCAGATCAAGTGCTCGTCGGTACTTGCATCCCAGCTGGCGTCGATACCATTGGGGATACCGCTGAGCTGGCCCTTGTCGGCCTTGCTTTGCAGGAAGCCTTCCAGGCCGCAGCCAAAGTCGGGAGTCGTGATTTCTCTGGCGTAGGTCGCGCTGACCGTCGTGATATGGCTGGCGTAGGCCATGCCGGCCTTGATGAAGGACAGCTTGCCGTAGAACTCCATGCCGTCGCTGCTCAAGGCTTCGTCCGGAATACCCAGTTCACGACTCGAACCTGTACTGACTGTGCCTTGGTAGGCCAGGTTATGAATGGTGAAAATGCTTGGCGTGGTCTGCCCGCGCCAGCGCATGTAGGCGGGGGCCAGGCCGGCAGGCCAGTCGTGGGCGTGGACCAGCTCCGGGCTCCACTGGCTTTTTACCGCGCCAGCGGCGAAGTCGGCCGCCGCCAGCCCCAGCCGGGCGAAACGGATATGGTTATCGGACCAGTCGCGGCCGTTGGCGTCGCCATAAGGCGTACCTTCACGCTCGTAAAGTTCAGGGCAGATCAATACATAGATGACCAGACCGTCCTTCATATCCATACGCCCGATCTTGCAGGCAGGCAAGGCGGCATAGCCTCCCAGCTCACTGATCACATGGATCGGGTTACCGCTGTTGAGCACTTGCGGATAGCCAGGAATCAGCACTCGTACATCATGCAGGTGACGCATGGCGCGCGGCAGGGCGGCAGACACATCGCCCAGGCCCCCGGTCTTTACCAGATCAGCCAGCTCCGAAGTCACGAACAGCACTTTGCGTCTGTTGACCGGCGATAGGGTGGGCTGTGTAGTTGAAGGGGGTAGTTGAAGCTGTGGAGCAGGGGTTGTAGCAAATGATGGTAGATGAGTCAGCTCGTTGGCCAGCTGATTAAAACTCTCTCCCTTCTGGGTTTTGACCGCGGCGCTAATCATCGTTTTCTCCCATTCAACACAGTGTTGGTGCAGCATTGGTGTTTTTATGAGCCATTCCCTATGGCTGACGATATGCACTACGCAAGATCAGTACCTGTTTATGCCTTGCGCAGTGATGGAGCGTGGTGATGAGACCCAATGCTTATTGGTCAGCCAATAGCATAGGCGCTCTATTGAGATGACCCACCCGTTTTGGAGAAGTTTCGACTTTTTTACGGGGAAATGTCTGGCATGGGCATTAGGCGTAGATAACGCTGGGGCCGCGGGAGCCCGAAGAGGCAAGGGCGCGTCTTTTTGGTGCGGGCTCAGGAGCTGGAAAAGGGTGTCGTGACCGGTCGTCGGATTGCCTTGGCCACCGTGCTGATTTCAGCGAATTCAATGACAGATGCAATGAATTTGCGCACTTTTTCGGTGGGAAACAGGCTGTATGCCTCTTCCGGGTGCATGGGGCGTTTTATCTTTGGGCGTCCGAGGAAATTTCCTACATTCATGTTGGAACATTTTGGGGTGAGGCGCGATAGAATCGGCCTCCGTTGGCTTGCCTTTGTGCATGCTTGCCGGTGGAATCAAACTGTGTCGACGTATTGAAGAGGTTGGAAATGGAAGCCCCAGAGGTGCTGGTACTGCAAGCGAGCTATACCAATCCGGTGCATGCCGAAGCGATTGGATTCGTCTTGAATCACTATGCCGAAGATGTAATGGGTGGTGGCGAGTCATTATCGGCTGATACCCGTCAGCAACTGGCAATCGAACTGGCCAAGCGACCTCATGCCTTCAGTGTCCTGGCTTTTATCGCTAACGAGCCGGTAGGGCTGGTCAACTGCTTCGAGGGGTTTTCGACTTTTGCCTGTCGCCCGCTGGTGAATATCCATGACGTTGCTGTGTTGCCCCAGCATCGTGGCCTGGGCATCTGTCAGAAAATGCTCGCCAAGGTCGAGGAAATTGCACGTCAACGTGGTTGCTGCAAGCTGACACTGGAAGTACTGGAAGGTAACGAGACGGCGCAGCGCGTGTATGCAAGGCAGGGTTTTGGCGGCTATCAGCTCAACCCGGAAATGGGGCGTGCGATGTTCTGGCAGAAAACGCTTTAAGCTACGCTCATCGCGGGCAAGCCAGATATCAGGCTTGCCACTGAACGTTCAGGTCGGGGCGGGGGTTAGCGGATCAGGCTTGCAGGGCTGTGCCGGGAGCGGACAGCTGGGCTTGCTGCAGAAGCAGGCTCAAGTGAGCTACTTTGCTGAGTAACTGTTCACGCTCTTCTTTGAGCGCACGCAGTTCATCGCGACGGATAGTGACGTACAGGGTTTGTGGTGCAAGTGCTGGTAGTACAGTGCCCATTGCTCACCTCGCAAATGGCGGATTCAACGTCGGAAAGACCTCTGCATTGACAATCGTTCCCTGAATCGCCACTGCTTGTCTCTCTATCGGCCCTGATTTTGATTTCTTTTGCGTTAAATTGGAACTTTTTTATTTTTAATTGTCGCGAACCTTTCCCGTTAACGACAAAATGCACTATCGGGTGGCAGATGTGCCGCCATCCCCGCTCTGGGGAACCGATGCCAGAGCTTTCTTGACTAACCAGCATGTGTCACTGAATCAAGTGCTGGATCCGAGAAAGTGAGGCACCTTTTTACAGATTGAGGAGCACCTTTTCATGCAACTTGGGATTGTTGGGCTGGGCCGCATGGGCGGCAATATTGCACGGCGACTGATGCTCGATGGCCACAGCACTGTGGTCTATGACCGCGACGAAGCCTTGCGCAATACCCTGGCCAACGAAGGTTCGACGCCTGCCACCGACCTCGCGTCACTGGTAGCTGCACTTGAGAAACCACGTGCTGTCTGGGTAATGCTGCCGGCTGGTGCTCCAACCGAAGACACCATTCAGGCCTTGAGCCAGTTGCTCGAAGCCGACGATGTGATCATCGATGGCGGTAACACCTTCTACAAGGATGACATCCGTCGTGCCCAGGAGCTGACCCAGAAAGGCCTGCATTACATCGATGTCGGTACTTCCGGTGGTGTCTGGGGGCTGGAGCGTGGCTACTGCATGATGATTGGCGGCGAAAGCGCCATCGTCGAGCGTCTGGACCCGCTGTTTGCAACCCTCGCTCCGGGCTATGGCTCGATCGAGCGCACCAGGGGCCGCACTTCCAGCGATGACCGCGCCGAGCGTGGTTACATTCATTCAGGCCCTGCCGGTTCCGGTCATTTCGTGAAGATGATCCACAACGGTATCGAATACGGAATGATGCAGGCTTTTGCCGAGGGCTTCGATCTGCTCAAGCAGAAGAACTCCGAGCACTTGCCGCCCGAGCAGCGTTTCGACCTCAATACCGCTGATATTGCCGAAGTCTGGCGTCGCGGCAGCGTGGTTTCGTCCTGGCTGCTGGACCTGACCGCCGATGCCCTGGCAACTGATCCGCAACTGGATGCGTTCTCCGGTTCCGTGGCCGACAGTGGTGAAGGCCGCTGGACCATCGAAGCCGCCATCGAGCAGGCTGTTCCGGTCCCGGTATTGTCCAGTGCGCTCTTTGCACGATTCCGTTCGCGTCAGACCAGTTCCTACGCCGACAAGATGCTTTCCGCCATGCGCTTCGGGTTCGGTGGTCACAAGGAACCCAAGTAATGGGCCTGTCACGCGGCAAGTCCGCACAAAAGGCTGAGGTCGCTCCGGCTACGACACTGTTTCTGTTCGGTGCTCATGGCGACCTAGTAAAGCGTTTGCTGATGCCGGCGCTTTACAACCTGGCGCGTGACGGCCTGGTGGACGAAGGTCTGCACATTGTCGGTGTCGATCACAATGCGATCAGTGACGCCGACTTTGCCCTCAAGCTGGAAAACTTCATCCGCCAGGAGGCCGCCAGCAAGGTGGCCGAGGCGGGTGGAGAGGCGCTGGACCCTGCGCTCTGGGGCAAGCTGGCCAAGCGCATCAGCTATGTGCAGGGCGACTTTCTCGACGATTCGACCTATCAGGACATCGCCGGCAAGATCGAGAGCAGCGGCACTGCCAACGCCGTTTTCTATCTTGCCACGGCGCCGCGTTTCTTCAGCGAAGTGGCCTCGCGCCTCGGCTCTTCAGGCCTGCTGACGGAAACCGAAGGTGCTTTTCGCCGGGTCGTGATCGAAAAGCCGTTTGGCTCCGATCTGGCCAGTGCGGTTGAGCTCAATGCCTGCCTGCTCAAGGTCATGAGCGAAAAGCAGATCTACCGGATCGACCATTATCTGGGCAAGGAAACGGTGCAGAACATTCTGGTCACCCGTTTCTCCAATGCCTTTTTCGAGTCGTTCTGGAACAACCATTACATCGATCACATACAGATTACTGCGGCTGAAACCGTGGGCGTTGAAACCCGCGGCAGTTTTTACGAGAACACCGGGGCACTGCGCGACATGGTGCCCAATCACTTGTTCCAGTTGTTGGCCATGGTTGCCATGGAGCCTCCGGCGGCGTTCGGCGCCGATGCAGTGCGGGGCGAGAAGGCCAAGGTCATCGGGGCGATTCGCCCATGGAGCACGGACGAAGCGCTGGCCAACTCGGTGCGCGGCCAGTATGGGCCTGGCCGTGCAGGCGAGCGCGACGTTGTCGGTTATCGCGAGGAGGAGCGGGTCGCGGCTGACAGCACGACCGAAACCTATGTCGCCCTCAAGGTTCTGGTCGATAACTGGCGTTGGGTCGGGGTGCCGTTCTATCTGCGGACCGGCAAGCGCATGAGCTCCCGCGACACCGAAATCGCCATCTGCTTCAAGCCGGCACCTTATGCCCAGTTCAGGGATACCGAGGTTGACCGGCTCAAGCCCAACTATCTGCGGATCCAGATCCAGCCCAACGAAGGTGTCTGGTTCGACCTGTTTGCCAAGCGTCCGGGGCCGACGCTGGAAATGGAAGACATCGAACTGGGTTTTGCCTACAAGGACTTTTTCGAGATGCAGCCATCGACCGGCTACGAAACCCTGATCTACGACTGCCTGACGGGCGACCAGACGCTGTTCCAGCGTGCCGACAATATCGAGAATGGCTGGCGTGCCGTGCAGCCGTTTCTGGATGCTTGGGCCGAGAAGCCCGAGGTGCAGTTGTACAAGGCCGGGGAAGACGGGCCTGCTGCTGCCAGGGATCTGCTGACCCGCGATGGACGTGAGTGGCGCCAGATCGATGATTGAGCGCGAGCAGCCACTTATCCGCTTCATGATGTCTGATATCGACGGCACCTTGCTGCTACCCGACCACAGCCTCAGCCCGGTGACGGTCGATGCAGTGAAGCGGCTGCGCGATGCCGGAGTTCATTTCACCCTGGCAAGCAGCCGTCCGCCACGGGCCATGCGGCAGATTATCGAAGCCCTGGGCGTCGAACTGCCGACCGTAGCCTTCAATGGCGGCGCGATTACCCATCCAGATGGAAGCCTGCTGGCGGCCTATCGTATCGATCGGGACGCTGCGCGCACTTGCCTGGAGCTGTTTGCTGCTCAGGAGGTCGCGGTCTGGGTTTTCGCCGATGACCAATGGCTGTTGCTTGACCTTGACGGCGCCTATGTCGATCACGAGCGTCATGCGCTGGGCTATGAACCGCTTCTGGTGGACAGTTTCGAGCCATATCTGGACCGCATCGACAAGATCGTGGCCTCCAGTACCGATTTCGGCTTGCTTGAAGTGCTGGAAAATCGCCTCAACCCGTTGATTGAGGGGAAGGCGCTGGCGGCGCGTTCGCAGTCTTATTACCTCGATATCACGGCAGTGGCGGCCAACAAGGGCGAGGCTCTGGCAACTCTGGCCGAGTATCTGGGAGTGGAGCTTGAACATACGGCTGCCATTGGTGATGGCGGCAATGATGTCGCCATGTTCCAGCGGGCCGGGTTATCCATTGCCATGGGCCAGGCCGACGCCAGTGTTCAGGCCCGGGCCGATGAGGTTACGGCCAGCAATCTGCAGGATGGGGTGGCCCAGGCCATCGACCGTTACATCTTGCCACGCTGAGGTTTCTGTTCCCGGCGAGGCTTCACAATAGGACGGACATTCTCGAATGGCTGCACTGATTGAAGACTACGCACTGTTGGGTAATTGCCGGACTGCCGCACTGGTTGCCCGGGATGGTTCGCTGGACTGGCTGTGTTTTCCGCGTTTCGATGCGCCTGCCTGTTTCGCGGCGTTGCTGGGCGACAGCGATAACGGCCGCTGGAAGATAGCTCCGGCAGAAGAGATCACGTCTGTCGAGCGCTGTTATCGCGAAGGCACTCTGATTCTGGAAACCCGGTTCACGACCCCGAACGGCTGCGCACTGCTGATCGACTTCATGCCTATGGGCGTCGACAATCAGGTGGTGCGGATTGTGGTCGGTCTTGAAGGGCGGGTGCGCTTCAGCATGGACCTTGCCATTCGCTTCGATTACGGCAGTACGGTGCCGTGGGTCGAAAAGAAGGACCCACACACTCTGACTGCCGTGGCCGGGCCGGAAATGCTCGTGTTACGCAGCCCGGTTTCCCTTCAGCCCCATGATCACCACACCGGCAGTGACTTCCATGTCGCCGCTGGCGAGCGCAAGGTCTTCACCCTGGCTTATCAGCCTTCATACGAACCGATACTTCCCGATGTCGATGCCGATCAGGCGATGATTCGCACAGAGGCTTTCTGGCGAGAGTTTTCCGATCGTTGCCCTGATGTCGGGCCTTGGACTGCTCAGGTCAAGCGTTCGCTGATTACCCTCAAGGCCATGACCTATCAGCCCACGGGCGGTATCGTCGCTGCTGTGACGACTTCTCTGCCTGAACAATTGGGGGGTGAGCGCAATTGGGATTACCGCTATTGCTGGTTGCGGGACGCGACCATGACGTTGTTGGCGTTCATGAATCTGGGTTATTTCGAGGAAGCGACAGAGTGGCGTGACTGGCTGCTGCGCTCGGTGGCCGGCAACCCAGAGCAGATACAAATCATGTATGGCCTGGGCGGTGAGCGGCGGTTGATGGAGTATGAGTTGCCCTGGCTAAGCGGTTACAAAGGGTCGCAGCCCGTGCGCATAGGCAATGGTGCTGCAACCCAGATGCAACTGGATGTCTATGGCGAAGTGGCCGATGCCATGATTCAGGCACTCAAGGGCGGCATGCCGCGACACCCGCGCAGCATTGCGATTTCCAAGGTGGTGATGCCGTTTCTGGAGACGGTCTGGCATTTGCCGGACGCCGGTATCTGGGAAATTCGTTCCGAGCCGCGGCATTTTACCCATTCCAAGGTCATGGCCTGGGTGGCCTTCGACCGTAATGCGACACAGATAGCCCAGGCTGCGCTCACCGAAGAAGATCGTGCCCTGGCGCGGCATTTTCGGGAGGTAGCGGATCAGATCCACGCCGACGTGTGCCTCAATGGCTTCAATACGCAACTGGGCTGTTTCGTGCAGACCTATGGCGCCACGGAGATGGATGCCAGCCTGCTCCAGATTGCCCTTACCGGGTTTCTGCCCGCCAACGACCCTCGGGTGGTCGCCACCGTTGAGCGGATCGAGCGTACCCTGATGCAGGATGGTCTTTTGCTGCGCTATGACAATGAGCGCAGTGTCGATGGCGTGTCGGGAACCGAAGGGACTTTTCTGGTGTGTTCGTTCTGGCTGGCCGATGTCTATGTCCTGCAGGGCCGCAAGCAGGAAGCCCGAGCCTTGTTCGACCGTTTATGCAGCCTGTGCAATGACGTGGGTCTGCTGGCCGAGCAGTACGAGCCGCACGGCAGGCACATGCTGGGCAACTTCCCCCAGGCATTCAGCCATATCGGCATCATCAATACCGCGCTGAACCTGCATCGTGCGGAGTGCCCGCTCAGGGCGCGTGCATCGGCTGGTTTTGAAGGTTGTGTGTGAAAGCTTCTGGCCTTTTCGCGACTGAAGTCGCTCCTGTGGGGGCAGCAGGTAGCGAATTCATTCGCGAAAAATGAATCTGGTCGGCTGGCGATTGGTCCCGCAAACAGGCTGCTACGGTTAAAGAGCCTTGCTGACTTTCACGTCGGTGATTTGGTCATCGCTCTGGCCATGCATCTTTTCCAGCGCAGCCCGCGCTTCTTCTGCCGAAGCGGATTGCAGTTGTGCAAACTCGAAGCGGCGCTCGCCATTGAGCTTGTAGCTGACGGCATATTTGGTCGTTTTGGCAGGGTTGTTCACAGTAGCTCCTTGGGTGTCAGCTCAGGCGAGAGGTCGAGCGACGAACGATCTTGATCGAGTGGGTGAATTGCGGTTTGTGCCCCGGATTCGCGCTTGGCTTGCGGCCAGTGGTGTCGATGGTGATATTCCAGAAACCCGTGCTGGGAGCTGCGATCTTGGCCGGGAACTTGTCGAACGCGCCACCGTGGTAGGTGTGACGTCCGCCGTTCTTGAAGCTGCGAAAGTTGGCATCGTTCATCAGGCGGATATTGCACGTTTGCGAGCACTGGATGACGACCAGATCGTCCTCGTTCAAATGCTCACGCTGGTGTACGAATTTCATGGGTGTCTCCGAAAGCCGTGGCTTTATTCTGAAAAATCAAAACGATAGCATGCGGCGCGCGCTATTTGCCGTTGATTGGGTGTCAATTGCGGTCTTTCTGGTAAAAAGTGACTCGGTTGGGATCTAATCGCGCCTTTGCTTGTCGTAGCACCTTTAATTTGGAGGGGATTGTATGAAACTGGCCGTTGTAGTCATGGCTTTGGCGATGAGCGGATGTGCGACCGTTGCTGATATCGAGCATTCACCTGCAACCCTGAACGTGATTTCCGGCAAGACGCCCCAGCAATATGCCGATTGCTTCGTCGAAAAAATCAGCGACAGCCGCGAGCCACCGCTCATTGAGCGTCATCGCGACGGTTTGCGCATCATCGTTGCGCAAAGCCTCAGCAGTGACCCCGCCGCAGTGATTTATGTCGAGAATCGCTCTGGAGGCAGCTCCATCAAGGTCCATGAACGTCTTTCCAACCTGCCTCTGCGTTTCAAGGATGTGCGCAACGCGGCTGAGGCCTGCATTTCAGGCTGATCGAAATCTATTTGCACACCACCAGTACGCTACGGCTCTTGTAGTTGCCCACGTCCAGGCCAAGGGTTTTCTCGCTTTCGGCCGGCCGTGGCGTGCCATCGGTTCCGACAATCTCGTAACCGGTGCCGGCGCACGATGCGTCGGCTTTTTCATAGCAGCTGGCCCATGACATCGCTTCGCCTGAGCAGTCGATGCTCAAGCCTTGCTTGCCATTCTTCAGGTAGGTGTTGGAGGCGGTTGCGCAGCCAGTCAGGCCCAGTACAGCAATAATGGACAGAACTCTGATCATGTTTTTCGCTTCAAGATAAGGCCGGGGAGAGTTTGCAATACGAGGGTTGGACTGATCGCCAGTGCCATCGTTCCGCCATGTAACGCATGATAATTCTTCTGTCATGTGTCTGTCGTCATGTCATCACCGGGCTGCAATCGGTTTGCGTTGCAATCGTCGCAAATCCGAATGGAGGGGCGACACATGCGACTGTGCATAATCGGTGCCGGATACGTGGGGCTGGTAACGGCGGCCTGCTTTTCTGAAATGGGCAATCAGGTGGTGTGTGTCGAAACCCGCTTGCAGAGAATTGCCGCCTTGCGCCGTGGCGAGTGCCCGATTTATGAGCCTGGGCTTGAGCCCATGCTCAAGGAGCATCAGGCCAGTGGATTGTTGCGGTTTACCTCAAGCCTGGAGGAGGGCGTACGTCAGGCCGAGATCGTTTTCATTGCCGTAGGCACGCCTGGCAGCGAGGACGGATCGGCAGACCTGTCCCATGTGCTGAAAGTCGCGGATCAGCTGGGGCAATGCCTGAATCGGGCTTGCCTGGTGGTCAACAAGTCAACCGTGCCGGTGGGCACCGCCGAAACATTGGCGCTGCGCATCAACGGGCATCTTTCGCGCCGTGGCCTGGCTGCCCGTGTAGCGGTGGCGAGCAACCCCGAGTTTCTCAAGGAAGGCGCTGCAATCGAGGACTTCATGAGGCCGGACCGGGTCATTCTGGGATGTGCCGAGCCTGAGTCCGCGCAATTGTTGCAGCGCCTGTATGGGCCGTTCCTGCGTAACCGCGAGCGAGCCCTGGTCATGGACGTGCGAGCGGCGGAATTCAGCAAGTACGCCGCCAATGCATTTCTGGCGACAAAGATTTCCTTCATCAACGAAATGGCCGGGTTATGCGCTCATCTGGGTGTGGACATCGAGCAGGTGCGTCGTGGTATCGGCAGTGACAAGCGCATTGGTACGCATTTTATCTACGCCGGTTGCGGTTATGGCGGGTCGTGTTTTCCCAAGGATGTGCGTGCCCTGATTCGTACGGCCGAGCAACAGGGTTTCGAGCCGCAGATCCTGCGCGCTGTACAGCAACGCAATGCAACCCAGAAGACCTTGCTGTTCCAGGCCTTGCTCCAGCATTTTGGCGGTTACATGCAAGGACGGGTGGTGGCTTTGTGGGGGTTGGCCTTCAAGCCCGGTACCGACGACATTCGTGAAGCGCCAAGCCTGGTGCTCATCGATGCCTTGCTGGCGGCCGGTGCGAAAGTCCATGCCACGGACCCGGCGGCGACTGGACCGGTGGCCGAATATTATTCCAGCGCCGTGCAAAGTGGTCAGCTACGCTTGAGCGAGTCGCTGTACAGCTGTGTCGAAGGCGCAGATGCAGTGGTTCTGCTGACCGAATGGAAGCAGTTTCGTCAGCCGGATTTCATCCGCGTACGGGGCCTGATGCGCATGCCCGTGCTTTTTGATGGGCGCAATATCTATGATTTTGCGGAACTATCTGCTCATGGATTCCTCTACCATGGCATCGGACGGCCAGTGGCGGGGCATTGTAAGGTGACCGCCGCCTGATTAGACTGCGCCGCTAACACCAACAGCCCTTACCAAGGACTTTTATGATCAAGAAATGCTTGTTCCCAGCAGCCGGTTACGGTACTCGCTTTTTGCCAGCGACCAAAGCCATGCCCAAGGAAATGCTGCCGGTGGTCAACAAGCCACTGATCCAATACGGTGTGGAAGAAGCGCTCGCCGCTGGTTTGAATGAGATCTCCATCGTCACCGGTCGCGGCAAGCGCGCGCTGGAAGACCATTTCGATATCAGCTACGAGCTGGAACACCAGATCAAGGGTACTGATAAAGAGAAATACCTGGTCGGTATCCGCAAACTGATCGACGAGTGCAGCTTCTCCTACACTCGCCAGACAGAAATGAAAGGCCTGGGTCACGCGATCCTCAGCGGTCGTCCTCTGATCGGCAAGGAAGCGTTCGCCGTGGTTCTGGCGGACGACCTGTGCGTCAACCTCGATGGTGACGGTGTACTGGCCCAGATGGTCAAGCTGCACAACCATTACGGCTGCTCGATCATCGCGATCCAGGAAGTCGATCCTCAGGAAACCAACAAGTACGGTGTTATTGCCGGTGACGAAATCAAGCCAGGCCTGTTCCGTGTCACCGACATGGTCGAGAAGCCAAAGCCTGAAGACGCTCCATCGAACATGGCAATCATCGGTCGTTACATCCTGACCCCGGACATTTTCGAGAAGATCGAACAGACCGCTCCAGGCAAAGGCGGCGAGATCCAGATCACCGACGCCCTGATGAAACAGGCTGCCGAAGGCAACGTTCTGGCTTACAAGTTCAAGGGCCAGCGTTTCGACTGCGGCGGCGCCGAAGGCTACATCGAAGCAACCAACTTCTGCTTCGAGCATTTCTACAAAACGGGCAAGGCTTACTGATCCATCGCCTGTACATGCTTCAAGACAAGGCCACCTTCGGGTGGCTTTGTCATTTCTGGACTGAGCGCTTAGCGGGTATGCTGTTTCATCGCTAAGGAGACAGTAATGGCTTACGACTTCGATCTTTTTGTAATTGGTGCCGGTTCCGGTGGTGTAAGGGCGGCGCGTTTCGCCGCTGGTTTCGGCGCGCGGGTGGCTGTGGCCGAAAGTCGCTACCTGGGCGGTACATGCGTCAACGTGGGGTGCGTACCCAAGAAGTTGCTGGTGTACGGCGCCCATTATTCCGAAGACTTCGAGCAGGCCAAAGGCTTTGGCTGGTCACTGGGCGAGGCACAATTCGACTGGGCCACGCTGATCGCCAACAAGGACCGCGAAATCAATCGCCTCAACGGTATCTATCGCAATCTGCTGGTCAACAGCGGCGTCACGCTGCTGGAAGGCCATGCGCGGATCACGGGGCCGCAGCGCGTGGAAATCAACGGCCAGAGCTACAGTGCCGAACGCATCCTGATTGCGACCGGTGGCTGGCCACAGGTGCCTGACGTGCCGGGTCGCGAGCATGCCATCACTTCCAATGAAGCCTTCTATCTCAAGGAGCTGCCCAAGCGCGTGACGGTGGTTGGCGGTGGCTACATTGCCGTGGAATTCGCTTCGATCTTCAATGGTCTGGGGGCCGACACCACACTGCTTTATCGCGGCGATTTGTTCCTGCGCGGTTTTGATGGTGGTGTGCGGACTCACTTGCATGAAGAGCTGGTCAAGCGACACATGAATGTGCGCTTCAACAGCGATATCGAGCGTATTGAAAAGCAGGCCGATGGCAGTCTCTTGCTGTCCCTCAAGGATGGCAGCACGCTGGAAACGGATTGTGTGTTCTACGCCACAGGTCGTCGCCCGATGCTCGACAACCTCGGGCTGGAAAGCGTGGACATCAAGCTGGACGAGCACGGTTATATCGAGGTCGACGAGCATTATCAGAGCAGCGAGCCGTCGATCCTGGCCATCGGCGATGTGATCGGTGGCGTGCAACTGACGCCAGTTGCACTGGCTGAAGGCATGGCTGTCGCTCGCCGCCTGTTCAAGCCAGAGCAGTATCGTCCGGTGGATTACAACCATATCCCGACGGCCGTCTTCAGCCTGCCAAACATCGGCACGGTCGGCCTGACCGAAGAAGACGCCATCAAGGCCGGGCATCAGGTGCAGATTTTCGAGAGTCGCTTCCGCCCCATGAAACTGACCCTGACCGGCGATCAGGAGAAGACCTTCATGAAACTGGTGGTCGACGCTCAGACCGATCGCGTGCTGGGGTGCCACATGGTCGGCCCGGATGCCGGCGAGATCGTCCAGAGCCTGGCAATCGCCCTGAAGGCCGGGGCGACCAAGCAGATATTCGATGACACCATCGGCGTACACCCGACCGCTGCGGAAGAGTTTGTGACGATGAGGACGCCGGTGGCGCGGGCGCTGTAGCTCCTCTTGCAGCTTGAGGCTTGTAGCTAGCGCCCAGCTACAAGCCGCAAGCTTTAAGCTGCAAGCGATGTTGCAGTGCTTCTAATATTTGCTTTTTTCATAATTAGCTTATAAGAAAATGTGCTTTTTAATGATTTTGTTATGCGCTTAGTCTTGTGGGACAGGCTTTAAAGTCATTCAGGAGCAATACCATGAGCAACGTCAGCGCTTTACCAGTCCAGCAAGGGATTCCAGGCCCGGAAAAATCAGGTAGCGTCCGGGATCGCGTTTCGCCTGAGGAGTGGGAAGTGCGGGTCAAGCTGGCGGCGGCTTATCGTCTGGCGGCACTCAAGCGCTGGACCGATCACATCTACACCCATTTCTCCGCACGAGTTCCTGGCCCGGACGAGCATTTCCTGATCAACGCCTTTGGCCTGTTGTTCGATGAAATTACCGCATCGAACCTGGTCAAGGTCGATCTCGACGGCACCATCGTCGATGACCCGACGGGGCTTGGCATCAACTATGCCGGTTACGTGATTCATAGCGCGATCCATGGCGCACGTCCCGATCTTCAGGCGGTACTGCATACCCATACCCGCGACGGCATTGCGGTTTCTGCCCAGAAGGATGGCTTGCTGCTTATTTCCCAGCATTCTCTGGGGTTCTCGGGGCGAGTGGCCTATCACGGTTATGAAGGGGTGGCACTGAACCTGGACGAGCGTGAGCGGCTGGTGGCGGATCTGGGCGACAAGAGCGTGATGATCCTGCGCAACCATGGCTTGCTGACTGCCGGGGTGAGTGTCGAGCATGCGTTCCAGCAACTGCAATCGCTGGAGTACGCCTGCAATATCCAGATCGCCGCTCAGGCTGCTGGCAATGCGGAGCTGGTTTTCCCGCCTGCAGAAGTGATCGCCACTGTGGAAAATCAGGTCAAGGCCTTCAAGGATGGTGACGAGCCCTATGTGTCCAGGCACTGGAATGCACTGATCCGTCAACTTGAACGCACCGATACCGAATACAAGACCTGATGTCGGGTGAGGTCAGGCTTTTTCACGATGACTGTAAAACACGGGACATTGTCCTTGTTGGATGATGCTCGTTTTCAATTGTTGGTGTAGTGTGCGCACCCAAAACACGGGGCGCATGCATGCAAAACCTGCTGAACGAAATTCTTGATGAAGTCAGGCCCTTGCTCGGTCAGGGCAAGGTTGCCAATTACATTCCTGCGTTGGGTGAAGTTCGCCCCGATCAACTGGGTATCGCGGTCTATAGCAACAGCGGCGAAGTGTTCTACGCCGGTGATGCGGCCACGCCGTTTTCGATCCAGAGTATTTCCAAGGTCTTCAGCCTGGTTCAGGCTATCGGGCATTCCGGCGAGGATATCTGGAAGCGTCTGGGGCACGAGCCTTCCGGCCAGCCATTCAATTCGCTGGTCCAGCTGGAGTTCGAGCGGGGCAGGCCGCGCAACCCTTTCATCAACGCAGGAGCGTTGGTGATCTGCGATATCAATCAGGCACGCTTTGCCGCCCCCTCGCTGTCGATGCGGGACTTCGTGCGGCGCCTGTGTGGCAACCCCACCATCATTTCCGATGCCAAGGTCGCAGAGTCCGAATACCAGCATCGTTCCCGCAATGCTGCGGCTGCGTACCTCATGAAATCCTTCGATAACTTTCATGGCGATGTCGAAGACGTGCTGCGCAGCTATTTCCATCATTGCGCGCTGAGCATGAACTGCATCGACCTGGCGCGTGCCTTTGGTTTCCTGGCCAATCAGGGCTTCTGTACCCATAGCGGCGCACAGATCCTGACGGCTCGCCAGGCCACGCAATTGAATTCGATCATGGCTACCAGCGGTCTTTACGATGAGGCCGGCAATTTTGCCTATCGGGTGGGCTTGCCGGGCAAGAGCGGCGTGGGCGGCGGTATCGTTGCCGTTGTGCCTGGGCGCTTTTCTGTCTGTGTGTGGTCCCCGGAATTGAACGCGGCAGGCAATTCGCTGGTCGGTATGGCAGCGCTGGAGAAACTGAGTGCGAGGATTGAGTGGTCTGTGTTCTAGACCTGTATTGAGGTGAGAGGTAAGCAAGTGAATGGGATGAAGTCTGGAACGCTCATGATGAGCCTTACGCTGGCGATTGCCGGATGCAGTACCCAACGGGCTCAACAGCCAGAGTTGAGCCCTGATCAGGCGCGGGCCCAGATCGTGCGTCTGATGCCGGCCAAGACCCCGGATCGTCAGGCGTGGGCGAACGATATCTATGCCGCCTTCGTGGCACAGAGGATCGATCTGAGTACCGAGAACCTGTGTTCCGTGCTGGCAGTGACCGAGCAGGAATCCACCTATCAGGTTGATCCGACGGTGCCGGGAATGGCGAAGATCGCCCGTGCCGAGATCGACCGGCGCGCCTCACGGCTGCATATTCCGGCAGCGCTGGTCAATGCGGCCCTGCGTATCCGTTCGCCCAGCGGCAAATCCTATGGCGCGCGACTGGATGCGGCCCGCACCGAAAAAGAGCTGAGCGCCATTTTCGATGACTTCATCGGCATGGTGCCTCTGGGGCAAACCCTGTTCGGTAATTTCAATCCGGTGCGCACCGGCGGGCCGATGCAGGTCAGCATTGCCTTTGCTGAAAAGCAGGCTGCCAATTATCCGTATCCGGTCGATGGCTCCATCCGCCGTGAGGTCTTTACCCGGCGTGGCGGCATGTACTTCGGCATTGCCCATCTGCTCGGCTACCCGGCGAACTACACGCAATCGATCTATCGTTTTGCGGACTTCAATGCGGGTTGGTACGCGAGCCGCAATGCCGCTTTCCAGAATGCAGTCAGCCGGGCCACTGGTATCGATCTGGCGCTGGATGGCGACCTGATCCGCTACGATTCGACTTCGCCAGGCTCCACGGAGCTGGCTGTCCGTACCCTGGGAGCTCGTCTGGACATGAGCAATTCGGCCATCTGGAACCAGCTCAAGCAGGGCGACACTTTTGAGTTCGAGGAAACCCGGCTTTACACCCGGGTCTTTGAACTGGCGCAGAAGACTCAGGGCAAGCCGCTGCCTCGGGCCGTCTTGCCCGGCATTGTCCTGAAAAGTCCGAAGATCACACGCAAACTGACGACGGCCTGGTTTGCGGAGCGCGTCGATGAGCGACGCGAGCGCTGCATGCAGCGCTCTTCGGCAGGCGTTTGAAGGCTTCAGGGAAAGGCTTGCAGTTTCTCCAGCGTCATGGTGTCCGGTTCTCCATCGAAGAAGGTGTCCAGCACTTCCTTGAACAGCGGGTGCTCCGGCGCTGCGGCTGCGAACAGGGTCATGCTTGAATGCAGCTTGAGGTCATCCGGGGAACCGAAAATCTGTCGCGCCGAACGCTGTACTTGAGGCGCGATGGCCTTTGCGCATTCTTCCAGGCGAGGCCCCAGCAGAGGGTGTTGCAGGTAAGCCTGGGCTTCATCGAGGTTGCTGATGGCATAGCGCTGCGCCATGGCGCTATGTCCCAGGCCCTTGATCTGCGGGAATACAAACCACATCCAGTGACTGCGTTTTCTACCGGCCTCCAGTTCGGCCAGCGCCTGCCGGAAAACCGGTTCCTGAGCCTCGACGAAACGTTGCAGGTCGTAAGCATCGTGCATGATGTGCCTCTTTTTCACGGTGGGCCGGGGCAGTTTTGTGGTATCAGGCCTGCTCTCAATTCATCCCTGTTCCAAGAGTTCTTTTACGCATGTCCTTTGCTCGTCGTTTGACTTCCTTCCTGCAGCAGGCAATCCGCGCCATGCAGCTAGTCTGGACCACTTCTAGGGCCTTGTCCCTCGGTCTGGTGCTGGCGACCCTGATTGCCGGTCTGCTGCCTGCATTGGCCGCCTGGCTGGGCCAGCGCATCGTCGACTCGGTGCTTGCCGCCATCCAGTTGAATACGGCAACCGGTGACGCGCCGCTTTGGCCGGTCCTGCGCTATGTACTGCTCGAAGCGGGCGTGTTGGCGCTATTGGCCGCCGCTCAGCGGGCGCTGTCGGTTCAGCAGGCCTTGCTGCGCGTGCAGCTTGGGCAGAAGGTCAACACCCTGATTCTGGAAAAGGCCCAGACCCTCTCGTTGCTGCAGTTCGAGGATTCAGAGTTCTACGACAAGCTGGTGCGGGTCCGGCGCGAGGCTTCGGTCAGGCCGCTGGCATTGGTGACCAAATCCCTGGGCTTGATGCAGAACCTGATTTCCCTGATGGGCTTTGCCGTATTGCTGGTGCATTTTTCGCCCTGGGCTCTGCTGATTCTGGTGCTGGGTGCGTTACCGGTCTTCTTTGCCGAGGCGCACTTTTCGGGCAATGCCTTCCGCCTGTTTGCCCGTCGCGCCCCGGAAACACGCAAGCAGAATTACATCGAAGCGCTGCTCTCCAATGAGGTGCATATCAAGGAGGTCAAGCTGTTCGGTTTTGCGCCGCTATTGCTCAAGCGCTATCGGGACACTTTCGAGCGCCTGTATGCAGAGGATCGTCAACTGACCGTTCGCCGCGATGGCTGGGGGTTTCTGCTGGGTTTGCTGGGCACCGCTGCCTTTTACCTGACGTATGCCTGGGTGATTGTCGATGCCGTGCATGGGCGAATCAGCCTTGGGCAAATGACCATGTATCTCGTGCTGTTCAAGCAGGGCCAGACTGCCGTGAGCAGCAGCCTGATGGCGATCAGTGGTTTGTATGAGGACGGTCTGTATCTGGCGGATCTCTACGAATACCTTGGGCAGCCGGTTCAGGCGCCTTCCGGCAGCCTGATCGAAGGTGTTGCACCCGGCGATGGTCTGCGTTTCGAGGCGGTGAGTTTCACGTATCCAGGTTCCAGCCAGCCTGCGCTGGAAAGTATCGACCTGCATCTGGCACCCGGTCGCAGTGTTGCTCTGGTGGGCGCCAATGGTTCGGGCAAGACCACGTTGATCAAGCTGCTGACCCGTCTTTATCGGCCGGATCGCGGGCGCATTCTGCTCGATGGCAGTGATTTGCAGCAGTGGGATGAAGACGCCTTGCGTACCCGCATCGGGGTGATCTTTCAGGACTTCATTCGCTACCAGTTTCTGGTGGGCGAAAACCTTGGTGTGGGGGATATCACGGCCTTCGATGACGAGAGTCGCTGGCGCGAAGCGGCCACTCAAGGCATGGCCGCTTCTTTCATTGCGCAACTCGATAAGGGCTATGCCACTCAGTTGGGGCGCTGGTTCAAGGGTGGGCAGGAACTGTCCGGCGGGCAATGGCAGAAGATCGCCTTGTCCCGCGCCTACATGCGGCGTGATGCCGACATTCTGATTCTCGATGAGCCGACCGCTGCGCTGGATGCTGCGGCGGAGGCGGCAGTATTCGACCGCTTTCGCGAGTACGCCAAGGGGCGCATGACGCTGTTGATCTCCCATCGTTTTTCCAGTGTGCGCAATGCTGAGCATATCGTTGTGCTGGAGCAGGGGCGGGTGCTGGAGCGTGGCGATCACGACAGCCTGATGGCTGCGGGTGGCCACTATGCAACGCTGTTCGACTTGCAGGCGCAAGGTTATCGCTAAGCGTTCCGGCATGCAGGTGTTGGCTGGCAGACACCAACAAAACACTTGCAGCCCCTGGCCTGAGGGCGTTTTATAGGGCCTCTTTGCCAGGCGCCGGAGTGCGCTCGTTTTTATCTGAACAAGACGGAGTCATCGATGCAATTTCGTTCATTGGGCAAGACCGATATCTCGGTCAGCGCCATCGCACTGGGCACCATGACCTGGGGTGAGCAAAACACCGAAGCTCAGGCTTTCGAGCAAATCCAGTTGGCCAAGAAGGCTGGCGTCAACTTCATCGATACCGCCGAGATGTACCCGGTGCCGCCACGTGGGGAAACCTACACCAAGACCGAAAGCATCATCGGCGAGTACTTCAAGAAGTATGGTGATCGCAAGGATTGGGTGCTGGCCAGCAAGGTGGCCGGTCCTGGTCGCATGGAGCATATCCGCAATGGCAATCCGCGCCTGGATCGCGCCAATATCACCGCCGCACTGGAGGCCAGCCTCAAGCGTCTGAACACCGATTATCTGGATCTCTATCAACTGCACTGGCCGGATCGCAAGACCAACTTCTTCGGTGTGCTGGGCTATCAGCATGACCCGGACGATTCGGCAGTGGAGATCGAGGAAACCCTGTCGGTGCTGAACGATCTGGTCAAGGCGGGCAAGATTCGCCATTTTGGTCTGTCCAACGAAACCCCGTGGGGCACCCAGCGTTTCCTGCACCTGGCTGAAACCCATGGCTTGCCGCGTGCCGTTTCTATCCAGAACCCGTACAACCTGCTTAACCGCAGCTTCGAGATCGGCCTGGCGGAAATCGCCATTCGTGAGCAGATTGGTCTGCTGGCCTATTCGCCACTGGCGTTCGGTGTGCTTGCAGGCAAGTACCTCGACGGCGCACGTCCGGCCGATGGCCGCCTGACGCTGTTCGAGCGCTTCCAGCGTTACAACAATCCGCAGGCTGTGCGTGCTACCGCGCAGTACGTGGCACTGGCCCGTCAGCACGGCCTGGACCCGGCACAAATGGCCCTGGCTTATGTGACCAGCCGCCCGTTCGTGACCAGCAATATCATTGGCGCGACCACTCTGGAGCAACTGGCTGTCAACCTGGCGAGCATCGATGTCTCGCTGTCCGATGAGGTTGTTGCCGGTATCGAAGCGATTCATGTCGGGCAACCCAACCCGGCTCCGTAAAGTGCTGCCCCCTCCCGATAGTGGGAGGGGGCTTGCCCGCGACTGGGCATGAAAGGCTAAATCCCCCTCCCGAAAACTCCCTGTTTTGGTGCGTAAATCCGCTTTCGCGAATGGGTTTGCTCCTGTCTTGTGCGCTTGCAAACCCATTTGTAGCTTCTTATGCATTAATGGTATTTAAAAACTTACACTTAATGGCATTAAGCTATAAGGCATCGGGCCACCGGAGAACCTAATTACGTATCAATGAACGCTACCGTCCGCCGCACGGATCGCTCGTTGTTACCCAGGCAGAGAGGCCTGGGTCAGGGATTTAAAAGGGGAGCGGTATGGGGAGCTTTAAACGACACGTGCTGGGGACGGCCATTTTGTCAGCCAATTTGCTGACTGCCGGAACCTGGAGCGCCGCAGCGTTGGCCGAAGAGGCCAAAGAAGAGAGCAAGACGCTCGATACGGTTATCGTGACCGGCACTCGGGCTCAGGAGCGCACCGCAAGCGCTTCGTTGTCACCTATCGACGTCATTTCCGGCGACAGCCTGCGCAGTTCCGGCTCTGGAGAGCTGGGTGCGGTACTGGCGCGCCTGATTCCTTCGATCAACTTTCCGCGTCCCAGTCTGGTCGACGGTGCTGAGCTGACTCGTCCTGCGCAATTGCGTGGTCTTTCGCCTGATCAGGTGCTGGTGCTGGTCAATGGCAAGCGTCGTCATACTTCGGCCTTCGTCAACCTCGGTGGTGCGGTCGGCCGTGGCTCGGCACCTGCCGACCTGAACGCCATTCCGCTGTCGGCCATCGATCATATCGAAGTGCTGCGTGATGGTGCGTCGGCGCGCTACGGCTCGGACGCCATCGCCGGGGTTATCAACGTCATCCTTAAAGAGGGTGATCACGGTGGTTCGATCTCCACTCAGTACGGTCAGTACAAGAAGGGTGACGGGATCAAGCGCAACATTTCGGGTAACACCGGTTTTGCCCTGGGCAGCAATGGCTTCCTCAACCTTTCCGGCGAAGGCGCAAATAACGATTACACCGACCGTGCCGGTAATGACTTCCGCCCTGCAAGCGTCGGTTCTACCACCTACGGTCAGCATGTATTCCGTCAGGGTGAGCCGGAAACCGAAGAAGGCAAGATCCAGTTCAACGGTGGCTACACCTTCAGCGATGCTGCCGAGTTCTACAGCTTTGGCGGCTACAGCAAGCGTCGCGGTGAAACGGCAGCGTTCTACCGGGCCAGCAATGCCGGTAACAACATTCCTGCGATTTTCCCCAATGGTTACCTGCCGCTGATTCGCGGCACCCTGGAAGACACGACGCTGGTCGCCGGTTTGCGTGGCGAGCTTGCCAATAACTGGCATTACGACCTGTCTGCCAACTACGGCAAGAACTCTTACGAGTTGCGCACCAAGACCATCAACACCTCGTTGGGTCTGGCCACTCCGCGCTCGTTCTACAACGGTACGCTGACCAACGACCAGAAGCAGCTCAGCCTGGATCTGTCCCGTGAGTTCAGTGCTGCGTGGCTGCCGTATCCAGTGTCGGTGGCGTTCGGTGCCGAGTATCTGCATCAGGGTTATCAGATCGAGGCGGGTCAGGCCGAGTCCTACTTCCAGACCGGTAGCTCCGGGCTTGGCGGTTTCCGCGCAGCGGATGCGGGCAGCTATTCACGGCATAACATTGCCCAGTATCTGGACCTGGAAACCAATATCACTGAAAAGCTCGGTGTTTCGGCTGCTGTGCGTCGCGAGGACTACAGTGACTTCGGCTCCAATACCAGTGGCTCGGTTTCGGCGCGTTACGATTTCACGCCGCGTATCGCCTTGCGCGGTAGCGTTTCGACAGGGTTCCGCGCGCCATCGCTGGCTCAGCAGAACTTCACGTATACCTCGTCGCAGTTGATCGGCAACACCATCCAGGAAGCGGGTACGTTCCCGGCCAACAGCAATGTGGCCCAACTGTTGGGTGCTGAAGATCTCAAGGCCGAGAAGTCCCGCAACTACAGCCTGGGCCTGGTGCTCAAGCCGCTGGACAATCTGACCGTGACTGCGGACGTCTACCGTATCGACATCCGTGACCGTATCTCGCTGTCCTCCAACCTGGTGCTCAACAACGCTGCAACCAACTACCTGCAAGCCAACGGTATCACTGACATCAACTACACCAGTGTCCGTTACTTCACCAATGCCACCGATACCAGCACCGATGGTATCGATCTGGTTGCCAACTACCGCTATCAGTTCGATAACGGTGTGGATTGGAACAGCACCCTGGGCTACAACTACAACCACACCAAAGTTACTGACGTAAAAGCCAACCCGCCGGAACTCGATCAACTGGGCGTCAACCTGGTGCGTGTGGATCGTCGCGAGCGTATCGGCCTGCTGGGCGATACCACGCCGCAGCATAAGCTCACGCTGGCCAACGATTTCACGATCGGCAACTGGACGCTGCACTCGAACCTGGTGCGTTATGGCGAGTTCACCAGCTATCAGGCTGCCGAGGTCAACGACCAGACATTCAAGGCTGCCTGGCTGCTGGATCTGGCAGTGGATTACAAGCTCAAGAACTGGGTGTTCACGGTGGGTGGCGACAACGTCACCGACGTTTACCCGGAGAAGCTGAACGAGTTTTCTTCCAGTGGCGGCAACCTGGCTTACAGCACCTTTTCACCTTATGGGTATAGCGGCGCGTTTTACTACGCACGTGCCACCTATAACTGGTAATCGCTGTTAAAAAATCGCCCCCGCTTATGGCGGGGGCGATTTTTTTTGTCTGTAGAACCCGCCATCAGGCGGGGTGAGGCGGTTGGATCAGCTGCCTTGCAGCGGCTTGGCATCCTGGAAGAAATAATCTTTCCATGACTCTGGCTTGTTCTTGATCGCGCCGACGCGGTACAGGAATTCGGCCAGCGGGTAGGTGTTTTTCGGGGTGATGGTGAACTGGAACTCAGGCTTGTCGATGATCTGCAGCAGTTCGGCACGATCGATCTTGGCCTTGGTGACACGGATGTAGGTGTCTGCCGCAGCACCGATATCCTTGCGGACAAAGTCTTCGGCTTCCGACAACGCTTCAATGAATGCCTTGTAGGTCTTCGGGTTTTCCTTGCGGAATTTCTCGGTGGCGAACAGTACGGTTGGCGAGTTTGGCCCCAGCAGGTCGTAGGTGTTGAGCACGACATGCACGTTAGGGTTTTTCAGTTCCTGCTCCTGGAAGGGCGGGTTGGAGAAGTGCCCGGTCAGCTCGGTGCCACCGGCGATGAGGCTGGCGGCAGCGTCAGGGTGAGGCAGGCTGATGGTGTACTTGTCCAGTCGGGCGTATTCCTTGTCGCCCCATTGTTTGGCTGCTGCATATTGCAGGTAGCGCGACTGTACGGAAACGCTCACTGCCGGCACGGCGATGCGGTCCTTTTCAGTGAAGTCGGCGATGGTCTTGACCTTGGGGTTGTTGCTGACCAGGTAGTACGGGAAGTTACCCAGCGAGGCGACGGCCTTGACGTTCTGTTTGTCCTTGGTGCGGTCCCAGATTGTCAGCAGCGGGCCGACGCCGGCGCCTGCGATATCGATGGAGCCTGACAGCAAGGCATCGTTCACGGCCGAGCCGCCGGAAAGCTGGGTCCAGTCGACCTTGATCTCCAGGCCATCCTCTTTGCCGTGCTTCTCGATCAGGTTCTGGTCGCGAACAACGTTGAGCAGCAGATAGACGATGCCGAACTGTTCGGCGATCCGTATTTCACCTTCGGCCTGCGCAGTGGCAGGCATTATCAGCGCGCCGGACATCAGTGCAGCACCCAGGCCGATGGCGGTTGCCAGGCGAGACAGGCGTTTCGTGGGTTTTTGCATACAAGGCTCCAGCTTTCGAGGGATATATTCAGGTGTGGAGTGAGCTTATATGCATAAAAAATGTTATTTAAATAACATTTAAGAATATTTATATGATGAATCGATAGTGGCTATTTATCATTGTTGTGCATATTGGGCGGTGCTCTTTATTTATCCGGCTTTGCCTTTGCGGTCGGGCCTGAGGTTTTTTTCGGTTTTGGCTTTTCATCAGGCTCGCGCAGATTTTCCAGTGCGACTTCCTTCTTTATCAGCAGCAATTCCAGCATGCGATTCTGCTGTCGTGTGTCGACCAGACTCTGCTTGAGTTCAGTGTTCTCGTCCTGAGTGGTGCGCAGTCGTTCTTCGAACAGGGCGCATTGGGTCTGTGAGTGCTGGTACTGCTCGCTGGTGCTGGCGGCTTGTTGAGTGGTTTTGCTCAGCAAGTCTTTCTGGCTTTCCAGCTCCCGTGCCACGTTGCGGCTCTCTGTCAGCAGTCGCTCATTGTCCCGGTTCAGGCGGGTGATTTCTTCCTGGCGCATCATCAGGCTTTGTTGGGCCTGGCGCAGTTCCATCTGGACCTGTTGTAGCTGACCTTCGTGGCGTTGTTGTTCCTGAGTGCGTTGTTCCGTGATCGAGTTTCGATAGTGCTCCAGCGCTTCGCGGGCGTGCCGATGCTTTTCTTCCAGCGAACGAATCTGCCCGTCCTTGTCTTGCAGGCGCGCTTCCAGATCCTGATTGGCCTGAAGCAGTCGGGCATTCTCCATCTGCTCGCCTTGCCGTGCCTGTTGCTGGTGGAGCAGGGCGGTGCTCTGTTGCTCGAAAGCTTCGGTCTGCCGTGCCAGTTGCTCTTGCAGCTCATTGATACGCTGCTGCGCTGTCGCAAGGTCCTGTTGCATGGCCTTGCGATTGGCGTCGTGCTCTGCCGAAGAAAAGTCGATGCGCTCCTGGGCCTGTTCCTGCAAGCGTTGGGCAAGCCGGGCAACCAGTTCCGTCAGCTCATCGTTGATGGCAGGAGCGGGCGTGTCGGTTTCATCCAGCTCCTTGAGGTAACGATGGATGGTGGTTTTCGAGCCGGTATTGCCCATTTCGACCCGTACGGCATCGATGCTCGGGTTTTCCCCGCGAGAGAGCAGGGCAAGCCGTGCCTTGTTCACCAGCGCCTTGTTTACACCGCCGCGAGCCATGCTGTCTCCTACGATTTCGTACTGTGGTATGTACCCTGTAATTACATACTATATTAAATCGCAAATCAGCGTGAAATCTGCAATTAATTAACCTGTGATATTGGCGTATTATCCCGTGTCATACGCTTGTCTGGCCTGTGAGGGCGATGTGCGCAGTACACAAAGGGGTGACAAGGCATGAATGACGTCGATCGCTACATCGAGGCTGCGACGCGGGATAACACTCGGCGCAGCTACCGGGCGGCCATCGAGCATTTCGAGGTGACCTGGGGAGGTTTTCTGCCTGCCACCAGCGAAAGCGTGGCCCGCTATCTGGCGACCTATGCCGCGACCCTGTCGGTCAATACCTTGAAGCTGCGCATGTCGGCACTGGCGCAGTGGCACAACAGTCAGGGTTTTGCCGACCCGACCAAGTCGGCGATGGTGCGCAAGGTGCTCAAGGGCATACGGGCCTTGCACCCCGCTCAGGAGAAGCAGGCCGAGCCTTTGCAGTTGCAGGATCTGGAGCGGGTGGTTGCCTGGCTGGAAGTGGAGGCGAGCGAGGCGCTGGCGCGGCATGATCAGGTGCAGTTGCTGCGCTGTCGCCGTGATGCGGCGCTGATCTTGCTGGGCTTCTGGCGCGGGTTTCGCAGTGACGAGCTATGCCGGCTGCAAGTCGAGGATATCAAGGCAATCCCGGAGTCGGGGATCAGTCTCTACTTGTCGCGCAGCAAGGGTGACAGGGACAATATCGGCAAGACCTACCAGACTCCTGCCTTGCAGCGTCTGTGCCCGGTGAAGGCGTACATCGAATGGGTCAATTGTGCGGCCCTGGTGCGTGGGCCGGTATTCAGATCGATTGACCGCTGGGGCAATCTGGGAGAGGAGGGGCTGCATGCCAACAGCCTCATTCCCCTGTTGCGTCAGGCCTTCGAGCGCGCCGGTGTCGCGGCCGATCAATACACCAGCCATTCGTTGCGACGAGGCTTTGCAACCTGGGCGCATCGTAGCGGATGGGATCTCAAGTCGCTCATGGCTTACGTGGGCTGGCGGGACATGAAGTCTGCGATGCGTTACATTGAGCCGGTTACGTTCAGCGCTCCCTCCGAGGAGGTGAGCGGCTTGAAGGTTTCTTCTATTAATAAGCTGCGCCGATAGGCAAAACTAATGAGTGATATCAGGTTTGCCAATGAGCCTTTGTCATCAATCGTGCGTAAGCTTCACTCCATCGAATTCACAACCCATCAGGAGATTCACCGATGCCTATTATCAACAGCCAAGTAAAACCGTTCAAAGCAACCGCATTCAAGAACGGTGCTTTCGTCGACGTATCGGAAGCTGACTTCAAAGGTAAATGGTCTGTCGTATTCTTCTACCCAGCCGACTTCACCTTTGTTTGCCCTACCGAATTGGAAGACCTGGCTGACAACTACGCTGAGTTCCAGAAACTGGGCGTCGAGATCTACAGCGTTTCTACCGACACTCATTTTGCCCACGCTGCATGGCACAACACTTCGCCAGCAATCGGCAAAATCCAGTACACCATGATCGGCGACCCTACTCTGCAGATCTCCCGCAACTTCGACGTGCTGATCGAAGAAGCCGGTCTGGCTGATCGCGGTACTTTCGTGGTTAACCCTGAAGGCCAGATCAAAATCGTTGAACTGAACGATGGCGGCGTTGGCCGTGACGCTTCCGAGCTGCTGCGCAAGATCAAGGCTGCTCAATACGTCGCTGCTCACCCAGGCGAAGTCTGCCCGGCCAAGTGGAAAGAAGGCGAGGCTACCCTGGCTCCGTCCCTGGACCTGGTTGGCAAGATCTAAGTCGTATGAAACGGCTAGGGGCTTTGAGCTCTTGAGCAAGTAAACCGCATCGCCCCAAAAAACGCCCGGGCGGTCATCGCCTGGGCGTTGTTTTTTCTACCTTCGTAAAAATAGGAAGTCGCCACATGTTGGACGCCAATCTTAAAGCCCAGTTGAAATCCTACCTGGAGCGGGTTACTCGCCCCATCGAGATCGTTGCGTCCCTTGATGACGGCGCCAAATCCCAGGAAATGCTGGCTCTGCTGAACGATGTGCTCAGTGTTTCCAAAGACATCACCCTGCAAGACAACGGCACCGATGCGCGCAAGCCATCGTTCTCGCTGAACAGCCCGGGTCAGGATATCAGCCTGCGTTTCGCCGGCATCCCGATGGGGCACGAATTCACCTCGCTGGTCCTGGCGTTGCTGCAAACTGGCGGCTACCCACCCAAGGTCAGCGCGGAAACCATCGAACAGGTTCGCGCTCTGCAAGGCGAGTTCCGTTTCGAGACCTATTTCTCGCAGTCTTGCCAGAACTGCCCGGATGTCGTTCAGGCCCTGAACCTGATGGCAGTCCTCAATCCGAACATCAAGCACGTCGCTATCGACGGTGCGTTGTTCCAGGATGAAGTGACCGAACGCAAGATCATGTCGGTTCCGAGTATCTACCTCAATGGCGAACTGTTCGGTCAGGGCCGCATGGGTCTTGAAGAAATCCTCGCCAAGATCGACACCGGCGCCAGCGCCCGTCAGGCTGAAAAACTCAACGCCAAGGATGCCTTCGACGTTCTGGTAGTAGGCGGTGGTCCAGCCGGTTCGGCCGCAGCGGTCTACGCAGCCCGTAAAGGCATTCGTACCGGTGTTGCGGCAGAGCGTTTCGGCGGTCAGGTGCTGGACACCATGGCAATCGAGAACTTCATCTCGGTACAGCACACCGAAGGGCCGAAACTGGCCGTTGCGCTTGAAGAGCACGTCAAGCAATACAACGTCGACATCATGAATCTGCAGCGCGCCGACAAGCTGATTCCCGGCAATGCCGGTGAGTTGCATGAAGTGAAGTTCGCCAGCGGTGCAAGCCTCAAGGCCAAGACCGTGATTCTGGCAACCGGCGCTCGCTGGAGGGAGATGAATGTTCCGGGCGAGCAGCAATACCGCAACAAGGGCGTTGCCTACTGCCCGCACTGCGATGGCCCACTGTTCAAAGGCAAGCGTGTTGCAGTGATCGGTGGTGGTAACTCGGGCGTTGAAGCGGCCATTGACCTGGCGGGTATCGTGTCTCACGTCACCCTGCTGGAGTTCGATGTGCAATTGCGTGCCGATGCCGTTCTGCAACGCAAGCTGCACAGCCTGCCGAACGTTACAGTGATTACCAGCGCCCAGACCACTGAAGTGACTGGCGATGAGCAGAAGGTCAACGGCCTGCGCTACAAGAATCGCGTGAATGGCGAGGAAGTGACTGTAGAGCTGGAAGGTATCTTCGTACAGATCGGCTTGCTGCCTAACAGTGAATGGCTCAAGGGCACCATCGAATTGTCGCCACGTGGCGAGATCGTGGTCGATGCGCGGGGCGAAACTTCAGTGCCGGGTATTTTCGGTGCCGGTGACGTGACGGTTGCTCCTTACAAGCAGATCATCATCGCTCTGGGCGAGGGTGCCAAGGCCTCTCTGAGTGCTTTCGATCACCTGATCCGTACCTCTGCTCCGGCCTGATTGGCGGTCAGATACAAGAAAGCCCCATGAGTGATCATGGGGCTTTTTCATGTACACGGTCCATTCGCGAATAAATTGGCTCCTACGGTGTACTGGCTGCAGGAGCGAATTCATTTGTGAGCAGGTGACGGATTACAACGGTGTCGGCTGAATGATTTCCACCCAGTAACCATCCGGGTCCTTGATGAAGGCCAGGTTGTTCATGCGGCCATCGGCCAGGCGTTTCTGGAAATCCACGCCGAGCTTTTCAAAGCGTTCGCAGGCCTCGTGTACATCCGGTACGGACACGCAGATATGCCCGAAGCCACGCGGGTCGCTGTTGCCGTTGTGGTAGGAGAACGCAGGATCGTTTTCGGTGCCGTGGTTGTGGGTCAGTTCCAGGATGCCGGGGATCGATTTCATCCATTCGTGGCGAGCCTTGTCGTCGGCAGGGATCTGGGCCTTGTCTACCAGGGCCAGGAAGTACAGGCTGAACTCTGCTTCCGGGAAGTCGCGTTTTTCTACCAGGCTGAAACCCAGTACACGAGTATAGAAATCCAGCGAAGCGGTGACGTCCTTGACGCGCAGCATGGTGTGGTTGAACACGAAACGCTGGGTTGCCGCTTCGGGTTCAGCGGTTACGCCAGGGAAGGTGTTGAGTTCTTGCAGGCTCATGGGGGTCTCCAACAGAGTGTTCAAAAAGTCTCGCCAAATGATACGGGGCGGGGCGCTCGGTGCCAAACCCTGTGCTGATCAGGCTTGCACTGCTCAAAAGTGCTCAGCCCCTTGCTCGTGACGGGCGACAGGCTCAGAATTTCCAGTTTCCTGTACTGAGTAGCTTCAATCATGACTTTCACGCCATGCAGATCCTTGTTCATAAGCCTGTGCCTGTTGGGGGCCGCAGAGGTGCATGCCGCTGATGCAATGATCATCTGGCCAGCAGGCTGGGAAGTGGAGTCGCTTCCGGCAGCGGACTCCTCAACTCAACCCTCTGTGCAGGTCAGACAACGCGCAGTGAAAAACGATCAGGCCGGTAATCCGAGCATGGTAATGGAGCTGACGCAGTCTCGGCTGGTGCCGGGCCATGAGGTCAATGTGCAGGCCGTGCTGCTGGAGATGCGCAAGTCGATTCAGGTCAATTTTGCCCGTAGCGGCATGCAGAGTGTGTGTACCCATGTACGCGAAGGGCAGCTCAGTGTGATTCCTTCGCTGGAAACCACCTGCACCGTCACTCAGAACGGTGTGCATGTGCTGACCCAGACGCTGGTGGCGGCGGCAAACAAGGAGATGGCGTGGTCGTTGTCCTACGCCGGGTCGGTCGATGGCTATGCGGCCAGCAAGGACGAGGTTCTGCGTATTCGGGACAGTCTGAAGCTCGATTCGGCCCGCTAAGCCGTGGCGCTTTTCTGCGGGCAAAAAGAAGCCCGCCGAAGCGGGCATGGGGCGCTATTCCTTTAGCGGCCTTCATCTTGTAAGAAGTCGTGTGAAAAAAATGTGAAGTCCTGACTTGAAGTTATTGCATTCAAGGTGCGCAGGTGCTGGCCAGTTGAGCAAGCCTCACGGCATGCAGGCGGGTACTTATGGCAGCTCGTCAAAAAGTTAACGTATTCGTACCGTGCAACACTGAAAAATATTGACGTTGAATCTTCGGCGATGTTGTCTTGCCTTACAGGGTATTGCGAGGAAGTGACGCATTTCACACATCAAGGATGAGGGGCGTTTGCTGTCGGGATGCTGAAGGCGGATCGATTTTTTCAAGTTGTAACAGCGGGGCAATATGTTTGGATAAAGAGAGGATTATTGGCGTCATTATTTTAACGTGAGGATGATATGTCGCTCTGTATTATATGCGGTACACGCTAAATAGGGGTCATGTATATGAATTCCACGTGCTTATACACATGCGCATCTATGAAACCATGCTTTTTTCGAGAGGCGGCGGCGGGGAGTGGCCAATAAAAAGCCCTGCGGATGCAGGGCTTGCTTTACGAGAAAGCGCAATCAGGCACGAAGCCAGGAATCGACAGTCTCGACGCCGTATTGCTCTTTCCAGGACTTGAGACCGCGGTGGTTGCCGCCTTTGGTTTCAATCAGCTCGCCCGTGTGCGGGTTCTGATAGACCTTTACAACTCGGGCGCGACGGCGTTTCGGGCCGGCGGCTGGCGCAACCAGGGAGGTGGAGCTGACAGGGTCAAGGATGGCGATGATGTCGCGCAGGCTTTTGCCATAGCTGCCCATCAGGTCCTGGAGCTTCTGCTCGAATTCAATCTCCTTTTTCAGCCCGGCGTCATTCTTCAGGGATTCCAGCTGTGCAAGCTGTTCTTGAAGGGCTTTCTCTGCTGCTCGAAACTCGGCAAGTCTGGACAAATAAAATACTCCAACAATGTAGTGGCTGTTGATAGCCCGATAAAGCGATATGACAAAAACGTTAGGCCGGCTCGCTCATTGATTCCTACCCAGTCCCGGCGCTTTTCAATCATGAAACTAAGCGTTCCGGTCACGCAATCGGGAGTAATGGGTAGTTATAATCAGTTGCCCCTAAATAATGCACGTTTTTTACGAGTTAGAAAATAGTCTTCTTGAAAATGATTAAATGAAATTGCTTTCATCAGTTGGCGGCTTCTATCACTCGTTGTGTTATCGAGCGAAGCGCGTTGTAAGTTATTTCCGATATTAGGTGTCGGTTGAATAATGTCTGAAATCTATGGGATCAGGTTAAAAACAGACGCGAAATGCTTATTTTCGGCCGGTCAGCCAGCTGGCTGGACCGGTTCCTAAAGTCCTTGTTGCAGGGCGGGGTCATCCGGATTCTGTTGTTCGAGCTCTGCCAGCAGGACCTGCACATTCTGCAATTGACCATTTTCCTTCCAGTACTGGATCAGGAGCACCCGTGCCCGTCGGTTGGCAGGCTGGTTCTGGAGTATTTGCACCAATTGCTTCTGTGCAGCTTCCAGTTGATCCAGATCATGCAGGGCTACCGCCAGGTCGTAGCGGTAATCGTTGTTGCCTGGTTCAAGTTCCGCTGCCTTTGCCAGGCTGAGCAGGGCGTACTCGCTCTGCCCGTGGTTCAGTAGCCACATGCCCAGGGCATGTTGCAGCAGGGAGGATTCGGGGTTGCGCTCCAGCAAGCGGGCAAAAAGACTGCGCGCCTGATCCGCCTGACCTTTCTTGTCCAGCAGTTCGATATGCGCCAATGCGGCTTCGACGTTTTCGGGGTCCAGGGCAATGGCGTTCTTCAGGGCTGAAAGTGCAGGCTCCAGATCACCGGTCTGCAGGTAGAGCTTTGCCAGTTGCAGCTGGTTCTGTGCGGTTTGCGGCTGGGTTTTCAATGCTTCCTGATAGGCCTCGGCGCCTTGTTGCAGCACGGCAAAGTACAACCCCAGATCATCCGGGGACAGCCCCAGTAATGCACGGGTGGCGCTGAACCTCACGGATTGTTCGGCGTCTTCCAGCAGTGGGCCGAGCACGAGGCTGCGCTGTCCGTCGGGTATCAGTTTCACACTGGCTTCAATCGCTGCCTCGCGTACTTGTGGCGATGGGTTCTTGAGGCTGGCATTGAGCAGCTTGAGTGCCTGGGGGCTCGGGTAATTGTTCAGTTCGGCCAGGAGGGCCATCCGATGCGCAGGCGAAAGGTCCGTTCGCGCCAGTTGCTGATAAAGCATGCGCGCTGCGCCGGGTTTGCCGTCATGGGCCTGTTGCATCGCTTGCGCGTAGGTGTGATTCAGCTTGGCTGCGGGTTGGGCAGGGCTGCTGCGCCACGACCATACAGTCACTACCAGTGTAACGAGCACTATGGATACAGCCGCAATGCCGATCAGTTTGCGACGTCGAGTAGTGGGGCGAGGCGATGAGCCCTGTAAAGGCAATCTGGGCATATCGAGTTCCAATTCTTGACGGCTTGCAGCTTCGGGCAGTGACTGGCTGCTGTCAAACTTCAATCTTGAATAGCCTGTAAATACGGGACGGAAAAAAGCCCCGCGCTCATGGAGTGCGAGGCTTATCGGTCATGCAATCAATGCATCAGGCCTGTGGTTGCCATCCACCGCCCAAAGCCTTGTAGATAGCCACGATACCGCGATAGGTCTCGATTTCTGCCTGGGCCTGTGAGTCTTCGGCTGCCAGTCGTTCCCGCTCGGCATCCAGCAGGACCAGGAAGTCCGCCGTGCCTTCGCGATACTGGATGGACGCCAGTCTCGCCGCGGCACGACTCGATTCACTCTGGCGAATCAGAGCCAGCAGGCGTTGCTGACGTTTGTCGTAGTCGCTGAAGGCGTTTTCCGACTCTTCGAGCGCCAGCAGTACTTGCTGTTCGTAGTTGGCCAGCGCGCCTTCGGCATCGGCATCGGCGCTGCGGATCTGGGCGCGGACGCTGCCCAGATCGAAAGCGGCCCAGGTGATGTTCGGACCCAGGGCCCAGGCTCTGGCGGCCGACGAGCCAATCTGTGAGCCGCGCCCGGCAGTAAAGCCCAGGAAGCCGCTCAGGCTGACCCGTGGAAACAGGTCGGCAGTCGCCACACCGATACGCGCGGTGGAGGCTGCCAGTTGACGTTCGGCTGCACGGATATCAGGACGCTGACGCAATACCTGAGTCGGATCGCCAATCGGCAAGGCCTTGGCGATGGCCGGCAGTTTTGCCGGGCTCAAGTCCACGCTGAGGCTTTCGGGCCGTTCGCCCAGCAACGTCGCGATACGGTTACGCTGACGCACCTGCTCGGCCTGCAACTGTGGCACGCTGGCTTCGACGGCGGCGAGGCGGGCGTCGGCGCGCACCACGTCCAGCTCGTTGCCGACTCCGGCATCACGCAATTGTGTGGTAACGCCTCGGGAATCCTGCTGGTTTTTCAGGTTGTCCCGGGCAATGGCTTCGCGTAACTGGGCGCCGCGCAATTGACCATAGGCATCGACCACTTCGGCAATCAGCGTCACCTGAAGCTGATACAGATTGGCTTCGGCGGCTTCCTGATCCGCTTCGCTGGCTTCCAGTTGCCGTTGAATGCGACCGAACAGGTCCAGCTCCCAGGCCATGTCAAGGCCCAGGTCATAGCGTTCGCTGTTGACGCGGCGCTCAGTGGTGCCCGGTTGCTGGCCTTTACCCAGGTCGCTGCTGGCCCGGCTGGTGATCACGGGCATGGCATCGTTGCTGACGTCATCGCGAATCGCCCGTGCCGATTTCAGGCGGGCAAAGGCCACTCGCAGATCACGGTTGCCATCCAGTGAACGGCTGACCAGTGTGTTCAGGGTCGGGTCGTCGAACTGCTGCCACCACAGGGTATCCACCTTGCTGCGGTCATGGTTGCCCTGGGCTGCCGAGGCGAGTTTTGCCGGTGCAGTGTCAGGCGCTTTGTAGTCCGGGCCGACGGCACAGGCCGCCAGCGCCAGAACCAGCAGGCTCGGAACGAAGAGTTTCAGAGCGCTCATCAATGCATCTCCGCAGACAAGGTGTTCAGTTTCTGTGCCTTGGCTGCCTTGCGGGCGTCCTGGCGTTCGACATAGTTACGGATCAGCACATAGAACACCGGCGTCAGCAGCAGACCGAAGAAGGTCACGCCGAGCATCCCGGAGAACACCGCCACGCCCATGGCATGACGCATCTCGGCACCGGCACCGCTGGAGATCACCAGTGGCACAACACCCATGATGAAAGCGAACGAGGTCATCAGGATCGGACGCAGACGCAGACGGCAGGCTTCCAGTACCGCATCCAGCGGGCTCAGGCCTTCTTCCTGTTTATCCTTGGCAAACTCGACGATCAGAATCGCGTTCTTGCATGCCAGGCCCACCAGTACGATGAGTCCGATCTGGGTAAAGATGTTGTTGTCGCTACCGGCAATGATCACCCCGGCGATGGCTGACAGCAGAGTCATCGGCACGATCAGGATCACAGCCAGTGGCAGGCTCCAGCTTTCGTACTGGGCTGCCAGTACCAGGAACGCCAGCAGTACGCAGAGCGGGAAGACAAACAGCGCGGTATTACCCGAAAGAATTTGCTGGTAAGTCAGGTCTGTCCACTCGTAGACCATGCCGTTGGGCAGTTCTTCCTTGAGCAGTTTCTCGATGGCGGCCTCTGCCTGACCGGAGCTGTAGCCCGGTGCGGCGGCACCGTTGATCTCGGCGGTGATGAAGCCGTTGTAGTGCATCACCCGGTCGGGACCTGCGGTATCGCTGATCTTGACGAAGGTTGCCAGCGGGATCATTTCACCCAGGTTGTTACGCACCTTGAGCTGAGCGATCTGGTCGGCGTCCTGACGGAACTGCTGTTCAGCCTGAACGTTGACCTGATAGGTACGGCCGAAGCGGTTGAAGTCGTTGGCGTACAACGAGCCCAGATAAACCTGCAAGGTATCGAAGATGTCGCTGATTGCAACGCCGTGGGTCTTGGCTTTTTCGCGGTCGATGGCGGCATCGACCTGAGGCACGTTCACGGTATAGCTGGTGAACAGGCCTGCCAGCTCCGGCACGCTACGGCTCTTGGCGATGACGTTCTGGGTTTCCTTGTACAGCTCGTCATAACCCAGGTTGCCACGGTCTTCGATCTGCAGACGGAAACCACCAATGGTGCCCAGCCCCTGTACCGGCGGTGGCGGGAAGATCGCCATGTAAGCTTCCTGAATGGACGCGAACTTGCCGTTCAGCGCGCCAGCGATGGCATTGGCCGATTGACTCGGGTCCTTGCGCTGGTCAAAGTCCTTGAGTGCAACGAATACCACACCGTTGTTGGGGCTGTTGGTGAAGCCGTTGATCGACAGGCCCGGGAAGGCGATGGCGTTTTCCACACCTGGCTGCTGAAGCGCCAGCTCGGACATCCGCTTGATGACGTCCTCGGTACGGTCCAGGCTGGCAGCGTCCGGAAGTTGAGCGAAGGCCACCAGATACTGTTTGTCCTGGCTCGGTACGAAACCGGTCGGCGTGCTGGAAAAGCCCATCCAGGTCAGAACCATCAACCCTGCGTAAACCAGCAGTGCGATGCCGCTGCTGCGGATGACGCGGGCTACCGTGCCGACATAGCCATGGCTGGCTTTCTCGAAGAAGCGGTTGAACGGACGGAACAGCCAGCCACCGAGCAGTTTGTCGAGGAACAGCGAGAACTTGTCTTTGGGCGCGCCATGAGCCTTGAGCAGGACGGCTGCCAGAGCCGGCGACAGGGTCAGGGAGTTGAACGCCGAGATCACGGTCGAGATGGCAATGGTCAGAGCGAACTGTTTATAGAACTGACCTGTCAGCCCGGAAATGAACGCAGCCGGTACGAATACCGCACACAGCACCAGCGCCGTGGCGATGATTGGCCCTGTCACTTCACCCATGGCTTTGTGGGTTGCCTCCATCGGAGACAGTCCCAGTTCGATATTACGCTCGACGTTTTCCACGACGACGATGGCGTCGTCCACCACAATACCGATGGCCAGTACCAACCCGAACAACGACAGGGCGTTCAGGGAGAAGCCGAACATGTGCATGACCGCGAATGTACCGATCAGCGACACCGGCACAGCGACCAGCGGGATGATCGAGGCGCGCCAGGTCTGCAGGAACAGGATCACCACCAGTACAACCAGGATCAGCGCTTCAAACAGGGTATGGATTACCGCTTCGATGGAGCCGCGCACGAAAATGGTCGGGTCATAGACGATGCTGTAGTCCATGCCTTCCGGGAAGCCCTTTTTCAGCTCGGCCATCTTGCTGCGCACGTCATTCGAGATATCGATGGCGTTGGAGCCGGGGCGCTGGAAGATCGGAAGGGCAACAGCCGGTTTATTGTTGAGCAGCGAGCGCAGAGCGTATTGATTCGAGCCCAGTTCCACGCGGGCAATATCTTTCAGGCGAGTGATTTCACCATCGGCACCTGCACGAATGACAACGTTCTCGAACTCTTCCTCACTGACCAGACGGCCCTGAGTGTTGATCGACATCTGAAAGCTGGTTGCGCTCGGGGAGGGTGGCGCGCCCAGTTGGCCGGCAGCAACCTGACGGTTTTGCTCACGAATGGCGTTGACCACATCGGTGGCGGTCAGATTGCGTGAAGCAGTCTTGTTCGGGTCCAGCCAGACACGCAGCGAGTAGTCGCCCATGCCGAACAGTTGCACGTCACCGACACCGCCCAGTCGTGCCAGCTCATCCTTGATGTTGAGCACGGCATAGTTGGACAGATACAGCATGTCGTAGCGGTTGTCCGGTGAGGTCAAGTGCACGACCATGGTCAGGTCGGGAGACGCCTTGTCCACCGTGATACCGATACGGGTCACTTCTTCAGGCAGTTTGGGTTCGGTTCGGGTAACGCGGTTCTGCACCTGCACCTGCGCGTTGTCCAGGTCGGTGCCCAGTGCGAAGGTGATGGTCAGGGTCAGCTTGCCGTCGGCCGTGGACTGCGAGGACATGTACAGCATGTTCTCGACGCCAGTGATGGCCTGTTCCAGGGGCGAAGCAACGGTTTCACCGATGACCTTGGGGTTGGCACCGGGGAAGTTGGCACGTACCACGACTGTGGGCGGGACCACTTCCGGGTATTCACTGATCGGTAACTGGAACAGCGAGATAGCGCCTGCGATCAGGATCAACAGTGACAACACTGCTGCGAAGATCGGCCGCGTGATAAAGAATTTGGAGAAGTTCATCGGACGAGTCCCTTAGCCGCGAGGCGCAGTTGCGCTGGCGATTTTGACAGCCGCCTTGGGCGTCACTTGTGGCAGGTTGCTGGCTTCGAGGGCCTGGCGTTGTTTGAGCAGTGCAGCCAGTGTTTCGCTGGAAGCCATTGGCGTTACTTCAGGGTCTACAGGCTGGCCAGGACGAACGCGCTGCAAGCCTTTGACGATAATGGTGTCGTCCTTGCCAAGACCGCTGCGCACGATGCGCAGGCCTTCAACCTTGGGACCCAGTTCGACGAAGCGATAGGCTGGCTTGTTGTCCTTCTCCATCACCAGTACGAATTTCTTGCCCAGATCGGTGCCTACGGCTTCGTCGTTGATCAGCATCGCGGAGTAGGTGCCGCTGCCCACCAGCTTGAGGCGTGCATACAGGCCGGGGGTGAAACTGCCATCTGTGTTGTCGAACACAGCGCGACCGCGAATGGTGCCGGTCCTCGGGTTGACCTGGTTGTCGACGAAGTTCATCTGGCCCAGGTGAGGGTTGCCGGTTTCGTTGGACAGTCCCAGATAGACCGGAGTGGTCTGGCCACGCTGACCCTTGCGCGCCAGTTCGGTGTACTTGAGGAATACGCGCTCGTCAGCATCGAAGTAGGCGTAGACCTTGTCGGTGGAGACCACGCTGGTCAGAGGCGTGACATCGGCAGTCACGATGTTGCCGGCAGTGATTTCCGCACGGCTGACGCGACCGCTGATGGGCGCAGTGACGCGGGTAAAGCTCAGGTTGAGTCTGGCCACGTCCAGTTGCGCTTGAATCGCCGCAACACCGGCTTTTGCTTCCTGTGCCGAGGTCGTGCGCGAGTCTGCCAGTTCAGCGGAAATCGCATTGTTGGTACGCAGACGCTCACCGCGTTCGGCTTCGTTTTCACTGCGATTGGCTACGGCGCGAGCCTGTTGCAGTTGGGCTTCAAGACGACGAACTTCTGCCTGGAAAGGGCGTGGATCGATCTGGAACAACAGGTCGCCTTTCTTGACCAGTGAGCCGTCAGTGAAAGCCACTTGATCGATCTGCCCGGAAACCCGCGGACGAACTTCGACGGTTTCCGGCGCTTCCAGGCGACCGGTGAACTCATCCCATTCGTTGATCGGCTGTTCCAGCACTTTGGCGACACTGACTTTGGCTGCGGCTGGAGCCATGGTGGCCTCAGGTGCGCGTCCGCAGGCACTGATCACGATCAGGGCGAGGGCGGTGAGGGGATAGCGCAAATGAGAGAGAGACTGAGACATGGAAAAATCCGCCGATAGTATGAGATGGGCGGATTCTGTTGTGAGGGGGTTCTATTAACGAATCGAATAAACCGAAGGTTATTATCAGTGGGAATGATAAAGGTGACCCAAGCCTCGTTTATGACCAGTCTCTTCGTCTGGCTGCTGACAGTCAACCGGCTGATGTCATAGCGTTCAACAGATTATTGAGCCGGGTAGCGGCAATCCGTGGGACGAATTCATTTGCGACAAGACAGAAAGCAGACGCATTGTTGAATCTCATTCATAGCCGTATCAAGTAATACGGGTCTGGTTCGATACGCCTTCTCTCCCTACCATCGCGGGCAACTTTTGAACGTGGCCTGGGCCGAGATGAGAAAAATCCTGTTGCGAACATTGGCCGTGCTCACGGTCGGTATTGCCGTGCTGGTTGCGGCAGCCTTCTTCTATATGCGTCAGCCGGTTTTCGGGCAGTTGCCTCAGGGCGAGCGGCTTGCCCGCATCCAGGCGTCGCCGAACTATGTGAATGGTGCCTTTCAGAATCAGGAGGACACGCCTTTCCTGACCAATGGTGCTACCCAGTTGTCGATCCGCATCGATAACTTTTTCGCGCAGAAGGGCAAGCCTCGGCCTGCCCATGATATTCCCACGCAAAAGACCGACCTGCGCTCGCTGGACCCACAGGATGATCTGGTGGTGTGGCTCGGCCATTCTTCCTGGTACGTGCAACTGAACGGCAAACGCATCCTGATCGACCCGGTATTCAGTGATCATGCGGCGCCATTGCCCGGAGTGGTGACTGCGTTTGGCGGCACGAATATCTATTCGGTGCAGGACATGCCATGGATCGATGTATTACTGCTCACCCACGACCATTACGATCACATCGATTACCCGACGATCCTTGCCCTCAAGCCTCTGGTCAAACAGGTGGTTACCGGATTGGGCATCGGAGCGCATTTCGAGTCCTGGGGTTATGACGCGGCCAGGGTTCACGAGCTGGACTGGTATGACAGCTATGAAGTCAGCAAGGATCTGAAACTGCATGCGACACCTGCGCGGCATTATTCCGGACGCACACTGACCCGTAATCAGGCGTTGTGGGTAGGGTTTGCGCTGGAATCCCCTCAGCGGCGGCTGTTCTTCAGCGGCGACTCTGGCTATGGCAGCCACTTTGCAGAGATTGGCAAACGCTTCGGTCCGTTCGACTGGGTGTCGCTCGACAGCGGTCAGTACGATCCGCGTTGGGCTCACCTGCACATGAACCCCGAAGAGGCCGCTCAGGCTGCCAACGACCTCGGTGCCCGAGTATTGACTCCGGGGCATGTGGGACGCTTCTCCCTCGCGTCACATGACTGGAACGATCCTTTCCGACGCCTGACTGTGGCCAGCGAAGGAAGGGGCTATGCCCTGTGGACCCCCATGATCGGTCAGCCTGTTCACTTCGACGGTCGTGCCCAGACCTTTGAGGCATGGTGGAACAGCGTCGACTGAAGTGCTGACCCAGCCTCTACATACGCTTCAAGCGACTCGGCTGGCATGGGCCTGAGAATGCCCTCGGCCGAATCATCTGAGCAGGTTATGCGGATTGTGCCGACAGGTTTGTCGCGCAGTTCTCCCACTCTCTCGAAAGCCTCAGCAGGTGGAGAAATATGAATACACTGCAAACCCACCCGGAGCGACAAACGAGTCCCGGCTATCCTCCGGCCTGGGGCGCCGTATTTTCAATGGCGCTCTGTGTCGTTGTACTGATTGCATCGGAATTCATGCCGGTCAGCCTTCTTACGCCGATTGCCCAGGACCTTGGGATCAGCCAGGGGCAGGCAGGCCAGGCGATTTCGATTTCCGGCTTTTTTGCCGTCCTTACCAGCCTTCTGAATACGCCGCTGACCGGGCGATTCGACCGCAAGAAAGTGCTGCTGAGTTTCAGTCTGCTGCTGGTGATTTCTGGCGCAATTGTTACCTGGGCACATAACGGCATGCTCTTCATGACCGGGCGCGCCCTGTTGGGTATCTCGATTGGCGGTTTCTGGTCCATGTCGACCGCGACTGTCATGCGGCTGGTGCCCAAGGACTCCGTTGCAAAAGGCCTGGCACTCATTAACGGTGGCAACGCATTGGCGGCTACGGTTGCTGCGCCATTGGGCAGTTATCTTGGGCAGTTCATCGGATGGCGAGGCTCGTTTTTCCTCGTGATACCGCTGGCCGTGCTTGCATTCATCTGGCAATGGTTGAGCATTCCCGCGATGCGCAGTGAAGCGACTACCCGCTCCAGTAATCCTTTCCGTTTGCTGGGTAATCCTCAAGTCGCGCTCGGGATGCTGGCAATCATGCTGCTGTTCATGGGGCAGTTTGCAGTCTTCACTTATCTGCGCCCGTTTCTGGAAGCCGTCACCGGCGTGAGTGTCACGACGCTGTCGCTCATGCTTCTGTTGCTGGGAGCGAGCGGTGTCGTCGGTACTTACTTCATGGGCTCATTGCTGCAAACCCGTATGTACGCCTATCTCATCGCCATTCCGCTGTCGATGGCAGTCCTCGCTGCGCTGCTGATCGAGATGGGTAGCTCCATGTGGGCAGTGGGAGTCCTGCTCGCGGCATGGGGACTGGTTGCAACGCCTGCGCCCGTGGCGTGGGGGCTATGGTTGAGCAAGACTCTTCCGCACGATGCCGAGGCGGGTGGTGGCCTGATGGTCGCCACCATTCAAATGGCGATCACTGTCGGAGCCGGGCTGGGTGGCATGCTGTTCGACAGCCTGGGCTGGTGGAGTCCGTTTGCCCTGGGCGTCGTGGTCCTGCTCGCATCCTCAGTCTTTGCGTGGATGGCGTTGGGGCAGGCGAGTCGGCATGAAGGTGTCGGTGGCACCGAAACTGACTCGCCCAGAGCTTGCTAGGTTGCGCTCCATCCACACACAAGGGCCAGGAAAAGCACCAGGGCAGGAAGAAGTGCATGTTTGTACTCGCGATGGAAGATCAGGGTAGCAAAGGCTCCTCCCATGATTGCAATGGCGAGGATTGAGCCTGCAATGCGTGTCTGCGGAAAAATGAAAAGTATGGCCGCGATAATTTCCAGCCCGCCAGTGACGTAATGGAACCAGCCAGGGTAGCGCCATCGCTCATAGTCTTTCCTGATACGCGCCGGAGCGATCCAATTCACGATCCCGCCCAACAGAAAGAATGCTGCGAGCGCCCAAGGCAGAGCCTCTGTTAAATCTATGCCAGTCATTACGGTATATCCCATGAGTATCTGCTGAGCCCGGCTGATTGCGGCATGCTGAAAAATGCCTGAAAGCAGAAGCGTTAAAACAGACTGATAGTCTGTTTTTGCGATTTTTAGACTGGCAGTCTATTTTGTCAAGCTGAAGAGCGGCTCCCTCTGGCGCAGGAAGTCGTCTGTTTCGCAAGGAAGACCCCATGCGCTTGGCAAGGTAAACTGCGGGTGCTGACGGTGCGGCAGGCGCGCACAGGTGTTTTGAAATCGATTCGCGAGAAACAAATTGACACTAGAAAACGAGCCCGCTTCGAGCAAATGCACTTCCTTGCGGTCTCGCAAGCCTCAGCAACGCGGCTTGCGCAGTGCCAGGAACATTCTGGAAGCTGCGGCTGTGCTGTTTTCGGAAAAGGGAATCGCTGAAACGAGCGTGGATGATATCGTCCTGCGCGCAGGCTCAAGCAAAGGCACCTTCTATCACCACTATGAATCTAAATCGGCGCTGCTCGCGGCGTTACGCCAGAGTGTGGTCGATGAGTTCGAGGCCGATCTGGATGCCGTACTGGAAACGAGGGCAGGGCAGGGCCCCGATGTCCGGCTGGATGCATGGGTCAGTGCCGCTTGTGACTGGTACATTCGCTCGGCGGACCAGTTGCACGATATCGCCTGGAGTAACTATCCAGGGTCTCGCTGGACTGTGGGAAATACCAGGATCATCACGGGGCTGACCGACCTTCTGGTCCAGGGGCAGAAAAAGGGAATCTTTGTCGTGAACAATCCCCACTCCACCGCAACCTTCATCCTGCGGGGAATGCTCGGTGCAATTGACGACCTCATCCTTTCTGAAAAATCGCTCAAGGAAATCAAGCCGGAGATGGTGGCGCTGGCTCGCAGGAGTGTCGGCTTGCCCTAACTGATTGATTTATATGAGTTCTGTCAGTGAAAGCTCTCTTCTGATGACAACTGTCACTCAGGCAGTGGTGGAGCAAGTTGACGGCAGATTCAAACCTTGAGTAAACGCGCGGCATAGCTGACGAACAGCAGCAGGAACACCAGTGCGCTTAACGCGATTGTCAGTGAACTGATATGTGCTGCCAGGCCAATGAATGCCGGCCCCACAAGGATGCCCGCATACCCCATGGAAATGATCGCCGGGATGGCTGCGCGCTGCGGCATATGGGTCTGTCGCCCTGCGGCGGTAAACAGAACCGGGACGATATTCGAGCAACCTGCACCGACCAGGGCATAACCGAGTAACGACGCTTGCCAGCTGTCGAATACCAGCGAGACTGCCATGCCCGCCGCCGCGCAGATCCCGCCCAGCGCCACTACGCGAACGCCACCCAGCCTGCTGACGATCATGTCGCCAGTCAGGCGCCCGATGGTCATGGCAGCAGCGAAGCATGCATACCCCAAGCCCACGTAGCTTGGGTACATGTCCTGCCGGGACGCGAGAAAGACTGCGCTCCAATCGAGCATGGCGCCCTCGGTCAGGAACACGATGAAACACAGGCTGCCCAGTAGCAGCACAATGCCTCGCGGAATCACAAACAACGGGCCGCTCCTTTCGGTGCCGTAGGGCAACAGCATCGGAGCAGCCTTGTAAAGTGAGGCAAGAATCAGCGCGACCAGACACAGTACGCAGAGCAACGGCTCCAGTCCCAGGCTGAGCATGGCTGTCATCGCCCCCGCGCCGACGATACCTCCGACACTGTAGAGACCATGGAAACCGGATTGCAGGGTTTCGCCGCTGTTTTTTTCAACGATGATCGATTGGATATTGATCGCGCAGTCGAGCATGCCCATGCTGGCACCGAACAACAGTACGGATATTGCCAACCCCGGTAGCCACGCCACATGGCTCAAGATCGGCAGTAAGCTGCACAAGGCGATAGTCGAACAGATGATCACCGGGCGACAGCCAAAACGCGCAGTCAGATATCCCGCGAAGGGCATTGCGACGATCGAACCTGTGCCGAAGCCAAACAGCAACAATCCCAGGCCGCCGTCGTCCAGCCCGGTACGCGCTTTTACCAATGGCACCAGAGGCGCCCAGGCCGACATGACGATACCAGTGATTAAAAACGTGATTCGGGTGGAAACGCGCTCGCCGTAATTGGCATTGATCGCTAAAGAAGGCGTAGAGGTACTCATTGTTACTGACATCCTTATCTATACGGTTCCAGCTCATGGGCGTCGGTTCTTCAAGTGGAAGAACCGACGTTGCATCGAGTGGCTGTCAGCCAACGGATTTCAATGGAATCGGCCCTTTGAGCCGATCCATCATGGTGGTGCAGTACCAGTCATCAAACTGGCACACTCCGGTCTCGGCCGTTTCCGAGTACGGGCCTGGCTCGTACGACGGAGAGGTCACGCCGCGTTGGGTGCCCTCGACCAATGTCCTGTCCTGATCGTTGGTCGCAATCCAGACCTTGGTCAGGCGATCTATATCGTAGTCAACGCCTTCCACCGCCGTGTTGTGCACCAGCCATTTAGTGGTGACCAGTGTTTCAGTGGCGCTCATCGGCAGCACCCGGAAGCTCAGTGCATGGTCACCGAGGAAGTGATTCCAGGTGGACGGATAGTGGAAATACAGCAGGGCGCCGATATCGGCTTCGCAGGTCTTGTCCAGCCGGCCGGCGACGGCTGGCTTGCCGTCCATGGTGTAGCTGACGGCACCGGATGAGAGCGGGATGCGGGTCATGCGGAACTGGCCATTGATGTCCATCACCAAACGGCTTGGCAACCCGGCTTTCTCGCACTTCGACCAGTAGGCCGACAGCTCAGGATCATCCTCGCCACTGATGCCACCCACCGAGAGGTTATCGACGAACGAATTCAGTAACTCCGGGTGGGAGCCGTCGCAGTGGTAGCATTCGCGGTTGTTTTCAAAGACCAGTTTCCAGTTGCCTTTCTCAATGATGTTCGACTCGAAGGCCACCTTGCAGTCATTAAGATAATGCGGCGCAATAAACGGGCTGACGGCTTTGCGGAAGCCTTCGAAATCCGGTGCCTTGGCGGCGACGCAAATGTAAATGTAGGTGTCGACGATTTCGCAGTGAACGCTTTTCAGGTTGTATTGCGATTTGTCGAAGTCCTGGCCCATGTTCCCGGCAAACAATAGATTGCCGTCCAGCTCATAGGTCCATTTGTGGTACGGGCAGACCATCTTCGCGACTTTGCCGTGGTCCGCCTCGCAAATCTTTGCGCCACGGTGGCGGCACGCATTGTGGAATGCCCGCACTTCACCATCTTTGCCGCGTACGACGGCCACTGGATAATCACCGACTTGCAGCGTGAAATACTGTCCTGGTTTTGCAAGCTCGAAAGTGTGGCCGGCAAATATCCAGTCCTTGTGCCAGATGTGCTCAAGATCCTGGCGATATACGCTTTCACTGCTGTAAAGAGCGCCGGGGAGCGAGTGCCATGGTTTGCGTTGTGCGATCAGGTCAAAAACGGTTTCTTTATTATTCATTTTTATCCTCCCGGGACATAGATCTTGAGCGGTCACCTTTTAATGTGACTGGTAGAGTCTTGAAAAAAACAGCGTGTTCTTTATTGCCTTGAATGCACATGGCGCAGCTGCCATACGCATGACCCAATAAGGAGACGATAGTCCTCAGCCTATAGGGGGGATGACGGTCGTCACAAACGACATTTGCTATGGGCAATCAATGATTGGAGGTTATGGATGCCGGGCATTCAGCCAGGTTTGAAACCCCTTGGAAAATCGGTGCGAGCGCATCAATGGCAGACGAAGCGTGCCCAAGGTTCTTGATCGCCTGCTTTACTGCAGCACTGCGCTCAAGGCCCAGGCCGGAGGCGAACAGGTCAAATTTCTGATTCAGCTCCTGCGCACTCATCGGGGTTTGCGGGTCCCCTCGGGCTGCGGTGATCGGGCTGACAAGCACTGCTCTGTTCTTCAGGGTGATGATCAGCCGTGAGAGGATCTCGCCGGGAAATCTGGCTGAGAGATCCGCCGCTTCGACAATTTCGATTCGCCCGCTCAAGGCCAGAATGTCGGCTGAGTGAATGGATGCACCGGTCACTTCATCGGGCCCCAGTTTTCCTCGAACGATCAGCGCCGCCAGCGGAAAGGCGAGGGCGTACTGCGCTTGATCGGCATCGGCCGGGGAGTGCCCCTGGAGGCACATCGACTCATTGAAAGTCTCCACACGAATGGCTTCAATCGAATCAGCGTCCAGTTGCGGATGGGTTCGCTGCATTTCGAGCATCGCCGTCAAGGCAGGCTGTGCCCAGCGGCACACCGGCCAGGGTTTGAAATACTGGCTGTCAATCTCCCAGCGCTGACCCATGTCACGCCAGTACTCGGTAACCGAGGCATCTTCCACGGTTTCAGCCGGGGCACCCGTCATGCCTTCCCTGGCCATCAATAGGGCGTTCAAACCGACAAAAGCGCCGGAACCATGGGCGTCGCGCAACATGGTTGGCGCTTGCACGACGCGCATCATCGGGCAGCGTGCGCTGAAGTATTCGGCGATGCCGAGGGCGTGGCGAAAGGTTTGCTGGTCCAGGCCGAGCAGTCGCGAGCCGGCACACACCACACCCATTGCCGAAAAACCACCGGAGGCGTGATACGTGGGCGAGGTCCCCATCAGGGCAGAACCGGCGCGCAGTGCGGTTTCATAACCGATGCACAGGGTCGTCAGCAATTGGTGCCCGCTGATATCCCGGCCGTGGTCGTGCAGTGCGTCTGCCAGCGCGAGCAGTGCCGGAACTACCGTTGCACCTGCGTGGCCCTTGGATTTGAAGTGGCCTTCATGGGCATCAAGGCTGTCGGCACTGAAGCCTCCGGCCCATGCCGCGCCGAGCAGGTTGACACGTTGTCCGTCGAAAATCAGGCGGCTGGTGTAGGTCCCGGCGGGGTAGTGCAGTGTGGCGTAACGCCGAATTGCCATGCTCGTTTCGTTGGAAGCTGCGCCAGCCATGACGCCGACGATATCCAGCAGGCTGTCCTGCACGATTGACCGGGTCTTGAGCGGGGCGTTGAGGAAATCAAAGTCGCGACAGAACTCGAAGAGTGACATTCAACCGTCCTTTCCTGGTGAGTAACCCCGGACCCCTTTTGGCCGGTGCTGCTCAACAATGAGCCAGGAAGGTTGTGTTGCTCTAGCAACATTTTCGTTGGGCAATTGATAACCAAATCGCCCGATGATTGAGGGGGCTGGTTAGCGGCGGGGAAACTTCGACAGGATCCACTCGCGAAAGCGCCGTAGCTCTTCTTCATTGTCCGGGTTTTCACGGCAACTCAAATAGTGCCAGCTGTTTCGCAGTTGAACCTTCTGTTCGATCGGTCGCACGAGCAACCCTTGCTCTACCAGCGGCGTGACCAGGTGATTCCAGCCAAGCGCGATGCCTTGGTGGGTCAGTACCATGCTGATCAGCAGGTTGTAGTCATTGGCATTGAATATCTGCGGGCTGTTGGCCGGGCGGTCGTCGATGTCAATCGCCTGGAAAGCCAGCCAGACGCCCCAGTCGACATGCTCGGCCACTTGCGAACGACCATAGGGGCTCAGGTTCAACAGTGCGGAGTCGCGCACGCCTTCAATGGTCGATATTTCCGGGTGCTGTTGCAGATACTGCGGGGTACATACGGGGTAGATGACGTCATGACATAACGGATAGCTTCGATAACCTTCTCTGATGCGAGAGATCTTGGTGATAAAAATGTCAGGCTGAACACCAGGTTCCATGGTCAGGAAATTCTGGGTAGTGATCAGGTTGAGCTCGATGCCCTCGCTTTGCGCGAAAAATTCCGGCAGGTGATTGGCCAGCCACAGTGCGGAAAAGGCCGGGGAACAACATACCGTCAGGACCTTTTTACTGGACTGACTGTTGCGGATCCGTTCGGCGGCCTGAGCGATATTCACGAATGAAAGCTGTGCAGCATCAAAGAACACCGCGCCGGCGGCCGTCAGTTCCACCGCACGTCCTACCCGGGTAAACAATTGCGCCCCCAGGTAACTTTCCAACTCGCGAATCTGTCGACTGATGGCTGCTTGCGAGACGCACAGGGCTTGTGCCGCACGGGTAAAACTTTCGTACTTGGCGGCCGCGACAAATGCCTTCACAGCCCTCAAGGACGGCATCTTCAGCAAGATGGTGTCAGGGTCGACATGCTTGGTCATTCAAACGCTCTCTTAACGATACAGCTCCCCAATGAAGCGGGAGGAGGGTAACGGAACCCGACATGGAGGGCTACGCCAGCGTCGCTGGCAGGATAGCGTCAGTCGTTCATGGGCGGCAGTTGCCACACCCCGAGAGACGCAACGGCAATCAATAACCTGACGTTATCAAATTGTCCCTGTAAATGTAGTTGGATTAAGCGGGGTGATGCTAATAAATTTGAAACATCCCTTTTTCCTAGGGCCCCAAAAATAATAAAAGGAAGCCCGTCGTGAAGACATCTATTCATTACCGCTGCCGCTTAATTTTATTTTCGCTCGTTTGCATGTCGCTTGATGCGAATACTGCACAACGCGAGGGAGGCAAGGTATGACAAGCTCCGACGAGATCATCTGTGTGCAGAATGTATATAAGGTCTTTGGTACGCAGCCAGCACTTGCAATGAAGATGATTGAAGAGGGCGCTTCAAAAGCTGAAGTGTTCAAAAAGACTGGCCAGGCAATCGGTGTATTTGACGCTAACTTTTCGGTTCGCCGCGGTGAGATTTTCGTGATCATGGGGTTGTCCGGTTCCGGAAAATCGACCATGGTCAGGTTATTCAACCGGTTGATAGAACCCACTTCCGGCAGCATTTTTTTAAATGGAAAGGAAATCACCGGTCTAGCCGACAAGGACTTGTTACAGGTTCGTCGCAAAGACATGGGCATGGTCTTTCAGTCCTTTGCCTTGATGCCGCACATGAGCGTCATCGACAACGTCAGTTTCGGCCTGGAAATCAGCGGTGTCAGCGAAAAAGAGCGTTACTGCCGCGCGATGGGCGCGTTGGAACAGGTCGGGTTGTCGGGACAGGAACTCAGTTTTCCACATCAACTGTCTGGCGGCATGCAACAGCGGGTCGGTCTGGCTCGTGCTCTGGCCAACGATCCGGCCATTCTGCTGATGGATGAAGCATTCTCTGCGCTTGATCCGATGATTCGCAGTGAAATGCAAGGCGAGTTGATCAAGCTCCAGGCCGAGCAGGATCGAACCATTATCTTCATTTCCCACGACATCGAAGAAGCCGTTCGGATCGGTCACCGGATTGCGATCATGGAAGGCGGAAAAGTTGTGCAGATCGGCACGCCGCGTGAGCTTCTGTGCAATCCGGTGAATGATTATGTACGTGATTTCTTCAATGGATTCGATGCCAGCCGGATTCTGAAAGCAGGTGATATCGCTCAGCACGACGCCGGCATCGTTTATCAGCCTGGGTATCAAACTCCCATCAAGGCGGAAGCCTCTCTTCGAGAGATCTTTCATATCGTTGCTGCCTCGGCCACTCCCATGCCGGTTGTAGATGAAGTCGGGTTGTATAAAGGCTCGATTTCACAAGGTCATCTTCTTAGCTGCCTTTGTAGCAACTGAACTCCGAATAATCAGAATTGATAAGCCATTTCTGAGGGCGAGGTAGCACCATGTCTGACTTCAATTTTCTAGACCCCTTTCAAAGTATCAATATCCCTTTGGGCTCATGGGTAGAAACCGCCCTTAAATATTTGGTGCACAACTTTCGGGATGTATTTCGCTCGATCCGCTGGCCGGTCGATCAAGTCCTGGATGGTGTTCAGTGGGGACTGCTGTCGGTGCCTCCCACCGTATTCATCATCATTGCCGGGCTGATCAGTTGGCAGGTCGGTGGCAAGCGCATTGCGATTTTCAGTGTGGCGACGCTGACGGGGCTTGGGCTGATCGGCGTCTGGGCCGATGCCATGGTCACGCTGGCACTGGTACTGACGTCATTGCTGTTCTGCGCCGTCATCGGCATACCGCTGGGCATCCTTTGTGCCCGCAGTGACCGCATGGAAGTGATCATCCGCCCGGTGCTGGATGCCATGCAGACACTTCCTGCCTTCGTGTACCTGGTACCGGTGGTCATGCTGTTCGGTATTGGCAACGTGCCCGGCGTGATTGTCACCATCATTTTCTCCGTCGCGCCGCTGGTGCGGCTGACCAACCTCGGTATCCGCCAGGTTCCGGCCGACAAGATCGAGGCTGCCCGCGCTTTTGGTTGTACGGCCACCCAGATGCTGGTGAAGGTTCAACTGCCGCTGGCGGCGCCGACGATGATGGCCGGGCTCAACCAGACATTGATGCTGTCCCTGTCGATGGTGGTAGTCGCCTCGATGATCTCGGTCGGCGGGCTTGGCTTGATGGTGTTGAGCGGTATCGGTCGCCTGGACATGGGGCTGGCGAGCGTCGGTGGTGCTGGTCTGGTGCTGTTGGCGGTGTTTCTTGATCGACTGACCCAGGCGATGGGGGAGCGCAGCAGTGATTTGGCGACCGGCCAACGCTGGTATGAAACCGGGCCTTTGGGGCTGGTCATGAAACTGAAGAAAAAGAAGAACGTTGTACGTCCAGTGACGAATTAAGTTTGCCTGCTCACCCATTAAAAATTCCAAGCATGGTGAAAAATGAAACTAGCAAATCTGAAAAAAAGCGTCGTTGCGGGCCTGATTGCGTCGGTGTTCGGTACGGTGCTGTGCTCGGCGGCTTTCGCGGCTGATGCCACTAAACCCGGTGCCGGTGTGTCCATTACGCCGATTTTTCCGACTATTGCCGAAGAGCGCTTTCGCGGTGAGGTGGTGATTGCCGGGCTCAAGGAGCTTGGCTACAACGTGAAGCAGCCCAAGGAGACCGACTACCCGGCGATGTTTCTTGCGCTGTCTTATGGCGACGCAGACTTCACCGTGCATGAGTGGGAACACCTGCACGAAGCGTTTTACAACAAGGCCGGTGGCGATGATGTGATGGTCAAGGTCGGTCAGATCATGAAGGGCGTGCTGCAGGGCTACATGATCGACAAGAAGACCGCAGAGGCCTATCAGATCAAGGATCTGTCGGACTTGAAAAGGCCAGAGATCGCCAAGTTGTTCGACAGCAATGGCGATGGAAAGGCCGACCTGACCGGCTGCAACCCCGGCTGGGGCTGCGAAGTCATGGTTGAACATCACATGAAAGCCTATGGCCTGGGGCCAACGGTGGTCGATAACCGCGGGTCTTACTTCGCGCTGATGGCCGATACCATTGCCCGCTATCAACAAGGCAAGCCGGTGCTGTTCTTCACCTGGGTGCCGCAATGGATTGCCAGTGTGCTGGTGGAAGGGCGCGACGTGGTCTGGCTGCCGGTGCCGTTTACCTCGCTGCCGGATGGCAAGGACAGCAAAGATACCTTTCACGACGGCAAGAACCTCGGTTTTCCGGTGGATACGGTTAACGCCGTCATGAACAAAGAGTTCGCCGAGAAAAACCCGGTTGCGCGCAAATTCCTGTCCGAAGTCAGCCTGACCACCGCCGATGAAAGTGCGCAGAACCTGCGTATGCAGAAGGGTGAAAAGTCCCTTGCCGACATCAAGCGCCATGCCGCGGAGTGGATCAAGGCCAACCAGCAAGCCTACGACGGCTGGCTCAGCGATGCGCGTGCCGTAGCGGTGAGGTAATCGGTCCAGGTCCGTGTTGGCGGAGGCCACGTCCCTCGCCAGCACGCCGGTTGTACCTTGTTTCAAGTCATGGGTTTCGGATGGTGCAAGATGGAAACTTTTCAGAGTACGTTGAAGCTACAGAACATCGGGTTTCGACAATCCAGGGGGGCGTCGGGACATGAGCGTATCGTGCGGGTGGCCTTTATCCTGCTCGATCATTTCTCGCTGACAACCTTCTCAACGGCGATGGATGCCCTGGCCACCGGTAATCTGATCAACTGCGACACGATTTATAAAGTCTCAACCTATTCGCTGTCGGGGGGCCTGGTCGAGAGCGATATCGGCGTGCCGCTTTCTTCGGAAAGGCTGGTGGCTGAGGGGTTCAATCACGATGCGGTTATCGTCGTGGGGGGGCAACGTGTCAGGCTTTCGGCCAATCCGCTGCTGCGACGAGTATTGAAAAAAACAGCGGCCAGGGGCGTTGTTGCCGGGTGCTGGAATGCCGCGTTTTACCTGGCTGATGCGGGGTTTCTCGATGGGCTGGACTTCGCGTGTCACAGCGACAGTTGCGGTCTGATCAGCGAGTATTTCCCACAATTGAGCGTGTCCGGCCTCGACTTTACCTTTGAACAGCGCCGCGCCACCTGTGCCAACGCCCATTCAGCGCTGGATATGACCTTGGCACTCATGCAAGAGCTGGGCTCCTGCAATGACGCTTCCCTGGTGGATGAAATCAGACGGGTTCATCAACCCAGGCAACTGGCGCACGATTTTGCGTTCAGTAATGAATGCATTCGATCGGTCGCTATTCCAAAACCGTTGAATGTCGCCCTCAACTTGATGGAAAAACACATCGAGGAGCCGATGGAGATTGATCAAATCGCCAGTCACGTCGGCGTGTCACGACGACAACTTGAAAGACGGTTTGCACGTTATTTGAACGTTGCACCCAATCGATATTATCTGGAGTTGCGCCTGACCCGGGCTCGGCAACTTATTGTGCAAAGTGATCGATCGTTAACGGATGTGGCACTTGCCACCGGGTTTGTCAGTTATCCGCATTTCTATAAGCGTTTCAAGGATCTGTTCGGATTACCGCCAATGACATTCAGGGATAACTATTACGCCAGTGCAGGTCGTTACGCCATTGCTGCGAACTTTTGACTTAATTCATCAAGTGCCAGCGTATTAGCGTCCCGTCGATTAGGTAGCTGTTTTTAATCAACGCCTCTCTGTGCGTTCGCCTCGTGCCGAGTCCGGTTTGTCATTTCAACGATGAATGGTTCAACACTATGAAAGTCAGTTCATTGCCCGCCGATGATGATAGTTGTGGCTGGTTTCATTTGAGCCTGCCACGTAATCCCGAGCCCGCTCACCGAGGCCACAGCGCTGCCCGGTGGGTCATTGTCGGAGCCGGATTCACCGGGCTGGCGGCTGCCCGGCAACTTGCACTGAATTTCCCCGATGACCATGTGGTGCTCATCGAGGCGCAGGAAGTCGGGCTGGGCCCCTCGGGCCGCAATGCGGGTTTCGCCATCGATCTTCCCCATGATATCGGTGCAGAGGATTACATCGGCGATATCGACCTGGCCAGAATGAGTTTGAAACTGAATCTCGCTGGCCAGTCGATCCTGCGCGACCTGGTCGATCAATACAGCATTGATTGCCAGATGAAAGCCTGTGGCAAATATCAGGCCGCGGTGGAGGATCGTGGCATCGCAGTACTCGACGCTTATCGCCGAGGGCTGGAAAAGCTCGATCAGCCATACCAGATGATCGACGCAGAGGGGTTGGCAGAACATTTGGGTACTCGTTTCTACCGTAAGGCGCTTTACACCCCGGGGGCTGTCTTGCTGCAACCGTCGGGCCTGGTCAAAGGGCTGGCGAACCATCTGCCGGCAAACGTCACGTTGTATGAACACACGCCGATCCTTGAAGTGGAATACGGCCAAAAGACTGTTCTGAAGCACGCCCATGGAAGCATTACAGCGGAAAAACTGATCCTGGCGAATAACTCGTTCGGCATGCGTTTCGGATTTCTGCAGGGACGCATGCTGCCCATCTACACCTACGCGAGCATCACCCGACCCCTGACCGAAGAAGAGCAGGCGCGCCTGGGTGGAAAACCCTTCTGGGGCGTGATTCCGGCAGACCCCTTCGGCACTACGGTACGGCGTACTCCGGATAACCGTCTGCTGATTCGCAACAGTTTCAGCTTCAACCCGGATGGTCGCAGCAACAGCAAATACAACGAACGTTTTGTACGCCGGCACAAGGCCTCTTTTGACGTGCGTTTCCCGATGCTGCCGGACGTGACGTTCGACTACACCTGGGGCGGGGCGCTGGCCATGTCGAGAAACCACAACGGATTTTTCGGTGAGCTGGCTGCGAATGTGTATGGCGCGCTGGGCTGTAACGGCCTTGGCGTTACGCGCGGCACGGTAACGGGCACGTTGCTGGCCGACTGGCTGGCGGGGCGGCGTGACGGGTTGATTGATTTCTTGTTGCAAGCGCCTGGACCTAACAGCAACCCACCAGAACCTTTCCTTTCGCTGGGAGTGAACATGAACCTGAAGTGGGGGCAGTACCGTGCCGGACGAGAGAGCTGAGGCTCTATCCATCGGGCACGCCGGGCCGAGTTTGCTGGTGCTGTTTCTCTTCGCGTTCTACGCGCTCACTCAAGCTACAAGAAGCCGCATCGCTGAATTGACCACTGTCTGTGTCCGGCTCGTAACCGGGCGTGCGGATTGAACATTGCAATCACTGGAGAAGACGCTATGAACTTTGACGGAATTTTCACCCCTGCCATTACCCCGTTGTCAGCCGATGGCCAGATCGATTTTTCGGCGTTCGCTGAAGTGCTCGAATACCTGATCGAGTCCAGGGTTCACGGCATCGTGATTGGTGGCTCGACGGGCGAGTACTACGCACATACCACCGCCGAGCGTGTTGCCGTGGCTGAGCGTGCGAAAGAAGTCATCCGGGGGCGCTTGCCGCTGGTGATCGGCACAGGTGGTATCCGCACCGAGGACTCTGTTTACTTCGCCGAGAAGGCCAAGTCGCTTGAGGCCGATGCCATTCTGGTCGGGTCGCCGCCTTATGCACTGCCGACGCAGAAGGAAATTGCCACCCATGTGCTGGCAGTGGACAAGGCGGCCGGTCTGCCGATCATGCTCTACAACTATCCGTCGCGAATGGGCGTGGCGATGGGCGACGAATTCTTCGAGGCAATTGCCAGCTGCAAGAACATTGCCGCCATCAAGGAGAGTTCTGGCGAGATGGCCCGCCTGCACCGCATTGCCAGCGCGCATCCGTCGATTCAGTTGTCCTGCGGTTGGGATGATCAGGCGCTGGAGTTCTTCGCATGGGGCGCACGCAGCTGGGTTTGCGCGGGCTCCAACTTCATCCCGCGTGAACACATCGCGCTGTACGAGGCCTGCGTTATCGAAAGGAACTTCGATAAAGGACGTCGCATCATGTCGGCAATGTTGCCGCTGATGGACTTCCTTGAGAGCGGCAAATTCGTTCAATCGATCAAGCATGGCAGCGAGCTGAGCGGTCTGCGCGCTGGTGGCGTACGCGCGCCGCTGCAACCCCTGGAGGCGTCCGAGAAACAGGCGCTGGAAGATGTGATCAAAACCCTGAAACAGAATGTGGCACGCATCGTCGAGGAGGCTTGAAATGGCAGACCTGTTGAATAAAGAGCAATACCTTGAGTTGGCCGCGAAGCTTGAGTTTCGCAATCAGGCCTTTATCAATGGCAAGTTTTGCACGGCCAGGTCGGGCAAGACCTTTACCACGACCAATCCAGCCACCGGACAGGTATTGACTGAGATTGCCGCGTGTAATGCGCAGGATGTCGATGATGCGGTTGCAGCAGCCAAGGATGCGTTTGAAGACGCCCGCTGGCATTCGCTGGCACCTTCGGCTCGCAAGTCGGTACTGCTGCGTTTCGCCCTGTTGCTCGAAGACAATGCCCATGAGTTGGCGGTTCTTGAGAGCCTGGACAGCGGCAAGCCGATTCGTGAGTGCCAGAACGTCGACGTGCCCGAGACGATCCATACCCTTCGCTGGCACGCCGAGCTGATCGACAAGATTTACGATTCGACCGCGCCGGTAGGTTCTGGGGCGGTGACCATGGTTGTGCGCGAGCCGATTGGTGTCGTCGGTCTGGTACTGCCATGGAATTTCCCGCTGTTGATGCTTGCCTGGAAAATCGGCCCGTCGTTGGCTGCCGGTTGCTCTATCGTGGTCAAGCCCGCCAAGGAAACCACGCTGAGTACGCTGCGCGTTGCTGAACTGGCTCATCAGGCAGGAATCCCGGCCGGCGTGTTCAACGTAGTGCCCGGGGGCGGCAAGGAGGCCGGTGAGCCGTTGGGTCGGCATCCGGACGTGGCCATGGTCAGTTTCACGGGGTCTACCGACACCGGTCGGTTGTTCCTCAAGTACTCCAGTGAGTCCAACCTCAAGCGTATTGTGCTTGAGTGTGGTGGCAAGAACCCCGCAGTGGTGATGAATGATGTCGAAGACATCGATGTCGTCGCCCAGCACGTGGTGAACGGCGCCTTCTGGAACATGGGCGAAAACTGCTCGGCCTCGTCAAGGCTGATCGTGCATGCGGATATCAAGGACGCTCTGTTACAGCGCGTACAGGTCCACCTGGATGACTGGAAAACGGGTGATCCGCTGGACCCGGAAAACCGCTTGGGGTCAATGGTCAGCAAGGCGCATTTCGAGAAGGTACGTTCTTACCTCGACGTAGCCAAAGAAGAAAAGCTCAAGGTGCTGGTGGGTGGCAACACGGCCAAGGATATTTTCGTCGAGCCGACCATTGTTGATGGCGTGAGACGTGACAGTCGTTTGTTCCAGGAAGAGATCTTCGGTCCTGTACTGAGCGTGACCACGTTCCAGTCGGTCGATGAAGCCATCGTCCTTGCCAACGACACCGCCTATGGCCTGGCTGCTTGCGCCTACACTGGCAACCTGCGTCATGCGTTGAAACTGGCGCGTGGCATTCGTGCCGGTATCGTCACCGTGAACTGCTTCGGTGAGGGCGACGCTTCCACACCTTTCGGTGGATATAAAGAGTCCGGTTTTGGTGGCCGCGACAAGTCAATCTGGGCGCACGACCAATACACCGAGTTGAAAACCATCTGGATTGATGCCTCCTGATGGCGTCTTGATGCTTGATCCAGAATTGTCCCGGTCAATTGATGTTTCGCGCGGGGCGATTCTGGTTGATGATTGAAATGACCGTTCTGGCTGAAAAACTGCGCTTTGTAAGTTGATGCGGTCATGGCAGCGGGATTTTTTGCAGCTCAACTTTATCGTACAGGCGTCTGACATCAAGGTGGTTGAAGTGATAGAGCCGCGAAGTTTTTGTGGAACCCTCAAAGGGAAAAACCTCAGGTATCTTAAAAACGAGAAACCTGTAACGAGCACTTATTGTGCAGTGGGCTTCATTTTACTCGATCATTTTTCCCTTCCTTCTTTTACCAACGCTCTGGATGCGCTGGTCACTGCCAATTTATTGCGACCTGATCTGTTCACCACCTGCACCTTTACCTTGAGCGGGGAAGAGGTGATCAGTGACTTGGGAATCCGTATCCGTCCTGATCAGAATCTTTCCAGCTATCCCGTCACCGAGCTTGATCTGTTGGTGGTTTGTGGCGGCTTGCGCACGCCATTAAACGCTGATGCGGGTTTGCGCCTGTTACTCAAGAAAGCCTCAGAAAGGGGAGTGGCCCTGGCGGGGCTGTGGAATGCGGCATGGTTTCTCGGGCAGGCGGGCCTTCTGGATGCCTACAGGTGTGCGATTCACCCCGAGCATCGTCCCGCACTCGCAGAAGCTGCGCCTCACAGCCAGGTAACGAGTGAGAACTACATTGTCGATCGTGACCGTTACACCTGCGCCAGCCCAAACGGGGCGTTCTATCTGATGCTGGACTGGATTGGTCAATCTCAGGGAGCCACCCTGGTCGACGGTATTACAGATATCCTGGCGTTTGAGACAACCCGATATCGTCGCCTGAGTCCGGCGATTCACATCAAGATGGCAGCGCCGTTGAGAGAGGTGGTCAAGTTGATGGAGGCGAATCTTGAGGAACCGTTGGATCTGGAACAGATTTCGGGGTGGGTCAGCCTGTCAAGGCGTCAGATAGAGCGGTTGTTCAGGGCTCAGCTCGGCACCACTCCTTCGCGCTACTACCTTGAGCTGCGTGTGACGGAGGCGCGCCGTTTGCTCCAGTACTCCAGGCTTTCAATCGTTCAGGTTGCTGTGGCGTGTGGATTCATATCGCCTAGCCATTTCAGCAAGTGTTACACCTCCTACTTCGGTTATTCCCCCTCCCGAGAGCTGCGGATGGAGTTTTAAATACTGAAAGCACGCTCTGTGCCGAAGTTAGCTATCGGAGATCTTTTGAGCAAAGTTGATATCGAAATCCCACTGAAGTTTTTAACGAACCGAGCCTGAAAGTATTGCCTGCTGTCTGACAAGGTGCTGCTTGAATCGGTCAGCGTAATCGCCTCCTACGGCCGAGATGACGCTTGGCCTGTTTGCCAGTGAAACCCGCCAGGCAGATACACGGGGAAGGTTATCGAAGATCGGCTGGGAGACAACCGGGCTCAGCAAGTCGAAATAACGAAACACAGGGGCAAACACTGCATCGACCATGCCGAACGCTGACCCTGCAAAATACGGCGTTTGATCAAGCTCGCTTTCAAGTCGTTGCAATTTATCTCGAAAGGCCGCTTTTTTGTTCTCAGCAATCGCGAGGTCCTTGGCGTTGAGGAACTGCCAGGCATCGGAGAGCATCGCCACGCCGAATTCTGCCCAGGCGCGCTGGCGCGCACGGGAGAGCGCATCGTTGGAGTAAAGACTGACACCCTCCTGCGTTTCGTTGAGATATTCGCAAATGGCCATGCTCTCGAAGAGTACCGCATTCGTCCTGTCCGGCAGCGCCACCTTGAGTAACGGCACTTTTCCCGTCGGTGAAAGCGCCAGGAACCAGTCTGGTTTGGCTGCGAGGTCGACATCGATCCTCTCAAAGGGCACATTCTTTTCCAGCAGCACGATAGCCGCTCGCTGAACGAACGGGCACAACGGATGACTGATGAGCGTAAGTTGAGCGTGCGGCATGGTGGTCTCTCGACAGGGCGGCGATGTGATGGAAGTAATGCTGCTGTGACTAGAGCAATTGCCCGCCAGAAATATCAAAAGTCGTCCCGTTAGCCCAGGCCATGTCATCGGACAGAATGGCGGCAACCGCACCGCCTATATCGTCCGGCAGACCGACACGGCCCAGTGCGATGCCTTGTGCTACGTAGGCGTTCACATCCTTGTTGTCGCGCACGGCACCACCGCCAAAATCGGTTGCGATGGCGCCCGGGGCAATTGCATTCACCCGAATCTGGCGTGAACCAAGTTCTATGGCCATGTAACGGGTCAGTACCTCGACGGCGGCTTTTACCGCCGCATAAATGCTGTATCCCGGCAAAGTGAAGCGCACGAAACCGGACGAAACGTTCAGGATACGACCGCCGTCTTCCACGAGCGGTAGCAGCTTCTGCGTCAGAAAAACCGGACCGCGAAGGTGCGTGGCGACCAGTGAGGCAAACTGCTCCTCGGTCGCGTCAACGAAGTTCGAAAAGAGGCCATTACCGGCATTGTTGACGAGGAAATCGAAGCGCTCGCGGCCGAATCCGGTCTTCAGCGTATCAGTCACCGCGTTTGAAAAAGCCTGATAGCTGGCGGTATCGGTGATATCGAGCGGCAGCATCGCGGCCTTGCCGCCCAGCGCTTCAATCTCTTGCTTCAGCGTCTCGGCTTCTGCTGCACCGCTGCGATAGGTACCGATGATATGAACGCCGCGTTTGGCGAGGTGAAGAGCCATGTTGCGGCCAAGGCCGCGGCTGGCGCCAGTGATGAGTGCGATCTGCTTGGTCATGGATTGTCTCTAGTAGGTTAGGCGCACCGCATGGTGCTTTCTGACCTGCTCAAGATAGGCAATGACCTGTTTATAACCCACGCCCGATACGCTCAGTTTATTGCCTGATTGTCTCAATCATCTTGCGTGGTGGCGGGGCGTTGGCATAATCGGCCCATGAATAACGATCTTGCACCGCATCTTGATATAGCCCTGCGCCATGCGCCACCGGGTTTGACGATTACACGGATTCCGCGTGTAGACCTCTGCGTCGGGCAAGGTACTACAGACAAGGCACCATGCCTGTATCGATCGATGATCTGCTTCATCCTGCAAGGCTCTAAGCGCGTTTCGATCAACGACAATCTTCTGAACTACGACAGTGAACAATATCTCATCAGCGCCCTGGACCTGCCTTTGAGCGGACAGATTCTTGATGCTGAGGGTGGGCAGCCTTACGTTGCGGTATCGCTCGTACTGGATCCGGCCATACTGGCGGAATTGGCGGCGACCATGCCTGCGGTTCGCGAGAGCGAACAAAAAGGGATTGGCATCACGATAAACCCGATGACCGCGCCGCTGCGCGACACGTTATTGCGCTTATTGTCGTTGCTCGACACGCCTGCCGATATCCCGGTCCTCGGCCCCATGGTCGAACGGGAATTGCTCTATCGTCTCCTGCAGGGGCCACAAGGGCGGCTGCTGCGTCAGATTGCCCAGCCCAATGGCGCACTGGGCAGCATCCGGCGTGCCGTTGCCTGGATCAGGGACAATTACAATACCCGGCTTCGCATCGAGGCGTTGTGCGATGCAAGCGGCATGAGCCGGGCGAGCCTGCATCGTCATTTTCTGTCAATGACAGGTTTCAGCCCGATCCAGTACCAGAAACAGCTCAGATTGCAGGAAGCTCGCCAGCTTTTGCTTGCCGGTGAGCATCGCGCCTCTGACGTGGCGTTCGTTGTCGGCTATGAAAGCGCATCACAGTTCAGCCGCGAATATCTCCGACAATTCGGCGCATCGCCTGCACGCGACGTGCGGGAGATACGGCAGGCTATTGCCACTTCAACAAGGGCGTAAACAGCAGACTTGTCTATGGATTGCAGGCGTTAGCGTTCAGGGGAGGGTGGCTCCCTAAAGACATTGTTGGCAGCATTCAATCTGTTGCATTGATAGCGGTGACATAAGTTTCGGCTACTCCGCCCAATGCAGCAGTCGCTTGCGCTGCTTTTCTCAAGACAGTGGAGCGTACGCGCTTGATTTGCTCGGCGTTAAATCGATCTGCCGGCCCAGATAAAGTCAATGCGCCGGCAAGTATGTTTCCAGCGCCAAACACCGGAACAGAAATAGCAGCCGTGTCTGGGTCTCGCTCTCCGAATGAGGCTGCCCAGCACTGCTCGCGGACTGCTTGAAGAGATGGGTCTTTAGCTGCGCCAAATGCTCGAAGGACCTTGCCTGAAGCACCCGCATTGATGGGGAATCGATCCCCTTCATGAATGGAAACACGTACCGACCGTTTCGGTTCAACACGGAGTAAGACGACCCGGCTCGCTCCTTGCGCAACATAAAATGATGAGGTTTCCGCGCATTCCTGAGACAGCGCTTCGAGGATGGGCAGTAGCGCATCACGCAGATTGAAAGAGCCCTGATAAAGCTGGGCGAGACGAAGAGGTTCGTGCCCGATAGCAAATTGACCGTCCGCCAACCTGCGTACGAAGCCTCCCCGCTCGAGGGACGTCATCAGGCGCAAGATCGTGCTTTTATACAGACCTGTGCGCCGTGATATTTCTGCCAAGGGCAGGCTGGGGCGATCGGAGTCGAAAGCTGCGAGAATCGCGAATGCACGATCTACAGCGGCGACACCGCCTGCTGTTGCTTCAGTACTGTCGTCACTTTCTGGGGTGCTGTTGGTAGGCATAGCGTCACTTTTGTTGCTTGAAAAAGGCCTGCCATGAGACAGGTCAACCAGAGTTGCTGTAATCGCAACATAGAGAATCCAGCCTCTGGGCGCAACAGAACACTGTTCTGATCAGGCTTCTCGCATGAACAGCTTGAGCACCAGCGCCATCACGGCAGCGAACAACAGAATGCATCCCATCACCATCAGTCCTGCCGTGAAAGATTGCGTCGTTTCTTTCAGGTAACCCATCAGGTATGGCCCAACAAAACCGCCGAACGCTCCAATCGAGTTGATGAGAGCAATACCACCTGCTGCCGCCTGACCACTCAGGAATTTGGCGGGCAATGTGTAGAAAATGGTTTTGGCCGAAATAGTGCCTACCAGCGCCAGCGTGATACCGATCAGCGCAGGAATCAAAGCGCTCATCTGAAGAGCGAACAGCAGGGCCAGCCCTGCCAGAACCAACGCAATCACAAGGTTCAGAATGCCTTTACCGGTACGGTCTACATGCCTGGCCCAGAACAGCAATCCTATGGTTGAGAAGAAGTAGGGGATGGCTGCAATCCAGCCAATCATGCTCAACTCGACGCCTTGCGCCTTGAGCATTTGTGGCAGCCAGATACCGATCCCGTACGTACCAATCGTGAAGCTGAAAGTGATCGAGCTGAGAATCCATACACGAGGATCCTTGAGCGCACCCTTGAAGGCATGACTCTTCTGAGTCTTGCCCGACTCCGCTGCCAAGAGTGTATCCAGTGCATTACGCTCCTCAGTACTCAGCCACTTGGCTTCGCTTGGCCGGTTGGCGAGTACCTTTAGAGTGATCAGCCCTAGAACGCATGCTGGAAGCCCTTCGATGATGAACATCCACTGCCAGCCGGCCAATCCAAGGATACCGTGCATCTGCAGCAGCCATATAGACAGTGGACCGCCGACCAGAAACGAAATCGGTGTTGCTACGGTAAACCAGGCCAGCACTCGGGTACGGTACTGAAGCGGGAACCACAGTGTCAGGAAGAAGATGACGCCCGGAAAGAACCCTGCCTCAGCTACGCCGAGAATGAAACGAATGATGTAGAAGCTGTAAGGTCCGACGACAAGAGCGGTTGCAGCTGCTGCCAGCCCCCAGGTGATCATGATCCGTGCCATCCAGAGTCTGGCGCCATACCGGTACATGGCGAGATTGCTGGGCACTTCGCACAAGCAATATCCGACGAACATGATGCCTGCGCCCAGCCCGAACTGCGCGGCTGTCAGGCCAAGCTGATCCGTCATTTGTAACGCGGCATAGCCAACGCTCGTACGGTCGAGATAGTTGAAGAAGTAAGCCAGAGCCAGAAGCGGGATCAGCCGCCATGCAGCTTTGCGCAGAGCGCGTTGCTGCAGTTCGGAAAGCTCAAGTGGTTGCGTCAGGGGGGTAGCGTTTGCTGGAGTCGTGACGTTAGCCATGACAGGTTCCTCATATTGTTCTTATGTACGGCCAGACGGGGTCGTCAAAGTCGATGCAATGCCAACGCACCGTGGGCATTGCACATTCATTTGCGCCGGTTCTTGTGCTGATCTATCAGGTTTGAATCAAACCGGCGGATGCGAGGTCATCGATTGCAGTACTTTCGTACCCCAACTCGACCAACAGCTCCCGCGAATGACTGCCGATTTCAGGCACTGACAGTCGTGCGCCAAAGCGCTGACCATCCATTTCAAATGGCAGCATCGGCACTTTTGTGATTTGCCCGTTGCTGAGCGTCAGCTCAGTCAGTCCACCCGACTCATTCAGGTGTTTATCATCGAAGAGGTCTTCAGGGCGTTGGATGGGCGAGAAAGGTAGACCGGCCAGTTCGCACAGTGCCATGACGGACGCTTTATCCATTGCCTGGATACGCTCACGCACAATCGGCATGATTCGCTCACGTGCCTGCACACGCTGGTTGTTGAGGGCTAACGAGCCATCATTGGCAAAATCCGGAAAATCGAATGCTTTGCAGAATGCGGCCCATTGGCTGTCGCTCACGACCCCCAGGAATATTTGCTGACCTTCTTCAGCTGTCTCGAAAACGTCATAGATAGCCCAGGCAGAAATGCGGCTAGGCATTGGCGCAGCGGCCGCGCCGGTTACCACTTTTTGCATCATGTGCTGTGCGACCAGGAAAGCGGAGTTTTCGAACAAACCGGTCTGGACAAACTGCCCCTTGCCACTGTCTTTGCGCTGGAGGAGGGCGGCCAATACGGAGATAGCACTGAACATACCGCCCATGACGTCGTTGACTGAAGCTCCTGCGCGCAGTGGACGGCCAACCGGACCGGTCATGTATGCGAGCCCGGTCATCATCTGAACGACCTCGTCCAGCGCTGTCCGTTTTTCATAGGGGCCAGGCAGGAAGCCTTTCATCGAGCTGTAGATGATATCTGGCTTTATCGCTTTGACATCGTCGTAGCCAAGGCCCAGTTTCTCCATGGCACCTGGGCGGAAGTTCTCTGTCACCACATCTGCGGTGGCGATCAGTTTCTTGACCGCTGCCATTCCTTCTTTCGACTTGATGTCGACGGCAAAGCTTTTCTTGTTGCGGTTGTAGGTCAGCCAGTAGCCCGCGCCGGACCCCATCAGGCGACGGGTGTTGTCGCCTTCAGGAACAGGCTCTACCTTGATCACCTCTGCGCCAAGATCTGCAAGCAGCAGGCCACAGGTTGGCCCCATGACCATGTGAACGAACTCAACGACTCGGATGCCGGCAAGTGGCAGTGCTTTCTCCGGGGACTGGCTCATACTGCCTCCTTCGCATAGGTGAAGTTTTTTCCAACGCCGGCATCGGGGATAAAGCCATACAAGGCCTCACCTGGAAGGCCTTGGCGGAGCCACTCGCGTGCAGCGACCAGACGATCAATGTCGACGCCGGTCCGCAAACCCATGGATTCGAGCAGATAAACCAAGTCTTCGGTCACGATGTTGCCTGAGGCCCCTGGAGCGTATGGGCAGCCGCCAATACCGCCCTGCGACGCATCGAAGGTCGTCACGCCAGCCTCGAGCGCCGCTACAACATTGGCCAGGCCTTGACCTCGCGTATTGTGGAAATGCGCGCTTCCAGCCAGGGCTCCAAGCTCATTTTGCAACCGAGTGAAAATTCGACGAACCTGGGCCGGGTTGGCGTAGCCGACTGTGTCTGCAAGCCCGACTTCGTCGACGCCCAACTCAGCCATCTTTACGGCCATGGCGATGCTCTCGTCATCAGTAACCACGCCTTGAAGGGTGCAACCGAAAACGGTGGAAAGGCCTGCCTCGATTTGGACCCCTGGGAACTGTTCATTGCGCAACGCCACCACCGCCTTGACCTCTTCAAAGACCTGAGCGTGCGTTTTACGAACATTGGAAAGGGAATGAGGTTCGCTGACGGAGATCGGCAACGTGATTTTCTGAACCCCAGCATCGAATGCGGCCTGGGCGCCCTTGAGGTTCGGCACCAGCGCGGTGACGAAGAGGCCGGAAATCTTACGAGCGTGAACAACCAGTTCAGCGCAATCGGCCATCTGGGGAAGAAGTTTTGGCGGTACGAACGATCCCACTTCGATCTCACGCAATCCCGACTCGGCCAGTGCTGAGATCCAGCGAAGTTTCAACTCGGTAGGCATGGTCGCCTTGATGCTTTGCAGGCCATCGCGGGGGGCGACTTCACTGACCAATACATCGATATCTGAATCGTGGTGCATGGAGGTTCTCCTCATCGGCTGGAGAGCCTTTGGAACATTCACGCGGCAGGCTATTGGGTAGCGCTGATCCGTATTTTTATGATTGTTCTGTCAGTCAGAATTACGTTCTGTCAAATAGTATCTGCGCCAATTTCTCATGCTGTCAATGCCCGCTCGTTCTTCCAGAAACCCACGAGGAGGAAAAACGCCCGTGAATGAATACGGCTTGACATGTGCCGTTAGATTTTGAAAAAGTGTTCCACAGAAAGAAACAATGTTCTGTCAGGTAGAACGATAAATATAATAATCGCGTACTTGGGTGCTCACTCATCACATAAGATGGGTGCAGTGCTTGCACGCCTTGCGGAGATGCCCATGAGTCTGTATGCCCCTCCCCAGGACCTCCAAACCGAGGTTTTCAGTCGCATGCCCGAGAAATTCTGGCGCGATGGCGATTCGGATTGGGTAAGAGCCAACAAACCCGGCCAGGTCGTAAGTTCCTTCCTTGAAGGCCCGTCATTCGACAAGGCCGGAAATCTCTATGTGACGGACATTCCCTATGGGCGGATTTTCCGAATCTCTCCTGCTGGTGAATGGGAGTTGGTAGTCGAGTACGATGGCTGGCCAAACGGGCTAAAAATCCATGCCGATGGCCGTATCTTTGTCGCGGACTATAAGCGCGGCATCCTGAAGCTCGATCCTGTCACCAAGACCATTGAGCCTTTCCTCACCCATCGCCGTAGCGAGGGTTTCAAAGGGGTCAACGACCTGTTCTTCGATCAGGCGGGGTGCCTCTATTTCACTGACCAGGGTCAATCAGGCATGCACGATCCGTCCGGTCGGGTATTCCGATACGACCTGCAGGCGCAGCGGCTGGACTGCCTCATTGATAACGGCCCGAGTCCTAATGGCCTGGTGATGGATCTGAAAGAGCAAGCACTGCTCGTAGCCATGACCCGTGGAAATGCCGTGTGGCGACTACCTATTCAGAAAGACGGCTCTACCTCGAGGGTGGGTATTTTCACCGCCATGGCGGGAGGGGTCAGTGGCGCAGACGGTATGGCTCTGGACGATGAAGGCAATTTGTACGTCTGCGATGCCGGTAACGGCTGCGTCTGGGTATTCGATGCTCATGCCGTGCCGCTGTACCGGATTCGGGCATGCTCGACCGGCAAGACCGTTACCAACCTGGCTTTCGGAGGAGAAGGCAACCGCACGCTTTTCATCACCGAATCGGCTACTGGCCACATTCTGAAAGTGACCCTGCGTCACGCAGGGAAAAAACTCTTCTCTCACGCTTGAGCTGACATAGCCCGGCACGTCTATGCGCGATCGCGTAGGCGTGCGCTCGTCCAGAGGATGAGCACACGAAAGTCTTCACTATAAAACCGATAAAACGAGGGACTTCATGATCACGATCCTGAGCTACACCATGATCATCTGCTTCATGTACCTGATCATGTCAAAGCGGCTCTCTCCGCTGGTGGCATTGATACTGGTACCTGTTGCATTTGCCTGTGCCGCCGGTTTCGCTGGCGAACTGGGCTCTATGATGTTTGATGGCGTGAAGATGCTCGCTCCCACGGGCATCATGCTGACATTCGCCATCCTGTACTTCTGCATGATGACCGATGCAGGACTGTTCAATCCGCTCATCGAAACCGTGGTTAGAGTGGTCAAGGGTGATCCGCTGAAAATCGTGTTAGGCACAGCTGTTCTGGGTGTCTGCGTTGGCCTGGATGGCGATGGGGCAACCACTTACATCATTACGACAGCCGCTCTTTTGCCACTCTACCGCCGGACAGGGATCCGCCCACAAGTCATGGCGACTGTGCTGCTGCTTACGATCGGTGTGATGAACATACTGCCCTGGGCTGGCCCATTCTCCCGCGCCGCCAGCGCCATGCATGTCGACATCACGGAACTATTCATCGAGATGCTGCCTATCATGCTTGCGGGCCTGGCCTGGGTTCTGATGGCGGCTACCATCCTGGGGCGCCAAGAACGCAAAAGACTCGGGGTGGTACAAATTGATCTGGAGCATCTCATGGCCGAACTGGAGCAATCCAGGCTCACCGGCTGGCGATTCATCTTCAGCGTCGTGCTGACTGTCACGTTAATCACCCTGATGATGCTGAATATCATGCCTCTGCCGACGCTGTTCATGATCGCTTTCGGTCTGGGACTCGTCGTCAACTACCCTACGCTTAAAGCGCAGAAGGAGGTCATCGACAAATATGCAGGAAGCGTCCTTTCGGTAACCTTGCTGATCTTCGCCGCTGGCATATTTGTAGGGGTTATGTCGGGTACCGGGATGATCAAGGCCGTCTCTGCAAGCCTTGTACAGATAATTCCGGAGTCGACTGGCCATTTCATGTCGGTCTTCACCGCATTTATCAGCATGCCATTCACCTACATCCTCACCAATGACGCATTCTACTTCGGTATCCTGCCCATCCTGGCTGAGACCGCTGCGCACTATGGTATCGATGGGAAAGAAATGGCCATCGCCGGATTGATTGGGCAGCCTGTTCACCTGTTGAGCCCGCTGGTTGCATCAACCTACTTGCTATGCGGCCTGCTTGACATTGACTACGGAGATAACCAGCGGGCCTCGATTGGCTGGAGTATCGGTACCTGTCTGGTCATGTTCATTGCGGCGGTAGCTTTTGGTTCGATCACTGTTTTAGCCTGATCCGCGGGTAGATGGTGATTTCTGTCAGGATATCCAGGCGGTACAGGGTTCTTTCCGCATGACACCACGTCCGTGAGCCTCAGCCGCGAAACCTCAGGGTTGTCGACGGCGCCTGGCCGTAGCGCTTTTTATACTCCTGGGCGAACCGGCCCAAATGGGCAAAGCCCCACTTGAAAGCGATGTCGGTGACTGAAACATCCTGGCTTTGGTTGAGCAATTCCTCGTGGGCATGTTCCAGTCGCAGGTTGCGCAGATAAGCCATCGGCGTGGTGCCGCTGAAATCCCGAAACCCGGCAAACAAGGTGCGCACACTGACTCCGGCATGATCGGCCAGTTGCTCGATGCTCAACGGCTCGTGGGCATTGACGCGCATGTACTCTTCAGTACGTTTCACAAAGTACGGCAACGGTGCCTTGGGCTTGCTGGCGCTGTCGATCTGTTCCTTGAGATTGTTCGGTTGTCCGTAAACCAAGGCATTGATCAGCATCGACTCGAATTGCTTGAGCGCCAGCGCGTGGTGCAGCGGATGCTCATCGGCGGTGATGGCATCGACCAGCAGTGTGATCAGATGCAGAAAGTAGCTGCCGCCCGAGGTGTTCAGGTCGAGCATTGGCTGAAATTCCACAGGGCGGTCCAGCGAATGTCCCAGATGCTGCGCACAGTGATACTCGACTTCACTGCGCTCGATGCGCAGCGCCAGTTGCGGCGAGTCGGCATCCCAGCGCATCGACACCGGCAGGTTCGGCGAGATCAGCGATGCATGGCGGGCATCGGAGGTGAAGTCATGCCGACCGCAAATGATCTGTGCGCTGCCGCTGAGCGGCACCTGAATCAGAAAGAAGTCCTCCAGGCGACCAGGATCAATCTGCACCCGTGCACCGTATTCCAGGCGGTTCAATGACAGCCGGCCACGGCTGACATGGTGCATGCGCGCGCTGATCCGCTCACCTTTATCCGTGCAGCGCAGCTCGTGGTTTTTAAACACGCTGCTGACGCCGTCACGAATGGCGTTCAAGTCGTCAAGCATGAACAACTGGTTACGGGCGGTGAACAGCGGCGACAGTTCAAAGCGACTGCCGCTACGCTCGGCATTGAGATTCTGATTCATAGTCACCTCACTTGCGTGCACGGTTTCAAGGCATTGCGCACCGCAGCGTTACCGAGGTTTTGCAGCATCTGGACAGTCGCTGCAGTTTCTGGATAAGCGGATGGCATGTCTGTTTCTTTTTGCGCCCTCGACGGGGCTTATGCCGTGATACAGCAATAAATACGCCACATTTCCTGGTGTTGGTTCGCTGCTGACTGTCAGCGTTTTTGCGGCCGGTTGATAAAAGCCACGGCCTGAATTTACTGCATGTCACGGACAGGCTTTGCACTCAGCGGATAGTCGGCGCTTTGTCAGTTACTCAATATCGTCTCCAACGTTCCTGCGCTTTTGGAGAGTCGATATGAAAGGTCAGTATGTCAGCGTGCCAGCCGCCAACGGCGGCCAATTCCAGGCTTACCTGGCAACCTCCGTTGACGGGCGCGGCCCGGGTGTAGTGCTGTGCCAGGAAATCTTCGGCGTCAACCTGGCCATGCGCGAAGTGGCGGACTTGCTCGCCGAAGAGGGCTACAGCGTTCTGGTGCCTGATCTTTACTGGCGCCAGCAGCCGGGCGTCCAGTTGGGTTACACCGAAGCGGACTTCGGCCGTGCATATGAGCTTTATCAAGGCTTCGACGAGGCGTTGGGGGTCGAAGATATCCGCGCCAGCCTCAAGGCGTTGGCTGAGCTGCCGCAATGTGCGCCCGGCGCGTTGGGTGTGGTCGGCTACTGTCTGGGCGGCAAGCTGGCCTATCTGGCGGCCTGTCGTCTACCAGAGGTGGCCTGCGCCGTCGGCTATTACGGCGTGGGTATCGAGAACGCCCTGGCTGAAATCGAAGGGCTACAAGGGCGTCTGGTGCTGCACATGGCCGAGCGCGATCAGTTCTGTCCGGCCGAGGCGCGCACCGCAATCCAGCAGGCTTTGCTGAGCAAGCCGGGTGTCGAAATCTATGTCTATCCTGGTGTTGATCACGCCTTCGCCAGACCCCGCGGCGATCATTATCACAAGCCATCGGCGCTGTTGGCGCATGACCGCACGATTGCAGCACTGCGTCGCGTGCTTGGCCCGGATTACAACCTTTCCGACTTGTGGGAAGAGCACATTCGGCATGAGTTCGAGACTCGCGATGTGCCAGCGACCATGGCGACCATGGTGGACGAGCCTTACGTCAATCACATCCCGACCATGACCGGTGGCGTGGGTGCCAAGCAACTGAGCCGTTTCTACCAGCATCATTTTGTACACGGCAACCCCAAGGATATGGCCCTGACGCCCTTGTCGCGCACCGTAGGTGCGTCGCAGATCGTCGACGAATTCATCATGACGTTCACCCATGACAGTGAGATCGACTGGATGCTGCCCGGTGTTGCTCCGACCGGGCGTTACGTCGAGATCCCGATGCTGGGCGTCGTCAAATTCCGCGGCCCCAAGCTGTATCACGAACACATCTATTGGGATCAGGCCAGCGTGCTGGTGCAAATCGGTCTATTGGACCCAAAAGGCCTGCCGGTCGCAGGTGCTGTCACCGCACACAAATTGCTCGATGAATCGCTGCCTTCCAATACCTTGATGCCGAGCTGGGCGTCCAGCGCAGAGCTGTCTGCGGAGGGGCAATAACCATGACTCGGATAACAGACAAAGTCGCAGTGATCAGTGGTGGTGCGACGTTGATTGGCACCGCAGTGGCGCAGGCCTTGATTGATGCCGGGGCGCGTGTGGCGCTGTTTGATATTGATCATCAGGCAGGCATCAAGGCAGCCGCCGAGCTGGGTGAAAACGCGGCTTTCTTCGCTGTGGATGTAACCGATGACGCGCTGCTGGCTGATGCTGTCGAAGCCGTTCGTGGGCGTTTTGGTGGCATTGATCTGCTGATCAACCTGGCCTGTACCTACAGCGATCAGGGCTTTGCTTCCAGTCGCCAGGACTGGTTGCAAGCGCTGGATGTGAACCTGGTGTCGGCGGTGGCCTTGACTCAGGCGGTGCATCAAGACCTCAAGGCGCGCAAGGGTGCGGTCGTCAACTTCACCTCGATTTCCAGCAAATGCGCGCAGACCGGGCGCTGGCTGTATCCGGTGTCCAAGGCAGCCATGTTGCAGTTGACTCGCTGCATGGCCATGGACCTGGCCGCCGACGGCATCCGGGTCAATTCGGTATCACCGGGCTGGACCTGGTCGCGTGTGATCGCCGAGGCCAGTGGCGGCAATCGCCAGAAAGCCGATGCGGTAGCCGCCGACTATCACTTGCTGGGCCGCCTGGGGGATCCAGCCGAAGTCGCCAACGTAGTGGCCTTTCTCTGTTCGCCTGCCGCGAGCTTTGTCACCGGAGCCGATTACGCAGTCGATGGAGGCTACTCGGTGATGGGCCCTGAGCAGAACCGGCCAGCGATTCCGCGCCTGGCCGAATAACTTATGGCACCTCTGAACACCCGTTCGGAAGGTGCCGAATGCTGCAGTTGTAACCGTCGATAACCAGGAGATGACAATGCGTAGAATCGCTATCGTTGGCGCCGGCCAGGCTGGCCTGCAACTCGCTCTGGGCCTGCTTGCCCAGGGCTATCATGTGACCCTGACCACCAATCGCACGGGTGAGGACATTCGCAATGGCAAAGTAATGTCCAGCCAATGCATGTTCAACGCCGCGCTGCAAAGCGAGCGTGATCTGGGCCTGAATTTCTGGGAAGACCAGTGCCCGGCTGTCGAGGGCATCGGCCTGACCGTGACTGACCCGCAAAGCCCCGGTGAAGCCTTGTTCGGCTGGAGCACGCGGCTGGATCGTTACGCTCAATCCGTTGACCAGCGCCTGAAAATGCCGGTGTGGCTTGAAGAAGTCGCCAAACGTGGCGGCGAAGTAGTGTTTCAGGATGTGGGCATCGCTGAACTGGAACAACTCTCCAGCAGCCACGACCTTGTGTTGCTGGCAGCAGGCAAGGGCGAAATCGTCAACCAGTTCGAGAAAGACCTTGAGCGCACTCAGTTCCAGCAGCCGCAACGTGCGCTGGCACTGACTTACGTCAAAGGCATGCAGCCGATGACACCGTTTTCCCGGGTCAGCTTCAACCTGATTCCAGGTGTTGGCGAATACTTCGTGTTCCCGTGCCTGACAACCACTGGCCCGTGCGAAATCATGGTCTTTGAAGGTGTGCCGGGTGGTCCGATGGACTGCTGGCAAGGCATTCAGTCGCCTGAGCAGCATCTGGAAAAAAGCCTGGAACTGATCAAGCGTTATGCTCCCTGGGAAGCCGAACGCTGTGGGTCGGTGCAACTGACTGACGACAAGGGTTTCCTGTCGGGTCGCTTCACGCCGATGGTGCGCAAGCCGGTGCTGACCTTGCCCTCCGGTAACAAAGTGTTTGGCATGGCCGATGCGCTGGTGGTCAATGATCCGATCACGGGGCAGGGCTCAAACAACGCGGCCAAGTGCAGCAAGGTGTATCTGGACGCCATTCTCGGCCGTGGCGCGCAAGCCTTCAGCCCGGACTGGATGCAGGACACTTTCGAGACCTACTGGAGCTATGCGCAACACGTGGTCAAGTGGACCAACAGCTTGCTCACTCCGCCACCGCAACACGTTCTGGAGTTGCTCGGCGCTGCCAGTCAATCCAGGCCACTGGCCTCGGCCATCGTCAATGGCTTCGATGACCCGCGCAACTTTGCGCCGTGGTGGTTCGATGCCCAATCGTGCCAGGCCTTCATCCAGGAAAAAAGCCGTCAGGCTGCCTGAATCGCCCACAGAGCGAGGAGTTGATCATGAATGCATTTACCAGCCAGTCCCTGCAGCACGAACTTACTGAAGCCGCGGGCAGCGACCCGCGTGAACTGCGTAACCTGCTCGGTCAGTTTGCTACCGGCGTCACTGTCATCACTACCCGCACTGCAGATGGTCGCAATGTCGGGATGACTGCCAACTCGTTTTCGTCGGTTTCCCTCGATCCGCCACTGGTGTTGTGGAGTATTTCCCGAAACGCACCGAGCCTGCGTGACTACCAGACGTGTGAGCATTTTGCGATCAATGTGCTGGGTGCCGATCAGCATGATATTTCCGGACGTTTTGCTCGTCCCGCACCCGACAAGTTTGCCGGTGTGGCTTTCACCCATGCCGACTGTGGCGTGCCATTGCTCGACGGGGTAATTGCCACGCTGGTGTGCCGCAATGTCACGCAATACGAAGGCGGCGATCACCTGATCTTTATCGGGAAAGTCGAGCACTATCGGCACGGTGCAGGCGAGCCATTGGTGTTTCATGGTGGTCAATACCGGGTTGCTGCCGAACACCCCGGGCTCAATCGTTGAAACAGTGCGTTGGCTGTTCAAAATAATAGTTGCTGTGAAAGCAGTGCATTTTTACTTGGATACTTTGCATTGAATGCAATCAATGTTTGTCCACGTTCCAGGGTGTAAGTTTTTTGCATTAAATGGATAAGTCGCGCAGTCAGTGGATCGCTGTGTGCTGCGCGAGTTGTCATGCTCCGACAGGCCGAACAATAAAAATAAACCAGCACAGGATTCAAGTTATCTGCCGAGTCTATCAGGGGGGTATTGGTTGTCGCAGAGTGTCTGTCATCACAGTATTCAATGTGCCTCGTGTACTGGATGTTGTGATGCAGGTCGTGCGGTTTATTGATACGCCGGCATTAGTCTTGATTCGAGGAGGGGAACATGATGAAAAGAACAACAACATGGTTGTCGATGTGGGCACTGGGCAGCGGCTTGTTAAGCGTGAGCACGGCGCAGGCTTACGACTTGCCGGTGGTGAATCTTGGCTTGACCAGCTTTCTTGACGGTGGCGTACCGGCGGGTTCCGGTTGGTACTTTCAAGAGTACTTCCAGAACTACAGCGCCAATCGTCTGCGCGATGAGAACGGCAAGGCACTGGGGCTGCCCAAACAGACCCTGGACTATCAGGTGGCCGTGACCCAGATTACTTATCTGTCGGATGTGCGTGTGGGCAATGCGAGCCTGGGCATGAATGCCTTGTTGCCCTTCGTGACGCGCATGGACGTGGATGATGGTCTGAATAACGCGGCACTCAAGGCGCAGAGCGGCTTGGGCGATCTGCTGTTGGGGCCGATGATTCAGTTCGACCCGATCATGGGCCCGGATGGGCCGCGCTTTGTACACCGTATCGAGTTGCAGGTGAATTTGCCGACCGGAGAATACGACAGCAAGCATGACATCAACCCCGGCAACAATGCCTGGTCGTTTGATCCGTACTGGGCCGCGACTTACTGGTTTACACCGAAGTGGACAGCCTCGCTGCGAGCACATTATCTGTACAACGGCAAAAATGACGATCCGGGTCCGGGGTTTGCCGGGGCTGACGATATTCAGGCCGGACAGGCATTGCATGCCAACTTCGCGACAGAATACGCCGTCACTCCGCAATTGCGTCTGGGTATGAACGGTTATTGGTTGAAGCAAATCACCGACACTAAAGTTGACGGTCATGATGTATCCGGGCGTCGTGAGAAAGTGTGGGCGATCGGGCCAGGTGCCATGTACAGTTTTTCCAAGGATGACCATGTTTTTGTGAACGCCTACTTTGAGCAGGATGTAGAAAACAGGCCGGATGGCAGTCGGATACAGATACGTTATGTTCATCACTTTTAGAACCGGGTTAGTCTTTTAGCTCCTTGGCTTTAATAACTTTGGTCTTGAGCTTGCCCGCGAAGACAGTGTGAACATCATTCACGCTGCCTTTCGTGGGCAGGCTTTTTTTGTCAGGGGAATATGTATTATGTCTGCCACCTCTACACACTCTACTGTTGCGCCGCTGATATGCCGTACCGATCTTCGTGGCCTTATAACGTTTGGCAGCGATGCTTTTGTTTCCTTGAGCGGATATTCCGCGACAGAGTTATTGTGTCAGCCTTGCGTGCTGTTGAAACACCCGGACATGCCGGCGCAGATATTCGACAGCCTGTGGTCGACCCTGAAGCAAGGCAAACCCTGGATGGGGCTGTTGAAGAATCGCCGCAAGGACGGTTCGGCCTACTGGCTGAGTGCCTATGTCAAACCCATCTTTGGTAACGAGGGTATTCAGGCCTATGGCGCTGTGTACAGCACGCCGACGGATGTGCAGCGTCTGCGTGCGGAAAAACTCTACACCGGTCTTAAAGGCAGCTCTTCGTCGCTCGGTGCAGGACAACGGGTCGCAGCGCTGTTGAGTAGCACGCTGCCTGCATTGCCTGTGGGGCTGCTGGCCGGTGCCGGTGCCTGGCAACTGGATGGTTTCGCTGCGCAGACCGGTTTGATCGTCGCCGCAGTGGCGGCGATGGGCGTTATACAGCAGTGGCGTCAGGCTCGGGCGTTCCAGCGTGTACTGACAGCTCATCACAAGTCCTTCGCGGATCCACTATTGGCCAGGGTCTTCAGCGGCGAATCAGGCACTGCCGGACTGCTGGATCTGGCGCTTCTGGCCGAACAGAGTCGATTGCAAAGTGCCTTGTCGCGGATCGGCAGTACCGGCAGCGTGGTAGAGCAGCGCATCAATGAGCTGGGGCAACTGATCCAGGCGGAAACCCATCGTCTGGAGCGCCAGCGCGACGAGACGGATCTGTCGGTGACGGCGCTGGCCGAGCTGGGCGCGACCATTCAGGAAGTTAGCGGCAATGTGCAGGAAACCAATCTGGCCACTCAGGAAGCGTTGCGCCTGGCCAGCCACGGTGAACAGCTGTCGGAGAAAAGTCTCGGCGCGATGCAGCAATTGAGTTCGTCTGTTGATCACATCGCGCTGGCGGTTGAGCAATTGGCTCACTCGACGGAATCGATTGGCAATATCACCGAGATCATCAGCGCGATTGCCGGGCAGACCAACCTGCTGGCATTGAACGCGGCCATTGAAGCGGCACGGGCAGGCGAAGCGGGGCGCGGTTTCAGTGTGGTGGCTGATGAAGTGCGGCATCTGGCAACACGCACGCAAGAGGCGACCCGGCAGATCCAGCCATTACTGCTGCAATTGCGTACCGCCACCGAGCGTACAGTGCAGTTGACCGATGAAGGCCGAGAGTTCGCCCGCCACAGCACCCGTGAAGTCGAGTCGGTGCAAGGTAATCTCGCCGGGGTCAATGCTTCCCTGGGGCAGATATCCGGGATGAGTGAGCAAATCGCATCTGCCATGCAGCAACAGTCACAGGTCGTGGAAAGCCTTTCGCAGCAAGTGCTACAGGTTGCACAGCTATCGACACAAAGCGTCGACAAGGCTCTGGATGGGCAGCGCATCAGCAGCGATATCCAGGACCAGGCCGTTGCATTGAGGCATTTGGCGGAGCGCTTTGATCGCTGAGATGTTTGTTATTGAAAGGAGATAGCGGCTCAAACCGCTACCTCCTTGTTGATGTGCCAGAGGTTGTTACTGGCGGGAGTTACTCTCGATGAACTTCTCGTAATACATCTGGAAGTTATCGATCTGTTGTTCTGTGAACCAGGTGCGGACTGCTTCGACCATGGGCGGCGGGCCGCACAGGTAGATGTCGAAGGGGGCGCTCTGCAAGGCCTGGCGATCAAAGTGATCGGGAATCCAGCCGGTCTTGCCTTGCCATTCCGGAGACGGTCTGGACACCACCAACTGGTAATCAAAACCCTTGATGCGGTCCCGGTACTCCGCCAGACGCGGCAGCTCACACAAGTCGTTGTCCTGAGTGACGCCGTAGAACAGTTGAATGGGCTGCTCACAACCGCCTTGTTCAGCGATCGTGTCCAGCATTCCGAGAAACGCCGACAAGCCGGTGCCGCCTGCAATCAGCACCAGCGGGCGTGTGATCTGGCGCATGTAGAAGCTGCCCAGTGGCGCTTCAAGTTCGATGCCTTGCCCCGGTGCGCAGCGCTGGCGGATGAAGTTGCTCATGATCCCGTCAGGCAGCAGGCGAATCAGAAACTGCAATTGATTGGCCGGGTTGGGCCGGTTGGCGAACGAGTAAGAGCGCCATTCATCCGTGCCCGGCACGTGCAGGCGTGCGTACTGGCCGGGCAGGAAGTCCAGCTGTCGCGGGTGCGACCCTGCATCAATGTGCAGAATCGCCGTGGTTGCCGAGACCTGTTCGACCTGAGTCACCGTAGCCTGCAGCAATTGCGTGCCGCCGGCATTGCACAGGCTTGAGTCGAAGTCGAAATAGAATGACGCATCCGACTGCACGCGGGTCTGGCAGGAGAGCATCTTGCGTTGGGCCAGATCGTGCTCGCTGAGCGCCTCGTCATCGACATAATCCTGAGTGTACTGGCCGGATTCGCAGCGCCCCTGGCAGGTCCCGCAGACGCCTTCGCGGCAGTCCAGCGGGATATTCACCCCGTTGCGCAGAGCGGCATCGAGCAACAGTTCGTTGGGCTTGATCTCAAAAAACGAGGTCTTGCCGTCGGCGAAGCTGAAAGCAACTTTATGATTCATGACAGCCTGCTCCGCAACTCAGAGGTGGTAGAAATCAAGCACTGAGTTGATGGTGTCGTTGAGCAACACAATATGTTTCCGGGTGATCTTCCAGCTGTCGGCGGTGGCTTTGAGGTGGTATGTCACGTGACCGTAAAACTGCTCGGACAACCCTTGTCGGGTGTACAGCGTGACCCAGGCCGCCTTGACCTGGAGCTGGCCGTCAGGCAACTCATTGATCCGCACATTGCTGATCTGGTGCAGGGTTCTAGGCATTGGCGTCGATGCGGCGGACTTGCCGGTGCGAAGGCGAAAGACCCGGTCTTCGAGCCCCGAACGATTGGAGTAATAGATCAGCGACATGCCGCGTTTAGGGTCGGTGGTGTAGACATGCTCCGACTCCCATTGCGGCAGATGGAATTCACTCTGCTCATCAAACAGAGCGATGTAGGCATCCCAATCCTGCTGGTCACACAGCTCGGCCTTGCGATACAGAAACTGTTCTACAGCGTGTTGCAGTGCGCTCATGTCACACCTCCTTCAACTTCAGGGCTTTTTGTTCCAGGCCTTGCAAGAGGAAGCGCTGCCAGGATCCGTGTTGATTGATGTACAGGCCTTCATGGGTGAACTCGGTGCCGGTCAGCACCGGCTTGATACCCAGTGCCTCGCTGTTCGGCGTTGGGCCTTCGACCCATTTTCCGCTGCCGCGAGAGACTTCGTTCCAGCGTTCCAGACGTGCCTGGAAACCCCGCTGGGCTTCACGGAATTCCACCAGGTCATCGGGCGTGCCCATGCCGGACACGTTGAAGAAGTCTTCGAACTGGCGAATGCGGTTTTCCCGGTCAGCATCGGATTCACCCTTGACGCCGATGCACTGGCTGACGATTTCAGTCTTGTTCCAGGCCACTGGCCGCACGATGCGCAACTGTGAGCTGATCTGATCCATGAAGAACAGGCTGGGGTAGATATTCAGGTTGCGCAGCCGATGCATCATCCATTCGGCTTGCTGCTGGCCGTACTCTTGCACCAGGCGCGGCATGACCGTGGCATAACCGGCGCGCACGGTCGGGTTGGGCATGTCGCTGAACAGCAGGCTGTGGCCGTTCTTGAACGAGAACCAGCCGTCGTCGGTTTCAGCATCGCCTGCGCCCAGCTTGCTGTAGTCCAGTGTGCTGGAGCCGCCGCCATTGCCTGCGTTGACTTGCTGACGATGCTGTACGGTGGACACGTAGTTGTAATGCACGGTACTGACGTGATAACCGTCCAGCCCATTTTCGTGTTGCAGTTTCCAGTTGCCGTCGTAGCTGTAAGTCGATTTGCCCGGCAGGATTTCCAGTTCGCCGGTGGGCGACTGCGCGACCATCATGTCGAAGAAGATTCTGGCGTCGCCCAAATAGTCTTCCAGGCTGTTGCTGGCATTCACGTCAAGGCTGATGAACACAAAACCTTTGTAGCTCTCGATCCGGGCTTTTTTAAGACCGCGGGTGGCTTTGTCAAAATCTTCCGGGTATTCCCCCGGTGCCTTGACTTTGACCAGGCGCCCGTCGCTTTTGTAGCACCAGGCGTGGAACGGACAGGTGAATGTCGACTGATTGCCCTTGCTGACCCGTGTCAGGGTTGCACCCCGGTGCTGGCAGGCATTGATCAGTGCGTGCAACTGATTGTTCGTGTCGCGGGTAATGATCATCGGCTGACGACCCGCACGCAGGGTCAGGAAATCATTTGGCTTGGCGATTTCACTTTCATGGCAGGCGTAGATCCAGTTCTTCTCGAAGATCAGTTCCATCTCCAGGTCGAACAGTTCCGGCTCGGTAAACATGTCTCGTGCCACACGATAAATGCCTTCTGCCGGCCGAAAATCCAGACACCCCTGAATATAGTCCTGCCATTGCGCAATGCTCTTTGTGCTGTTCATCAGGTAGACCCTTTTCTAGTGTTAGGCTCATACCGATTGAAAGCATTTCCGGAACATTCATCTATCCGGATTCGTGGTGATCTCTGTCCACTTTTTTACAGGCCCGAGCGCGTTCTGTCGGCCGATTTCTTTTATGCGTTTTTCTGCTCATTTCTGCACGATGCGGATAGTTGCCGGGTGCTGCGCTCATTAGGCTGAAAGCTAATCGGCAAGTCGTGTGGTGTTGTGATGAACCTGCAAACTCATGTACGGAGCGAAGACCCGTTTCAAGGCATTCATGCGGCGTGCAATGACGCGCAGAGTGCCCAGGCGTGGATGGCCAATATTTGCGGACCGCACGGGCTCAAGGTGTCTGCACCGCAACGTTTGAACTTCCAGCATGCGGGCAATGTGCTGAAGTCCATGTCCACAGTGATTGGCTGTATCGAATACGGCACTGATGTGACCATTGATATCGATGCGTCGGCGCTGTGCAGTTACAGCATCAGCCTGCCACTCAACGGTCAGCAGGCGTTGCGCCGTCCGGAAGGCTTGTTGCTCTCTGACAGCCTGACCGGTCTGATCGTGTCGCCACATGCTCAGCAAGAGCTGTCTATCGCCGGTGACTGTCGCAAGATCCAGGTCGCAATCAAATGTGCAGCCATGCGTCAGGTGCTGGAGGAAATGCTGCAGCGCTCGGTCGATGCACCGGTTGTGTTTGACGCACAGATCAGCACTCACGATGGCAGCACAGCCGCCTGGTGGCGCTGGGTAAAGCATCTGCTGGCGGAAATGGAGCAGTCCCGGGACTTTTTCGCGCACCTGTCCATGGTGCGCGATATCGAGCGGGCCTTGATAAAAGGCCTGTTGTTGTCACAGCCCAATAATTATTCGTGCGAATTGCTGAGTCTGTCTCAAGCGCGCTGTCCTGAATATCTGTCCAGGGCCAAACAGTTCATCCATCAACACGCCGACGAAGGCATCACGCTGGAAGATATTGAGCACGCGGCGGGTATATCGCGCTTCAAGTTGTCATCGGACTTCAAGAAGCATTTCGGCATTTCACCGCTGTGCTACTTGAAGCGTTATCGACTTGAAGCCGTCAGACGGGCGCTGTTGGAGGAGGGCTGTAACCAGAATATTTCTGCCGTTGCCATGCGCTGGGGATTCAATCATCTGGGGCGCTTCTCATCGGACTATAAAAAGTTGTTCCTGGAAATGCCGTCGACCACCGTTGAGCGTCGACGGCTGTATTGATTGAGTTCAGGAATCAAGTTTTATCGCTCGTTAAAGAGGGCGATAGCAGCCTCAGAACACTAATAACTTTAAAGGTATCAAGATGCTGTTTTCTGCGATTGAGACAATCGAGACGATTATTGTCGATCTGCCGACTATTCGGCCGCACAAGCTGGCCATGCACACGATGCAGAACCAGACGCTGGTGGTGATCCGCGTGCGCAGCGCCGATGGTATTGAGGGCATCGGTGAGGCCACCACTATTGGCGGCCTGGCCTACGGCAACGAAAGTCCTGAGAGCATCAAGACCAATATCGATCGCTACTTCACACCACTGCTGATCGGGCAGGACAGTGCCAACGTCAATGCGGCCATGCAGCGCCTGGAGAGCTGCATACGCGGCAACACGTTTGCCAAGTCCGGGGTTGAAAGTGCATTGCTTGATATACAAGGCAAGCGCCTGGGCTTACCGGTCAGCGAGCTGCTTGGCGGGCGAGTACGTGATGCATTGCCAGTGGCCTGGACCCTGGCCAGCGGTGACACCGACAAGGACATCGCCGAAGCGCAGAAAATGCTCGACCTCAGGCGCCATCGCATTTTCAAACTGAAAATCGGTGCGGGGGAGGTCAACCGTGACCTGGCCCATGTCATCGCGATCAAAACTGCGCTGGGCGACCGCGCCAGCGTGCGGGTCGATGTCAATCAGGCCTGGGATGAGGCCGTCGCCTTGCGTGCCTGTCGGGTATTGGGCAGTCACGGCATTGACCTGATCGAACAGCCCATTTCGCGTAATAACCGTGCGGGTATGGCGCGTCTTAACGGGATCAGTCCGGTGCCGATCATGGCCGATGAGTCCATCGAGTGCGTGGAGGACGCTTTCAATCTGGCGCGTGAGGGCGCGGCTTCAGTCTTTGCCCTGAAGATCGCCAAAAACGGTGGCCCGCGCGCCGTGTTGCGCACTGCGGCTATTGCCGAAGCCGCAGGTGTCGGCCTGTATGGCGGCACCATGCTTGAAGGCGGTATCGGCACAGTGGCTTCGGCGCATGCCTTCCTGACCCTGCAGGCGCTGGCTTGGGACACTGAACTGTTCGGCCCGCTGTTATTGACCGAAGACATCCTCACCGAGCCGCCGGTGTATCGCGACTTTCAGTTGCATATTCCTCGAACACCTGGCCTCGGTCTGAGCCTGGACGAACAGCGTCTGGCTTTTTTCCGTCGCGACAAGACTTCCATTTCCGTTCAACAAGCCTGAGGTGAGCAGCATGCTGTTCCACGTAAAAATGACGGTGAAGTTACCGGTCGACATGGACCCGGAACGTGCCGCACAACTCAAGAGTGACGAAAAGGCCATGGCCATGCGCCTGCAACAGCAAGGCAAATGGCGCCATCTCTGGCGGATCGCCGGGCTGTATGCCAACTACAGCGTCTTTGATGTGGACAGTGCGCAGGAACTTCACGATCTGCTCACGCAATTACCGTTGTACCCGTACATGGCGATCGAAGTTGACGCCCTGTGCCGACATCCTTCTTCCATCCATGAAGATGATCGCTGATCTGTGATCGGCCAAGTGCAGCACGTTAATAACCAAGTGCAGCACGCTAATAACTACAAGATGAGGATTAATCATGAGCGTCAGAATCTCCCGGACTGCAGGCGTTAAACAGTTTCTAGAAGAGGTCAGCGGGCAACTCAATGACAATGGCAACCCGCGTATCAAAACCCTGATTCACCGGATCTTGCGTGACTCGGTCAGCATCATCGAAGACCTGGAAGTCACCCCTGAAGAGTTCTGGAAGGCAGTCAACTATCTCAATGTGCTGGGTGCGCGCCAGGAAGCAGGCTTGCTGGTGGCTGGCCTTGGGCTGGAACATTATCTGGACCTGTTGATGGACGCCGCCGATGAGCAGGCTGGCAAGACCGGCGGCACGCCACGCACCATCGAAGGGCCGCTGTATGTGGCAGGCGCTCCGTTGAGCCAGGGCGAGGCCCGGCTGGACGACGGGCTTGATCCGGGCGTGCCGCTGTTCATGCGCGGGCAGGTCAGGAATACACGGGGCGAACCCGTTGTCGGGGCCGTGGTGGATGTCTGGCACGCCAATACGGGTGGCGGTTACTCGTACTTCGATGTCAGTCAGTCGGAGTTCAACCTGCGTCGTCGCATCGTCACCGATGCTGAAGGGCGTTACCGCTTTCGCAGCATCGTACCGTCCGGCTACGGCTGCCCGCCCGATGGCCCGACGCAACAGTTGCTCGACCAACTGGGCCGTCACGGCCAACGCCCGGCGCATGTGCATTTCTTCGTTTCCGCCGCCGAGCATCGACACCTCACCACCCAGATCAATCTGGACGGCGACCAATACCTGCATGACGATTTTGCCTACGCCACACGTGACGAGTTGATCGCTGAAATTACCTTTAGCGACGAGCCAGCACGCGCCAAGGCACTGGGTATTGAGGGGCGTTTTGCTGAAATCGAATTCGACTTCACCTTGCAACCTGCGGTTGTTGTAGAAGATGAACAGCGTGGCGAGCGGTTGCGTGTGTTGGAGGATTGAGGGGGTGTGATTGAGCTAACAAGGCCTGCTTTAGAGCAGGCCTTGTTGGTTGTGAACGTCTTCGTGATTAAACACGCAAATGCTCTATGACCGCGCGCAGTTCAGGGGAGACTGTGCCGCGGCCTGGATAGTACAGATAGTCCGCAGCGAGTGGTGTCGACCAGTCTTGCAGCACCTCGATGAGGGTTTGATTCTCGATCTGTTCTGCCACCGCCTCCCTGAGAATGTAGGTCAGGCCCAGACCTTGCTGTGCGGCGCACACGCCGACCTGAAGATCATCCACGATGAGCGATGGCTCGAAGTCTATGAGCAAATCCTGGTCGCCGTGCAGAAAACGCCATCGATGCAGGGACCTGGACGTCACGAAGCGATACCCGATGCAGCGATGATCGCGAAGGTCGGCTGGCGTATTTGGAGCCGGATGGCGATCGAGGTACGCAGGGGAACCGACAACGGCGGTTTGATGTTCGCCGCTGATCCGGACAGCCACCATGTCGTTCGCAAGCATTTCGCCCTTGCGAATCCCCGCGTGGCATCCGGCGGCGACAATGTCGACCAGGCCATCGTCGATGACGAGTTCAACCTTTACGTCGGGATGATGTTCCTGCAGGGCGGCGAGCCTGGGCAAAACGAAGAGAACGGCAGCGGTGCGATGGACGTTGATCTTTACCGTCCCTGCGATGCGCCCCTTCCGGTCGTCCAGGTCCCGCAGCCCACGGCCTATCTCGCTGAACGCGGTCTCGAGACTGGCTGCCAGATCCGCTCCGGCATGTGTTGGCGTCATGCTGCGCGTAGTGCGCAGCAGCAAGGGTGTTCCAAGCTTCGCCTCAAGACGACGCATAGCGTGGCTGAGCCCCGATGGGGAGACATTCAGTTTCGCGGCTGCTTTTCGGAATCCGCCTTCTTGGACGACGGTAAGAAAGGCCATCAGGTCGGGGAGGTCTTCACGCTTCATTGATGAATCCGGCTCAGTTACGTGTGCCAAAACTAACGGCTTCTCGCACAATGATCCCATGCCTATCATCCCGGCTCAACAACACAGCGGGCGAGAACGGTATGAAAAGATGGATGATTGCAGCGGGCTCAACATCCCTGGATGGAATGGTCATGCAGGAAGTTCCCAGGCCTGAACCCGGTGCGGGAGAGGTGTTGGTGAAGGTCGATTCGGTCTCGCTCAACGCCCGTGACCTGCTGCTCCTGCATGGAACCTTCGGGGTTTCACCTCGTGACTTCGTGCCTGTCTCGGATGGAGCCGGCGAGATTGTCGCCGTTGGCGCCGGTGTGGACGAATGGGTTGTTGGTGACAAGGTGACCGGTATTCTCTATCGCGCCTGGATTGACGGGCCGCCCACGCAGGGGCAGGGTTGGGGCCTTGGTTCTCCGGACGAAGACGGCATGCTCGCTGAATACGTCGTGTTGCGGGCTGAGCGAGTAGCCGCAGCCCCCAAGACGCTGACACTGGAGGAGGCGGCCTGCATACCTTGTGCTGCTTTGACCGCCTGGACGGCCCTGAACGGTGACCGACCGTACCGGAACCCGGTTCGCAAGGGTGACAAGGTACTCGCCACCGGTACAGGCACAGTCGCACTTTTCTCAGTTCTTTTCGCCAAGGCCGTGGGTGCCACCGTCGTTGTGACGACCAGCCGCGACAGCAAGTCGTCCCGAATCCGGGCGCTCGGTGCCAGCGACGTCATTAACTACAAAACCCACTCGAACTGGGGTGAAGTCGCGTTCGAGCGTTTTGAGGGTTTTCAGCGTGTCGTGAACGCGGGAGGAGCGGGGGAACTGGACCAATCCATCGCAGCCCTCGCACCAAGTGGCGAGATCGCATTGATGGGGCTGTACACTTTCGCCTCGACTCCGCCCGACCTGGTCACTCTGATGATGAAGGCTGCATCTATTCGTGGCCTATCGGTCGGAAGCGCCATGGCACATAAAGACATGGTGGACTTCATCGACACGCACGGGATCAAGCCACCGATTGCCAAGGTATTCGCAATGTCGGATGCCCCCGCAGCGTATGAGTCAGCCGCGTCCGGGGAGCCATTCGGGAAGGTCGTCATCAGAGTGGCCGAATGAGGTAAGAACCCAAGACGTTGACGATAGGACAGGCGGCGAACTTGCTGGACATTCATCGCCTGATTGGAGGATGGGTTTCTTAGCGCGGTATTTGATGGTGGGCACCCCTTGGGAGTTTAAGGGGCGATGGTGTTGGGGCTGGTTTTGGGTGTTTTACAGACTGTCTGGATCCCCAAAAAACATCTGAATCCGCGACCTCAACCACCTTTCCCCCGGATCATTATCCTGCGCCCCGCGCCAGGCCATGTGCAGTTCAAAAGTCTGAGTCTCAAGAGGCAGGTTCTCTGCTCGAACCCCGCCAGCGGCCGTCAGCACCTGTGCGGCATAGTCCGGGACGGTGGCGATGATGTCGGTGCCTGTCAGGAGGGTGGCCAGGCCGTTGAACTGCGGGACGGCCAGGACGACGTGGCGTTTGCGGTTTATTGCTTCCAGGTATTCATCGATAAAGCCGCTCAGGTCGCCTGCGAATGACACCAGGGCGTGAGGGCGTGAACAGAAGTCGTCCAGGGAGAGGGCGCCGGGAATCGAGTCGGCGCGCAGCAGTTGCGGCTTGCTTCTGCGCAATACCTTGCGTTTGGCGTTGGCGGGCAGGTCCTGGGTGTAGCTGACGCCCACGGAAATTTCGCCCGAGGCCAGCAGGGCTGGCATCAGGATGTAGTTGACGCGCCTGACCACCAGCACGATGCCGGGTGCTTCGGAGCGCAGGCGTTTGAGCAGCGTCGGCAGCAGGGCGAATTCCACGTCGTCGGACAGGCCGATACGGAAGACGTTGGTGCTGGTCGCCGGGTCGAACTCCGATGCCCGGCTGACCGCAGTGGAGATCGAGTCCAGCGCGGGGGAAAGGAGGGCGAAGATTTCAGTGGCGCGGGCAGTTGGCTCCATGCTGCGGCCGGTACGCACGAACAGCGGATCATCGAACAGCCCGCGCAGGCGTGAGAGGGCCGCACTGATTGCCGGTTGCCCCAGGAACAGTTTTTCGGCCGCGCGAGTAACGCTTCGTTCATGCATCAGGGTTTCAAAAACGATGAGCAGATTGAGGTCAACGCGACGCAGATCATTGCGATTCATGCGGAATATCTCGGGCCATTTGTCGATTTGATGCTTTGAGAGGTTGCGATAGTACGAGCAAACGCCGATGACGCGCATCGAAAATTCGTTGTCATGGCTTAAATGTCCACACTGGTTGCAATGTTTCGTCGACATGCCAACAATGGCCGCCCATGAGTGCATGGGGATTCAGGGATTGTCAGGCGTTGCCGCCCGGCCCATGAGGCACAATCGATGACAGGCATGTCGACTATTAATAGCCACTGATAGTGTTGTCGGCAGAGCCCGGATAGAGTTCACGGCATCAAGGTATACAAGGCGAGGTTCTAAATGTCCCGCACGATCCGTTTTCACCAGTTTGGCCCGGCCGAGGTGCTCAAGGTCGAAGAGCATCCCGACACGTTGCCCGCACCCGGCGAGGTGCAGGTGCGTGTCCAGGCAATCGGTGTCAGTTGGTATGACGTTCTCTGGCGGCAAAATCTTGCTTCCACCCAGGCGCGTCTGCCTGCCGGTCTTGGCTATGAGATGGCCGGTGTCGTAACCGCTCTGGGTGATGGCGTCAGTGATCTGGCCGTAGGCGACAAGGTCGCCAGTTTTCCGGCTGCCGATGCCAACAAGCATCCAGTCTATGGCGAATCCATCGTATTGCCACGCTCGGCATTGACCCGTTATCCCGACGTGCTGAGCCCTGTCGAGGCCAGCGTGCATTACACGCCGATGCTGATTGCCTACTTCGCGTATGTCGATCTGGCGCGGATCAAGGCGGGGCAAACCGTGCTTGTCACCGATGCCAGTCACTGTGCCGGCCCGTGCTTTGTCCAGCTTGGCAAGGCGCTGGGTGTTCGTGTCATCGCGGTGACCAAGACTGACGATGCGCGTGATTACCTGTTGGCTCAAGGTGCTGACAAGGTGGTGGTCACCGAGGAGCAGGACTTGCTGATGGCTATCAACAAGTACACCGACAATCGCGGTGTGGATGCGGTGTTCGATGGCCTGGGCGGCCCACAGATGTCGATCATGGGCGATGTGCTGGCTCCGCGTGGAAGCCTGGTGCTATATGGCCTGCAAGGTGGTAACCAGACGCCGTTCCCGGCCTGTGCAGCGTTTCAGAAGAACATCCAGTTCTTCGTACACTGCCTCGGCAATTTCACCGGCAAGCCTGAGCTGGGAATTGTTCCTGACACCGAGGCACTGCAACGTGCCCTGCGCGAGATCAATCAGTTGACGGCTGATCGGGTACTGGTGCCGCTCCAGACTCGCAACTTTCCGTTCGAGCAAGTGGTTCAGGCTCATCGCTACATGGATACTTGCCCGATTGGTGGACGTGCCGTGCTGGAAATCGCTCAGGCATAGTTTTTCACCCGTCTATCAAGTTCTGCACGAAGCCTTCCTTTTCAGGAGGGCTTTTTTATATCTGCAAGTTTGTGCGCTTCGGTGGGCAGGGCTGCTTTCACGAAGGCAGAATTAGTTGTTTAAATTTTTTCCGTTTTACAGATGAGCGGTTGTTTGTCGTCGTGAATTTAAAAATCCTCATAATGAGTAGTCATGTTTAATTTTTCTGTCGGATGTCGCTTTCATTGAACAGCGTTTCCTACGGGCAAAAAAGCATTTTTTGTCGGCTGCTTCAGGTGGTCTGGTGTGGAATCCATTTCTAGAGCGTTTGCCTTGTCGGGGGCGGCGCACAATGCTGGCAAGACAGGGTCTGGGCTGTGACGTTTTGCGTTGAACGCAATGTTTATTTATGGCGCTTGTTTAAACCGAGTGTATTGCTTTTGGTGTCGATCTGTACCTTGTAATTGTTTTAGGGATACCGATAATAGTTTGGTAATTCTTACTCAGGGAATGAGTCATGATTGATTATAAACTCGCGTATAAGCCTGATATTAAATGCCGCCCTTACATCATGTTTTTTCTTGATAAAGGCGTGGGTGAAAAAGTATGAGCTCCATTCACGAACAAGCAATGAATTATGTCTACCAGCAAGTGTTGCAGCGTTTGCTGGGTTACTTCACGAGGGCTGAGCGTACGGCTTTGCAACTGTTGATTCAGCGGCTGATCGTGGCGGCGGGCGGTATCGAGCGTATTTCCAGTTTCAAGGTGCTGATCGCTTTTGGAGGTGGCAAGGACAGCGCTTACACACTGGCGTTCCTGAGAGCGGCACAGTTAAGCATTGCAGGTCGATCCCCTGGCACTTTCAACCTGCGGGTGGCCAACATGCGCCATGTAGGGCTTACGCAGGCAGTGATGGATAACATTCACCGCACCTACTCGGCGTTGTTTCTGTATGACGATCCGCGTGTGGAAATGCTCGTGGTCGACAATCAATATACTCAGGTGTTCGAGCCGGACCTGCCGTTTTCCAGTGCCGGGCGCGAGCAGAACCGCTCGGACATGTTGCTGGCCGGCCATCTGACGGCAGGCGATGCACGCACGACCTTCTGCAATCGTTGCTACCTGGGGCTTGCCGAGTTTCTGGGGCGGGCTTCGAGCTGGGGGAGCGGTGTGGATGCTGTCGTCAATGGCGACTCCCGCAAGGAGCAGAAACACTACGTTACCTGGGCAATGCGTCTTGCCCAGCGCACGGGGCAGGGCAAGGCTAACTGGAGTGGCCAGAACCTCAATGGCATCCTCAGATCAATCGATACTATCGGGCAGGCTTATTTCCATGAGCTTTATGGCGAAGGGGATGAGCCTGCCAAGTCGCCTCGAGCCACCGTTTATCCCAATCAGTCGATTGTTCCGGCATTCATCAGCATTTGCGATCTGGTCAACTGCAAGGTTGAGGAGCACTGGAACCTGCTGACCGAGTTCCTGGGGTTTCGCTTCGATGACCTGGCGTTTGCCTTCAGCGAGTCGGACTGTGCCAATCCACTATTGATGGCCCATATACGAGGCCTCAAGGCGCAATACCTGCAAGGACGCAGCTATGCCGACGGAATTGCCGAGTACCTGACTCTGGCGCGCATAATGATGCGCCGCAAGCAAATGCCGTCACGGCTGGTCAAGCAGGCCATGGATGCCTATGAAGGGCCCGAGGGCATCGAAGCGCGTCATGAACTGGCCGCCAGTTACGCTCAGGAAGGATTTGGTCTGAGTGAGGCGCAACTGGTCTGCATGATTTTCTCGCCCTTCGTAGATCGTGGGCGTGGGCTTGAAGCGTTCCTGCGCGGTTGTCACCCGGGCATGCTGGTGGCATTACCGGATCTTCATAAAGTGCTCTCGGGCCTGACGGCACCTGAGCAGGTCGTGCAATGGCTTGTCGATATCAGCGGCTTGAGCCTGAAGGGGTTACAGAGCCTGTACTGCAAGGTGCGGGTGGACTTCGACAGTGAAAGCTCCATCATCGCCCGGTTTCGCGCCTCCGACCCGGACAAATGCCGGATCGTGACAGTTGACCCTGAGACCGGCGGTGTTATGGCTGAAGTGCTCTCCGGACGTTAAGCCCTCTTGTCTGGCGAATGGCTGTTGCCGTGGATCATGTCGCTATCGCCTGGAAAATCTTTTGGCCACGCGCCGGATTGCCTCCCATGAAAAACAAAACGGATTTCGCCTATCAGGCGGTTTACCGCTATCTCGTTCGCCTGATTGACGAGGTGCAAACCGATTCCACGACCAGGATGCCGTCCTTGCGCCAGTTGTCCCGGCGTCTGCGTGTATCGATCTCGACCGTACAAAGCGCCTATTCGTTGCTGGAGAAGGAAGGGCGTGTGTGCTCCATGCCCAAGTCCGGCTATTACGCCTTGCCCAGCGCAAGCAGCGACGAAACGCCAGAGCCGGTATTCGAGAATGACAACCTGCTGGAAGCGTTTTACCGGCATATCCGTCGCCCCGGTGTATGGGTGCTGGGTAATGATGAACCCACACTGCTGCAATCGATGGAAAGCCCATTGCTGGCCATGGAGCGTGAACTGCTCAGGTATTACCCGCGCCCACTGAGTTCCGGGTTTCAGCCTTTTGGGGATATCGAACTGCGTACGGCCCTGGCGGCTCGCTATACCCAGGATGCCCAGCGCTGCTGGCACCCGGAAAATGTCTACATCGGGCCGGATATGCCGGGCATGCTGGCGGCGGTTGTCGAGGTCTTGAACCTGCGTGGCGCAACCGTACTGGTTGAGTCGCCTTGCACCTGGACGTTGTTGCGCTTGTTACAGTCCTTCGACATCCGGGTCATCGAGGTGCCGCTGGACGAGGCGGGCGCTATCAATCTGGCAGTGCTGGATCAAGTGCTGCTGACAGAGAACATTGGCCTGGCGCTGTTACCATCGCTGCTTAATCCGGTTCAATGCAGCACATTGCCTGCTGCCAATCTTCAGGCCGTCGCTCAACTGCTCAATCGGTATCGGGTCTGGGTGCTGGAAAACGACAGCCACGGCGAACTGGTTTTTGTGCCGAAGCAAGCCCGCCTGCGGGATTTGATCGATCCGCAGCGTCTGTTGATCCTCGGCAGCTTCGACAAGGTTCTGGGGCCCGAAGCTCCTTATGGCTACCTGCTGTGCAAACACTTCGACGTCCAGTGGCAGCAGTATTTCCTGCTGCGCGCCTTCGAGTTGCCGCCGATTCGTCAGAAGGCGGTTGCCAGGCTCTGTAGCAGCGGGCGGCTGGATGCTCATCTGGTTGAACTCAGAGAGTTGCTGGCGCAACGCATGCAGATGATGGTGCAGTTGCTGGACCGGGATCTGGGGCAACTGCTGCGTTATGAATTGCCTGAAGGCGGCTGCGGAATATGGGTGCAAAGTGTGTATCGCGTGGACATGCGCCAGGTTTTCGAGAGCCTTTTGCAGCAGCGCATTATCGTTACCCCCGGCGAGTTGTTCAGTCTGCAAGGCCTGCACCGCCAACACCTGCGCATCGGTTACGCCATTGACTGGACCCAGAACATCGCCCGGTTGCTGAGCGCACTGGCCGAGGCCTTGAAGCAGGCGCGGCAGCATTGAGGTGCAGGAGACGCCCGGTAGGAGCGCACTTGCCCGCGACAGGGCCGCTGATCCATTTGTATTTGCCAGAGCCGGGAAAAGGCTGTTATCTGTACGCCTATCCAGTATCGGCAATCAACAGTTCCCCTGTGCAGTGACTCTGACGACTTCTTCCAGCCCTCACCTTGAACCGCAATCTACTGGCGCAGAGCCCTCGCGTTATGTCGTGGCGGTGCGTGCGTTATGTGAATTCACGGCCAAGGCCGGCAGTCTGGATCTGCGCTTCACACCTTCGCCCACGGCCCAGGAAGGTATTGCCGGGCACCGCACCGTGGCGGCTCGGCGTGGCGCGAGTTATCAGGCTGAGCTGTCGCTGAGCGGCGATTATCGGGAGTTGACGGTTCGGGGCAGGGCCGATGGCTACGATGCGGCGCTCAATCAACTGGAAGAGGTGAAGACCTACCGTGGTGAGCTTGATGCCATGCCCGGCAATCATCGTCAATTGCACTGGGCGCAGGCGAAAATCTACGGCTGGCTGATCTGTCAGCAATTGAATCTGAACGAGGTCACTCTGGCGCTGGTGTATTTCAACATCGTCAGCGAACAGGAAACCCTGATCCGCGAGTCGTTCAGCCGCGAAGCGTTGCGGGAGTTTTTCGAGCGGCAATGCGAGATATTCCTGTACTGGGCGCAGCAGGAACTGGCACACACCTCGTCACGCAACCAGAGTCTGAAGACGCTCGCATTTCCTTATCCGCAGTTTCGGACCGGGCAGCGAGTGCTGGCCGAGTCGGTTTACAAGGCCGTCAGCACGGGGTCCTGCCTGATGGCGCAAGCGCCGACCGGGATTGGCAAGACGGTCGGTACGTTGTTCCCGATGCTCAAGGCTGCACCGACTCAAAAGCTCGACAAGGTATTCTTCCTGACGGCCAAGACGCCGGGTCGCAAACTGGCGCTGGATGCCCTGCAAGTGATCGGGCGCAGCTCGCCCGACCTGACCTTGCGTGTGCTGGAACTGGTCGCACGGGACAAGGCCTGCGAGCATCTGGACAAGGCTTGCAATGGTGATTCCTGCCCGTTGGCCAACGGTTTCTATGACCGCTTGCCTGCCGCGCGCAGTGCCGCCTTGAATGCGCCATGGCTGGATCAGGCTGGCGTGCGCGAAGTCGCCTTGCTGCATCAGGTCTGTCCGTATTACCTCAGCCAGGAACTGGCGCGCTGGTCGGACGTGGTGGTCGCGGACTACAACTACTATTTCGACCTGAGCGCCTTGTTGTTCGGCCTTGCCCAGTTCAATCAGTGGCGCGTGGCGCTACTGGTGGACGAAGCCCATAACATGGTCGAGCGTGCCCGCAGCATGTACAGCGCCAGCCTCGATCAGCAGAACCTCAATGCACTTCGACAAAGTGCTCCGCAGCCCTTGCACAAGGCCTTGCAACGGCTCAGCCGCCAATGGAATGCCCTGCACAAGGAACAGGCGGGTGCCTATCAGGCCTACGCCGATGTGCCGGGCAAATTTCTGAGCAGCCTGAACCTGTGCGTGTCGGCGATAGGCGATTACTTCAACGAGCACCCGCATGCAGTGGATGGCGCGCTGCAAAGCTTCTATTTCGATGCCATTGCGTTTGTAAGGATTGGCGAACTGTTCGATGAGCATTTCATCTTCGATATCGCCGTGCGCGAGTGGGGCGCGAAACGCCGTTTTTCCCGGTTGACCCTGCGCAATGTGGTGCCGGCTCGTTTCATTGCGCCGCGTCTGGACAGTGCGCTGGGGACTGTGCTGTTTTCCGCTACGCTGAAGCCGCAACGCTATTATGCGGACTTGTTGGGGCTGGCAGAGAAGACGGTCTGCATCGATGTGGAGTCGCCGTTTCACCACGAGCAACTGGATGTCCGGATCGTCAGCCACATTTCGACCCGCTTCACTCATCGACAGGCCTCGCTGGCCCCTATCGTTTCCTTGATGGGAGAGCAGTTTCAGGCGCAACCGGGTAATTATCTGGCGTTCTTCAGCAGCTTCGATTATCTGCAACAAGTGGTTGAGCTGATGCGTCAGAGCTGGCCGCAGATCGAGCTGTGGCAACAGGAGCGCGGCATGAGTGAAGGCGAGCGTCAGGCCTTTCTCGACCGCTTCACCCTGAGCAGCAGAGGCATTGGTTTTGCGGTACTGGGCGGTGCATTTGGCGAGGGTATCGACCTGCCCGGAGCACGGTTGATCGGCGCGTTCATCGCGACCCTTGGCTTGCCTCAGTTGAACCCGGTCAACGAGCAATTCAAACAACGCATGGCTGCCTTGTTCGGTGCTGGCTACGATTACACCTATCTTTATCCGGGCGTGCAGAAAGTCGTGCAGGCTGCCGGGCGAGTAATCCGCAGCCAGAATGATCGTGGTGTGGTCATGCTGATCGATGACCGTTTTGCCGAGCGTCAGGTGCAACAGCTACTCCCGACCTGGTGGCAGCTCGCAAACTCAACTACTTAGGGATCGATAGCCAAGCATTCCGGTCAAACTGCCAGTAAACTGCCGCACCATAGGCGTTTTCGCCAAAACCGAATTTCCTGTCCCCATTTACGTGGAGGTTGTATGAGTCTCAGTCCTTTCGCCGGCAAGCTGGCACCTGCGCAGTTACTGGTCGATATCCCGAGACTGGTAACGGCCTATTACGCCGGGCAGCCGGACGCTTCGATCACAACCCAGCGCGTGGCTTTCGGGACTTCCGGCCACCGTGGCAGCTCTTTCGAGCTGAGCTTCAACGAGTGGCACGTTCTGGCTATCAGCCAGGCGATCTGTCTGTATCGTCAGGCCAATGGCATCGATGGTCCGCTGTTCCTGGGCGCTGACACCCACGCGCTCTCGACGCCTGCCAGCGCAACGGCCCTGGAAGTACTGGCCGCCAACGGCGTGCAGGTGATGATTTCCGAAGGCGACGAATACACGCCGACTCCGGCGGTATCCCACGCGATCATCTGCTACAACCGTGGCCGTACTTCCGGTCTGGCTGACGGGATCGTGATTACGCCATCCCATAACCCGCCGCAAAGTGGCGGTTTCAAGTACAACCCTCCAAATGGTGGCCCGGCTGACAGCCATATCACCAAATGGATCGAGAACAAGGCCAACGAACTGCTGGCCGAGAAACTCCAGGGTGTGCTGCGCATCAGCCATGAAAAAGCCTTGCGTGCCGACACCACCCATCGCCATGACTACGTCAACACCTACGTGGCAGACCTGAAAAGCGTCATCGACCTGGACGCCATCCGCAATGCCGGTCTGCGCCTGGGCGTCGATCCGCTGGGCGGAGCAGGGGTTCGCTACTGGTCGGCAATTGGCGAGCATTACGGCCTGAACCTGGACGTGGTGAACAAGTTCGTCGATCCGACCTTCCGCTTCATGAGTGTTGACTGGGACGGCCAGATCCGCATGGACCCATCGTCCAGCCATGCGATGCAAAGCCTGATCGGCCTCAAGGACAGCTATCAGGTCGCCTTTGCCTGCGACCCGGATCATGATCGTCATGGCATCGTGACTCCGACTGGCGGGCTGATGACGCCTAACAGCTATCTGGCAGTGTCCATCGATTATCTGTTCCAGAACCGTCCTGACTGGCGTGCCGATGCAGCGGTCGGCAAGACCGTGGTCAGCAGCGGCATCATTGACCGGGTCGCGGCGCGTCTGGGCCGTCGCCTGTACGAAGTCCCGGTGGGCTTCAAGTTCTTTGCCGAAGGCCTGTTCGAGGGTTCGCTGGGCTTTGGTGGTGAAGAGAGCGCGGGTGCTTCGTTCCTGCGTCGCGACGGCACGGTCTGGACCACCGACAAGGATGGTCTGATTCCGGCCTTGCTGGCGGCCGAAATCACTGCACGTAAAGGCCGTGACCCGAGCGAGATCTACAAGACCATGACCGACGAGCTGGGCGAGCCGTTCTCGACCCGTGTCGATGCCAAGGCCAACCCGCAACAGAAGGCTCTGCTGGGCAAGCTGTCGCCGGAGCAGGTCAAGTCCACTGAACTGGCGGGCGAAAAGATCCAGGGCATTCTCAGCCATGCACCGGGCAACGATCAGGCCATTGGCGGCCTGAAAGTGATGACCGAGAACGGCTGGTTCGCAGCGCGCCCATCCGGCACCGAGGACATCTACAAGATCTATGCGGAAAGCTTTGTGGGCGAAGATCACCTGCAGCGTCTGGTGGCTGAAGCCCAGGTGCTGGTCGATGGAGCGATTGCACCGAAGTGACTGGACAGGTTTCGGGCTACTCTTGCCTTGGGGTGTGAGTAGCCTGGAGCCGGTCAGTCGCGGTAGAACACCTGAACCAGGTGGTAGCCGAACTTGCTCTTGATGGGGCCGTGTACAGTGCGTAGCGGTTTCTTGAAGATGACCTGATCGATGGCACCGACCATCTGGCCGGGCCGGACTTCACCCAGGTCGCCGCCACGCTTGCCGGACGGGCAGGTGGAATGCTTCCTGGCGAGTACGTCGAAGGCCTCGCCCTTGGCGATACGCAGCTTGAGCTGCTCGGCTTCTTCGGCAGTCTTCACCAGAATATGGCGGGCTTGGGCTTTCATGTCGCAATATCACCTGTCAGAAAAGGCTGCCATTATGCCTGTCCTGACCCGATTGAATAAATCTGCTCGTGAAAGGTTGCTGAGTGCAGCGGGCAGACAAGCGTTTTCACATTATCTTGTGCGGTGTTGATTATGGATTTCCCGGCGTTGTTGAAGATTCTGGCCAGCCAGGACGGATCGGACCTTTATCTCTCCACCGGAGCGCCGCCTTGCGCCAAGTTCAATGGCGTGCTCAAGCCGCTGGGCACTGAAACCCTCAAGCCCGGCGAGGTGGCGACTGTCGCCCAGAGCCTCATGGATGAGGAGCAGAAGCTCGAATTCCAGCGTGAGCTTGAAATGAACCTGGCGGTGTCACTGGCCGGTATCGGGCGTTTCCGGATCAATATCTTCATGCAGCGCAACGAAGTCTCCATCGTGGCGCGCAACATCAAGCTGGATATCCCGCGTTTCGAGGATCTGCATCTGCCGCCGATCCTGCTCGATGTGATCATGGAAAAACACGGGCTGGTGTTGTTCGTGGGCGCGACGGGCTCGGGTAAATCCACTTCTCTGGCGGCCCTGATCGACTATCGCAACCGCAATGCCAGTGGTCATATCATCACCATCGAAGACCCGGTGGAGTTCATTCACCGCCACAAGAAGTCCATCGTCAACCAGCGTGAAGTGGGGGTCGATACCCGCAGTTTCCGTGCCGCGCTTAAAAACACCTTGCGACAGGCCCCGGATGTGATCCTGATCGGCGAGATTCGTGACCGGGAAACCATGGAGCATGCGCTGGCCTTTGCCGATACCGGCCACCTGGCAATCTCGACCCTGCATGCCAACAACGCCAACCAGGCCCTGGACCGGATCATCAACTTCTTCCCGGAAGAGCGCCGCGAACAACTGCTGCACGACCTGGGGAACAACCTCAAGGCCTTCGTTTCCCAGCGCCTGGTCAAGACCCCGGATGGCAAGCGACGTGCGGCAGTGGAAGTGATGATGGGGACGCCGACCATTCGCGATCTGATCCAGCGTAACCAGTTGACCGAACTCAAGGGCATCATGGAAAAGTCCGGCAGCCTGGGCATGCAGACCTTCGATACCGCGCTGTTCAATCTGGCGGTGGAAGGTGCAATCAGCGAAGAGGAGGCCCTGAAAAACGCCGACTCGCAAAACAACGTGCGCCTGCGCCTCAAGCTGCATGGCGAAGGCGGAGTCAGCAACCTCACAACACCTCCGCCTGCACCTGTCGGGACAGGCTCGACAACGATGTCCGATTGGGGGCTGGTGGACGAGAACGAAGACCCCCGGTCATGACTGTTCAAACTGTGTGGGAGCGGATTTATCCGCGAATGATCGCGAATGAATTCGCTCCTGCACAACGTTATTGAGCCAGCCACCCACCATCCACATTCCAGGCCGCACCGCGCACCTGAACCGCCGCCTCGCTGCACAGAAACAACACCAGCTCACCCAGTTGCTCCGGTGTAACGAAATCCAGCGAGGGCTGTTTTTCGGCCAGCAGGTCGTGTCGGGCCTGATCCGGGTCGCCCTGGCGGTTATCGATCTGTTGCTGCACCAGCGGCGTCAGGACCCAGCCGGGGCAGATGGCGTTACAAGTGACATGACTGCGGGCGGTTTCCAGACCTACCACTTTAGTCAGACCAATCACGCCATGTTTGGCCGCGACATACGCCGCCTTGCCGGTTGAAGCCACCAGCCCGTGAACCGAGGCGATATTGATGATTCGTCCCCAGTCCTTGCTGCGCATACCGGGCAGGCACAGGCGGGTGGTGTGGAACACCGATGACAGATTGATAGCGATGATCGAGTCCCAGCGCTCGACGGCAAAGTCCTCCACAGCGTCCACATGCTGAATGCCGGCGTTATTGATCAGAATGTCGATCCCGCCAAACTCGCGTTCGGCATAGGCGATCATGTCGGCAATCTGTGCCGGGTCGCTGACATCCGCAGGGTGGTGCCCAACGCGACCGCCAAACTGTTGCACTTGGGCGATCACCGTCGAAGCATCGCCGAAACCGTTGAGGATCAGGTTGGCGCCGGCTTTGGCCAGAACCAGGGCAATGCCCAGGCCGATGCCGCTGGTGGAGCCGGTGACCAATGCAGTTTTTCCTTGCAGATTCATAATCGATTCCTTAAACGATGCCAGTGGCGTAGAACGCTGCGATCACGACGAAAACCGCCAGTGTCTTGATGATAGTGATACCGAAAATGTCCAGATAAGCTTCACGGTGGGTCAGCCCGGTCACGGCCAGCAGCGTGATGACCGCGCCGTTATGGGGCAGGGTGTCCATGCCGCCGCTGGCCATGGCGGCCACCCGATGCAGGACTTCCAGCGGGATATTCGCGGCGTTGGCAGCCGCGATGAAGCTGTCTGACATGGCGGCCAGTGCGATGCTCATGCCGCCCGAGGCCGAACCGGTGATACCGGCCAGCAGGGTGACGGTAATGGCTTCATTGACCAGCGGGTCCGGGATGCTTTTCAGGGCATTGGCCAGCACCAGAAACCCTGGCAGTGAAGCGATTACAGCGCCAAAGCCATATTCGGATGCGGTATTCATGGCCGCCAGCAACGCGCCATTGACCGCGCTTTTACTGCCTTCGGCCAGCCGGGAGCGAATGGCCCCGAAGCCGAATATCAGCACCATCACAATGCCGGTCAACAGTGCGGCTTCAACGGCCCAGATCGCCGTCAGCCTGGCAATCTCAGTCTGGATCGGAGCCGCCATGCCCGGCAGCGCCAGGGTGTGGGTCTTGCCGTACCACTGGGGAATCCACCAGGTAAAGAGCAGGTTCATGACCCCCACCAGCACCAGTGGCGAGAGCGCTATCCACGGGTTGGGCAGTTTGATGTCGGCTGCCGTTTCCGGTTCATTGCGCAGGTCGTGTCCATAACCTTCGCCGTTACGTGCAGCCTTGTTGCGCTGACGCTGCAGATACAGCATGCCTGCGCTGAATACGAACACGGTACCGATCAGGCCCAGCCATGGTGCGGCCCAGGCGGTGGTATTGAAGAAGGTCGTGGGAATGATGTTCTGGATTTGCGGCGTGCCGGGCAAGGCATCCATGGTGAAGGAGAACGCTCCCAGCGCGATGGTTGCCGGAATCAGGCGCTTGGGGATATCGCTCTGGCGAAACATCTCGGCGGCAAACGGATAGACCGCGAACACCACGACGAACAGCGACACGCCACCATACGTGAGCAGGGCGCAGACCAGCACAATCACCAGCATGGCCTGGCGTGTGCCGAGCACACCGATGGCGGCTGCCACGATGGAGCGGGAAAACCCGGACAGCTCGATCAGCTTGCCGAATACCGCGCCGAGCAGGAACACCGGAAAGTACAGCTTGATAAAGCCGACCATCTTGTCCATGAACAGCCCGGTAAATGCAGGCGCCACTGCCGAAGGGTCGGTCAGCAATACTGCACCCAGCGCGGCAATGGGGGCAAAGAGGATAACGCTGTAACCACGGTAGGCCGCGAGCATCAGCAGCGCGAGCGCCGCCAAAGCAATGAGTACGCTCATGGGTATCTCCTGTTGTTATTGTTTTTTGGGTGCGGTCAGGCCGCCGCATGGCTATAGCGGGATTCGTGCCATATATTCAAGTCATTGAAAGTAAAGGGAATTACTAAAATGCATGCAGCCGGTAATCTCACAACAGAGATTACCGCCGCCCCGTAGGAGCGAATTCATTCGCGGAAGATTGGTTTTCGCGAATGAATTCGCTCCTACGGGGGTGTTGTCTCTTAAGGGAGACTCGGTTCTCTTTATTGAGACTCCACGATCCCCAGCATTGCCATTTTCTTGTAGAGGGTCGAGCGGCCCAGGCCGAGCTGGTTGGCCGCTTGCACCACATTCCCTGCACACTGCAACAAAGTGGTTTCGATCAATTGTCGATCATTGCGCTGACGGGCCTGGCTGAAGGTTTCGTGGACATGAGGGCGATTATCGCGAGCGTTGCTTGCGACTGGCGGGAGCAGGGTGCCGATGGCCGTATGGATATCCTTGGCCGTAAGTTGCAGATCGTCGCTGAGCAACGCCGCACGCTCCAGCACATTGCGCAGTTCACGGATATTGCCGGGCCATGCATGTTGCGCCAACAGTTTCAGTGCATTGCCTTCCAGCTCATGCTGGCTATGCAGTTCTTCGAGGATGGTTTCACTCAGCACAGGCAGATCCTCCAGACGCTCGCGCAATGGGGGAACCTGAATGGGCAGGACGTTCAAGCGGTAATAGAGATCAGCGCGAAATTCGCCTCGCTTGATCGCCGCCTCCAGATCGGTGGAGGTGGCCGCTATCAGACGCACGTCGCTCTGGAACACTTCATTGGAACCTACGGGCTCATATTCCTTTTCCTGCAGCACCCGCAGCAACTTGCTTTGCAGGGCCAGTGGCATGTCGCCGACTTCATCGAGAAACAGCGTACCGCCCTGGGCAATTTTCAGTTTGCCCGAACGTCCCTTGCGTACGGCACCGGTAAAGGCGCCGGGTGCCGTACCAAAGAACTCGGCTTCCAGCAGGGCTTCCGGGATTGCTGCACTGTTGATGCTGACAAAGGGTTTGTCGGCGCGGGGTGAAGCGTTATGAATGGCATGCGCCAGCAGTTCCTTGCCGGTGCCGGTCTCGCCCAGCAGCAGGATCGGGGATTCGGTGCTGGCGCTGCGCCGGGCACGGCGTTTGACTTCCAGTGTCGCCTCACTGATGCCGATGAAGTGCGCAAAGCTGTATTTTGCCTGCCGTGCCTTGAGCAGTGAGCGCGTACTGGCCAGTTCCTGCTGCATGCTCTGGTAGCGTTTGAGCAAGGGCGACAACGTCTGCAACTGATCGAACAGGGCAAAGCCGATGGCGCCAATCACTGAGCCGGCGTTGTCATGAATGGGCAGGCGCATGACCACCAGCGGGTCTTTTGCCGTGTCCATCATGTCCAGCAGGATGGGCTGTCCATTGCTGGCCACCTGACGCAACAGGCTGCCGGGAATCACGCTTTCGCAAGGCTGCCCAATGGCCAGGCTGGCATCCTGCAGGCCAAACCGGCGTGCATAACGTTCGTTGATCCAGACGATGCGCGCATCTTTGTCGACGATCACGGTGCCTTCGCTGGACTGCTCGATGATCTCGAACAGCGAGCGGGTCGCAAGACGCTGGATGTTTTGGTAGTCGCTGAGATTATTGTTTTTCATGGGGATGTTCCGTCATTTAACCCCGGCGTCTGGCCGAACAGAATGCCTGTTTTTATCCTGGGTGCGCTGCCGCCAGCAATTCCCTGGTGTAAGGGTGCTGAGGCGAATCGAAGATATCGTGGCTGGCGCCACGCTCGACGACTTTGCCATCCTTGACCACGATCAAATCATGGGCCAGCGCCTTGACTACAGCCAGGTCATGACTGATGAAAAGGTAGGTCAGGCCGTGTTTTTCCTGCAGGTCACGTAGCAGTGCAACGACTTGTTTCTGTACCGTTCGATCCAGCGCCGAGGTCGGTTCATCGAGCAGTATCAAAGCAGGTTTGAGTACCAGTGCCCGAGCGATAGCAATACGCTGGCGCTGGCCGCCGGAAAACTCATGGGGATAACGATGGCGGCTTTGCGGGTCGATGCCGACTTCTTTCAGTGCCCGTATCACTTCGGCTTCGCACTGCCGGGCATCCAGTTGCCTGTGGACCTCCAGACCTTCGCTGATTATCTGCGCCACCGACATGCGCGGGCTGAGACTACCGTAGGGATCTTGAAAGACCACCTGCATCTCTTTGCGCCATGGACGCATCTGTTTCTGATTCAAGCCATCCAGAGCCTGTCCCTGAAAACGGATACTGCCACGAGACTCCAGGAGGCGCAGGATTGCCTGACCAAGTGTCGACTTGCCTGAACCCGATTCGCCTACTATTCCGAGGGTCTTGCCGCGTTCGATACTCAGGCTGATGTCATCGACGGCCTTCAGATACTCCTTGTGACGACGCAGAATGCCGCCTGCCAGGGAAAACCAGACGCGCAGGTTCTCGACTTCCAGGACTTTTTCCCGGGTATCCCGTGGCAAGGGTTCACCCGCCGGTTCGGCATCGAGCAACAGGCGGCTGTATGGGTGCTGTGGCGATTTGAACAGCGACTGGCAGTCGGTCTGTTCGACGATTTCCCCGGCGCGCATCACGCAGACCCGCTGGGCAACGCTATGGACCAGATTCAAATCATGGCTGATCAACAGCAACGACATGTTCAGGCGCTGTTGCAGCTCCTTGAGCAGCAACAGAATCTTGCGCTGCACAGTGACATCCAGCGCTGTGGTCGGCTCATCGGCAATCAGCAGTTCCGGTTCGCAGGCCAGGGCCATGGCGATCATTACTCGCTGGCGCTGACCTCCGGACAGTTCATGAGGGTAGGCTTTGAGCCGCTTTTGCGGATGCTGGATGCCGACCAGTTCCAGCAGCTCGACGATGCGTTTCTGGGCCTCGCGACCACTGATGCCGCGATGCAGGAGCAGTGTTTCGCCGATCTGCCGGGCAACGGTGTGCAACGGGTTGAGGGAGGTCATGGGCTCCTGAAAGATCATGGCAATCCGATTGCCCCGCAGCTCACGCAAGGTCCGGTCGCTGGCGCCGATCAGTTCCTGACCGCGATAGGTTATGCTGCCGGTACTGGTCGTGCCGCTTTTGGGCAACAGTTGCAGAATCGAGTGAGCGGTGACCGATTTGCCCGAGCCGGATTCACCCACCAGTGCCAGACATTCGCCCGCGCAGATATCAAGGCTCAGGTCGCTGACGACCTTCTGCCCACCGAAGGCGATGTTCAGGTTGCGGATTTCGATCAGTTTTTCTGACATTTCAGGGTCTCGAATCAGCATCAGGGATCAAGATCGAGGATCAAGATCGCGGATCAAACGCATCACGCAGCGCCTCACCAATGAACACCAGCAGCGTCAGGATCAACGCAAGGGCAAAAAAGGCGGTCAGGCCCAGCCAGGGCGCTTGCAGGTTCTGCTTGCCCTGAGCGATCAACTCACCCAGCGAAGCGCTGCCGGCCGGCATGCCAAAACCCAGGAAATCCAGGGCGGTCAGCGTCGAGATGGCGCCGGTCAGGATAAACGGCAGGTAGCTCAGGGTCGCGGTCATGGCGTTGGGCAGGATATGCCGCACAATCACTTTGCGATCACCCAACCCAAGGGCGCGGGCCGCCTTGACGTATTCCAGGTTGCGCCCGCGCAGGAACTCGGCGCGCACCACATCCACCAGCGTCAGCCAGGAAAACAGCGCCATGATGCCCAGCAGCCACCAGAAACTGGGTTCGACGAAGCCTGACAGAATGATCAGCAGGTACAGCACCGGCAATCCTGACCAGACTTCCAGCAGGCGCTGACCTATCAGGTCCACCCAGCCGCCGTAATAACCCTGCAAGGCACCGGCCGCGATACCGATCAGGGCGCTGATGGCGGTCAGGATCAGGGCGAAGAGTATCGACACTCGTGCCCCGAAGATGACTCGCGCCAGTACATCGCGAGCCTGATCATCGGTGCCTAGCCAGTTGTTGGCCGAGGGCGGGCTGGGAGCCGGGGCTGCGAGGTCGTAATTGGGGGTGTCATCACTGAACGGAATCGGTGGAAACACCATCCATCCATTGCCTTTGGCGATAAGTTTTTGGACGTATTCGCTGCGGTAATCGGGCTGGAAGGGCAGCTCTCCGCCGAACTCTTGCTCGCTATAACGCTTGAAGACCGGGAAGTAGAGGTCGCCCTGATAGCTCACCAGCAGCGGTTTGTCATTGGCGATCAGTTCGCCTCCCAGCGTCAACGCAAACAGCGCGCAAAACAGCCACAGCGACCACCAGCCCCGACGGTTGGCGCGAAAGCGTTCCAGGCGGCGTTGAGCCAGCGGAGAAAGTCTGCGCATCAGGCATTCCTCGCGCTGAAGTCGATTCGCGGGTCGACCAGGGTGTAGCAGATGTCGCCTGCCAGTTTTATCAGCAAACCGAACAGGGTAAAGATGAACAGCGAGCCGAACACCACCGGATAATCCCGCGAAACAGCGGCTTCGTAACTCATGCGCCCCAGGCCATCGAGAGAGAAGATAACCTCGATCAGCAGCGATCCGGCAAAGAACACCGTGATAAATGCCTGTGGGATGCCGGACACCACCAGCAGCATGGCGTTACGAAACACATGGCCATACAGCACGCGCCGTTCGCTCATGCCCTTGGCCCGGGCGGTGGTGACGTACTGGCGGGTGATTTCATTGAGGAAGGCGTTCTTGGTCAGCAGGGTCAGGGTGGCGAACCCGCCGATCACCAGTGCCGATACCGGCAGCACCAGATGCCAGAAGTAGTCGGCAATCTTGCCGAGTGTCGATAGCTGGTCGAATTCATCCGACACCAGGCCTCGTACCGGAAACCAGTGCAGCGAAGTGCCGCCACAGAACACCACGATCAGCAGCATGGCAAACAGAAAGGCTGGTGTGGCGTAGCCGATGATGATGGCGGTGCTGCTCCAGATATCGAACTGGCTGCCGTGCCTGACAGCCTTGCGAATGCCCAGCGGAATCGAGATCAGGTACGTCAGCAGCGTCGCCCAGAGCCCGAGGGAAATGGAAACCGGCATCTTTTGCAGGATCAAGTCGGTCACCGAGGCACCGCGGAAGAAACTGTTGCCGAAATCCAGTCGTGCGTAGTTTTTCAGCATCAGCCATAGCCGCTCATGCAGCGGCTTGTCGAAACCGTACTGGCGTTCGATGTCCTTTATCAGCTTGGGATCAAGGCCACGGGACGCTCTTGATTGACCGGTATTGACCGACTCTGTCGCGCCCGCGCCGACACTGCTGTTACCGATGCCTTGCAGGCGGGCTATGGCTTGCTCCACTGGCCCACCGGGTGCGGCCTGCACGATAAAGAAGTTGACCAGCAGAATGCACAACAGCGTGGGAATGATCAGAAGCAGGCGGCGCAGGATATAACCGAGCATTCACTTCATCTCCGAAACAAGGGCTGAAGCGCCGCGTTTTGCTGCAAATTGCTCGTTATTGAGCGGTGTGGGGCTGACTTCCCACCAGGTTTCGATGGCTTCGCTGTTGCTGGCCTGGATTTTCGGGATACCGAAGCGATTCCACCATACGGTCGAGGAGCCTGGCGGGTAATAGTTGGGAATCCAGTAGTAATTCCATTGCAGTACCCGATCAAGGCTGTGGGCATAGTCGGTCATCGTCGCCTTGTCGCCAGCCTTGAGCAGGCCCTCGATCAGGGTGTCCACGGCGGGGTCTTGCAGTGCCATGTAATTGCTGGAGCCTGGATCATTGGCCACCTTGGAGCCAAAGTTGTTGTAGAGGTCCATTCCCGGCGATGTCGAGACCATGAAGCCGGTGACGATCATGTCGTAATCCCGGGCCATGACGCGGTTCAGATACTGGGCCGCATCGATCCGCCGCACCTCGAAGTGGATACCGATCTGCGCCAGATTGCGCTTGTAAGGCAGCAGCAGACGCTCGAAACCCGGTTGCCCATTGAGGAAGGTGAAGCTGAGCGGCTCGCCCTGGGCGTTGACCAGTTGATCACCCTTGGGTTTCCAGCCAGCTTCCTGCAATAGCGCCAGCGCTTGCAGTTGTTTGTCGCGGATAAAACCTGTGCCATCGGTTTTCGGGTTCTTGAAGACCGTGGTAAAGACTTCGTCGGGAATCGAACCGCGCAAGGGCTCAAGAATCTTCAGTTCAGCGGGTGTCGGTAGTTGCGTGGCTGCCAGTTCCGAGTTCGAGAAATAGCTGTCCTGGCGAATGTACATATTGCGCATCATCTGCCGGTTTGCCCATTCAAAGTCCCAGAGCAGAGACAACGCCTGACGCACGCGACGGTCCTGGAACATCGGGCGGTTGAGGTTGAAGGCAAAGCCTTGCGAACTCTGGACCGCGCCCTTGGCCAGATGCGCCTTTTGCAGAAGACCTTCGCTCAGCGCCGGGCTGTCATAGCGGATTGAGTAACCGGTGGCCGAATATTCACGGTTGTAATCGTAGGCGCCCCCCTTGAGCACTTGCCGCGCTACATCGGTATCGCCGAAATACTCAATGCTGAACCGGTCGAAGTTGTACATGCCTCTGTTGACCGGCAGATCCTTGCCCCACCAGTTCGGGTCGCGCTCGAAGGTGATACTGCGCCCCGGATCGACATGGCTGATCGTATAAGGGCCGCTGCCCGGCGGGATCTCGAAGCCTGCGCCACCGGCAAAGTCACGGGTTTTCCACCAGTGCTCGGGAAACACCGGCAAAGAGGCCAGATCCAGGGGCAGGGTACGGTTGTCGTTATTCTTGAAGTCAAAGCGAATCCGGTTCCCGGACTCCACTTCCAGGCCTTTTACCGCTTCAAACCGGGTACGGTATTGCAGGCTGCCTTGAGTCATCAGCAGCTCATAGGTGTATTTCACGTCATTGGCTGTGATGGGTGTGCCATCGGCAAAGCGGGCGCGTGGGTCAAGATAGAAACGCAAGGACATTCCGTCCTCCAAGCGCTCCATTTTCTGTGCGACCAGCCCGTATACCGTGTAGGGCTCGTCCAGCGATTTGACCGCCAGTGGTGAATACAGCATGCCGTTGATCTGCGAGACGGCCGTGCCTTTGTCAGTGAACGGCATCAAATGGTCGAACTGGCCAATGTCTGTCGCCGAGCGACGCATGCTCCCGCCTTTGGGGGCATCAGGGTTCACGTAGTCGAAATGCTGGAAACCGGCAGGATAGCGCGGCGGTTCGCCATATACGGTCAAGGCATGCTGCGGCTCTGCCCGCACTTGTTGAAGGCCCGTGGCAAGCACCAGCATTGCAGTTATCAGCGATAGGAAAGCAGAACGCATTACTTGAATCCTGACTGACGTTCACACGCGAACATCAGGGTTGAAGGCATGCGCCAAGGTACCGGATCACAACAGGCTTTGTAACCGTCACTGTCAATAAATACGGGAGTACAAATGAAAACGGCCCATCCGAAGATGAGCCGTTTCATGTGCCTCAGCGAATCAGGATCAGTCCTGACGGCTGGTCACTTCCAGCAGGTGATAACCGAACTGGGTTTTCACTGGACCTTGCACGGTATTGACTGGCGCACTGAATACGACGGTATCGAATTCCTTGACCATCTGGCCTGGACCGAACGACCCCAGGTCGCCGCCTTGACGGCTCGACGGGCAGCTGGAGTTAGCCTTGGCGATTTCAGCGAAATCAGCGCCGCCTTCGATCTGAGCCTTGAGTTCGTTGCATTTCTCTTCGCTCGAAACAAGGATGTGGCGGGCAGTGGCTTTAGCCATGGGAAAGTTTCTCCTGTCAAAAAAAAGAAAGAGCCTACCGGAATCAAGGCTGCATTTCCTGATAAAAGTTCATCGAGAACCGATTACCTGTAGCGCAGCCGGTCCACTGCCTGACGCAACAGGTGCTCGCTACCTTCCCAGCCGAGGCAGCCATCGGTGACTGAAACCCCGTACTGAAGCGTTTCACTCAAAGGCTGGCAGCCATCGAACAAGTGACTTTCCAGCATCATGCCGATCAGCGATTTGTCGCCCTGCAAGCGTTGCTCAAGCACGTCATTGAACACCTGTGGCTGACGCAGCGGGTCTTTACCGCTGTTGGCATGGCTGCAGTCGACCATGATTCTTGAGGCAATGCGGTTCTTCTCAAGGCTGGCGCGTACCTGGGCAACGCTCTGGCTATCGTAATTGGGGCCGCGATGGCCACCGCGCAGGACGATATGGGTGTCCGGGTTGCCCTGAGTCTCGATGATTGCCGGATGGCCGTGGCGATCCATTCCGAAATGGCGATGCGGGTGGGCTGCCGAACGCATTGCGTCACTGGCCACTGCTACGCCGCCATCCGTGCCGTTCTTGAATCCGACTGCCATTGGCAGGCCGCTGGCCATTTCCCGGTGGATCTGCGACTCGGTGGTGCGTGCGCCAATGGCTACCCAACTGAGCAGATCATCGAAGTAGCCAGCGGCCATGGGTTGCAGAATCTCGGTGGCAACCGGCAGGCCCATGAGCAGCATTTCGCGCATCAACTGGCGTGACAGGGTGAGGCCGGCGGCCATGTCATCGCTGCCATCAAGCTGTGGATCGTAGGCAAGGCCTTTCCAGCCTACGGTGGTACGAGGCTTTTCGACGTAGGCGCGCATCACCAGCAGCATCTGATCGCTGACTTCGGCTGACAGGCTGGCCAGGCGTTCGGCGTATTCAAGGGCCGATTGCGGGTCGTGGAGAGAGCAGGGGCCTACGATCACCAGCAGACGGGAATCTTCCCCGGTCAGGATCGAGCGTACGGCACGGCGATGGGCTGCAACCTGTTCGCTCAGGGCGGCGGTCAGTGGCAGACGGCTTTTCAGCTCAATGGTACTGGGCAGGCGCGTTGGGGCGGGCGTGTTGTCGAGCAGGGTGACATTGCTGGACAGGTCGGACGGTTTTACGGCAACGGACGAGTTCATGATCTGGTTTCCTGGGCTGGCGGGCATGTTCCCGCGCAAGACCCTATTGGGGTGTTCGACAATTGGCCTGACTGGCTGTGCGTGTGAGGTTGCCACCTGGCAGTGACCGATCGGAGGCGGCTGGCTGTCCCGAACGGAGATTGCTAAATCGCCAGGCGAAGTCGATGTCGTTGCGGTAATAGAAAGTGGTGTTCATGTCGTATTCCTCAAGTGGATTCAATCGGGCTTTCAATGGCCCAAAAAACAAAACCCCCGGTCGGGTAGCCGACCGGGGGTAGAGAATTCTCTGGTTGGCGTCCCCTGAATCCGGGCGCCTTTTTGGGTATCAGGCGCGCCAGTGGCTAAACCAATACCCGTAATAAACGTTGACCGGCAGGCAGACACCAGCAGAGGCAGTCCGCGCAGCAGCGCCTGCTACCGAGCGTTCAACGCTGGCAGAGTGCAGAAGCTGTGATGAGGCGGATTGCAGCATGGTGTGTCTCCGTTAGGTTGGTCAGGAGCTTACCGTAGGCAAATGCTCTGATTCAATTGGAAAATTCAATCAGTTGCATTGATTGCCTGAATTGCTCAGGAGCTTGAGACCATGGAAGGAGGGCACAGCTTTGAATGGCTGTTTTTTCTATCAGCAGGTTTTGTAAGAAAAGTCGACATATACAGTCGGATTGTTGTGTCATCTATTGAAGTTGTTTAGGCGGGAGATATTCTCAATTATCGTTTTCTTGCTCTGTGCCAGTACTCTGCGAGGGGATCACACCTATCTTCATGCCCAGCAAAACCGCCACTTTATGGGCTTCTCCGCGACGACCTTTCTTGCGGCCAGCCAATACTTGGTAAGTCGTTGCCGGATCAATACTGTTTTCCCGAGCAAATTCTTGAACCGATTTTCCCTGTTGTTCTAGCCAAGCCTTGGCTTGTGCAGCGGTACGTATTCCGGGCATAGTTCAAAACCGTTCAAATAAGTTTAATTCTATCTAGATTCTACCATTCGTAAGGATGGGGTCAACAAGGTTACGCATTCAAATGAGTGGAATTGGCTACCGGTTAAGAAAAGAAAGAGAGCGTCTGGGGCTTTCTCAACGCGCCTTCGGTGAAATCGGTGGCGTGGAGGCAAATGCTCAGGGTAAATATGAAAGCGGTGATCGTGCGCCCAAGGCCGACTATCTCGCAGCAGTAGCGGCGAAGGGGGTCGATGTGCTCTACGTATTGACCGGGACGCCCACACCCATTCCGATCGATAACCTCAGCACTGCAGAGGAGAAGGTGTTAGGGAGCTACAGAGCCTTGCACAAGGAGGATCAGGATGCAATAAGCCGGTTGACCATCACTCTGGCCGAGCTATCGGCTTCTTATGGCATTCACAATAAGTCGTTGCCTGACGACCATTGATGGCATATCTGCCAATCAAGCGTTTTTGAGAAAAAACGCTGGTGTCTTAATGGGTTAGTGATAGTTTGTTGACAACGCTATCCACATATCGATACGAGCCGGATCCTGCCTGATATCAGGGGCCGTTGTGATTTCAGCCCGCCTGTACCGCTTCCTGGGTGCGGCTTTACGCTGAAACGGCAACAGGGCCTAGGTCTGACTCATGGTTTTTGTTATGGTGGGTAGCATTCGTTATGACTGTTGTGTGAGGTGTCTGCTTGATTAGGGTGCTAGTTGTCGATGACCATGATCTTGTCCGGACAGGCATTACTCGCATGCTTGCCGACATAGACGGCTTGCAGGTTGTCGGTCAGGCTGACTCTGGTGAAGAGTCCCTGAAGAAAGCCCGGGAGCTCAAACCTGACGTCGTGCTGATGGATGTCAAGATGCCCGGCATCGGAGGCCTTGAAGCGACTCGCAAGTTGCTGCGTAGCCATCCCGAGATCAAGGTCGTGGCCGTGACGGTCTGCGAAGAAGATCCTTTCCCGACGCGCCTTCTCCAGGCCGGTGCCGCAGGCTACATGACCAAAGGCGCCGGGCTTGCGGAAATGGTGCAAGCCATTCGTCTGGTATTTGCCGGGCAGCGCTATATAAGCCCGCAGATCGCCCAGCAACTGGCATTGAAGTCCTTCCAGCCGCAAGAGAACAATTCACCGTTCGACCTGCTTTCCGAGCGTGAGATCCAGATTGCCCTGATGATCGTTGGCTGTCAGAAGGTCCAGACCATCTCCGACAAGCTATGCTTGTCACCCAAGACCGTTAATACCTACCGTTACCGGATTTTCGAGAAGCTTTCGATCAGCAGTGATGTCGAACTCGCTTTACTGGCTGTACGTCACGGCATGGTTGATGCCAGCGCCTGAACATGACCCAATCGTTTGATCCAAGCGCGTTTCTTGCGACATGCAGTGGCCGCCCTGGCGTGTATCGCATGTTCGATATTCATGCCCAGCTTCTTTATGTCGGAAAGGCCAAGAACCTCAAGAAGCGCCTGGCCAGCTATTTTCGCAAGACAGGCCTTGCGCCCAAGACAAACGCTCTGGTCGCTCGCATCGCCCAGATCGAAACCACCATCACGGCCAATGAAACCGAAGCGCTGCTGCTGGAGCAGACCCTCATCAAGGAATGGCGGCCTCCATACAACATCCTGCTGCGCGACGATAAATCCTACCCTTACGTCTTTCTGTCCGATGGTGTATTCCCTCGTTTCAGTATTCATCGGGGCGCAAAAAAGGCCAAAGGGCGGTATTTCGGCCCTTATCCAAGCCCGGGGGCGATTCGTGAAAGCCTGAGCCTGCTGCAAAAGACGTTTCTGGTTCGTCAGTGTGAAGACAGCTACTTCAAGAATCGCAATCGTCCCTGCCTGCAATATCAGATCAAACGCTGCAAAGGGCCTTGTGTAGGGCTTGTGGAACCAGAGGTTTACGCCGAGGACGTACGCCATTCGGTCATGTTTCTTGAAGGCCGCAGCAATGCCCTGACCGATGAGCTGAACGAGTCGATGGAAAAGGCCGCCATGGCCCTTGAGTTCGAGCGGGCAGCCGAGTTGCGTGATCAGGTGGCCTTGCTGCGTCGGGTTCAGGATCAGCAAAGCATGGAAGGCGGAACCGGTGACGTGGACGTGGTGGCTGCGTTCGTCAACCCTGGTGGTGCCTGTGTGCATTTGATCAGTGTGCGCGGCGGACGTGTGCTTGGCAGCAAGAACTTCTTCCCGCAGGTGGGTATAGAAGAGGAGGTCGGAGAGGTCATGTCGGCCTTCCTGGCGCAGTACTTTCTCGGCGGTGTCGATCGTGAGTTGCCCGTCGAGGTGATCGTCAATGTGGTCCACGAGGACTTCCCGACACTGATCGATGCCATCGAAGAGTCCCGTGGCCGCGAGATGACCATCAGCCACAGGGTTCGTGGCACCCGTGCGCGCTGGCAGCAACTGGCAGTGACCAATGCCGAACAGGCCTTGAGCGCACGTCTGGCCAATCGTCAGCATGTGGCCTCGCGGTTCGAGGCGCTGGCGCAGGTCCTCAAGCTCGATGAGCCGCCTCAGCGGCTGGAATGCTATGACATCAGTCATTCCAGCGGCGAAGCGACCGTGGCGTCCTGTGTGGTCTTTGGTCCTGAAGGGCCTATCAAGTCCGATTACCGGCGTTACAACATTGAAGGCGTCACGGCAGGCGATGACTATGCCGCCATGCATCAAGCCTTGACCCGGCGCTTCAGCAAGATCAAGGATGGAGAGGGCAAGTTGCCCGATATCCTGCTGGTCGACGGCGGCAAGGGGCAATTGTCCATGGCTCGCGATGTACTGACTGAGCTGGCGGTTCCTGATCTGATAATGCTCGGCGTTGCCAAGGGCACGACCCGCAAGGCCGGGTTCGAGACCTTGTACCTCAATGATGCTGCTCATGAGTTCACATTGCCGGGCGATTCGCCAGCCTTGCACCTGATCCAGCAGATCCGCGACGAGGCTCACCGTTTCGCCATTACCGGACACCGGGCGCGACGCGGCAAGACACGCCGTACTTCGACCCTCGAAGGCGTGGCAGGCGTTGGGCCTACAAGGCGTCGCGATCTGCTCAAACACTTCGGTGGATTGCAGGAATTGGCCCGCGCCAGCATCGATGAAATAGCAAAAGCACCCGGAATTAGCAAAAAGCTGGCAGAGTCGATTTATGCAAACCTGCACAGCGAGTAGAATGCCCGCTCACCTCGTAGCCAGTTGTGCCGATGAATATCCCTAATCTGATTACCGTTCTGCGTGTTTTACTGATCCCGATCTTCATTCTGTTGTTCTATTTGCCCTACCACTGGAGCTATATGGCGGCCAGTAGCGTGTTCGCATTTGCCGCAGCGACTGACTGGCTCGACGGCTATCTGGCGCGTCGTCTCGAACAAAGCACGCCATTTGGCGCCTTTCTCGATCCGGTGGCAGACAAGCTGATGGTGGCTGTTGCACTGGTGTTGCTGGTTCAGACCCACGCCAACCTGTGGCTGACCCTGCCGGCTGCCGTCATCATCGGTCGCGAGATCGTGATCTCGGCACTGCGCGAATGGATGGCCGAAATAGGGGCCCGCGCCCAGGTGGCCGTTTCCAACATGGGCAAGTGGAAAACGGCTGCCCAGATGCTGGCGCTGGTCATTCTCCTGGCCAACCCTCCGGCCTTCGCTTTCTGGGTCATCGTCGGTTATGCATTGCTGCTGATCGCGGCAGGGCTGACGTTGTGGTCGATGGTGCAGTACCTGAGAGCCGCCTGGCCTCATTTGAAGACCACCGCAGAAAAGAAATAACTTTTTTGAATCAAGGGCTTGACGAATAAACGCCAGCGTATAGAATGGCGGCCATCACCAAGCGGGAATAGCTCAGTTGGTAGAGCACGACCTTGCCAAGGTCGGGGTCGCGAGTTCGAGTCTCGTTTCCCGCTCCAAATATTGCGCTACAGAGTTCCACTGAATTCTGTAAGTGATTGAAATCAGGGCCTTTAGGCCCTTTTTTCGTTCCAGCGGAAACCACTGAAATCCAGCACTATCCGGTGCGTTTAAGTCCAGGATTGAGTCCAGGATTCTGATGAGCACCGAATCGGTTTAATGCTGGAGCAGATTGTGTAGCGAGATGAGCATCTGGCCCTGACTCTGTTCAGGAGCTCGCTATGGCACTCTCAGAAATGACAGTTCGGCATGCCCGAATCACCGGTAATGACTACACCCTCGGCGACAGTGATGGTCTCACGCTCAATGTGACGGCCAGAGGCGGAAAAGTCTGGCTCTTCCGTTATTACTGGGCGGGCAAGCAGAAGCGCATGTCCTTGGGTTGTTACCCTCAAATCCCCCTCAAAGAAGCACGTACTCGACGTGACGAGGCGCGCGCCTTAGTTGCCCAAGGCATCAACCCCTACGAGCATCGTAAACAACAGCGACTTGCTGTTCATGCTGCGAAGGAACACACCTTCGAGGCCGTGTTCAATCAGTGGGTGGAGTTCCGCAGGCTAAGCCTGAAGGAAGGGCGCCAGAGCACGCTCTCGCAGATCTTGCGAATCTTCAACAAAGACGTCTTGCCCGTACTGAGTGGGAGGTCTATCTACGACATCAATCGTCACGATCTGCTGGATTTACTGAGCAGGATCGAACAGCGCAAAGCCTTAACGACCGCCGAAAAATGCCGGACCTGGTTCAACCAATTGTTCCGCTATGCGCTGGTGAAGATTGAGGGGTTGGAACACAACCCAGCATCAGACCTTGATGTCGTCGCGCTACCCAAACCTCCTGTTACGCACAATCCATTTCTCCGAATGGACGAGCTCCCGGGATTGATGGTTGCTCTTCGAAATTACGGTGGCGCCAACCAAACTCGGCTTGGCCTTCGGTTGTTGTTGCTGACCGGTGTCCGCACGGGCGAGTTGCGGTTGGCGACACCCGACCAGTTCGATCTGGAGAAGCGCTTGTGGGTCATACCGGCGGAAGTGGTGAAACAACTCCAGCTAGCGATGCGGAAGCCTGGTAAGCAGACTCAAAATGTACCGCCTTATATAGTGCCGCTGTCGGTTCAGGCGCTGGAGATCGTGCGTCACTTGCTGGACCAGGTTGTCCCTGCGCAACGCTACTTGTTTGCGCATCGAAGCGACCTGAGCAAGCGCATCAGTGAGAACACTCTGAATGGCGCGCTACGCCGAATGGGGTACGCCGATCAACTCACCGGTCATGGCATGAGGGCGACGATCTCGACGGCGCTGAACGAGATCGGATACCCGAAGGTGTGGGTGGATGCTCAGCTTTCTCATGCGGATCCGGACAAGGTGAGTGCGGCCTACAATCACGCGGAATATGTCGAGCAGCGCCGGACCATGATGCAGGACTGGGCGAATCGTCTGGACCTTTGGGGGCAGGGACAGCTGAAAGCGGCAAGTTCTCCGCTGACCATTCGTTTAGAGGGCGCAGCTTCATTACCTTCGTTGGAAAGCGCGAATGCAAACGCCGTTCTGTACAGCGGTGGCTTCCCAGAGACAACTGTCCCAGCCTCCAAAACGTCCGTCAGCAACGAACCGGTCCTTAACGCTGCTCAGTATTCACCAGTCCTACCTGCTCCTACGCAGACTGAACAGCTGCGCGACCCCCAAGTATCTGAAATACAACGCCAGCGCGCCGAGATGCTAGCTACCTATGAAGCTTCGAGTAATTTGGCACTGTTTGTCTTCGCCAAACTGGCAGGCAAATCCAGAGATCAGATCAACCGAGATATCAAGGCTCGGCGCCTGCTATCCCTGAGTCTGGGGAATCGCGGTCAGCGTATTCCCGATTGGCAGCTTGATCCACTGCGGCACAAGTTGGTACTTGCTGCGTTAGCGCGGTTTCCGGATGTCGATGCATGGAGGCTTTATGGCGCCCTTTGTAAGCCTCATGAGCGATTTAAAGGTCGCGCGCCAATCGATGTGCTTACTACGGAGAATTTCGATGTGACCGCACAAATCGTTTGCAGTGCGCTGGGTTCAAGCTGAGGTACTGTCTTTTTGCTGTGATAATGGATGTCGCTGCTTGCTTGGGTCCATCTAGCTCGGGCTGCCGTAAATGCGTGAACTTCACGCGTTGCCTGAGGTGCGGCGGAGATGTTCGGCAAGAGGCTTCTATTGCGCAGGAAGACACCCTTTGGCATCATCTCGCTCCCGCCCTCTCTTGTCAGCTCTCCATCCCTCTCATTTGGGGGCTGCGTCTTGGGGATGGCGGGTAACCACCCGGCCTCGTGCCGGGTTTTTTATTCGTTCGGCAGGCACGGCTGGCGGACAAACTTGGAATATCCAGCTACCCCATGTATGGGGTGCTAAAGGGAGAGTGTTCGAATCACTCCGTCCCGACCATATTTTTCAATGTCTTAGCCCAATCTTTTCAGATTGGGCTAAGACATTGAACTCCAGGAATGGCGCGCTACGCGCAAGCCCAGGTGTGAGGAGGTGACAGCTTTGGCACTGGTGAGGGAGTCGGCGGGAAGAAACGGGATTACCCTAGTCATTCCTATTGACTGAGCAGTTGCCGCTACAACCTCCATGCCTGTCAGGGAGCTTGGTGTGTGTCGGTGCGCTGAGCACTTACCAGGTACAAAGGTGAGTTTGAAGCGTCAAGCCGGGCAGCCCTCGACCAAGTCAAAATACAGCATCGAATTGGCTCATATCGATGTCAGAATCATCATCTCTTTGGTGAGGTAGCCCGGAATCGTGAAGGCTTTGCTCGTACGTCCGTCCCTTCAAGTCGGAAGAGTCGTTTCTAATTGCCAACACCGTCCCAGCAATATGCAATCCACCATCCATACGCCGGATCTGCTTGACTTGAATAAGGCTACCAACCGACTGTCGACCTGTTAGCCAAAGACTCCAAGCGGACACTGAGGTAGCTTCGGCCGAGTCAAATACGAAGCTAATAATTACGTGATTTGCTGTTCGCGTACCTCTGCGTAGAGCGATGCCCACTGGTGCTGGCAACTCATCTGAGAATGAGTGAGCACCTTGAACAAATATGATGTCGCCGGGCGCAATCGTGCATCCCAGCACGCTTCGGTCGAGGTGGTCTGAAATGTTCCTGACAACGACGTCCTGCATTACGGCCGAAAACAGCGCAGTAACATAATAGTAAAGCTGTATTCGATCTGAGTCCGCGTACATAAAGCTGCCAGCTGTCACCCTTTTCACGACCGCCCCTGCTTGGTCACAGACCCCCGCCGTGATTGCCTGCTGAAAGCCCGATACAGCAGTGGGGTCTACTCCCAACCCCTGCGCCAACTCGAACAGACGCAGATGATTAAAGTAAAGCCAGTTATCAAGCTGAAGCTGACTTCCTTGCTGAATAGCCAGGGCATCATCTCGTACAACCTGCTGTTCCCATTGAGCCTTGAGGCTTGAAATACGTGATGACGTCAGATTCTGTTCAAGCTGCCGATTCGTATGCGCCTCTCCATGATGGATAGTGCACAGTACCGCTAGATTCGGCGTTGAGTGATCACGACTGGTAGACCACTCGTTAATATGGTGCACAATAATTGGCCTTTGAGGATCACGGCAGACACAGCAAACCCAGCGGTTGGCAAACAAGACTTTGACAAGATCCTCCTGAGGTATCGCTGGCCGGGTTCCGCCGTATATAGCTGCGATTTGCTCAGCATTCAGTCCAAGCGCTGACAACGCATTTTCACTCGAAAGCTTTAGCTTCGCCAATGTCTGACCTGCGCACCGCAGCCTTGCGGCCGTCTCACTATCGAAGCCGCGCGCCATGAGAGCTTTTTCAGTTGGATTATTCGTCATGCTCGAGACTATAGGCCATGAGCGAGCTCATGGTGAAGCAAGACAGCAAGCCAAACGGCTGCGTCGAATCACACACTGGCCTAGGTCGTTCCGACATTAACTGCTGAAGTGGCGAAACGTCGGAACACCTGAGTGTCTCGGTGCCAAAGAAAACGCAAAAAGGAGTATTCCGCCGATATTTTCGAGTGCCAAACATCGTGCAAAGGAGTGCCAAATCCGGCGCGTCCTTACACCAGGGTCGCTTTCGTGTGCGTTGAGCGTGGCTGCCGCACCTCATGCCAACAAGACCCTTTACTGACCTGTCAGGCTCTGTGACATGACCCGTAATTCCCCGAGAATAAAATGGCGAAAAGGCGTCAAGGCTGATGGTTAAAGTGCACCTCGTTGGTGAGCAGGAGGTCGGTGCCGCGTCTGGCTTGCTCCGAACGCTGCTGCCGGGCTGGCAGTGCCATGAGAAAGACATGGGGGCCATTAGTAGACACTATGGTGGCAAAACAGTAGCGTGCAGGGCAGGCCTCTCCAGAACGGTTACAGGAGGCGCGGAATAGGAAAAGACTCAAGGCCGAATGACAGGAGGTTGCATGTTTGAGCCCATAGAAGCACTGGGTATCTACAACAAAAATGTCAATATTCTGATCGGCTCTGGTGCTTCGGCGGATTTGTTTCCCACTTTGGGATTGCAGATTAAGGATGTGCTCGGCAACTGGGAGACGATCGAAACGCTGTCGACAAAGTATGCACTGCGCCCAGAGAAGAACGCGGCGCTGTTCATGCACTATTACAACACGTGCATTCATCCGGTTCAGACATTTTCTCCATCAGCGGTTGCCACGGCTGAGGGACTGGAAAATCTTGATAATTACGAAGTTTTTTTGCGTACGCTATTAGGTTTTCTGGACAGAAGAAAGGATGTCAATCGCAAGATCAACATCTTCACCACCAACTATGATGGCTGTCTGGCGCACGCCGCTGATCGCCTGCTGGTGAGAGGGACGCACGAATTTGTCGTGAATGACGGGACTTCAGGGTTTCACAAGAAGCATTTGCACGCGAAAAACTTTAACACCTTTCAATGCCAGACCGGTGTTTTCGAGCGTGTCGCGTACGGCGTCCCGCAGCTCAATATTATTCACCTGCATGGCTCGGTCTACTGGGAAAAGAGCGGGGACAAGATTGAAGTTAGTTACAAGAATGACTTCAAAAACCTTCTCAGCCCGCACGTCATAAACAAAATTTCGGATCTCTCAAAGTATCTGACCACAGAAGGGGGCGTCACGGACGAGATTCCGTTGGTAAAGCTTACCCACAATCAGATGGAAAGATTCTGGTACGAGTACAATAAGCTTCCAATCGTGAACCCCACAAAGTGGAAATTTCACGAGACGGTTTTTGAAGAGCATTACTATCAAATGCTCAGACTACTCAGCTACGAACTGGAACGGCCCAACTCGATCTTGATTACATTCGGGTTCTCCTTTGCGGATGAGCACATCTTGAAGCTCGTTCAGCGCTCGCTGTCGAATCCCAAGCTGCAGACGTTTGTCTGCGCATACAGCCAACGAGGAGCACAGAAAATGCGCGACGAGTTTGGCGCGTGGAGAAACGTCAAGGTCATTGGCCCGCCCGAGGGGGCTGACTTGAATTTTGCCAATTTTAATAAGCATGTGCTTTCGCTCAGCCCGCAGGCCTACGTGCCGGGAGATGCTCACTGATGGTCATCCGGGTAGGTGAGGTTATTGCCGTCAGCGGCGTCAGGATTACTCTGAGGATATTTGAGGATTCCAACCAGGAAACCCTATTCCACGAGGGTAAAAAGTATAGGGGTGTTTCAATCAGAGAGCATTTGCTGATTCAACGCGGGTTCATCGATATTGTATGCCTAGTGGAAGGTGAGTATCTGGATGAGCGCAAGCTTGACGAAACCGCAGAAAAAACTTCCTACATCAGGAAGGTGGATGTTCGGCCCGTCGGTTACGTGGCTGACAATAAGTTCTATGAAGGCGTGAAATACATGCCGATGATCAGGGATGGTGCCTCTCTCCTCAGTGAGGAGATGGTAGGGAAGATCTACGGTGTGAATGATGGGGGCAGCTTTACCATCGGCGCGATGCTCAAAGAGAATATCCCTATCAGCCTCCCGTGGACACGGCTATTTAACAGTCATCTGGGCATTTTTGGTAACACCGGCAGTGGGAAGTCGAACACGCTGGCCAAATTATATACGACTTTATTTCGGGAGAAACTTGCCGGGTTAAAAGGGAAGAGTCAGTTCGTCATTATTGATTTTAATGGTGAATACACTGGAGGCCAGATCCTGGCCACCCAAGATAAAAAGGTTACGGTTTTAGACTCCAAGAATGGGGCACAAAAATTCACGCTGGAAAGTGCTCATTTCTGGGATGCGGAAACCCTCAGCTTGCTTTTTCAGGCAACCACCAACACTCAGGCACCGTTTCTCCGACGGGTTCTGTCGGGGAGGGAAAAGTTTAAAAACCTGCCGCTCTCCCATTTTCTGGAAAAAACGTTTGAGCGAGTGTTTGCTGCTGCTGAGCCTAAAGCGGAGGCGTTGGAGTTAACACGCGAGGTCGCCCGGATTATAGGCTCTGAGGCATTGCAGCACCACTTGGCAGGGGTAAAATACCATGCGCAGAACAAATACTTCAGAGCGCTGGAAGGGCACTACTACGATTCTGATGGGAAAGCATTTGCTGCCTTTTTGAAGCCTTTCCTTGCCGCACATGTAAAACTGGATGCGCTGGACCAATTCGATGAGCTGCTTTTGCGTTGCTATCTACAGCTCTGCGGTGATGTGGTGATGGGCTATGCACAATACGAACATATCCAACCCGTGTTGGCCAGGGCGAGGTCTTCTCTGGCGGGATTGCGCAACGTATTGCATATCGTCGATGCACCACCCCCTCCCTACCTTCTGCACGTCATTTCACTGAAAAAATGCAAGAACGATGTGAAAAAAATTCTGCCAATGCTCATTGCAAAGAATTTTTATGTGAATCACAAGGAAGCAGAAGGGTTGAACAGCCCACCGACTAAAACCCTGCACTTGATCATTGATGAGGCACACAACATCCTCTCCGAGCAATCAACACGAGAGCATGAAATCTGGAAGGATTGAATCGCCCTGGGTTTCGTAGACACCTCTTTGCCTTAAACTGAGGCCAATCAGGAGGTGCCATGAGCAACCCACGTTATCCCGAAGAATTCAAAATCCAAGCGGTCAATCAAGTGACCGAAAAGAAGCTGCCTGTCGCTGATGTGGCGGCGCGTCTTGGCGTGTCGTCGCATAGCCTCTATGCCTGGATAAAGCGCTACAGCAAACCTCAAGAAGAACGGAAGCAGGATGATGATCAGCATGCTGAACTGCGTCGTCTGCGAGCCGAACTCAAGCGGGTCACCGAAGAGCGAGACATCTTAAAAAAGGCCGCCGCGTACTTTGCCAAGGAGTGCGGTTGAAGTACGCCTTTATCAAGCAGCGAGCGGGCGACTATTCCATTCGACGGCTTTGCCTGACGCTGAAAGTCCATCCCAGCGGTTATTACGCCTGGCTGTCTGAGCCGCAATCTGTACGCGCCAAAGACGACCAGCGACTGCTGGGTTTGATCAAGCATTCCTGGCTGGAGAGCGGCGGCGTTTATGGCTATCGCAAAGTCCATGACGATCTGCGCGAAGTCGGTGAGGATTGTGGTCGGCATCGTGTGGCGAGGCTGATGCGTCTTGAAGGTCTGCGCTCTCAGACAGGGTATCGACGCCGCCCTGGCAAATACGGCGGTAAGCCAGCCGTCGCCTCACCCAATTTACTGAAGCGCCAGTTTGATGTCGTAGAACCCAACAAAGTTTGGGTTACCGACATCACTTACATTCGTACATATGAAGGCTGGCTGTATTTGGCAGTGGTGCTGGATCTGTTTTCTCGTCAGGTCGTTGGCTGGTCAATGAAGTCGCGGATGACCAGTGATTTGGCCATTGATGCGTTATTGATGGCGGTTTG